>NZ_JBHGBU010000002.1:0-649638 GCF_042920125.1 Rahnella sp. R3(2024)
GGCAAGAATCGAGCAGGAACGCAGAAGCCTCAGCCGGTGCCTTTCTTTAGTCTTACTGCACACCCACACAACGAGAGTCAACATCATGAAAGTCATTCTTATCACAGGCGGAAGCACCGGCATCGGGGCAAGTACAGCAATTGAGTGCGCAGCAAAAGGAATGGGCGTGATACTGACCTGGCATCGCCACCCGGAAGCGGCTGACGAGGTGGTCAGGCAAATCGACGCCGCCGGAGGCAAAGCGGTGGCAATGCAGCTTGATGTTTCCCGTACACAGACGTTTGCTGCCTTTCGTACACAACTTGCTGAAGTACTGGAAGATTTCTGGCAACGCCGTGATTTTGATGTGCTGATCAATAACGCCGGTTTCGGCCTGTTTAACCCGATTGAAACCGTGACTGAAAATGAGTTCGACAACCTGTTTAACGTCCATCTGAAAGGCCCGTTCTTCCTGACGCAGACACTGTTGCCGTTGCTCACTGATGGCGGCCACATTGTCAATGTGACCAGCGCCACCACCCGCGTCACGACGTCCGGCGTTGCGCCTTATGCCGCCTTCAAAGGCGGGCTTGAGGTACTGACGCGTTATATGGCAAAAGAGTTTGGCCCGCGTCGCATTCGCGCAAATTCGGTTTCGCCCGGCGCAATCCGGACCGGGCTGGGCGGTGGCCTCAACGATGAGCTGGAAACATTGCTGGCGTCACAAACCGCACTGGGCCGCGTCGGCGAACCGGACGATGTAGGAAAGGCGATCGCAGGGCTGATTTCGGATGACAGCCGCTGGATCAATGCGCAGTCCATTGAAGTCGCCGGTGGCTACCACATTTAAGACTGACGGAGATTCTATGCTCGATCACATTTTTGTTTCAGTGCGTGATGTTGACCGTTCGGTCAGGTTTTACACCGCTGCGCTGGCACCGCTTGGCATCACCTCGCGGGTCGATTACGACGGCAAAGACGGGCCGCCGGGGCACCCTGATCTCACCGGTTTTGGCGCACATGGCCGGATATTTTTCTGGCTGCGGCAGGCAAAAGCCACCGGCGATGCCTCGCATATCGGCTTTGTCGCCAGCAGTAAGGCCATGGTGGATGAGGCGTACGCCGCCGCAATCAACGCCGGGGCGAAGGATAACGGCGCGCCGGGCGCACGTCTTTATTACGATCCGCGCTATTACGCCGCCGGTGTGGTCGATCCTGACGGCTATACCCTGGAATTTGTCTACAAAAGCTGGCAGCACGACCTGCCCTGAAGGCACGCACCGCTGACGTGGGGTCAGCGCTGACAACGGAGGTTTTCCTCCTGCACAAAATCGATAAATGCCCGCAACGGTGCAGGGATCAGACGGCGATCGTTGTAGTAAAGATAGGGCCCGGAAAACGACAGCCACCAAGGCTGTAAGATGGGTTCCAGCTCACCGCTGGCAAAGGCGGGTTGCAGCCAGTCTTCAAACAGATAGAGAATGCCGCCGCCCGCTTTCGCGGTATCCACCGCCAGATCCACCGCGCCGCCGACGCTGACCACCAGCGGGCCGCTGACCTGTACGCTGAGATTTTCCCCCTCCCGCTCAAACTCCCAGGCAGTCATGATGCCGCTGGCATAACGGCCACGCAGGCAGGCGTGCTTCATCAGATCACGCGGGTGTGCGGGTCTGCCATGGCGATCGAGATAATCCGCAGACGCAGCAGCGGCAAAACGCTGACGGCGCGGGCCGATGGGGATCGCCACCACGTCCTGTTCGAGACATTCGTCATAGCGGATACCCGCATCGCAACCGTCGCGAAACACATCCTGCACATTGCTTTCGGCGATGATCTCCAGCTGGATATCCGGATAACGTTGTAAAAACGCCGGCACCAGCGCCGGAAGAATCAGGCGCGTGGCGCTGACCGGCACGTTCAGCCGCAGCGTGCCGCCCGGCGTGTTGCGATAACGATTGATGGCGTCCAGCGCGGCATCGACCTCATTCATGGCCGGTAACAGACGTTCCATCAGCGCCCGGCCTGCTTCGGTCAGCACGACGGTGCGCGTGGTGCGATGAAACAGGCGGATGCCGAGTTGCTGTTCCGCACGGCGCACGGCATCACTCAGCCGGGAGGCATTGCTGCCGGTGACCCGCGCCGCTTCCCGAAATCCCCCGGCTTTCGCCACTTCCACCACGGCGTGCAGCAGAGCGATGTCCATTGGCATTGTGCGTAACCTCGTACAGTTTGTCCTGATTTCACCGGATAGTTGCACAGCCGGTTGCCCGATACAATAAATGAACACACACAGGAGAACCCCCATGTCACAACCCTCAATGACTTATCGCCTCGGCGACCGTGAAGTTGGACGCTTAGGTTACGGCGCAATGCAACTGGCAGGCCCCGGTGTTTTTGGTCCGGTAAAAGATGAAGCGCGGGCGATTCAGGTGTTGAAAGACGCGGTTGCATCGGGCGTCAATCACATCGACACCAGCGACTTTTACGGCCCGCATGAAACCAACCGGCTGATCAAAAAGGCTTTGCATCCTTATCCCGATGACCTGTGCATCGTCACCAAAGTCGGTGCGCGGCGTGATGAAAAGGGGGGCTGGTTACCCGCGTTTTCGGCACCGGAGCTGACCCGCGCGGTGGAAGATAATCTGCGCAATCTGGGGCTTGAGACAATGGACGTCGTTAACCTGCGCAGTATGCTGGACGTGTATAAGCCCGCGGAAGGTTCGCTGGAACCGCAGCTGGAGGCGCTGATGGCGTTAAAAGAGCGGGGGCTGATCCGCCACATCGGGCTGAGCAATGTGACTGCCAGACAAGTGGCCGATGCCCGCAAACTCACGCCGATCGCCTGCGTGCAGAACATGTACAATCTCGCCAACCGCAACGACGACGCGCTGGTGGATGAGCTGGCTGAACAGGGGATCGCCTGGGTGCCGTTCTTCCCGCTCGGGGGGTTCTCGCCTTTGCAGTCAACACAGCTTAATGAGGTGGCCGCTGAATTACAGGCGACGCCGATGCAGGTGGCGCTGGCATGGTTACTCAGGCGTTCTCCTAATATCTTGCTGATCCCCGGCACCTCATCTTCGCAGCATTTGCAGGAAAACCTGGCCAGCGCGCGGCTGACCTTGTCGGATGAGGTGATGGCGAAACTCAACGAGATGAGCCGTTAACCCTGCCTTGCCAAAAAAAAGGCGCCTGCTGAGGGCGCCTTTGTTGTTTCTGAGAGGAAATGTCGGTCAGACCGTGCCGGTACCGCCATCCGAACACCACACCTGTCCGGAGGTGTAGCTGCTTTCGCTGGAGGCTAACGCCACGTACATGCCGGCAATCTCAGCGGGCTGCCCCGGTCTGCCAAGCGGTGACTGCTCACCAAATTTCTCGACCTTTTCCTGCGGCTGGCCGCCGGAGGTTTGCAGAACGGTCCAGTACGGGCCGGGTGCAACGGCATTAACGCGAATACCGTCTGCGGCCAGTTGCTTCGCCAGACCTTTGGTGAAGGCGACAATCGACGCTTTGGTCTGCGAATAATCGAGCAGATTATCGCTCGGTAAAAATGCCTGAACCGAAGACGTATTGATGATTGCGCTGCCACGCGGCATATAGTCCAGCGCGGCTTTGGTGATCCAAAACATGGCATAGACGTTCGTTTTGAACGTGGCGTCAAAAGCTTCGGTGGTCAGGTCTTTGATCGAATTGCAGAACTGCTGACGCCCCGCATTGTTGACCAGCAGATCAAGCCCGCCAAGCTGCTCAGCCGCCTCTTTCACCAGCGTCTGACAGAATTTTTCCTCACGGATATCGCCCGGAATCGTGACGATTTTCACCCCTTCCTTGCGCAGCAACGCCACCACATCTTGCGCATCCGGCTCTTCATCGGGCAGATAGTTTATCGCGACATCGGCCCCTTCACGGGCAAAGGCTATCGCCACCGCCCTGCCGATACCCGAGTCACCGCCGGTCACCAGCGCTTTACGCCCCTTCAGACGTGAACTGCCTTTATAAGAGGTTTCACCGTGATCGGGCACCGGGATCATCTTGCTGACCAGACCGGGGAACGGCTGCTTTTGCTGTTCAAACGGCGGTTTTGGGAAAGTGTCCACATGCGGATCGTTAAGGGAAACGGGGATCGTTTTGTTGTTGTTCATACACAGGCTCCTTGTATAAAAACGAATGAAGGAACCCTAAAGGTAGAACAGATATGCCAGCCCATGTGTCATTAAGGATATTTCTGAGTCTGAGGCAGCCCTTGCCCGCCGCAGGGGAAACCCTTTCACTCATTTGCATTTCGACACAATTATTCGCCCCGCCTTACGGCCTGTTTCTCGTTATTATCCTGACCAGACTGAAAGTACAGGCTTCGTTGCGACGACAAAGGACTGACGACGGACGTTATATTGATAGTTTTTAACGGGATATATTATGCGTTACTCAAAAATGATGATGTTGTCAGCTCTGGTTTTCTCCTCCGTGATGACGCTGTCGCACACTGCGTCTGCGGCGACCCCTTCCCATGAGATCAAATCGTTCTTTGATGACTCGACCGAATACAAACTGGGCGACACCGTGCCCGGTTTATACCGCACCAAGCCTTATGAAATTGTTGACTGGCAACAGCGCCACCTGCCCGCCCCTGACGCAGGCAGCCACTGGACCTACATCGCGGGCAATTACGCGATGATCACCGACACCGACGGCAAAATTCTCAAAGCCGAATCCGGCGATATCTACTTCCAGTAATACGATTGCCGGTTATGCAAAAAGGGCGCGCTACCTCAGGTAACGCGCCCTTTTCTGTGTCATGCCGCCGTCAGGCTTAACGCTCACGCATGGCTTCGTTCATTTTGTTCAGCGGTTTCAGCAGATAATCAAGAATGCTTTTGTTGCCGGTTTTGATATCCACTGTCGCGATCATGCCGGGGAAAATATAAAACTTTTCATGATGCTTATTTTCCAGATAATTGGCGTTGGTCTTGATGTTCACGCGGTAATAATAGACGTCACGGCGGACCTCGTCCTGAATAGTGTCGGGCGAAATCGTGGTCACTTCTCCGTCAAAACTGCCGTAAATCGAATAGTCGTAGGCGGTGATTTTCACTTTGGCTTTCTGGCCGGGGTGAATAAACGCCACGTCGCGCGGTGAAATTTGTGCCTCCACCAGCATCTGATCGTCAATCGGCACCAGCGTCATCAGTTTGCCATTCGGCGGGATCACGCCGCCGACGGTGTTGACGTCAATATTCTTCACAATGCCTTTTACCGGGGAGAAAAACTCCAGACGGTTCAGGGAATCTTTACGGCCTAAAACCACCGAGCGCTGGGTTTCGATTTCCGCATTGGCTTTCGCCAGCTCCTCGCCCGCACGCACGTGATACTGGGTTTCCAGATCGGTGGCTTTGCTTTCCATTTCGTTGATCTGACGTTGCAGACGCAGCACTTCCACGTCGCTGGCCGCGCCCTGTTTCACCAGCGGCACGGTCATGCTCAGCTCGCGGCGGATCAGCGCCACGCCCTGCTTCAGGCCGGAAAGCTGCTTCTCCAGGCTGTTACGGCTGGAGTTGTAGAGTTCAGTTTCGGATTTCACCAGCTCCGGTTCATCGTCAAGATCGGCCGGAAAGGTCAGCGGTGTGCCGTTGATCTGAGCGGTCAGGCGTGCCGCCGTCGCCAGCGCGGCGTGCAGGCGTGACTGGCTTTCCTGCACGCCGGACTCGGTTTTGGTGCGGTCGAGCTGCGCCAGACGCTGGCCGCGCTCCACCACTTCGCCTTCGCGCACGTCAATACTGTGAACGATACCGCCTTCCAGCGATTGCACGATCTGTTCGTGCGCCGAAGGGATGACTTTGCCGGTGCCGGTGGTGACTTCGTCGAGCGTGTAGAAATTCGCCCACAGCGTGAAGCACAACAGCATCAGCGCCAGGCTCCATACCAGCAGGGTCGAACGCGGCAACGTTTTTTCACTCAGTGGCCGGTGATGGCGTTGGTTTCCATTCATGATGTCATCTCCTTATTGACGGCTTTCGCGGCCTGGGCTGGCTGCCCTTTCGGTCTGAAATGTTTACTGAGGATCTCGTCTTTGCTGCCGTCGAGCGTGATGCGTCCGTTGTCCATCACGATAATCCTGTCCACCAGCTGCAATAGCGCCAGACGGTGGGTGGCGACCACCAGCGTTTTGCCTTTACCCCAGGCGGCCAGGTGAGTGATCAGATTCGCCTCGGAGATTTCATCCAGCCACGCGCTCGGTTCATCAAGCAGCAACACCTGCGGCTGCATGATGATGTGACGCGCTAATAACAGCGCCTGACGCTGGCCGCCGGAGAGGCCAACGCCGCCTTCGTGGATCAGGAAATTCAGGCCATTCTCTTTTTGCTGCACAAAGGTCAACGCCCCGCTTAACACCAGCGCCTGATGGATTTCGTCGTCCGTGGCCTGCGGTCTGCCCATGGTGATGTTGTCGCGCACCGAGCCGAAAAACAGTCTGGCGTGCTGATTGTGCAGCGCCACGTCACGGCGTAAATCCGCCGGATCGATCTGTTTGATGTTGACGTTATCCAGCACCACCTGCCCCTGTTGCACCTGCTGCATACCGGCCAGCACCTGCAACAGCGTCGATTTACCGGCACCGTTTTTACCCAGCACGGCGATCTTCTCGCCCGGCCTGATGTGCAGGTTGTTCAGCGCCAGATTGGCCACTTTCTCTTCTTCGTCGTAATAGAACACCGCATCGTGCACCTGGTATTCACCGGCGATCTGCGCCTTATGCACCATTTTCTGCCCGTCTTCCTGATCGACAGGCCGCTGCATCAGTTCATCCAGCCCTTTACGCGCCACCTTGGCCTGCTGCCAGCGGGAGAGCACGCCGGAGATCTGCGCCAGCGGCGCGATAGTGCGGGAGGCGAGGATGGTGGTTCCCACCAGCGCACCGGTGGTCATGTCGCCGTTCATCACCAGATAACAGCCCACCAGCAGCACGATGGCGTAAACAATCGACTGCACTTCCTGCGTCCAGGTCATCAGCAGGCTGGTGAGAAAACGCTGACGCATACTGATGTCGGCGGAGACTTCGTTGCAGTGGTTCCACTGATTCTGAAAGCGCTGTTCAGCGCGCATCAGTTTGATGTCTTCCAGCGATTCCACCGCTTCCACCAGTGAGGCGTTTCGCACTGCGGATTCGCGCATGCCTTCGTTCGCCAGTTTCGCCAGCGGTTTCTGGATCAGTAACCCTGGGATCAGCAAAAGCGGGATCGCCAGCAGCACCACAAACACCAGCGGGCCGCCAATCATCCACAGAATGACCGTGAATAACAGGAAGAAAGGCAGGTCAGAAATCACGCTGATGGTGGTCGAGGTGATCAGTTCACGCACCGATTCCAGCTCGCGGATTTGCGAAATAAAAGAACCGGTGGATTTGGAGCGGGCGCCGTTTTTAATGCGCAGCGCGCGGCCAAAAACGCGGTCGGAAATGCGCAGATCGGCGCGTTTCCCCACCACGTCAGAAATATGGACGCGCACCATGCGCATCACGAATTCAAACACAATGGCGATCATCACGCCGCCGAATAACACCCACAGCGTCGGCACCGACTGCGAGGGCACTACGCGGTCGTACACCTGCATGGAAAACAACATACCGGCCAGCGCCAGCACGTTGGCGATCATCGCCGCCACCATAATGTCGCCGTAGCGACGCCAGTCTTTAAGGGCCAGATCCCAGAACCAGTTCTTTTTGTACGGCTTGATGTAGTTATCAACGCGCGCATCCGGCAGGGCCTGCAAAGGGCGCAGCAGAGTGATGCTCTGCACCCGCGATAAAAGCTGTTCAGGGGTGAGCGTGGTTTCCAGCCCCTGATCCTCGGTAAACTGCACGGCGCACTGGCCGCTGGCGTCCAGATGCGTCACCACGCCCAGACGGCCATTGTCCAGCGTCAAAATAAACGGCACGGACATCGGGTCCAGATCGGCAGGATGGAATGAGCGGGTCACGCGCGCCAGCCCGAGTTTGTGCGCCATCTCATCAAGCACGTTGTCTTGCGGTGCGCCCATCTCCCAGGCGAGCGTGGCTTTCACATGCTCTTCTGAATAATCCAGACGATAGTGGCGGGCGACATCCAGCATGGCGCTCAGCCACGCGCTATACCCCTTTTGTTTCTCCGCCTGCGCGGCGCGGCCATCGAACGCCACGGCCTCCGGTGCGGTACTGCTTTTCTCTGACATGATCTCTTTATTCATCTGCATTGTTCCCTAATTCATTGTTCCTTCACGTTCATTCCAGAACATGAATATTGAGCGGGAGAAGCGGAGCAGAGGATCATCCCTCTGCCCCGCCGCTTTCCGGTTGCCGTTAGCCAACCACTAACTGATGGTTCGCCAGCAGCGTCGCCAGATCGGTGTGAACGTTGGTCAGCGTGGCGATGGTGGTCATCGACTGCGCTGTGCCGCTGCCATCCAGATCGACCTTAATGACGGTGTCGTTGCCTTCAGTGCTGACGCTCAGGTACTCCGCCAGATTGCCGACGCCAGCGCCCAGAGTGGCGACGCCGTTCACGTAGCTGGCATCTGCCGTACCGGTGTAACCGCTCGACTGCAACAGATCGCTCAGATCAAGACGATCGGTGTTCGCCGTACCTTCCCATGTGCCGACCGTAAAGCCGTTGATGGTATCGGCACCGTTACCGCCGGTGGCGTCAGCACTGTCGAGCAACTTGTACAGCAGCGTGTCGTGCCCGCCGTTGCCCAGGTTGAAGGTGTCGTTGCCGCCGCGCCCTTCGAACACGTTATCGCCCGCGCTGCCGGTGAACACATCGTCAAAGTTCGACCCGGCAATGCCTTCGATATCTTTGAAGGTTGACGTGTTGAATCCGGTGTTCTGGGCATTGGTGTTGCTCAGATCCACGGTGACTCCGCTGGTGGCATTGCGGTAATCGACGATGTCCTGACCCCCGGTGGCGCTCCATGTCGCATGGTCTGACGTGGTGCTCCAGCCGCCGGAACCGTTGTAGATATAGGTGCCGCTTTCCGCGATAAACGTATCGTTGTAGCCGGTGCCGGTAAGGGTGCCGCTTTGTCCGCCGGTGGCGGCATCCGCCGTTACCGAGTAGCTGCTGGTGCCATCGCCTGCGGTCAGGTCAGTCCAGGTGGCATTGGACGACACACCGTTGATGTTGCGCACCAGCACCGCCGAATAGGTTTCATTCGGATCCAGCCCGTAGAAGTTCACCAGCGCCGAGGCGTCGTTAATCCCGATACCTGACTGGGCGTTGATGATCTGCGAGGCCACCAGTTCACCGGCTGAGTTGTACAGCTGAACGGTATTGCCGTAGAACACGTTCATCCCTTCGCCGTCGAGAATGCGCAGGTGGATCGCCGTGCCGTCGGCAATGGTGCTGTTGTTGGCGATGTACACCACTTTGCCGTTAGCCTGCGACACCAGCAGATCCTGTGTTCCGTTCCAGTCGTAATCGAGGGTGGCAATCCCCGTGACGTTGACCAGTGCGGTGGCCAGCGTGCTGCTGCTCCAGTTGTTACCGGTGCCGTCATTCATAAACAGCGTGGCGGTCTGGCTGCCGGAATAGGTGCTGAACTTGATGATGTCCATATCACCGTCACCGTCCCAGTCCACGGCGGCAGAGAGATACCCGGCTGACGCCGCATTGGTCGTCGCCGCGCCCACCGCCGTTGGCGTGGTCAGCAGGGTGCCCTGCCCGCTGTTGTAATAAATCGCGCCGCCATAGTTGTACGTGCCGTTCGGATTCAGACCGGAGGAAATGTACAAATCCATCAGGCCGTCGCCGTTGAAGTCCGCCCATGTCATCGACGCCGCCGTGGTGGTGTTGGCCGCATTCGGCACAAAGACGTTGGCGATATTTTGGGTTTCTGTCAGCGTGCCGGTTCCGTTGTTGCTCACCACCGTCAGCGCATACGCGCCGTTGCGGTTGGTGTGCTGAACGATGTCCACGGTACCGTCGTTGTTGATATCCACGCCGGAGATTTCACGGTATGTCACCCCCGCCAGCCCTGCCGCGCCGTTGGTACCGTCCGCGGAAAGTACGCCGTTGTTATTGACCAGATACGTACGGGAGTCGCCGCCCGCATCGCCGTAGGCCAGATCCACCCAGCCATCGCCAGTTTTGTCGTAAGCAATCACGCCGCCGTACCAGATCAGCGTGCCGACAGCCTGCTGGCCGTAGGTGTAAGTGCCGTCCGGGTTCGCCGTCCATTTACCCTGGATGCTGCCGCCGTAGTTGGTTTCCGTCGCATAAATGTCTGACGTGCCGTTACGGTCGGTATCCGCCAGCGTATAACTCACCACAATGTTGCCGCGGGAGTTGGTCAGCGTGGTGCCGGTATAACTGTTCAGGTCGGTACTGGTGTAATCGGAGATACCGGTGACAATGTTCCACAAACCGTTAGCGTTCACGCTGAACGCCATCGCGTTGGTGGTTGTTGCCCCTGCGGTAGTGGCCCAGCTGGTGTCCACGGCGGTTTCGGCATACACGATGATCGCGCTGGTGCTGATGCCCGCATCGTTACCGTTACCGGCGCTGCTTCTTACCTGCGCGGTCACGTCATAACTTGCCAGCCCCAGAGCGCCCGGCACCTGCAAATACCAGGTATTGTTGAGCGGATCGACGACCACGGCACCGCCAGCTTCCGACGTGTAGGTCACGCCGTTGACCACCACCTGCACATACATGCCTTCGCCCAGCGCTTCGGACAAGGTCCCGCTGATGATCGGCGTGGTGTCCTGCGTAGATTCCGCTGTCACGGTGGCAATGGTGGTCGGAATTGACGTATCCACGGTCAATGTAAAATCGGTGGATGACGTGGTGTTCCCCGCCAGATCCTGCGAAGTCGCGACGTAAACATAGGTGCCGTCAGCCAGCGCCGAATCCGAGAAGGTCCAGGCCAGACCAACCACCGTCGCGACGCCAACAAACACGCCGTTGCGGTAGATTTTCAGCACTTCGCCATCGGCCAGCGCCTTGCTCAGCGTGCCGCTCAGCGTCGGTGCGGTTTCATCGGTGTAAGTGCCTGAACCGAAGGATCCCTGACGGTCGCCTTCATCATCCGAATACTGAACGATGGTCGCGACCGCTTCCGGGTTCAGCGTGTCGATGACCACGGTTTGACTGCCGATCGTGCCGATGTTGCCTGCCTGATCGATAACCCGGACCTGCACGTTATGATTGCCGTCGGTCAGCACGGTGCCGGTGGCGTCATAGCTCCATGACTGGCCGTTAACGATCACATCCGTCCAGGTGTTGCCGCCGTCGAGGCTGATTTGCGCCCTTTCGTCGGTCGCCAGCGTCGCGCTCAGCCTTCCGGTGAACGTCAGGGTATTGTCGCTGGTAATAAAGTCACTGGCCGAATCGCCGGTGTCAGTGCTGATCGCGCCAATGGTGATGAGTTGCGTCGGCGCGGTGGTGTCAATGGTCACCACCTGCTGCGCGGTCTGGCCGACGTTACCGGCCTGATCCACCACGCGAACCTGATACAGCGTCTGGCCGTCGGTCAGCGTGCGGCCATCCACGTAGCGCCAGGTGCTGCCCTGCAGCGTCACGGTGGTCCAGGTCGCGCCGTTATCAACACTGATTTGCACCACTTCGCCTGCGCCAAGTTCCGCGCCAATCGAACCGGTGACCGTCAGCGAGGTATCGCTGGTCACGAAGTCGCTGTCTGAAATACCGGTGTCCGTGCTGATGCTGTCGATGGTCACGGTTTTAGTGCTGTCCGGCGCAACGGTATCAACGGTAACCACTTTTGAGGTCACGCTGCCGACGTTACCCGCCGTGTCCACCACGCGGACGTTATAGGTGTAATCACCGTCCGTCAGCGTGCGGCCATCCACAAATGTCCAGCCGGTGCCGATGGTGGTCGCGTTCGACCAGGTCACACCGCCATCGAGACTGACCTGCACGAACTCGTCGGCAGCCAGCGCCGCGCCGAGCTTACCGGTGACGGTCAGCGCGGTGCTGCTGGTCACAAAGTCGGTGCTGCTCAGACCGGTATCCGGACTTATTGCATCAATACTGACGGTTTTGCTGCTGTCCGGTGCCGTGGTATCGATCGTGACCACCTGGCTGGCGGTCGCGCCGACGTTACCGGCCAGATCGACCACGCGCATCTGGTAGTTGTAATCCCCGTCGGTCAGCGTACGGCCATCGATGTAGGTCCAGGTCAGGCCGCTGATGCTGACGTCTTGCCAGGTAGTGCCACCGTCGAGGCTGATTTGGGCATACTCATCCGCCCCCAGCGCCGCGCCAAGCGTGCCGCGCAGGTTAATGGTGGTGTCGCTGGTGATAAAGTCGCTGCTGCTCAGGCCGGTATCCTGCGAAATCGCATCGATACTGATGGTCTGGCTGGCGTCCGGTGCCAGGGTATCAATCACCACGGTCTGCGACGCCGTAGAACCGACGTTGCCTGCCGCATCAATCACCCGCACGTTATAGGTGTAACTGCCATCCGCCAGCGCGCTCCCCTGCGCATAGCGCCAGGTCGTGCCGGTCACGGTTAAGTCAGTCCAGGTCACCCCGCCATCCAGGCTGATTTGCGCGAATTCGTTGTTGCCCAATGCCGCAGACAGCGTGCCGTTAAGCGTGATGGTGTTGTCGCTGGTCACGAAATCGCTGTTGCTGCGGCCGGTATCATCGCTGATCGAATCCAGGGTAATGGTCATCGATGGCGCGGTGGTGTCTACCGCAATGTCGTGACTGGCCGCACCGACGTTGCCGATGCTGTTGGTGACCGACGCGGTGATGGTGTAATTCTCACCATCCGCCAGCGCGTTCACCGCATTGGCGCTGAGATTCAGCGTCCAGTTCTGGTCGTTGCCGACCTGCGTGGTGTAGCTCTGGCCGTTCAGCGTCACCGTCACGATGGAACCTGCCGGTGCCGTTGAGGTGCCGGTAATCGCCAGCGGCCCGGCGTGTTCCGCCGCGCTTATCACGTCGTCCTGCGCGAAGGTGTTGATGGTGACTTCAGGCACCACACCGCTGAGGCTGACAGAAGAATCCGCCGCTGCCGGGTTGCCCGCCACATCCGTCACGGACGCGCTGACGGTATAACTGCCGTCGGCCACACCGTTGAAATCTGCCGCAGGCACATTCACGCTCCACGTCCCTTCTGCGGTGACGGTGCCGTGGTATTCGCGGTTGTTGAAGGTCACGGTGACCGTCTGACCGGCTTCTGCCGACGTGGTGCCGCTGATGGTCTGACCCGCCTGCTGCTCGGTGGTGTTGATGATGTCATCACCGGCAATGGTGCTGATGGTCAGCGTCGGCGCAAGGGTATCGACAATCACTGATGCGCTCGCCGAGGCCGGGTTGCCCGCCACGTCCGTGGTGCTGGCGTTGACCGTCAGGGTGCCATCCTGCAAGGCTGCCACGTCGTCCTGCGGAACCTGCACCGACCAGGTGCCGTCGGCGTTAACCCGCGTGGTATAGGTGACACTGTTGAGCGTCACGCTCACCGTCTGACCGGCCTGCGCCGTGGAGGTGCCGCTCAGGGTTAATGGCTGCTCCAGCTCCGCCGCGTTCAGCATGCCGTCGGCGGTGATCGGGTTGATCAACAGCGCCGGTGCGGTGGTATCCACCAGCACGTCATGGCTGGCGCTGGCCGGATTACCCGCCGCATCCCGGGCGCTGGCGGTCACGGTGTAGTTACCGTCCGTCAGGCTGGCGACATCGGTCGCCGGAACGCTCAGCGTCCAGTCACCGTTGACATCCACCTGTGCGGTGTAGGTTTTGCCGTTCAGCACAACGGCGACTTCTGTGCCGGAAATCAGTTTTTCACTGCTGCCGGAAAGCGTCAGGCTGTTGCCGTGCTCCGCCGCATTGATGATGTCATCCTGCGCAATCGCATCGATGCTCAGGCTGACCGCATCGGTATTGACGGTGATCAGATGGCCGGTGCTGCCGGTATTGCCCGCGCTGTCGGTGATGCTCACCGTGAAGGTCGTTTCGCCGGAGGCCAGCGCGCTGATCACGCTCGCCGGTACGCCGACGCTCCAGTTGCCGCTGGCATCCACCACGGTGGTGTAGGTGTTGCCGTCAATCACCAGCGTCACCAGATTGCCCGCCTGCGTCCCGGTGCTGCCACCGGTGATCACCTGCGCCTGCGCATGTTCTGCGGTGTTCAGCACATCGTCACCGGCGACGGTGTTGACGGTGACCACCGGCGCAGTGACATCCACCAGCAGGGCGCTGTCGGTGCGGGTGCTGTTACCGGCGATATCGCTGACGCTGGCGCTGACGGTGTAAGTGCCGTCTGTGATCGCGCCCGCATCTGCCGCCGGTACCGTGGTGTTCCAGGTGCCGTCTGCCGCGACGTCGGCGGTGTAGGTTTTACCGTTAAGGGTAATCGTCACCTGCTGACCGGCTTCCGCATTTGTCGTCCCGCTCACTACCACGTCTGCGCCCGCTTCCGCGCTGTTCAGTACGTTGTCACCGGCGAGGGTGTTGATGGTCAGCGTTGGCGCGGAAGCATCCACTTCTGCGGTATTCGCCGCGCTCGCACTGTTGCCCGCCGCGTTGGTCACGCTGACGGTCGCCGTGGCGTCGCCGTCTTTCAGCGCAACCATGTCCGCTGCCGGAACGTTCACGCTCCAGCTGCCGTCGTCGCCCACTTTGGCGGTGTAGGTATGACCGGCAAAGTTGACGGTCACGTCGCGACCGGCTTCAACGTTTTGCGTCTTGCCGCTCAGGGTCAGATCTGCCGCCTTTTCCGCCGCGTTGATGATGTCGTCCACAGCGATGGTATCGACGGTGATCGCCACGCTGCTCAGATCAACGGTGATGTTTTGCGTGATGCTCACCGGGTTACCGGAGGCATCCGCGCCGCTGACGGTGATGGCAAGCTCGCCCGCAGGCCAGTTCGCCACGTCAGCAGCAGGGATTGCCGCCGACCAGCTGCCGTTGGCCTGTACGCTTGCGGAATATTCCACACCGTTCACGGTCACCGTCACAGTGCTGTTCGGTTCGAGATCGGTGCTGGTGCCGCTGATGATCTGGTTTTGCTGGACTTCGATGCTGTTGACGATGTCGTCACCGGCCACGGTATCCAGACGCAGGCCCGGCAGGTTGGCGTCGATGGCGATTTCGCGCTCACCGTTACCGGTGTTGCCGTGCTGGTTGGTCACGCTGGCGCTGACGGTCAGGTCGCCGTCGCCGAACCCTTGCAGGTCAGCCGATGGCACGCTGACGCTCCAGCTCAGATCGGCCTGCACTTTGGCTTCATAGGTCTTGCCGCCGAGCGTGATGGTGACTGTGTCGCCCTCTGCCGCGTTGGTGACGCGGCCGCTCAGGGTCTGGTCTGCCGCCGCTTCGGCAGCGTTGATCACGTCGTCGCCCGCCACCGCATTGATGATCACGGATGGCAGCGAGGTATCGACCAGCAGGTTAGCGCTTTCGGTGATGTTGTTGCCGATATCGCTGTTGGCGCTGGCGGTCACGCTGTAGTTCGCTTCGCCCAGTGCCGCCAGTGCGCTGGCCGGAACCGTCAGGCTCCAGACGCCCGCCGCAATCTGCGCGGTATAGGTCACGCCGTTCAGCGTCACGGTAACCTGCGTGCCTTCGCTCAGGTTGGTGCCGGTGCCGGAAATCGTCAGGTCTTCACCTTTTTCAATGGCATTCAGCACGTTGTCCTGCGAAATCGCATCAATGCTCAGGCCCGGCAGGCCGGTGTCGACGGTGACATCATGCGTCTGAGAACCGGTGTTGCCTGCGCTGTCGGTGATGCTGACGCTGACGGTGTAAGTGCCGTCAGAAATCCCGCTGATCACGCTGGCCGGTACGCCGACGCTCCAGTTGCCGCTGGCGTCCACCACGGTGGTGTAGGTGTTGCCGTCAATCACCACTGTCACGGTGTTACCGCTGACCGTGCCGGTGCTGCCGCCGCTGATCACCTGCGCCTGAGCATGTTCGCTGAGGTTAATGACATCGTCACCGGCGATAGTGTTGATGGTCACCACCGGCGCAGTAACGTCCACCAGCAGCGAGCCAGTTGCGCCGGTGGTGTTACCGGCGATATCGCTGACGCTGGCGCTGACGGTGTAAGTGCCGTCGGTGATCGCCCCCGCGTCTGCCGCCGGTACCGTGGTGCGCCAGGTGCCGTCTGCCGCGACGTCGGCGGTGTAGGTTTTACCGTTAAGTGTCACCGTCACCTGCTGACCGGCTTCGGCGTTTGTCATGCCGCTCAGCACCACGTCTGCACCCGCTTCCGCGCTGTTGAGCACGTTGTCACCGGCGAGGGTGTCGATGGTCAGCGTTGGCGCGGAAGCATCCACTTCTGCGGTATTCGCCGCGCTCGCACTGTTGCCCGCCGCGTTGGTCACGCTGACGGTGGCCGTGGCGTCGCCGTCTTTCAGCGCCGCCATGTCTGCCGCCGGAACGTTCACACTCCAGCTGCCGTCGTCGGCCACTTTGGCCGTGTAAATGTGACCGGCAAAGTTAACGGTCACGTCGCGACCGGCCTCGACGTTTTGCGTGGTGCCGCTCAGCGTCAGGTCTGCCGCTTTCTCCGCGGCGTTGATGATGTCGTCCACCGCGATGGTATCAACGGTGATCGCCACGCTGCTCAGATCAACGGTGATGTTTTGGGTGATGCTCACCGGGTTACCTGAGGCGTCCGCGCCGCTGACGGTGATCGCCAGCGGGCCCGCAGGCCAGTTCGCCACGTCCGCAGCAGGAATTGCCGCCGACCAGCTGCCGTTGGCCTTCACGCTGGCTGAATAATCCACGCCGTTCACGGTCACCGTCACAGTGCTGTTCGGTTCGAGATCGGTGCTGGTGCCGCTGATGATCTGGTTTTGGGTAATTTCGATGCTGTTGACGATGTCGTCACCGGCCACGGTATCCAGACGCAGGCCCGGCAGGTTGGCGTCGATGGCGATATCACGCTCATTCGAGCCGGTGTTGCCGTGCTGGTTGGTCACGCTGGCGCTGACGGTCAGGTCGCCGTCGCCGAACCCTTTCAGGTCAGCCGATGGCACGCTGACGCTCCAGCTCAGATCGGCCTGGACTTTGGCTTCGTAGGTCTTGCCGCCGAGCGTGATAGTGACAGTGTCACCCTCTGCCGCGTTGGTGGAGCGGCCGCTGAGGGTCTGATCCGCCGCCGCTTCGGCGGCGTTGATCACGTCGTCGCCCGCCACCGCATTGATAGTGACGGATGGCAGCGAGCTGTCCACCAGCACGTTGTGCGTGGTGCTGCCGGTGTTGCCCGCCGCGTCGGTGCTGGAGGCGTTCAGCGTGTAGTTCGCTTCGCCGAGGTTTGCGACATCAGTTGCCGGAACGTCGAGCGTCCAGACGCCGCCGCTGACCTGGGTGCTGTACTCTTTGCCGTTGAGAGTCAGGGTGACGGTTGAGCCGTCCGCACCGTCGCTGGTGCCGCTGACGGTCAGCGCTTCGCCTTTTTCGATGGCGTTGATCACGTCGTCAGAGGCGACGGTGTTGATGGTCAGCGCCGGTGCAGCGGTATCCACCGTGACATCGTGCGTGACGGAGCCCGGATTACCCGCCGCGTCTTTCGCGCTGGCAGTGATGGTGTAGCCGGTATCGTTCAGGGTGCTGACGACGGACGCCGGAACGCCGATGCTCCAGTTGCCCGACGCATCCACCGCGGCGGTGTAGCTTTGGCCGTCGATCTCAACCGTCACCAGCCCGCCCGCAGGCACGCCGGTGCTGCCGCCGGTGATCATCAGGTTTTGCTGATGCTCCTGCGCGTTGATCACGTCGTCGGCGGCCACGGTATTGATAGTCAGGGTTGGTGCAGTGACGTCCACCAGCAGCGAGCCGGTTGCGCCGGTGGTGTTACCAGCGATATCGCTGACGCTGGCGCTGACGGTGTAAGTACCGTCGGTGATCGCCCCCGCGTCCGCCGCTGGCACCGTGGTGCGCCAGGTGCCGTCTGCCGCCACGTCGGCGGTGTAGGTTTTGCCGTTAAGCGTCACGGTCACCTGCTGACCGGCTTCCGCGTTTGTCGTGCCGCTCACCACCACGTCGGCGCCCGCTTCGGCGCTGTTGAGCACGTTGTCACCGGCGATCACGTTAAGGCTCAGCGTTGGCGCGGCGGTGTCTACTTCCACAGTATTCGCCGCGCTGGCGCTGTTGCCTGCCAGATTGGTGACGCTCACGGAAACGGTAGCGTCGCCGTCTTTCAGCGCCGCCATGTCTGCCGCCGGAACGGTCACGCTCCAGCTGCCGTCGTCGGCCACTTTGGCGGTGTAGGTATGACCGGCGAAAATCACCGTGACATTCTGACCGGCTTCAACGTTTTGCGTTGTGCCGTTCAGGGTCAGATCTGCCGCTTTTTCCGCCGCGTTGATGATGTTGTCGGTGGTGACGGTGTCGATGGCGATCGCCACACCGGTCAGATCCACCGTGATGTTGTCAGAAATGGTGACATTGTTTCCGGCTGAGCTGGTGCCGCTGACGGAAACCGTCAGTGCGCCCGCAGGCCAGTTTGCCACGTCTGCCGCCGGAACGGCCGCTGACCAGCTGCCGCTGGCGCTCACATTCGCCCGATACTCCACGCCGTTGACCGTCACGATCACCGTGCTGCCTTCGGCAATGCCGGTGCTGGTGCCGCTGATGATCTGGTTTTGGGTAATTTCAATGCTGTTGACGATGTCGTCACCGGCAATGGTATCAATGCGTAAACCGGGGATCGCCGCGTCGATGGCAATATCACGCTCACCGGAACCGGTGTTGCCGCTGAGATTGGTCACCGTTGCGGAAACCGTCAGCGCGCCGTCGCCCATTGCGGCGAGATCGGCCGCCGGAACGGTCAGGCTCCAGGTCAGGTCATTTTGTACCTCGGCGTGATACGTCTTGCCGCCCACGGTGACCACCACCTGTTGCCCCGCTTCCGCATGGAGCACGCTGCCGCTGATCACCTGATCGGCGGTCACTTCGCTGGCGTTGATCACGTCATCACCGGCCACCACGTTGATGGTCACGGCCGGGCTGTCAGAAGAGGTTTGCAGGCCTTTGCTGACTGAACCGCTGTTGCCGTACTCGTCGGTGCCACGCACGCTCACCTGATACAACGCCTGTCCGAGGTTCGCCAGATCGCTGGCCGGAACGTCCGCACTCCATGCGCCGTTGGTGACGGTGCCCTGATAGTCCAGACCGTTAAGCGTGACGATAACCTGGGTGCCATCCGCCAGACCGGTCACCGTACCGGTGATGGTCAGGGTGGTGAGCGCTTCGGTGGCATTAAGGATGTTGTCGCCACCGGCCATGTCATTGATGGTAAACACCGGCGCGGTCGTTTCGACGGTCACATCGCGGTTTGCAGAACCCGTGTTCCCGGCCACGTCCGTCGCCTGTGCGGTGATGGTGTAGCTGCCGTCGTTCAGGCCGCTGATCACGTCCGCCGCAACGCCGACGCTCCAGTTGCCGCTGGCGTCGCTGACCGTACGGTAATCGACGTTATTGACGGTGACGATGACAACGCTGCCTGCCTCCACGCCGGAGACGGTGCCGCTGATCACCTGCGCCTGTGCATGTTCGCTGCTGTTAATGACGTTATCGCCCGCGACGGTGTTGATGGTCACGACCGGCGCGGTGAGATCTACCTGCGCGGTGCCTGTTGCCGATGCCGGGTTGCCCGCGATATCGCTGACCGAGGCATTCATGGTGTAGCTGCCATCGCCCAGGCCGGAGAACACAGTGCCCGGTACGGTGGTAGTCCAGGTGCCGTCTGCGGCAACCTGCGCAAGATAGGTATTGCCGCCGAGCGTAATGGTGACGGTCTGCCCGGTTTCAGCGGTGCTGGTGCCGGTCAGCGTGACGTCTGCATTGCCCGAAACCGCGGTCAGCACGTCGCTGCTGGTGACGGTATTAATGGTCACCACCGGCACGGAAGCATCCACTTCAGCGGTATTCGCCGCACTGGCGCTGTTGCCCGCCGCGTTGGTCACGCTGACGGTCGCCGTGGCGTCGCCATCTTTCAGCGCCGCCATGTCTGCCGCCGGAACGTTCACACTCCAGCTGCCGTCGTCTGCCACTTTGGCCGTGTAAATGTGACCGGCAAAGTTAACGGTCACGTCGCGACCGGCCTCAACGTTTTGCGTTGTGCCGCTCAGGGTCAGGTCTGCCGCTTTTTCCGCCGCGTTGATAATGTCGTCCACCGCGATGGTATCGACGGTGATCGCCACGCTGCTCAGATCAACGGTGATGTTTTGCGTGATGCTCACCGGGTTGCCGGAGGCGTCCGCGCCGCTGACGGTGATCGCCAGCGGGCCCGCAGGCCAGTTCGCCACGTCCGCTGCCGGAATGGCCGCCGACCAGTTGCCGTTAGCCTTCACGCTGGCGGAATAATCCACGCCGTTCACGGTCACCGTCACAGTGCTGTTCGGTTCGAGATCGGTGCTGGTGCCGCTGATGATCTGGTTTTGGGTAATTTCGATGCTGTTGACGATGTCGTCACCGGCCACGGTATCCAGACGCAGGCCCGGCAGGTTGGCGTCGATGGCGATATCGCGCTCACCGTTGCCGGCGTTGCCGTGCTGGTTGGTCACGCTGGCGCTGACGGTCAGGTCGCCGTCGCCGAACCCTTGCAGGTCAGCCGATGGCACGCTGACGCTCCAGCTCAGATCTGCCTGGACTTTAGCTTCATACGTTTTGCCGCCGAGCGTGATAGTGACAGTGTCACCCTCTGCCGCGTTGGTGACGCGGCCGCTCAGGGTCTGGTCTGCCGCTGCTTCGGCGGCGTTGATGATATCGTCGCCCGCCACCGCATTGATGATCACGGATGGCAGCGAGGTATCGACCAGCACGTTGTGCGTGGTGCCGCCGGTGTTGCCCGCCGCGTCGGTGCTGGAGGCGTTCAGCGTGTAGTTTGCTTCGCCAAGGTTTGCGACATCAGTTGCCGGAACGTCGAGCGTCCAGACGCCGCCGCTGACCTGGGTGCTGTACTCTTTGCCGTTGAGAGTCAGGGTGACGGTTGAGCCGTCCGCGCCGTCGCTGGTGCCGCTGACGGTGAGGGCTTCGCCTTTTTCAATGGCGTTGATCACGTCGTCAGAGGCCACGGTGTTGATGGTCAGTACCGGCGCAGCGGTATCTACCGTCACATCGTGCGTGACGGAACCCGGATTGCCCGCCGCGTCTTGCGCGCTGGCGGTAATGGTGTAGCCGGTATCGTTCAGGGTGCTGACGACAGAGGCCGGAACGCCGACGCTCCAGTTGCCCGACGCATCCACCGCGGCGGTGTAGCTGTGGCCGTCAATTTCAACCGTGACCAGCCCGCCCGCAGGCACGCCGGTGCTGCCGCCGGTGATCATCAGGTTTTGCTGATGCTCCTGCGCGTTGATCACGTCGTCGGCTGCCACGGTGTTAATGGTCAGCGTTGGCGCGGTCACGTCCACCAGCAGCGAGCCCGTCGCGCCGGTGGTGTTACCGGCGATATCGCTGACGCTGGCGCTGACGGTGTAAGTGCCGTCAGTGATGGCGCCTGCGTCTGCCGCCGGTACCGTGGTGTTCCAGGTGCCGTCTGCCGCGACTTCCGCGGTGTAGGTTTTACCGTTAAGTGTCACGGTCACCTGCTGACCGGCTTCGGCGTTGGTCGTCCCGCTCACTACCACGTCTGCGCCCGCTTCGGCGCTGTTCAGTACGTTGTCACCGGCGAGGGTGTCGATGGTCAGCGTTGGCGCGGAAGCATCCACTTCTGCGGTATTCGCCGCGCTGGCGCTGTTACCTGCCGCGTTGGTCACGCTGGCGGTGGCCGTGGCGTCGCCGTCTTTCAGCGCGGCCATGTCCGTTGCCGGAACGGTGACGCTCCAGCTGCCGTCGTCGGCCACTTTGGCCGTGTAAATGTGACCGGCAAAGTTAACGGTCACGTCGCGACCGGCTTCGACGTTTTGCGTCGTGCCGTTCAGCGTCAGGTCTGCCGCTTTTTCCCCAGCGTTGATGATGTCGTCTACCGCGATGGTATCGACGGTGATCGCCACGCTGCTCAGATCAACGATGATGTTTTGCGTAATGCTCACCGGATTGCCGGAAGCGTCCGCGCCGCTGACGGTGATGGCAAGCGGGCCCGCAGGCCAGTTCGCCACGTCCGCAGCAGGGATTGCCGCCGACCAGCTGCCGTTGGCCTGTACGCTTGCGGAGTAATCCACGCCGTTCACGGTCACCGTCACAGTGCTGTTCGGTTCGAGATCGGTGCTGGTGCCGCTGATGATCTGGTTTTGCTGGATTTCGATGCTGTTGACGATGTCGTCACCGGCCACGGTATCCAGACGCAGGCCCGGCAGGTTGGCGTCGATGGCGATATCGCGCTCACCGTTGCCGGTGTTGCCGTGCTGGTTGGTCACGCTGGCGCTGACGGTCAGGTCGCCGTCGCCGAACCCTTGCAGGTCAGCCGATGGCACGCTGACGCTCCAGCTCAGATCGGCCTGCACTTTAGCTTCATACGTTTTGCCGCCGAGCGTGATGGTGACAGTGTCACCCTCTGCCGCATTGGTGACGCGGCCGCTCAGGGTCTGATCCGCCGCTGCTTCGGCGGCGTTGATCACATCGTCACCCGCCACCGCATTGATGATCATGGATGGCAGCGAGCTGTCCACCAGCACGTTGTGCGTGGCGCTGCCGGTGTTGCCCGCCGCGTCAGTGCTGGAGGCGCTGAGGGTATAGTTCGCTTCGCCGAGGTTTGCCACGTCGCCCGCAGGAACGTCCAGCGTCCAGACGCCGCCGCTGACCTGGGTGCTGTACGCTTTGCCGTTGAGAGTCAGGGTAACGGTTGAACCGTCCGCGCCGTCGCTGGCGCCGCTGACGGTGAGGGCTTCGCCTTTTTCAATGGCGTTGATCACGTCGTCGGATGCCACGGTGTTGATGGTCAGTACCGGAGAAACGGTATCTACCGTCACGCCGTGCGTGACGGAACCCGGATTGCCTGCCGCGTCTTTCGCGCTGGCAGTAATGGTGTAGCCGGTATCGTTCAGGGTGCTGACCACTGAGGCCGGAACGCCGACGCTCCAGTTGCCCGACGCATCCACCGCGGCGGTGTAGCTGTGGCCGTCGATCTCAACCGTCACCAGCCCGCCCGCAGGCACGCCGGTGCTGCCGCCGGTGATCATCAGGTTTTGCTGATGCTCCTGCGCGTTGATCACGTCGTCGGCGGCCACGGTGTTGATGGTCAGGGTTGGCGCGGTCACGTCCACCAGCAGCGAGCCAGTCGCGTCGGTGGTATTACCGGCAATGTCGCTGACGCTGGCGCTGACGGTGTAAGTGCCGTCTGTGATCGCCCCCGCGTCTGCCGCCGGCACCGTGGTGCGCCAGGTGCCGTCTGCCGCGACTTCCGCGGTGTAGGTTTTGCCGTTAAGGGTAATCGTCACCTGCTGACCGGCTTCGGCGTTTGTCGTGCCGCTCACTACCACGTCTGCGCCCGCTTCGGCTCTGTTCAGTACGTTGTCACCGGCGGTCACGTTAAGGCTCAGCGTTGGCGCGGCGGTGTCTACCGTCAGTTCCTGCGCCGCGCTGGCGTTATTGCCCGCGACGTTGGTCACGCTGACGCTCACGTTAGTGTCGCCATCTTTCAGATTTCTGATGTCCGCCGCCGCAACGGTGACGCTCCAGCTGCCGTCCGCCTGCACCGTCGTCTGATAGGTGCCGCCCGCGAAATTCACCGTCACCTGCTGACCGGCTTCGACATTTTGCGTGGTGCCGCTCAGCGTGACATCTGCCGCTTTTTCCGCGGCATTGAGGATGTTGTCCAGCGCGATGGTGTCGATGGCAATCGCCACGCTGCTGAGATCAACGGTGATGTTGTTGGCAATGCTGACGCTGTTGCCCGACGTGCTGGAGCCGGTCACGCTGATGTTCAGCTCGCCCGCAGGCCAGTTCGCCACGTCTGCCGCCGGAATGGCCGCTGACCAGCTGCCGCTGGCGCTCACATTCGCCCGATACTCCACGCCGTTGACCGTCACGATCACCGTACTGCCTTCGGCAATGCCGGTGCTGGTGCCGCTGATGATCTGGTTTTGCTGAATTTCGATGCTGTTGACGATGTCATCGCCCGCAACGGTATCTATGCGCAAGCCCGGCAGACTGGCGTCGATGATGATTTCGCGCTCGCCGTTGCCGGTGTTGCCGTGCTGGTTGGTCACTGACGCGCTGACGGTAAGATTTCCGTCGCCAAGCGCCTGCCAGTCTGCCGCTGGCACGCTGACGCTCCAGCTCAGGTCGTCTGCGACGGTGGTCTGATAAGTGTGGCCGCCCAAGGTGACGAGCACGGTATCGCCCGCCGCCGCATGGGTGACTTTCCCGCTGAGGATCTGGTCAGCGGTGATTTCTGTGGCGTTGATGATGTCATCGCCTGCGGTGACGTTCACCGTGACCTGCGGCAGCACGGAATCCACCTGCACCTGATGCGATGCGCTACCGGTGTTGCCGGCCGCGTCGGTGCTGACGACGGTCAGGGTGTAATGGGCTTCACCGAGTTTCGCCACATCGGACGCCGGAATGCTGACTGACCATTGGCCGCCGCTGACGCGGGTGGTGTAATCCACACCGTTGAGCGTCAGGGTGACGGAGGTGCCATCCGGGCTGCTGCTGGTGCCGGTGACGGCCAGCGCTGCGCCTTTGGCTTCGGCGTTGATCACGTTTTCAATCGCGACGGTATCAATGGTCAGTTCCGGCAAATCGGAAGACAGTACGAGGGTCGAGGTCTGGCTGCCGGTATTGCCTGCTTTGTCGGTGATGCTGACGCTGACATCGTGGCTGCCGTCCGCCAGTGAACTGAACACGGACGCCGGTAAACCGATGCTCCATGAGCCATCCGCCGCCAGCGTTGTGGTGTAGGTCTGGCCGTTGATGACCAGCGTGACGGTGTCGCCCGCTTCCCCGCCGGTGCTGGTGCCGCTGACGATGTGCGCCTGCATTTGCTCCGTGCTGTTGAGGATGTTGTCACCGGCGATGGTATCGATGGTGACGACCGGCACGGTGGTGTCTACGCGGAAATCATGCGTGGTGGAAGTGCTGTTACCCGCCGCATCGCTGACGCTGGCGCTGAGGGTGACGTTGCCGTTCGCCAGTGCGCCTGCCTGCGCGGCCGGAACGCTCACGGACCAGTTGCCGTCTGCGCCAACGGTCGTGGTGTAGGTCTGGCCGTTCAGGTTGAGAGTGACGGTCTGACCGGCACCGGCATCCGAGGTGCCGCTGAGGATCAGGTCGCTGCCCGCTTCCGCCGCATTAAGAATGTCATCGCCCGCCAGCGTGCCGATGGTCAGCGACGGAGGGTGCGTATCCACCGTCAGCGTTGAGGTGGAGGTGATGTTGTTACCGGCGCGATCCACGCCGCTGACCTGCACGGTGTGAACACCGTCAGCCAGAGCCTGCGCGTCTGCCGCCGGCACCTGCACGGACCAGGAGCCGTCTGCACCCACGGTGGTCTGCCAGCTTGAACCGTTGAGGGAAACGGTCACCGCGGTGCCCGCCGCCAGGTTTTCGCTTTTACCGGAAAGCGTCACGTCGCTGCCTGCTTCGGCAGCGTTGAGCACGTTATCGCCCGCCATGGTGTCGATGCTCAGGGAGGCTTTGGCCGTGACAATGGTCAGGGTGATGGAGCCTGCGCTGGTGGTGGAACCGTTGCTTTCCTGTACCACCATGTAGGTATGCGAACCGGCAGACTGCGCAGCCAGTTGTGCCGTCCACTGCCCGTTTGCGTCAACCACGGTGGTGGCGATGATGTTACCGCTGGCATCCACAATGGCGATATCCGCCCCCGGATACCCGGTGCCGGTGAAGGTCGGACGCGTGTCGTCGGTCACCGCCTGATTCGCCAGAATGCCCTGGCTGTCGCCCTGCGTGTCGGTCACGAGGAACGTCGGCTGTGCCACTTCGACATCTTTGGTGTTATCGATGACTTTGGTTTTTTCGTCGGTGCCGCCGCTGTGACCCAGCAACGCGCCCGCCGCGCCCGCGCCCAGCACGCCGGCCAGCAGGTACGGCCATTCCACGGTCACTTCTGCCGTGCTGAGCATTAGGCTGCTCATGTCCGCCAGCGGGGTTTCCACCGCGGTGAGGGTAAATACCGGCGTATCATGAGGGGCAGTGGCGTCGGTGAAATTCACCTCGGTCATCTGCTGATTTTCATCCTGAAAGACCAGTTTATTCTCGTCTTTATCACCTATATTCTCGAAATATCCTACACAGCGAATAACCGAACCATCCTGCATATGAATAATCAGATCATTGCCGCTGCGTTCATAGCTGGCGACATTTTTCACTGCGTCATGAATAACGACCACACCGGATTCATTCATCGCGACGGATGTATTTCCTTCTGCGGTGAAAACATTTTTCAATGACGTTTTACGAGAGATAATATCCATGGTTTTGCTCATGATATTGTGTCCATTCCTTTTATATACCCAATAGGTGTTATTACAACGCCATTAACCTGGCATTTTTTTTCTGTCGGAACTGCAGGTTACTTTAAATCAGGCAGTGACTGACTCACGCCCTGGTTAATACCGAGTTGTGGCAATAAATCATTCATCGCCGTGGCGTAATTTATTTGCGAATACCAGCTGTCGTATCGGGCGCTGACCTGTGAAAACTGCGCCTGGAATACATCCTGTTCCACGCTGAGTAAGTCATTCAGGGTGCGCTGATTGAGCTTATATTCGTTTTTGTACACATCACGCGAGCGGACAGAATCCTGCAACTGATCCGCACTGGCCTGCAACTGCCCTTGGGCGCCAGCCCAGTTGGCATAAGCCACAGAAGCTTTTTGCAGTACATCCAGCTTGGCCTGATCGACCAGCGTGGCGGCAATGTTTTTATGCCCTTCCGCCTGGCTGACGCGGGCGGAAACCGCGCCTCCCTGGTAGAGCGGAGCATTCACGTGCAGCTGGATCTGATTATTCCAGTAAGGGTTATTGGTTGTTTCGTAACGGGTTCGACTGGCCTGTAAACTCAGGGTCGGTAAATAATCAGACTTGGCTTTATTCACTTCAAATGAGGCGGATTCTTGTTGCGCCTGCGCATATAACACGGACGGCACCCGCGAATAATTAATATTATCCGGCATGACCGGCGGATCTAAATTCACACCGGACACGGGCAGGTAATGATTTGCTTTCACACCGGTCAGCGATGCTAATTGGGCTTTCGCCGCAGATAAGCTCGCCTGATATTGTTTCAGTGTTGAACGCATCCCGGAAATACGTGATTGCGCCTGCAACACATCCGAGCGGGTACTTAATCCGGCATCGGCGCGCAAAGAGGACATTCGCCGGACTTCTTCGAGCGCATTAATATTATCCTGCACCGCCTGGGTCAGATCCTGATATTTCAGCACATCGAGATACGCCGTTGCCGTTTGTTCGGCGACGTCAGACAGTGTCGCCAGCAGTTTGTAGCGATAGCTTTCCTGCGCAGATTTTTGCTGGTGAATACTGGCGTTGGTTTTGCCGAAATCGTAAACCAGCTGTGAGAGCGTCAGGCCGTAAGCCGCCGCATTGTTCAGACTGTTGAAGGAGTCCTGCTGCGTCGAGTTACCGGTATTGGCGGTCAGCCCGATTTGCGGATACCACGCACTTTGCGCTTCGCGGATTTGCGCCTGACCAATCCCCATCTGATACGCCTGCTGGGTAACGGACGGGCTGCGGGAAAACGCCTGCAAAATGGCGGTTTTCAGATCCACCGAATCCATGCCTTTCATCGACGGCGCTGTGGCCCACTGTGGCGCTGTTTCTGAAACGGCGGCCTGTGTGATAAACGGCAGCGTCAGAAACAGAGTGAGCACGCTGCACTTTGTTACGACACTCTTAAGCATTTTTTTCATCTGACGCTCCTGTCGATATCCTGTCGGAAACATCCTCGTGCCGCTGTCGCACTGTTTCCGAAACATCTCTTCCTTTTCACTTACGGCATCATTATTGCAATGTTCCTCACTCAGAAATAGTGGCTGAAAACCGTCGGAACGCTCTGAAACAATCGGAGGACACATTCACGCGGTGCGAAAAATCCTAAGTTTTGCATTCATCGGATGAATGAATTTGCCTGTGATATCAGGGTGTTATTTTTCTCACAAAAAGATGTCGTGAAGTGACAAAAAGCACACTGAAATCAGGGGATTCGTTCACAATCGTCGGAAAAGCTTTACAAAAGTCAGGCAAATCCTAGGAATATTTGCGAAATCCTTACAAAGAAAATCACCAGAATTTGTCTTATACAGCGTGGCAGAAGGGTGAAATGAGAGAAAAGCGAACGATTATTCTGAATAATTCCTTAGGGTATTTTGCCTGAATCACTTCAGGCAAAGGTGAAAAATCAGCAGAATAAAAAACGGCGGAATTGATTAATGAAACTGATGTGTTGAAGGGGTATCTGCTCAGAGTTCGGCATTGCCGGGATTATCAAAACCCACACGCCCGATGAAGGGTAAACGCAGCGCCGGAGACTTAATATCAATGCCGAGATTTAGCCCTAACACATTGACCTCCACGCCCTCTTCCACACCCATCGTGACGCCCAGAAGCCCCAGCACCGATACCTGAACGCCACGCCCCGACGGCGGTAAACCGATCGGATTAGTGATGCCGCGATAGTCTTTACCGATGGCATTCGACGGCATATCTAGCTTGAGATCCGGCACTTCACGGCCAATATGCGCCATAAAGGTGTTACTGTTCGGGCCCGGCCAGGCGTGATAGGTATGCGGATAAGGGTAATTTTTGATGGCCGCTTCGATCTGCGGGATCAGCGCCTGCGCTGACGCGCCCCGGTGATCGACCAGCTTTCTTGGCCTTGAACCAAACCAGTAGCCGTCAGGTATGGCGTAATTGCGGCGAACGACGTTGTCGCTGCCCCAGCTGACCACGTCGTAACGGGTAAAGGCGGTTTCCCCTTCACGTTTGAAAATAATCCACGGGTGGACGGCGACCAGCCCGCGCCATCCGTAAGTGGGCGCAACGTAAATCTGCACAATCGCGGTGTCTTTGAGCTTAACCGGATCGGGTGCAATCCCGGCGGAATCACGGCGTGCCGTTGACCAGTTTTGCACGGGTTCTTCTTTGGTCTGGGTCGCTTTGGCATAGCTGTATCCAAATGACAGCAGCAAAACACAGACAAAGACGAGGCTAAACCATTTAAGGGTGATCATGCTTTTTTCACCTGAGAGAATTGTTCGAAACCTCCACATTACGCACTGCGCCGGAGGGTGGCAATAACGCATAGCATTTGCGGGCGTTCAGGCGGGAGGGGGGTACGGGAATGTTGCGGGATGCGCGGCGGCGCGGGGGAAATCTGCACATAAAAAGAGGGAGATATCGCTATCTCCCTCCGGGTATAAATGACAACTGACTTAGCCGTTAATGACGCTGATGTGTAAACACCGGCTCAGGCTGAGTGCGGCGACCCAACATGCCCATCGCACCGGCCAGTACGGCTTCAACGATTAACATAAAGAAGGCGAACCAGCTGGCTTTCGCCGTGGCGGCGGCCGCTTTCTCGCCAGCTTCACGGGCTTTCTGCTCCGCCTGCTGTTTCAGTTCTTCGTATTTTGCCCGCGCCTGCTGATAGGTTTTCTCAGCCTGGCTGACAATCTGATCCACTTCCTGATCGCTTTTACCGGTACGCGCTTTGATGATATTTTTCAGCGCTTCGCGGTCAGCCGCCTGGAATGTCGCTTCATTACGGGAAATAAGGCCCTTAATAAAGTTGGTCAAATCAGTGTCGGCAGTTTGCGGATGGTTTGCGGTGTCACCGGCCTGCGCCTGTGCATTATTGACTTCACCTTCCGCTTTATTTTGCAAGTTCTCCGGCTGTAATTCCGGTTTACCCGTCTGACGCAACGTGGTTTCAAGTTCATTCTGTAAACTGTCGAGGTTAATATTATTCTCGCCCAGTTTATCTTTTACCATCTGAGTCACCGGCGGCGCGGCGGCGGATATTCCGCTGCCTAACGTTTGCAACCCGGAACCCACCACGCTCATCGCACCGCTCATGGCATTATTCACCACCACCAGCAGGAACCAGGCGCAAATCAGCGTATTGACGCCAAACATTAACAGACCATGCAGCGCCCCTTCGCGCTGGGCCAGACGGCCGCTTGCGTAGGCACCGGCCGCGATGGAGATCAACATACTGGCACCGGTCCAGATGGCCGCGCCCATACCCAGACCGTCCAGCGGATTTTGTTCTTTCAGCGGATCAATGGTACTGGCTCCGACCGCGGTACCTAATATGGACAACAGCAGATAAACCACCATTGAAATAATGACACCCGCGAATACCGCACTCCATGAAATACGTTTAAGGGGAACAGAATTTACCGGTTCAACCAGCGTATTATTGTAATGCCCTGGTGCAGGGTTAGGGTTTTCAATCATTTTGATATCTCCATTGGTTACCATACTTTTCATTTAAAAAAAGCAAATAAGGTACGTTAAACTCCTGAGAACCACCGCAAAAGGCCATATTAAATATATAAACCTGACAGCAGCTTAAATAAGATTAGCCATAAAACGGGAAATTGCCTCTGTCGCACCGCGAATTCAACGTCCGTTTAAGTCAAATTCGTCAAAAACTCATTAAAAATCATTACCTGTTCGCAATGAAACTATTTTAATTATTTTATAAAACCGGTCGGTGCGTAAAACGTGAAGACGTCAACCGCACACCGGGAAAATGGGACAGCGAGCCATTGCCGCCCCGCGGGCTCTGCCGCATACTGCCGGTAACATGACGAAAGGCTGAAAACGAATATCTGATATAACCCATTGAAAAAAGGATGAATATGACTAATTCTCAGAAAGCATTGATCATTGGCGCCTCGCGCGGTATCGGTTTAGGTGTGGTAAATGTTCTGGCAGAACGCGGCTGGCAGGTCACTGCGACGACGCGTGATGCGGTTCCTGCCGGCAGCCCGTCCTCTGCAGAGTGGCTGAAGCTGGACATCAATAAAGCTGATGAACGCAACGCAGTGAAAGATGCGCTTTCAGACAGTACGTTCGACCTGATTTTTGTTAACGCAGGGGCATTCGGCCCGGATCATCAGGACGTCAATCAGGCAGATGATGAAGAGATCGTCAGGCTGTTTATGACCAACACGTTTTCCCCGGTGCGTTGCGCAACAGAATTGCTGCCTTTGCTGAAAGCGAAAACCGGTGTCATCGCGCTGATGACGTCTGAACTGGCCAGCCTGAATGAAAACGCTGTCGCCACCTACCCGCTGTATTCCGCCAGCAAAGCGGCTTTGAATATGCTGACGCGTCCGCTGAAAGAAGAAACCGACAAGCAGGGTCAGACGCTGTTGTCCGTGCATCCGGGCTGGGTGCAGACTGATATGGGTGGTGAAAATGCCACGCTGACCATCTCTGAAAGCACCAACGGCATTGCTGATGTGTTCGAAAAATGGCGCGGCAAAGGCGGCCATCATTTTGTGGAATATTCCGGCCGCGAACTGCGCTGGTAAAGGCTCCCACCTGTTTAAAACGCTAAATAACGGCCTCTGCGGAGGCCGTTTTGCATGGTGGCAATCCGCAGGCTGCACCGCCAGACCGCGCACGACAACGTTGTTCACTCTGCGGGTTAAAGATTTGCCGAAGGTTTTGTGATAAATATACGACTCACCTTGTTTGTTAATTATTTGTATACACAATAATTGCCGGGCTAACGAGTCGTCTCCGACCGCAGACCCGGCATCTTTCATTTTCTTCAGGGATTTGTCATGTCTGCTCTCTCCGGCCAGTCGGACTCACTGTTACAGCACCGCTCGTTTGTCGCTTTCTGGATCGCCCGTGCGGCTTCCAGCTTCGGTTTCCAGATGCTTTCCATTGTGGTGAGCTGGCAGATTTACTCGATGACCGGCCGGGCGTTCGACCTCGGGCTGATTGGTCTGGTGCAATTTCTGCCGTCGGTGTTGCTGGCGCTGGTCGCCGGCCACGTTGCCGATCAGTTCGACCGTCGCCGCGTGGTGCTGCTCGGGCAAATTGCCGAGTGGGTCGCTATCGCCGCGCTGGCCTGGCTGACACTGACGCATCACGTAAATGAAGTGGTGATCCTCAGTTTGATTTTCATGATTTCCACGGCCAAAGCGATGGAAGCGCCTTCCCTGCAATCGATGTTGCCTGCGCTGGTGCCGCCGCATTTGCTGGCACGCGCCATGGCGGCGAACAGCGTTTCCGGTCAGGCTGCGGCGATGGTCGGCCCTGCGCTCGGCGGCTTTTTGTATGTCGCGGGCGCCGGTGTCGCTTACGCGGTGTGTGCCGCGTTGTATCTGTTGTCGATTGTGATGGTGAGCCGTTTACGTTACGAACATACGCCACCGCGCCGCGTACCCGCGACGTTCAAAACGCTGTTCGCCGGGATCGGGTTTATCCGCAACCGCCCCGACGTGCTGGGCGTGATTTCTCTGGATCTGTTTGCCGTGCTGCTCGGCGGCGCCACCGCCCTGCTGCCCATTTTCGCGCACGATATTCTGCATACGGGGCCGTGGGGATTAGGTTTGTTGCGCGGCGCGCCTGCGGTCGGTGGATTGATTGTCGGTTTCTGGCTCAGCCACCGGGCGCTTAACCGCAACGTCGGGAAAATCATGTTTGCCGCCGTCGCCGGTTTCGGTGCCGCGACGCTGGTCTTCGCATTTTCCACCTCGCTGTGGTTATCCATCCTGGCGCTGTTCGCCCTCGGCGGATTCGATATGGTGAGCATGGTGATCCGTGGCGCACTGGTGCAGCTCGACACGCCTGACGATATGCGCGGCCGCGTCAGCGCAGTCAATTCCATCTTCATCAACACTTCAAATCAGCTCGGCGAGTTTGAATCCGGCCTGATGGCGGCCTGGCTCGGCGCAGTGCCTGCCGCCGCCATCGGCGGTGTGGGTACGCTGATCGTGGTCGGCTTATGGATGACCTGGTTCCCCGGCCTGCGCAAACGGCAGAAGCTGGAAAACGAAGTGATTGCCGCATAAATGTATGGCGGGGATTTTCGTCACTGGAACAAATCCAAAATCCCCAATATACTCAACTCATTCATTCACCAACGTTATATAAGGAGGATTGCCATGCTGACCCGTGAAGTTTTTTTAATTTCACTCGTCCTTAGCGATCGTCACTGCTCAGGTATTTCCGGCACCGTGCCGCGATAACCCGCCTGAGCGAAGCTAACTGACAACCTGAGAACTTCCCTCCGGCTTACCGGTTATCGTCGGCGTTTCTGACGACGGGCATAGCTATGCCTGAAAACCTGAGTAAGCAACATGACAACATTATTGTCTGCACAATCCTTATCCTTTGATAACACTTTCGGCCCGCTGCTGGCTGAGATTTCCTTCGGCCTGAAAAAAGGCGACCGCATCGGGCTTATCGGCCATAACGGCTGCGGTAAAAGTACCCTGCTGAAAATTCTCAGTGGCGATCTGGCCGCGTCTTCCGGCACGGTGACGCTCTCCGGCCAGTGTCTGATGGCGCGTATTGAACAGCATCTGCCGGCGGCGCTCGCCGGGGGTTCGCTGATTGACGCCGTGCTGAATCATCTGCCGGAAAGTCTGCATCAGCCGGAACGCTGGCAGGCAGAAGTGCTGCTTGCCACGCTGGGGTTTGATGAACCGGCCTGGGATCTGACCGCCGGCACGCTCAGCGGCGGCCAGCACACCCGCCTGCTGCTGGCGCGGGCGCTGATCCGCCAGCCGGATTTGCTGCTGCTCGATGAGCCGAGCAACCATCTGGATCTCCCCACCCTGCTGTGGCTTGAGCAGTTTCTGAAAAATTGGAACGGCAGCTTTGTGCTCGTTTCCCATGACCGCAGCCTGCTGGATAACGTCACTAATGCCACCTGGATCCTGCGCGATAAAACCCTGCAATTTATCCGTTTGCCTTGTACGCAAGCCCGTCTGGCGCTGGAGGAAAAAGACTGCGCTGACGCTTTGCGCCGCAAATCTGAGCAGAAGGAGATCGACCGCGTGGAAAAAAGCGCCAAACGGCTGGCGGTGTGGGGCAGCGTGTATGACAACGAAGGGCTGGCGCGCAAGGCCAAGCAGATGGAAAAACAGGCAGAACGGCTGAAGGACGATCAAACCGAGGTGACAGCCGGTAATCTGTGGAAATTGCGGCTTAACGGTGAAGCCTTACCGGCTGACCGCGTGCTGGCGATGTCCGGTTTGCAGGTACGCCCCGCGCCGGAGGCACCGGTGCTGTTTAATCTGGAAGAGATGCGGGTGAAAAGTGGCGACCGTATTGCGCTGGTCGGGCGCAATGGCTGCGGGAAATCATCACTTTTACATACGCTGTGGCAGGCGTTTATCCACCCGAATCCAGCGGTTCCCGGCGTGATTTTTCACCCCCGCGTGCGTACGGGTTATTACGATCAGAGCCTGCAACAGCTGCGTGACGACGACAGCCTGAGCGATGCGCTGGCACAGTTTGCTCCGTTGCTGGAGGAACAACGAAAAATGGCGTTGATCGGCGCCGGATTCCCGTACATCCGCCATCAGCAAAAGGTCTGCACGCTGAGCGGGGGTGAGCGTTCACGCCTGCTGTTTATCGGCCTGACGCTGGCGAACTACTCGCTGTTACTGCTCGATGAACCGACCAACCATCTGGATATGGAAGGCAAAGAAGAGCTGGCGGAAACGCTGAAAACCTTCAGTGGCGCAGTGCTGCTGGTGTCGCACGACCGGCGGTTGATTGAACAAAGCTGCAACCGGTTCTGGCTTATCGACAAACAGCGGCTGGAGGAGTGGCATGACCTCAAACCGGTTTACACAATGTTAGCAGGCGGGCCGCCGCCGGTTGCGTTGGCAGTCGTGAAGCAGACATCCGCAATTTCGGTGCAGGAAACAGAAGAGGAACGCCTGCTGGCGATGCTGCTGGATCTGGAAAGTAAGCTGGAGGAAGACCGTGCGCGGAAGCCGAAACATCAGAAACCAGAGTTGCAAAGCCGCTGGCAGCAGCAAATCGCCGAGCTGAACGCCCTGCTGGATTTGACCTGACGACCCCAGTGCCGCAAGGACGCGGCCTTTATTTCTGGTGTATTCGTCCGTTTTTGTCAGGACGGTGCGCTTTAGAGAAGATTGTGTGCTAAAAAAACCTGTCAGCCTGAAAATCAGCCGGAGAGATTATGTTTAACGTACTGCGCGCCGCGCCTAAAACAACATTCGAATACGGCCCTTTCAAAATAAGACGTATGCGGCCAGGGCTTATTCTGCCGGACGCGGGTGATGAGGCATTCGGCCCGCTCAGCGTCATCGACCACGCCACGCTGGACGTGGGCACAATGGTCACCCTGCACGAACACAACAATGATGAAATTCTCAGCTACCTGTGGCGCGGTTCGATGGTCCATGAAGACGCCGCAGGGCACCGCGTGGCACTTTCGCCGAAAAAACTGATGATGATGAATGCCGGTAAAAGCATCTGGCATGAGGAATCCACCCCGCTCGTCGCGACGGAAATGTTGCAAATTTTTATCCGGCCGCGCAAAGCCGATTTAGAAAGCCGCGTTCAGTTTATGGAACGTCCGGAGGGCATCGGGGTGGATCACTGGACCATGCTGGCTGCGCCGGAAGGGATCAATTCGCCGCTGGAAATTCATCAGGCGGTGTATGTCTATGATATCCGGCTGGAGAAAGATTCCACCACCGCGATCCCGTCACATCCGGGTTTTGCCCAGTGGCTGTATGTCATGGACGGTGAAATTACTCTTGATGAGTACCGGCTTGAGAAAGGTGACGCGATCAGTGATGTCGCGAGCGGCCTGCCGGTGGCAAAAGCCAGCCGTGAATCGACGCTGGTCTGTTTTTTGGTGTTGCTCGGGGCAGAAGCCAGCCTGGCGGGAACCATCAGCGGAACATAAAAATCATGTGGATTATATAATCACAGGATTTTGGGATTCAGAGATATCCCCGGACTTTTAATTATCACAACCCCTAAATAGAGAAAGCCCCAGTAAGGAATCACCGGGGCTTTCAGGGTACTACCAAATTAATATTTAACATTCATCAACTTAATTACTTAACTCTACTTCTCATGATGCACATATTTTCACAGGATATATTTGTTACTGCTTTACTGCTGTCCTCCTAGAGTTTTATGGAATAAGCGTTCATCCTGCTAATTTCATTAAGGCATATCCTTAAGATTTGTCTTAATGAGTACATCGCCCTCGCGATATAGACTCTTTGATGCGTTGCCTTACTTTCTTCGCGACATTCTCGATTTCATACTTACGTACCCAAATCGCGAACATTACTCTTCATAACAAGGCCTTACATCATCGCGTTATGGTCCACATGATGCGATTACAGTATTCTACTTCAAGGCCTGACATCCTCTTCTCACGTGGCTTGGTATTTCAGCCCGGTGTTGAAGAACCCATACTAAATACATCGTGGCCTTCATCGCATTTATTTACAGCTCAATAACTTTGGTACTCACTACTCGGTAATACACGCCGGATAATAAATCTCTTAACCATCTCCTCTCCAGCGTTAAGTTCTAATCTACTCGTTATAAACTGCGTGTCAACACTGTATTTTAGTACAGGGTTAATCGACGTTCTTAATATTAAAAAATGTACTGAAATCTGTGATCTAAACCTTAATTTCCGATGAGGTTTCTAAGAATAATCACAGCGACCCGCCCGAGCTGTTTAATAAACAAGCAGATCGGTTAGGAACAGTACAAACGGGTGATCACACCTTTCTCATCAGACTCAATATTCAGACGTTCGGCGCGGTAATCCATCGTTACCGCCGTGTCTGGTGTGATGTGTCTCATCGGCTGCGCGAACCGCAGCGTATCGAGTGCCGAGGCCGGTTTGCCAATCAGATAACTGAAGGAACCCGCGCCGCAGGTGTCCGGCTGCTGCACGGTGGCGGCGTTTTTCGCACGTTCATTCTTTACATCATCCTGATGGCTCTGACACCCCGTCAGGCCCAGCGCGGCCAGCGCGCAGAGGGGAAGCATGTTTATCTTGATCATCATCGGGCTCTTCTTTCAAAAGTGAATCAATGTGCGCAGGCGCATAAGCGCGTAATGCCTTTTCAACAGACAGAACAGCTGCGAGCAACTGTCTTGTGTAATTCTGGGTAAAAAAACCTTTTGCCAGCGGGCCATCAGCAGGCAGAGTCACGGCCCTGGCGGGCCGGCTACTGTTTGGGCAGCCGCGGGCAAGTTAATATTTTTGGTGCCACATTTCCAGATACTTCCACAAAAAAAACGGCTCACTGGCCGGTCTGCATTTGCAAAAACATCAGTACATATTAGCGCTAAATAACTCAGCGCTACCCTTAGGGTAGAGCACCTGGGTAATAAAGATACTAAGCTCGAAATTATTATCCCGGCAGGGATGTCATTTAAACGTGCCATAAATGTCTGTACTTGTGACAGTACGCGGGTTGCCAGCTTCAACATTCAAGGGGAAATGAAGCGAACAGGTGAACCGAACGCAATAAAGGGTTAGTACAGTTTTATTGAGGTGTTTCACCGTGAAAGTGATCAACAGGCAAATACAGCTCAAACAGATGCAGAAGATAAAGGAATCAGAAGCTTCTTAAATCCGCAAACTGACGCACCCTGTTAATAAAAACATGTTATTAAAAACAGTGTTGACACGGTACTAAAAATCCGTAAATTAGGCTTCAACAGCGATACGAAAGTGTATTTCTGTTAGTTTTAGAAAGATTGAATACGTTAGTTTAATAATTAATCTTGGTTAACGTAAGTTGTAGTATTAAATGTAAGTAGATGTACCTGATGTACAGTCTGAAATACATGTAGTTGTGTTAATTGTAGTAATAGTTGTAGGCAAGTGTAATAAGTGTTAGTACAAACGCGATGATGTAAGGCTTTGTTTTTTATTGACTATGAGTTCGCGAAAGCAATGAGTGTCAGTAGTTTAACTATCGCGAAGGAAGTAAAGCCACGCATCAAAGAGTGTATATCGCGAAGGGGAAATGTACGAGTTGAAGTAGTTTGGCCTGACTTGGTTTTGTGTTCGTGTAAGTTGTCAGGTGGTTTTAAATCGATAAAGGAGGGAGTTATAGTTTTCAGTACCCAATGTTATCTGTAGTAACTTGTGCATTTAAAGCAGTACCAAATAGCAGTAAAAAGTAACGAAGTATATTAATGTTAAATCTTAAGTTAGCAGTACCTTAAAAGCCCTGACTCGTACAGTCAGGGCTTTTATTGTTTATGCATCAATAATGGATTCCCCCTGCCCTCATCCTGTTTCAGTGCTTCGACAGCTTAATTATTCACCGAAAATTAATCCTTGCATAAAAAATCAAACCAGGTCTATTATGATGGCATCGGTTTGGAACACAGACCTTATGAAAGCAGTTTTAGTAAAGCAGTCCTCATTTAAGCGTTATCCTAGATACCCTTCTTCATGAGCCTCCTCCTAAGTGCCCAATAAGTAAAACTCTGCAAAACAGGCCATCTTCGCTGCATAAGCGGCTCAAAAACGAAAGGAAGTATCTATGTCTAACAAAATGACTGGTTTAGTAAAATGGTTTAACCCTGAAAAAGGTTTCGGCTTCATCACTCCTGAAGACGGCAGCAAGGACGTGTTCGTACACTTCTCCGCCATTCAGAGCAGCGATTTTAAAACCTTAGACGAAGGCCAAAAAGTGGAGTTCTCTATCGAGAACGGCGCGAAAGGCCCTTCAGCTGCAAATGTTATCGCGCTGTAATTGCCGATAATTGCACTAACATTTACGGTAGCGATGAAGGCAACAGCCTGAGCAGATAAGTGAAAGTGATAAAAAACCCGCCATGAGCGGGTTTTTTCATTTTAAGGCACTGTAAATACTCCAACAGCAGTAAAGAATGACGGTCGTTTACCCCAGCTGCTTGAGTGAAAAAATGAAGCCAAAGAGTGCGAAGCCAACAACCGTTACTGTCAGCAGAGCCAAGAGTAATTTCCAACTAAACACCTTCCCCTCCACACAGTCAGCCTGATAACCCCGAACGATATTAATAATATTTTTTCCATGGTCAACCTGGACGAGCGTCTGGAATCCACTCAATAACGTTTTCTGAAAGCACTGATCAGCAACGGCTGAAGCCGTGTCGGCTTCAGGCAACTGTCTTGCGTGTGGCTATGAGACTGAGAGTGGTGGTGGGTTAGCTTTGAGCATACAGCGCAAATTGCGCCTCCAAAATATATAACTCGTTTTCGGAAGCTATCTAAAAATGAATGGTTCGGATTACAGCAAAAATCTTACAATTACCATCTTGAAGGTTAGCGGCGGATTACCGCTAACCATTTCCTCAAAATTGCCTTTTTTGAAACGGCAAGCGGGTATGTTTTATTGAACAGCAAAAGGATGTGGTTCGAGCATAGCTGCAGGGAGCTGTGGCAACGGCATTAACAACTCATACAGGGTGAAACTTTGCTGTATTACTTGGGTTACTGGTTTTTAATAAAGTCGGTTCTCGATACAGTCATCTGTGCCTGACAATCGACCATCTTTTTCAGCTCGAAATCACTGCCCTGCATTGAGACTTTGCCGCACATAGCGTCTTTAGTTTTAATCCACTGTCGCTGGGAAGGAAGTAACTCTTTTTTCTTTGCAGGTGTTAACGAGCCCCAGGCGGTATTCAGATCAGAGTCGACGTTCGCGAATTGAATCCGAGATTGCGCAAGGCTTCCAGAACTCTGCTGTTGATAGGATTGTTGTGAGGTCTGCTGTTGTAGCTGTTGAGCCGCCATATCAGCGTTCTCCCGCGCCTGAAGCTGTGCCTGCCTCTGGATTTGCTGGTCTGCTACAAACTGCGCCTGTTGCTGGGCTTGAAGCTGAGCCTGCTGCTGGGCCTCAATCTGGCGTTGCTGGACATCCTTAGCCTGTTGAATTTTCTGCTGTTCAACAATGGGATTGATGATAGAAAGTGCAGTTATCAGACTTGTTCCCGCGGAGACAGGGTTTTCAGTTTGCACTTTTACGAACACGTTTTTTTGATCGTCAGTTGCCTGGGCGGTGTAGCTGATGCGCTTAGAAAAAACGTTCGCGCTGTTCTCAAGCGACAGACCTTCCAGTTGCTTGTCCAGATTGCGGTTGAAGTTCTTACGGTAAGCTTCAGAGAGCTGAGTGTATTCCTCAGCAGGCAGCGTCATAGACACCGTCGCTTCACATGTTTTCATGGTGCTGGCTGAGTCATTCGAGGTGGTCGAAATCTCAGAAAGCACCAGCTTAATTTTGTCTAAGGCACTTCTTTTGGTCTGACTGGTTACGTCCTGATATTTATCAACTTGCTCTGACAGGCCTTCATAAGCAATTTTCTTGATCAAATCTAGGAAAGCAGTCTTGGTCATCTCAGAAGAGCAGCCAATCACTTCTTTATTGTTGTCACAACCTGCAAGCGCAATGGCGAGTAACAGTGCGGTGTATTTTAGTCTCATGAGTTCCTTTAGAGTAAGTTATCTAACTTTGATGGTGGCCGGGAGTCTGTATTTGAGGTGACTTCTTATGTTGATCCGTACCCTTATAAACTCACCTGCCAATGACATGCATATATCGGCACCATCAAGTAGAACTTTAAAAAAACCACCTTTGCTTTACGGCATCTGGCATGGGCATCCATGCGGATATTAACTGTCTCAATAACCTATAAAAAAATTTGTTACATGAGGTCGGGGGTATTTTAACTATACAGAACGCGTTAGGACATCTGTCATTAGGCTCCATGCATGTACTGATTACCACATGGCGGTGTGGCATATTAAAGCCTTGCTATTATTCCTGATGATGTCAGGTATTGTTCAGTCTGGTAGGAGAGCGCCGTAGTTCAGGTGCTGCAATACACCACTTTCCAAGGCTTTCATCGTTTTACTCCCCTAAAATGCAGGTCAATCCTTGTAGGCCCATGAATAATAATATCTGCATTCTATTCACACACATATGATCTCACTCTCTTAGGGGCCGCTTGGGAAACAGAAACAGCCCGACGCGGACGGACTGTCCTCTGAGAGCGAAAAGCAGACGTTTGCGCTTATGCGCGCAAAACCGGGAATGTGTACGTAAGGTGCTGCGTCATTAGAGAAAGTTGAGTGGCTGGCCTCGTCTGCAGGCAGAGGGTAGCTGATCCCGGTAGACGTTTTTCAGTTTGTCTGGCCGAAAGATAATTAATACTATAATTTTGAAAAAGTTAAACTAAGTATGATGCATAAGACGTGAAGCTAAAGGACAGATATGACAGCATATTCAAACTCTGATGCGGCAAAGGATTTACGCTCGGCCTTAGACAAGGCACCCGCTGGCGCAATGAACGGAGAATGGTTCTTTATCACCGAACAGGCTGGAGTCTCCTCACAAACCGGAGGCTACATGTATGCAGACGGGAGTCACGTTGCAGGGGGTAACCACTCCTTTCAGAAGGTCCGGGAGGTTGTCGAGAAACTTGAAGCATCACGGATACAGCCCTTTAATAAGGTTATCGTTCACTGGACAAGGTCTAAAATACCGTTAATACGGGGGCGCGTTACTGTTGACACACTATTCGATGAGACCATTGTGCCGCGCGGTCCTCAAGACCCGATTTATGAGGCAGCTTTTGTAGCAAGGCGAGCCTTTTGGGAAAGGTATGGCAGCGTCTCAGATGGCTTTATGGCTGAACGAGATGACGCAAACGTACACAACCAGACAAAATGGTTCGGGCCCCATCGTCGAGTGCTCAACACTAAGAGCAATACCAAATTAACGCTGGCCACTGATGGCCTTTCGACGCCCTGGGCTGGCATTGCAGACCCGGAAAATGGCGTAGGATGCGAACTTTTCATGGAATTTGACGCTTCGAATATCATCATCCACCAGATTGATGACTTGGCTCATCTCTTGATTAACCTGGGTGATCTCGTTGCCGATGGGTATCAGGTTGCTGCCGATGTTGAAAAATATGGCGCAATCCTGTTTTGCACTCTTACAGACGAATATAACCCAATGACCCGAATCATCCTCAGCCGTGATGGCCGTAGGATTGATAATTTGCCTTTCGGTTCCGTTCCGCTGATCCGCGTAACGCCGATAGCAGAGTCAGAGATTGAACACCTTGATCAATCTGATGAATGGGCATCAAGCGCAGCTAAACATGTTCTCGCGGAACGGCAGATAGAAACATAGACAATTATCACGAAGTTATTCACGCCCTTTACGGGGCAGAGTGAGTTCCCCACCGCCTTTGTTGCCAGCCTGATTCACCGTAACTTTTGAATTACTGATCCTAATTAATCTGTCCATTGGTTCCGTAGTAATGAAAAAACATGATGTTAGAAACCGGATTCATGGCCATAAATCACGGTCTTGTTCCCCTCAAAGTAATCGTATGAGGTCTTTATGCTGATAGCGCAGGTTTCAGACATTCACGCCTCACCCGAAAATGATCACCTGCTTCGGTTCGACCAGGTACTGAACTGGCTTGCGCATCTGCAACCGGACGTACTGGTACTTACAGGTGATCTAACGGATGGGCATTGGCAGGAAGGTTATAAACAGATAGCTGACCGCCTGAATCAGCAAAATTACCCTTCGTTGATCCTGCCGGGTAACTCAGACGACCGCAGTCTGATGCGTTCTGTTTGGGATGAGCACAGATGGGCGCACGATGCCCAAGGAGAGGCCCTGCACTTCATTCATAACACCGGTGGCATTCGCCTGATTGGTCTGGATTCCACGATTGATTACAAGGATTACGGCAGTGTGACTGACCATCTGGAATGGTTGGATAATCAACTTAGCGACACAGGCGGCCCTCCGTCATTGCTGTTTATGCACCATCACGTTTTTGCATCTGGTATACCGACGCTTGATGAAACGATGTGCAGAGGTCTAACAGAAATGGAAGATTTGATTAGACGCGCCCCTGCCAGACTACTCGCCATTTCTACAGGCCATGTCCACAGACCAATAGCGGGTATGTTTGCGGGCGTACCTGCTTACATTTGTGGCTCTGTCTGCCCGGCTAATCCTGTCTGGTTTGGAGCAGTAAACGTTCCTCCTGCAAATGATCCGCCAGCATTGATGATTCACCGCTACGTCAGTAACTCTTTTACAAGCCATCACGTTTGCGTTTAGCTGGCACTGCTTTCAGGGAAGAGAGCAGAGTAATAAGGCCAAATCATTACTTCATCATCCCTGACAGCCCAGATAGAGTAGATGTGCGTTAGAACCTGGGGAAATAGTCACCCTGATCGAGCATTGAGTATGATTTAGTAGTTCGAGTAATATATGATTTTGTATGTACTTCCCAATTCTTTCTGAAGACGTTCAGCTAATTTATAACCATCCTCAATAAATAATTTTTTCGCTTCCAAGCTGCTAAAATCAGATAATGCCGGATCATCTATATTGAGTATGGCATCATATCGCTTGGCCCAATCCGCAAGACTATTTTGTAAATCTGAAGATATTGGTAATCCTTCTGGAGATATATCCCCAAAATCATCCGGCTCTCCTCCCCATAATGGATGGCAATGATAATCAGCCATTAACTTTATTTCTTTCATTTTTCTACACCTCGCAAATTGGCTCTATCTATGTATCCATTATTTCCTATAGTAGCAAACATATTATATTCCTTTAGCTGCCCCATATGAATAGGGCATCAGCGATGCTAACAACGTCTGATCCAGGCACGGAGCCGACCTGCGTACTGGGCAACGTCTGCTGAGAGCGAAGAGCGGACGTTGGCGTTCTTTATAAAAATTCGGTTTGTGTTGTTTTGCATTAGTTTAGAGACGAAAAATATTGCGTCGGTGATTTACCCAGCGCTTTTCTGAACATCGTAATAAATGCGCTGACCGAATCATATCCCAGCGTTCCGGCTACGCGCTGCACGGACTGACCTTCAGCCAGATGGCTCAGGGCAATCATCAAATGCAGTTGCTGACGCCAGCGACCAAAGCTCATTCCTGTCGCCTCTTTTATCAGCCTGGCCAGCGATCGTTCGCTGGTGACCAGATGTGCAGCCCACTGCTTTAACGTTCGCCGATCATCAGGCTCATTAAAAAGTGCCTCAGCCATATTCCGGATTTTAGGATGATCGGATACGGGAAGATGGAGCGCTTCAACCGGCACATCCGGAATATGCTCCAGCAGCACCGCTGCGAGCCTGGCGGTTTTACTGTCAGGTGAATAAGCCTGTCCCTGCTCTGCCAGATACAGAACAAGCTCGCGGACCAGAGAAGTAATCGCCAGGGTACAGCAGATTTCCGGCATCGCTGCCGCGCCGGGTTCGATAAACAGAAAGCAGGTATCTGCATTCTTCGTGACCCGGCAACTGTGGGATATTTCACCCGGAACCCAGACAGCATGTCCGGGTGGAACAAGCCACAGCGCATCCTCAACCTCACAGCTCACTGCACCGCGCAAAGAGATAATAAGTTGTCCCTTACGGTGAGCGTGCGGACTCTGACCTGCATACTCGCCTGACGATGATACATGCAGCGCGATAGCAGCCTGACTGAAAGCATCGGCATTAAACTCATCCGGTGAGGTCACCGGTTTTTTATTAACTGGCATGATTTAGTTATATGTTGTCAGGTTATCTATATTCTGTAACTCATGCGTCCTTTAAAGTCTCTCTTTTTACCAGAGAAAGCAAAATTTATGTCCCACACTACGAACAAGTGGTCTTCAATCATACTTGTGACCGGCATCCTTTTTATAGCTATCAACCTGCGTGTTCCTTTTACCGCTATCGCACCCGTTTTAGAGTCTATTCGCCATGATTTTGGGCTAAGTATTACTGCCGTTGGGTTGCTTAACTCGCTGCCTTTACTGGCCTTTGCCGCCTTTTCACCGCTGAGCGCATCCATCTCACACAAGTACGGTCTTGAACGCACCCTTTTTGGTGCCCTGGTCGTGATTTCAGCGGGCATCCTGCTTCGCTCCACAGGCAGTGTCTGGGCGCTTTATGGCGGGACCATATTGATAGGTATCGGGATTGCGCTCGGCAATGTCCTGTTGCCTGGCCTTATCAAACGCGACTTTTCTGGCAACGTGGCTTCCGTGACGGGGGCATATTCCATCACCATGGGCGCGGCTGGTGCTATTGGTTCAGCCGTTGTCATTCCTCTGACGCAGAGCTGGGGCTGGAACATCGCGTTAGCCATGTTGGTTATTGCACCGCTGCTTGCGTTGCTTTTATGGTTGCCCCAGTTAAAGATGAAGCATCAGTTGCCAGCAGCGGGTGAGAAAACAACGGCGACCGTCGCGGTCTGGCGCTCGCCTCTGGCATGGCAGGTCACCTTGTTTATGGGCCTGAATGCGATGCCGTTTTATGTTGCTGTCGGCTGGCTCCCCGCCATTCTAACGGACAGTGGACTATCCTCAGCCCAGGCCGGTGAAGTACACGGCATTCTTCAGCTGACCACCGCCATTCCAGGCCTGATTCTGGCGGCCACGCTGCGTCGCCTCAACGATCAGAAAGCAGCCGCTGTCGGCGTCAGCCTGTTAACCGCTGCGTCCTTTATCGGCATCCTGTACCTGCCGAGTCTGGCGATGCTGTGGGCTGCTCTTCTCGGCTTCGGCTCGGGTGCCAGTATGATGCTGGGCCTGACCTTCATCGGGCTTCGTACCAAAAATGCCGGTGACGCCGCCGCGCTGTCAGGCATGGCGCAGAGCGTCGGTTATCTGATGGCGGCGATGGGTCCGCTGCTGCTGGGCAAAGTACAGGAGTTGTCCGGAGGCTGGACATTGCCATTACTGATGACCGCAGCAATCGCGGTCGCTGGTGCCTGCACAGGAATGGCTGCCGGACGAAATGCACACCTGGAATCGGCACAGCAGCCGGGCTGAATTTGCCGACGCATCAGGAGAGCGCTCTGTTCTCCTGCTGCGGATACTCTCCATTATCGTTACGATAAATATCCCTGCTACTTAAGGCGACCTTTTACAGAGAAGACCGTTTTTGACCTGCGTCATCGTTAAAAAGCCCGGCGACCCAGTCAGCAAAAGCACGCACTGCGGGAGAGAGAAAACGCTGATGCGGATAGAGCATCGTCACCGGCACTGAAGGTGGCTGCCATTCCGCCAGAACCTCGACCAGCTTGCCTTGCTGTAGATTCTCCGAAATCACATTCTCAGCAAGCTGCGCCAGCCCAAAACCCTCAAGACAGAGTCTGATATAGAGTCCCGTTTCGTTAACGGCTGCGTCCCCTTCTACCGGAACGGAAAGCATCTCAGTGCCACGCGTAAAACGCAGTTCATTGGTCCGTCTTCCCGAACCGGAAAAGTAATGGATTGCCCGATGCTGCGACAACGCTTCAGGCGTCTCAGGGATACCGTACTCCCTAAGATAGTCCGGCGAGGCACAGGTCACCCAACGAAACCGGCCAAGGGGACGGGCAACCAGCGTGGAGTCGGTTAATTCCCCGGTTCTGATGACGCAATCCACACCTTCCTGAACAAGATCAACCTGCCGGTCGCTGACGCCGATCATCAGATAAATATCCGGATAGAGCCGGTAAAAATCTTTCAGATTCGGCATGACGATAAAATGGGCGATCGCACCGGGCATATCTATCCGCAGTCGCCCCTGGGGCCGCCTCACGGAATCGATCAGGCTGGATTCCGTGTGTTCAATCAGTGAAAGGATTTCCCGGCACTGCGCAAGATACTGCAGGCCTTCAGGAGTGAGTCTGACCCGCCTCGTCGTCCGGTTAAGCAGACGCACCTGCAGGTATTTCTCCAGATTTTTAATCGTGCTGGTGACGGTGGAAGCTGGCAGTGACAGTGTCTCTGCCGCACGCACAAAGCTTCCGGCTTCAGCAACCCTAATAAAAACCTGCATAGCCTGAATCCGATCCATCGTCCTGCTCCGGGGTAAAAGTGAGTCTGATTATTCGCGAATTATGAATTATGAAAACGCTTTAAGCATCTTTTTCTGGCTAATGACGTGGCGTATCGTTTCCCCATTAATCAGGAAAGAGGCAGGTTTAATGACCGACTACATCCGAAATATTGTTAACAATCAGAATGTCACTTCACAGGCTACGTTGATTCGTGGCGCGACGATACTGAGCATGGACGGGAGCGTCGGTAACATTGAGCGCGGTGATATTCTCATCAACGGCTCAACGATTACCGCCGTCGGCCAGAACCTGGATGTGCCGGGTGCGCATGTCATTGATGCCACCAACATGATCGCCATGCCGGGAATGGTCGATTCTCATCGTCACGCATGGGAAGGACAGCTGCGCCGAATTAACCCAAACGCCACCTGCCTGGACGACTACAGCAACGCCACTCACTTCTCCTTCGCTAAATATTACCGTCCTGCCGATATCTATGTTGGCAACCTGCTGACGGCGCTGGGCGCTATTGACGCGGGTATCACCACGATGATCGATAACTCGCACAACAGCCGAACCGCAGCGCATTCCGATGCCGCCGTGGAGGCCCTGCTTGATACCGGCATTCGTGCCATTCATGCTTCCGGCGCACCGATAGCTGGCGAATGGGATAAAGCGCACTGGCCGGGAAACTGGCAGCGTCTGCAGGATAAGTATTTCACCGACAACCCTGAAAGCCTGGTCTCTCTCGCCGTCATGGCCCAGCTGGAGCCGGAGTTGTGGGCCGAGGCCCGCAGGCTGGGACTGTCGATTGTCACTGAGTTCTTTGGTGCTGAGATGGGGTCTGAACTTGAGTCGCTGCATCAGCAGGGGCTGCTGGGTCCGGACAATATTTTCAATCACTGCACGGCGCTGCCCGACCGGGGATGGAAAATTCTGCGGGAGGCCGGTGTCCGGGTGAACGTCTGCCCGCGCTCAGATTCGCACTATGGCATCGAAAGCGGGATGTTCGCCATTGAGGCCGCGCAGCGTCATGGCATCAACCCTGGCCTGAGCGTAGACAATGAAACGTCGTACAGCACCGACATGTTTATGGAGATGCGCGTCGCCTTTTACCTGCAGCGCGTGATGGGCATGCATCAGCAGCAGTGCTGCGATTCTGAACATGCGCTGAAAACGCTTCCGGCGGCGCAGCTCCTTAAAGCCGCGACTCTTGATGGCGCTGCCTGTGCAGGGCTGCAGGACAAAGTCGGCAGCCTGACGCCAGGCAAACAAGCCGACCTGGTGCTGATTAGCGTCAGTGATCTCAATCTTTACCCATCCGGCAATGCCTTTGGCACGGTGGTTCATGCCGCCGAGCGCAGCAACACCGACACCGTCATGATCGGCGGACGCATCGTTAAACAGAACGGTAAGGTGCTGGGCGTAGACAGCGCGCGACTACATGCGGCGATTGATGAGTCGCGTGAGCACCTTTTTGCAGCCTCTGGCTACCAGCCTGACATGTTTGCTGACACCTTCCTGCCGCTGGTGCAGGCCGACTGACCAGGATGAAAAGCATGGGTATGATCTATTACGTAATCGCTTTTGCCGCAGGCCTGGGGATCACCCTGCAGACGACCCTGAACAGCCAGCTGGCAAAGGGACTGGGCGGCGACCCGGTCACTGCGGCGCTGTTTTCATTTACGGCGGGCGCGTTCAGTCTGGGGATTTACGCGCTGCTGCGGGGTGGGTTGATGACATCGCTGGCGGCGATCCCGTCGCAACCCCTCTGGAGTCTGGCGGGCGGAATGATAGGCGCATGTGCCCTGTTCAGCTATGTCGTGCTTGCGCCGAAAATCGGGTTTTCAGCTCTGCTCGGGCTGGCGATTGTCGGACAGTTACTTTCCTCGCAGATGATTGATCATTTTGGCTTGCTGGGCGCGGTGCGGCGTCCGGTTTCGTTATTCAGGCTGGGGGGAATGGTTGTCATGCTGATCGGACTTGCCGTCATGCTTTTCGGCGATCGGCTCTCTGCACGTTTTCTGCAGTAACTGCGTTATCCACTTTTACCATCGTGCAGTACGACCTTTTATATCCGGAGGATTATCATGTTTTCAATTGCAACTGAGGTCAGGAATACGCTCGGAGAGTGCCCGCTGTGGTGTGAAAGAACCCGCAGGCTCTACTGGACTGACATTGAAGCCAGTGAACTGCTCGCCATAGAAGAAGGCAATGATGCTGTGATGCGCTGGTCGCTGCCTGAACGCCTTGGCTCCTTTGTACTGACTGAACAAAGTCATATTCTGCTGATGGGATTCGCGTCAAGGCTGGCTTTCTATGATCTCAACGGCGGGTTAATTACCCCTGTGGCCGCTTCACCAGGAGACACCGGTACCCGCATAGGTGATGGACGATGTGACCGTGCCGGTAATTTTGTCTTCGGGACGATGGATGACGGTTATCCCGTTAAAGTCATCGGTAAGTTTCATCGACTCAACGCGGCAACGCTGACTGTTGAGACGCTTGCACTGCCCGATGTCGCTATACCGAACAGCATCTGTTTCAGCCCCGATGGTTTCACGTTCTATTACTGTGACTCGATGCAGGGTCGGATAATGTGCTGTGATTACCCCTCGCTGCAGAACCAGCACGTGTTCGCCGAAAGCGAAGGCAGCGGCGCGCCTGACGGCTCCTGCGTGGATGAGATGGGCTATCTATGGAATGCTGAATGGGGGGGAACCGTGTTGTCCGTTACCGCCCGGATGGGACCACAGACGCTATTCTGACGTCACCTGGAATCCAGAGCACCTGTCCGACACTCGCCGGTGAGGGTTTTAACCGTCTCTATTGCACCACGGCTACAGTGGGACTCACTGCGCTGTCTGAATATGACGGTGCATTGCTCAAAGCTAAATCTGATCTCCGTCCCGGATTACCTGAAAACCGCTTTGCGGCACACACATTTTAATGGTTTTGATACTGATAGAAATTTGGCAGTTCTGGCTCAAAGAAAACGTCCGCTTCTGGCACGAAGCACAAATGCGGGCGTAAATGGTCCGCTTTGAGCGAGGAGCGGACATTTGAGTTATGTTAAAGCTGAAAAACATTCAGGCTTAATGATTGTTCATACATTAATTTATTTTTATATCTAATTCTAAATAGGGTTTTAAACTCTTTTGAGGTGACTTTGTGCGCATTCGTCCATCATCGCGATTAATAATACTCTCGCCTGAAAATCACGTGCTGCTCTTTAACTTCGTTCATAAAGATGATGCTCTGAGTGGGAGATCCTACTGGGCAACCCCAGGTGGTGGGCTTGAACACAATGAATCTTTCGAGCAGGCTGCTTTGCGTGAGTTACTTGAAGAAACAGGTCTGAAAAGAAATACTACGGGACCGCAAATAGCATCCAGAACCTTTACAATGGTTTTGCCCAGTGGTGAGACTGTTCTTGCAGAAGAGCGTTTCTTTATTATCAATACAGATGAATCAGATATCGACAGATCTGGGTGGAGTAGTAACGAAAAGAAGGTCATTCGCGATCATCATTGGTGGACAATAGAAGAACTCAGATGTACCGATGAAACAATCTTCCCATTGGATTTGATCCGTAACATTCTTGAAGGCAAGTTAACCGACTCGTTATCACATAACGCCTCGCAATGTCCTTAACGTTCGCTTTTGGCACTCGGGAGACGCTCAGGCTCAGCATGATCAGAAAAATGAAAAGGATATCGAAGATGAAAACAGTTGAATTTCTGCTGTACACCCTAAAACCCGGCACCGGGAAAGACTTCCACAGAATCATGACGGAGGAGAGTGCTCCGCTTCACCGTTCCGCGGGTATGGATATTATTTCTTTTGGTATATCCGCACATGACAACGACGCATACTATCTGATCAGAGCTTATAACAGCCTCTCCCAGCTCAAATCCTCTCAGGAATTTTTTACAACAGTGAAGAATGGCGTCTTGGCCCCCGGCAGGCCATTATCGATAGGATCAGCGTCAGCGTTAAATCGGTTCTCACGCTTAGCAACAGTGCAATTGAGAGTTTACGATCCAGTTAATTGTGCAGCTATGTACAATATAGCCGCGCAAGCGGCATTTTTTATTGCCTGCCATTAAATTCTCGCACTATCTGGACACAACCCTCCGTCTGTTCAATACAGGCTGACCGCCCTCACAAAAAAATCTTTAACCAGAACTTTTAATACATGCCTGAGCTGTTCACCCCGTGTCTGCGGTATCTAACCGGCAGCTATGCGCGTAAAGGGGACATTATGCCTACGCTTAAAGGGTTACTGGCTTCATGCTATATTTACGTTAAAGCAATATAACGACTTTTTGGGAGAAATTATGTACGGACCGGATCCCGCTGATACACATCCAATGCAGGGTTTTCCACAGGTTTGTTTCATCAAAAACACCGTGAAAAATCCCAACATCATTATCGGTGATTTTACTTATTATGATGACCCAGAGGACACGCAAAACTTCGAGCGTAATGTTCTCTATCACTTTCCGTTTATTGGTGACAAGCTGATCATCGGTAAGTTTTGCGCGATAGCAAAAGGTGTTCAGTTCATTATGAATGGGGCTAATCACAAAATTGGTGGCTTCTCTACTTTTCCGTTTTATATCTTCGGAAACGGATGGGAAAAAAGCATGCCTCAACCCGGTGATTTACCCTACAAAGGTGATACGGTGATTGGTAATGATGTATGGATAGGTTATCAGGCGATGATTATGCCAGGCGTTAAGATCGGCAATGGAGCTATAATTTCAACGCGTTCCGTGGTTACTTCAGATGTCCCTCCATATACAGTTGTGGGCGGCAATCCCGCAAGAGTAATTAAGAAACGTTTTACTGATGATATTATTCTAGCTCTGGAAAAATTGGCGTGGTGGGACTGGCCTGTAGAACAAATTACACGAAAACTTACGGCAATAACGTCCGCTAATATTAAAGCATTGCTCGATGAATAGATTTTGCCGTTTGGCCTTTCCATATCAAAATGATGACTTGCGCATCGAGTCGGAGCAACTGCGCTACCGAAAATTGATCAAATGGCCCCGACTATACAGCCTCATGGATTTTCCCCTGCTGGCTGGGCAACTTGAGCAATGCCTGGATATGCGCTTCCTGCGGCATGCCAATTTCGGAGCGCGCTTGCTCGAACCCGAGGCGCTGTCGTGCAATTCCAAAATCCGTCAATGGTTAGCGCCCTGCGCCGACACTTTTGGATGGAACAGAAAAATGCAGCCGGAGTAGCGAGTACGGCGAAGCACCCTCATTTATCTCGACAAATTCCAGAAAACTTCTAATGAAGATGCCCTATTTTCCTGGACGGTTAAGAGTCAGATTTGGAGTGACCAGAGTCTTAATACTGGTGATGTCCGCTTCTGGCACTAACCATGGAAAATGTCGGCTGTGAGCGAGGAGCGGACATTGCAGTTTTCCTACAATAGATACAGGCTTGTAACGCAGTCGCGTATTTATCAACAGGGAGCAGGTAACCTGTACAGCTGTCGCTGTGAATGAATCGTAAATATATTTTTCAGACCGCACTTAATTGTGCTTTTTTTCCTGAAAAAATCCCATCGCACTTATCGTGAAGAAATAAAACAGGTATTTTAGAAAGTTGGATGCTAAATTTTCAAAACCCAGCAGGTAATCTCATGATCTTAAGTGTTAATCACGTCGGTTTTTCAGTTAAAAATATTGAAGACTCATTATTTTTCTGGACTCATATTCTTGGAGGGGAGTTATTACGCGAAGGGAAAATGTCTGGACCTATTATTGATGAAGTGACAGGCGCAAGGGGAGCTGATGTACGAATGGCTTTGCTTGAACTGGCTGGTATTAAAATTGAATTACTGCAATACAATAACATTGAACAGCCAGAAGAGCCTTCAGCACCCTACATCCCTGGCTACGCTCACCTTGCGTTTAATGTAGAGGATCTTGATACGCTCTTGAGCAAAGTATCGGACTACGGCTGGAAGACGCCGGGTAAACCTCAGACAGTCTTGTCAGGACCCATGCAGGGAACCAGAGTAATATATTTACAAAGCCCCGATGGTCAGACGCTTGAGTTGATGGAACGCAGTCAATGAAGTCCACATGTTATGACCCGTTACCTTCTTAATAAAACAGTGATGTTTGCAAAGTCCGCTTATGGCACACAGCAGACAAACACCTGACGCTGAAGGTCTGCTGACAGCGAAAAGCGGAAGCCAAATTGCTTTCCTTTGCGGGTCGGGGGTGCCAACAAAGCTCGGCAACATTCAGGTAACAATTTTGTTGAATCCGGTAAATCTCAGTGCTAAAACAAAAGAGAAGTTTTTTACGATTCGTTGTGTTTCCTGTTCCCGATACCCAACCCATAAGAGAAAGTCAGAAAATGATTAAGTCAGTTCATACAGCGACAACCGTTACCACCACCGGAACTTTCGGCGGCGTGGGCGTATCTGTGACTGGCTCCTGACAAAACAGACTCTGACTCCCCGCCAAACCGGACGGGGAAGAAAATTTCTCCGTTCATGACTTACTGAATGGAGATACATCATGATTTCATCTGAAAATGCGCTTTTAGTTATCGATATGCAGCAGGGACTTTTCCGTGGCCCCGCCTCACCGTATTTTGCAGACAGGGTTCTGTCTAACATCTGCTTGCTGATTGAAAAAGCGAGGCAGGCTAAGGTGCCCGTATTTTTTGCCCGCCACACCGGACCTGATGATTCTCACTTCTCTGAGCAAAGTCCGTTGACGCAACTGATACCCGAAATGAATGTGTACGCTGAGCACGATGTCGTGTTTATCAAAAAGCACCCCAACTGTTTCCGGGGTACGAACCTGCAGCATCAGCTCAGCCAGCGAGGCATTAAGGAACTGGTTATCGCCGGGATGAAAACAGAATTCTGTGTGGACACTACCTGCCGCGCAGCACCGGAACTGGGATTCAGTACCGTGCTGATTTCAGATGCGCACACGACAATGGATAACAATTACCTGTCCGCAAATGAAATCATCAGCCACCATAACGTCACACTAGCTGGCCCGTTTGTGTCGCTCGCGACAGCAGCTGACTGGGCCTTTCACTCTGAGAAATGAGTTGGACTGAGAGCCGCCCTCAGGGCGGCTAAGGTGTTTGAAGTCCGCTCCTGGCACAGTGCTGTCCACTAGAGGAACTCGTACAGCAGCTAAGAGCGAAAAGCGGACGTCGTGACTTGTAATCTGAAATGGTGAACAAAGTTGGAGCGTGCAAATGGAAAAGAGCACCTCAGCGCTCTCCTGTTACCCTTTAACTACATGAATTCTATTCCCAACTTGCGGAGTCAGACAGACTTCAAAAACCAGTCAGGCACGCAAATCAGTTCTGGCGATTTCAGAGCTGCTCGCTGATGAGAACAGTATGACAATGCGCACCCGGCATCATTTTTTCCAGGCCATCAGTCAGCATCCTGCCGGCAGCATGCAGATCTTCCAGCGGCATTTGCGGCAGACTCTCAAGGATGAACCACATTCTGCTATCTGCCACGCTCAGGCGTGTCCGAATGCCCTGTCGCCAGTTCCACCGGCGGCAAGTTACGCCAGTATCATCACGCCAGATAACTTCACCCGCGTCCGGTGACTCGCTTCCCGGCTGGCCGTCCTTCATGGTGTCAAAGATTTCTGTACCTTCTGCAACCACCAGCCGTGGCCTTCCTGTGTATGCCGCAACGTTTTCTCCGCCAACCGGAACGGCATATCGGATGCTGACGGCGTTATACAGATCGACCACCGGATCGAGAGAGGCCATCGTGCCATCTTTAAGAACCCGCTTGCGCAAAGCTTCCGCTGAACAGGGTGTTCGTTTTGGTTTTGCCCCAAAGGCGCGAAATACCTCCGCCCATGCGTTCAGGTGCGCCTCTGCCCAGGCAGGCTGCCCTGCCTGAACTGACTCGCAGGCTTCCCGCAGCGCGACTTCTCCAACCCGTTCATCAGCCACGGGTGTAGCTTCCACGCTGATACTAAGTGCACGAAATCCTGGTGCGATGCGGTAAATTTCGGAGCTGATTGACGTTGACACGGCTGGCATATGATAATCCTGTAATGACTGATTTATTACATGATAATGACCGATGACCAAAAAAGTCAACATAACGACCGACGCCGATGCAGCCAGGGTAAACAAGGCCGTTTCCGCGCACGTAAAGCTCTACCGCAGCCAGAAAAAAATGTCGCTTGATGAGCTTTCCCGCCGTTCAGGCGTTAGTAAGGGAATGCTGGTAGAGATAGAAGGATGTAGGGCCAACCCCAGCATTGCACTACTCTGCCGCCTGGCGTCTGCTATGAACGTATCGGTGGCCGATTTTGTTAATGTCGCCGGTAAGCCCGCCGTTCATCTTATTGATTCTCGTGATATCCCGGTGCTCTGGAAAGGAGAAAAGGGTGGCAGTGCGCGATTGCTGGCCGGTACCAGCGGACCGGACATGGTCGAACTTTGGGAGTGGACGCTTTACCCAGGGGAAAACTTTGAATCTCCCGGACATCCAGAAGGCACCAGCGAACTGCTCCATGTCGCAAAAGGGATCCTGACACTCGTCGTCGGCGACACTACTTACGTGATTAACCAGGGAAGTGCAGCCGTTGCGAGAACGGATGCGCCGCATGCCTACATGAACAACGACGCTGGCGTGGCCGTGTTTACCATGACGGTGAACGAGAAAGGCCGCTGAAAATTCAGTGTCCGCTTCTGGCACAGGGCTGCTGTTGCAGCCCCGACAATCTTAAACTTCAATCGACTCAGAGATCTCTAACGCATCATCGACTTCAATGCCCAAATATCGGACTGTGCTTTCCAGTTTCTTATGACCTAGCAGGAGTTGTATCACACGAAGATTCTTGGTTTTCTTGTAGATCAGGTAAGGTTTTGTTCTTCTAATGGAATGTGTGCTGTACAGCGAATCTTCGAGACCAAGCTTTGCTACCCACCCATGAAAAATTCGGTTGTATTGCCGGGTTGATATATGTTGGCAAGAACCGACCCGGGATTTGAATAAGTAGTCTTTACTGTGCAGATTGCCAAGCTTTATCAATGCGGCAACAGCTTCTCTTGTCCCTTTAGTTAACTCAAATTGCACTGGGCTACCGGTCTTCTGTTGCAACACCGTCGCTCTGCTTGAAACAGAACTGCCATATGCAACATCTGATACTTTGAGTTTAACTAGATCACAGCCACGTAGCTTACTGTCCAAAGCCATGTTGAACAGGGCCAGATCGCGCGTTTTCCCCTCCAGTTCAAGTCTGATTCGGATCCCTTAGATATGAGATATCTGAAGCGGTCTTTTTTGGCCGATGATACGGTCTTTGTTCCACGGTGACGTGTTCATACTCAAATCTCCAGCAGTGTGGGAGATTTGAGTATGGTTGTCCCTCAAGAGCGAGAGGCGGACGTCAGGGTAAGCCTGTGAGTCACCCCATTGAAGTGGCTATCAAAAAATCAATCAGGACCTTCATTCTTTTCGTTTTACCCGCGTTTTTGGGGTAATAGAGATACACTGGCGGGTAGGTTTTCCAGTAGCTCTCCATCACGGGTATAAAGAGCTCCCTGTCGGGCTGTAACTGCCAGATGGGTTCAAACAAACGTCCAATTCCCATCCCGTTACGGATCCCGTCAGCCATAACGTCAATATCGTTACTGATTAACTGCCCGGGCATCTCAACCGTCAACTGCTCTCCGCGATCGTTCAGGATCAACGGAAGGATGCGGTTGTTGGTGATAAAACGGTACCCAATCAGCTTATGTTGACTGAGGTCTGACGGCACCTCAGGCATTCCATGCTCGCTGATATATGCTGAGGATGCATATAACCCTTCACGAAAGGGTTTCATTAACGGTCGAGCCACCACCCCACCTTCGAGGATATCGCCAAAACGGATCCCAAGATCAAAACGCTCTTCAATAATATTAACGGTACCGTCGTAAAGCGATATTTCCAGCTGTATACCCGGATATTGCTGACAGAATCTCGCCATTACAGGCTTAAGAATTAACAGATAGGCAAAACGCGAGAGCGTGATTCGCACGATACCAGAGGGCTCCTGATTCTGGTCGCGTATGCTTTCAAGCGAACTTTCCAGCGACTCCACCGCCGCAGTGGTCTGTTCCAGCAACAGCTGCCCGGTTTCCGTCAGCTCAATACGGCGGGTCGTACGCACAAAAAGCGGATGGCCAATATGCTCTTCCAGCAGCTTTAGGGCATTACTTACGGAGGGAGGCGTAATTTCCAGTTTTCTTGCGGCTGCCGAAATATTGCCCTCACGTGCAATGCTCTGAAAGATGCGTATCTGGTTATACAGGGCGTTATTCATAATGTGTTCCTTTAGCAATCTCCGCCTGATTATTAAGTACAGTCTAAAGATGCTTAAGTCAATGCCCCTCTAATCTTCCTGAAATATGCCTCTTATACTTTAATCTCTTTCTACAACGACCTGAATTCAGGAGACTATGATGCGAATTTTATGTCTGGATATCCCCGCACCTGGAGCATCGCTGGAAAAATATGCTCCACACCTTAACGCTGAAGCGCTGCACGCCTGGGGGTTGTATAAATCAGGCTTCATCCGCGACATCTACTTCCGTCAGGATAGACCTGGTGTTGCTATTTTTCTTGAATGTGACTCTGTCGAGGAAGCGATGAACGTAATGGCTGAATTCCCGCTGGCAAAAGCAGGTTTATTAAGCTTCGAGTGCATCCCGCTTGGCTCCTTTATTAACTGGGAAAATCTCTTCGCCGCTGAATTTAAAAATAAAGAGTGAGGCCCGATATGAAACCTGCAGATAAACCCGTGCTGTGTGTCGTTTCCAGCCATCCGATTAAAGGCGCATCCGGTGTACCAACCGGTTTTTTCCTGGCCGAGCTTACGCATCCGCTGAAAGTACTGGAAGATGCCGGACTAAAAACGACGATAGCCAGCATTCGCGGGGGACAGCCGCCGGTGGATGGATTTGACCTCAGTGACCCTGTCAACTCATGGTTCTGGAACGAAACCGATTTTCAGCAGCGCCTGGCTACAACGCCTGCGTTATCCGAGCTGAACGGTACCGATTACAGCGCCGTTTTCTTTGCGGGCGGGCATGGAACCATGTGGGATTTTCGCGATAGCCAGGATGCCCAGCGTATTATCCGCGAAGTGTATGAAAGTGATGGGATTATCTCAGCCGTCTGCCACGGGCCTGCGGCACTGGTTGACGCAAAGCTCAGTAGCGGCGAATACCTGGTGAAAGGCAAAAACGTGGCGGCCTTTACCAACAAGGAAGAGGAAGAAGTTCACACCACAGATGTGGTTCCCTTCCTGCTTGAAACTGCACTCCGCGAGCATGGCGCACTTCATCATGAAGCACCGAACTGGTCTGAAAATGTGGTTACCGACGGACGCCTTATCACGGGGCAAAATCCCGCTTCAGCGCACGGTGTAGGTGTGGCGCACTTCATCATGAAGCACCGAACTGGTCTGAAAATGTGGTTACCGACGGACGCCTTATCACGGGGCAAAATCCCGCTTCAGCGCACGGTGTAGGTGTGGCGCTGTTAAATGCCCTCCGCCAGCCAACTTAATTCATTCATCTGCCTTTCACCGTTACTCACCCTCTTTGGCCGGTTTAAGTTAGCAACGATCCGGCTTTTTTTCAGGAGCTGAATATGAAAACATTTCCTCCCGTCGCGCTGGGCACATGGTCCTGGGGCACAGGCTTTGCCGGTGGCGACACCGTCTTCGGCAATCATCTTTCTGATACTCAGATGGCAGAAGTGTTCACCACGGCCATGAGTAAGGGCCTCAATCTCTGGGATACCGCAGCAGTATATGGCATGGGGAGTTCCGAGGCAGCGCTGGGAGCATTAGTCCGTCAGTTCTCCCGCGAGTATATGATTTTATCCACCAAATTCACGCCGCAGATTGCGGACGAACAGTCAGCGCAGCCTGTCAGCGATATGCTTGAGGCCAGCCTCGGACGCCTGGGCGTGGAAGCGATTGATATCTACTGGATCCATAATCCCCTCGACGTCGAGAAATGGACGCTTGGACTGATCCCGCTCTTACAAAGCGGTAAGGTAAAACGCGTCGGTGTTTCCAACCATAATCTGGCACAAATCAGACGAGCCAACGAGATCCTTAACGCCTCCGGTAATTCCATCAGTGCAGTACAGAATCATTACAGCCTGCTCTATCGCGCTTCTGAAGAGGCTGGGATCCTTGAGTATTGCCGACAAAATAATATCACGTTCTTTGCTTACATGGTCCTGGAGCAAGGCGCGCTCAGTGGTCGTTATGATTCAAATCATCCCATGCCTGCCGGGAGTGGCCGGGCAGAAAGTTATAACGCAGTGCTGCCGCAGATAGAGAGATTAACCGCCGCCATGAAAAAAATGGGAGCCGAGAGGAATGCCAGCGTTGCGCAGATAGCCATCGCATGGGCTATTGCGAAAGGTACCCTTCCACTCATCGGTGCGACTAAAGTCCATCACGTTCTGGACGCCGCCAGCGCTTCAGACATCCAGTTACGCGATGATGAAATCATCCTGCTGGAACAACTCGCCACAGAGACCAGAGTGGATACACGTGGCGCCTGGGAAAAACCGATGGTGTAAACCCCGTCCGGGACAGACTGTCATGAATGACACTCACATATGGGCTGTTCCGGGTAATCCTAATCTGCATCACTTTTACTGCTTTGTATGAATGGTGAGAATATGAAAATCATTTGCCTCGAAGAACATTATCTCGACAGCGAGTTAGGGCGAGCGTGTATGCCTGTTGCGCTTGAGCAGGCGCCTTTCCTTGGCGACTGGGGGAAAACCGTCACTGATGGTCATAATCCGGACCGAAGCCGGCCGCAGATAGAAAAGAATTCGCGGATAAACCAGAAAGGCGTTGATTTGGGAAGCCGTCGTCTCAGAGATATGGATGAGGCTGGAATTACCATGCAGATCCTCTCTGTGGGAGGATTCCCCCAACTGGCACCCGAGGATGAAGCGGTAACATTAAACACGGCGGCAAACGAACGCCTTGCCGGAGCGGTAAGAAATCACCCGGAACGCTTCGCGGCATTTGCCACACTTCCCTGGGCACAGCCGAAAGAGGCCGAAAAAGAGCTTGTCCGCACAGTTGAAGAATTGGGGTTTAAAGGGGCACTTCTGAGTGGCAGACCCTCTTCATGCTTTCTCGATCATCCTGATTATGACTCCCTGCTTTCCCGCTTTAATAAACTGAATGTGCCACTCTATCTTCATCCCGGATTACCGTTAAAAAGCGTACAACAGGCCTATTTCACTGGCTTCAGCGCAGAGGTCAACGCCAGGCTCTCTATGTTTGGCTGGGGCTGGCATCATGAAGCGGGGATCCATTTATTGAGGCTGATGTTATCGGGCGCATTTGATAAATATCCCCAGCTGCAGGTAATCAGTGGCCACTGGGGGGAGATGCTACCATTTTGGCTACAGCGTCTTGACGACAGTCTTCCACTGGCTGCAACGGGTCTGTCACGAACGCTAACGAGAACCTTCCAGGAACACGTTTACGTTACCCCGTCAGGTATGCTGACACTGCCGCACTTCAAGTTTATCTACGAATTAATGGGGGCAGAAAGGATCCTGTTCTCCGTTGATTATCCCTATCAGACCCTGGACGGTGTAAAAACATTTATCGAAAGTCTCCCCGTCAACAAGGCTGAAAAAGAGGCCATCGCGTTTCGCAACACAGAGCGTTTACTTGGCATCACGGCTTAGTTCACTGGTTCATGATGACTGAACACAATGAGAACAATCGACCATTATTAGTTTTTGCCTAAAAGTGAATGAGCCTTTACTGTTCTAAAAAAAATAATGTTGTCACTCTATAATGGGTTAAATATTCACAAATAATGTTTAACTAATTGAAATGAAAAATATCCTTGTTGTTTCAGGTCATCCTGAACTTACTTGTTCCGTAGCAAACGCCACTATCCTTGATGAAGTGGCGACCGCTCTTCCCGATGCTGAGATTCGTCGTCTGGACAGGCTCTATCCGAACGGCAAATTCAATATCGCTGCGGAGCAAGAAAGCCTGCTCAGGGCCGATGTGATTGTCTGGCAGTTCCCTTTTTCCTGGTATGGGCTGCCCGGGTTAATGAAACAATGGCTGGACGAGGTCTTTGTCCACGGCTTCGCGCATGGCTCAACGGCAAAACTGGGTGGCAAAAAGCTGATCCTCTCCTTCACTACAGGGGCGCCACTGGCGCTCTATACCGCTGACGGTTTCTTTGGCCATGCCATTGAAGAGTATCTTATTCCGTTCGAAACCACGGCAAGGCTGTGCAATCTTAAGTTGCTGGCGCCGGTTTATACCTGCGGTATCAGCTATGCCGACCGGGATGCTGACAAAATCGCACAGCAAAAAACGCTTGCCCGGGAACACGCTTCAAGGCTTGTCTATCTGCTCAATACCGTTCGTGAATAATCCAGAGGGAGAATAACGATGCAGTATACCCGGCTCGGTAAAAGTGACTTACTGGTCTCCCGCATCTGCATGGGATGTATGGGGTTTGGCGATCCGTTGACGGGCCAGCATCGCTGGACGCTGGGCGAAACAGCAAGCCGCGACATCATTCATTACGGCCTCGAAAAGGGTATCAACTTTTATGATACCGCCATCGCCTATCAGAACGGCTCCAGCGAGCGGTACGTTGGCCGGGCGCTACGGGAGATGGCGAAACGCGATGAAGTCGTGCTGGCCACCAAGTTTCTGCCACGAACCACCGCGCAAATTGCCGGAGGGATCAGCGGAAAAGAGGCAATAGCCCGATCGCTAGACCAGAGCCTACAGAATCTGGGGATGGACTACATAGACCTCTACATCTACCACATCTGGGATTACAACACGCCTGTTATTGACGTGCTTGAAGCGCTGCATACCGCCGTTACTGCGGGCAAAGTGCGCGCTATTGGTATTTCAAATTGCTATGCCTGGCAGCTGGCGAAGGCGAACGCCCTTGCCGAGCGCGAAGGGCTGACGTCCTTTGTTTCCGTACAGAGCCACTACAACCTGATTATGCGTGAAGATGAACGAGAGCTCTTCGGTCTGTGCGCTGAAGATAATATCGCAATGACTCCCTATAGCGCGCTGGCCAGCGGCCGTCTCTCCCGTAAAGAAGGCCACACTCTGCGAGCCACGGAGGATAACTATGCGCGTGGAAAATATGACAGCACGGCTGAACAGGATCGGATCATTATTGAGCGTGTAGCCGAACTTGCCGAAAGGCATCAGGTGTCCATGACGGAAATATCTCTCGCCTGGCTGCTGACAAAAGTCACGTCACCTGTCGTAGGGGCCACAAAAAAAGATCACGTCGATGGCGCGGTAAATGCAGTAAATCTTCAACTGAGCCCGGAGGAAATCCAGTTTCTGGAAGAAGCCTACCAGCCGCATGTTCTGACGGGGATTATGGCGCAAAACACGCCGCAAACGAAAGACGTTAAGCAGGTCTGGACGCGGTAGCCCTTATTCACCTTCATTAAATGTAATCAGGAGGGAGCATGTTTTTTAAAACAGCTGTAGCCTTTCTTTTCATCATCTCTGGGCTCGCTTCAGCAGTGGCGGCAACACCTGCTTATTACATCGCAGAGTTTCAGGTGACCGATCGTGAAGCTATCAAACCGTACAGCGCTCAGGTCGAATCAACCTTCAGGCCATTTGGTGGGCACTTCATCGTCAGAGGAGGTGAACCCGATGTTAAAGAAGGGTTCGGAGCACAGGGCCGACTGGTTGTTATTAAGTTTGAGAGTCTCAAAAATGCCCAGGACTGGTATCACTCGGCAGCGTACCAGAAGATCATCCCTATCCGTCACCGTGCCGGCAATTCGCGAACCTATATCGTAGAAGGATTACCGGAACTGGCCCCTGTTACACCATAGCGCTTACAGTCCAGTTAAAACAAAGGAGGTTTTATGATGGTGTTACGTCAGCGCAGAGCAGCAGCATTATTTTTGTTTGCATTTATTTTCCTCATGCCCGTTAGTCATGCACATAGCCGTGAAAAGACCGACATTAAAACGCTCGTTATCGTCTCTCACCCTTATCCGGAACGCTCAGTTCTGACAAAAGGGCTGCAGGAAGCCGCTGAGAGTCTGGAAGGCGTGACGGTTCGCAACCTTGAGACGTTGTATGGCTATGACACACGTCGGATTAATGGCGACGCGGAGCGAAAAATGATGCGTGAGAACCGTCGTGTCGTTTTTATCTTCCCAACACACTGGTTCAATATTACGCCGATGATGAAAGCCTGGTTGAATGAAACCTGGGGAAGTGTCGGCCCCGGTCTGTGGCAGGGAAAGGAGATGTTTGTTGTCAGTACGGCTGCGGGGGGAAGCTCCACTTACGGGCCGGACGGCAGGATCGGGGTATCCCTTGCGGATGTGTTTTTACCGATGAAGGCCAGCGCCCTGCACGCCGGTATGACGTGGCTTCCTCCCCTGGTCTTTGAGAGCGCGAGTAGCGATCGGCTTCCCTCCTACCAACACCAGTTGATTGAACGTCTTAAACAGTAATGTCAGTAAAAGGATCATCGTGAAAAAGAGCCTTATGCTTTTAATTTGCCTGCTAGTAAGCAGCCCTGTCTTTGCAACAAAACCGGACACGCAGGATAAGCCCGTGATGAATATCTTCGAGCTTGGCGTCAGACCCGCCCGGGACAGGGATTTTGATGACGTGGCCAGACAAACGATTTCCGCTTCGGTTGAACATGAAGAAGGTACGCTGGCGATGTACGCCCTGCAACGCAGCGACAATCCACGTCAGGCATTCATGGTCGAACTCTATGAAAACGAGGGTGCTTACCGCAAACATCTGAATGCCGACCCGTACAAGGCATTCGCTGCTCGTGCACCTGACATTATCGATCGGAAAAAGAAAATCACCCTGGAGCCACAGTTTCTGGGGGACAAACACATCATACCGGACGAGCGGACCATCAATAATCTGGTGATCGTCGAAGTTAAGCCTGAATTTCAGACCGAATTTAAAAACATCGTCCTGCCTGAAATGGCGGAGTCGCTCAAAGTAGAGAAAGGCGTGTTAGCCATGTATGCCGCTACAGACTCACACACTCCGAACCGCTGGTATTTCTATGAGATTTACGCCAGTGAGGAAGCGTATCAACTGCACCGACAAACGCCACACTTCCGGGACTATCTCAGGCAAACGGCGCATATGAGCGCCAGTAAGAACGCTATCCCGGTAAAACCGGTATTTCTTCGTAACAAAGGCGGAATCAAACAGGATCCGCACCGTTGACCAGTGAGGATTAACATGAAAAGCGTAATTGCAGCGGCGGCCATGTCGCTTGTTATTTCTGATTTTGCTAATGCTGAGGAAACAAGAGGTAAAGCTATGATGAAAATTGAACCTTCAGCGATTTCGGAAGCTGATATTCGTTCTGTCTCACCGGCTCTGGCACGCTTTGGTCGCGAAGCTATTACTGAAGATCTGTGGACACGCGATGCCCTCTCGCCCAGGGACCGTAGTATGGTGACCGTCGCCATGCTGATTGCCAGAAACCAGCTTGGCGACCTCAAACACTATATAGACATTGCCCTTGATAATGGCGTGACGCCAGCGGAAGTGTCAGAAATCATTACCCATCTGGCGTTCTACTCAGGTTGGCCAAATGCAATGTCAGCCGTCAGCGTGACCAAAGCGGTTTTTGCATCTCGTGGCGTCACGGCAGATGCACTTCCTGAAGCTTCTCCGGATCTGCTCCCCCTCAACCAGGAAGCAGAAAAACAGCGTTCAGAAACAGTGGGAAATAATGTGGGCCCAATATCTCCAGGCCTGGTTAAATTCACTGCTGACCCACTGTTCCTGGATCTCTGGCAAAGACCCGCGCTGAACCCCCGCGACAGAAGCCTGATTACGGTCAGCGCATTAATCGCATCCGGACAGAGCGCGCAGATTGGCTATCACCTTAATAGAGCTATGGATAATGGACTTTCAGCCGAAGAGGCGGGTGAAGTCGTTACCCAGGCCGCGTTCTACGCTGGCTGGCCAAATGCATTTACCGCAGCGCCGGTTGTGGGTGAGGTATTACGTAATCGGTCATTCAGCAAAAAATAAAATGTTCAGGAAGGACCCGCTTTTAGTGGTTCCTTCCATATCTTTTTCTCTGCTTCTTCATACAGAAAATCGTGGCTATCACTACGTAATACACCTTAACCTGCCCGGAGATGGTTATCTCACCGTAATGTGAGCAACGTCCGCTTCTGGCACAAAGCAGACATGCGGGCATAAATGGTCCGCTTTGAGCGAGGAGCGGGCAACAAAAATAGAGCGGAAAGAGGATAGGAAATCTCGCTTTTTTTTTCAGGCCAGCCACGTGGTTCAGCTGGCCTTCATTTGAAACGTTGTTATACGGGAACGGGTCAGGTCAGCGCGACCCTCACCTTTAGTCCAATAACGAGTGTGGCAAAAAACATTATGCAACCAGCGGTAATGAAAACACCTGTTACGCCGCTGAAACCAAAGAGTAATCCTCCCAACGCAGCACCCGCAGCAATTGAGGACTGAACTGCTGCGACTACCATGCCGCCAGCAGTTTCAGCCTGATCGGGAACGGATCGCGCTACCCAGTTTGACCACGCAACGGGTACACCACCAAATGCCATCCCCCATAACGCGACGAACAACATCAATCCTTTTTCCTCTAGTGGCAGCAAAATCATGCTTAATGCCGCTAAACCAACAAGCGCTGGCATGAGTATCAGGGTAAGACGCAGGCTTCTCTCCATCATCCACCCGGCCAGCAGCGTGCCAATAAAATTAGCGATGCCAAACCCAAGCAGTATCAAAGACAAACGATCCACATCCAGTTGGGCAATATTTTCCAGAGCCGGACGAATATAGGTAAACAGTGCATACTGACCCGTATGGGCAATCACACACCCCGTCATTCCCATCGCAATGCCTGGACGGCGGAGTAAATCCATGACAGAAGCCGTTATCATCATTTTACGCGGAGCCATTCCAGGAAGGGTAAACAGCTGAAAGAGCAGTGTCAGCACGCCTACTGCGGTTGCAGCGATAAAAGCACTACGCCAGCCATAAAGCCCCCCTAAATAGCTCCCCAGCGGGATCGAAACTACGGTACCGACAGCAATACCGCTAAAAATAACGGAGAGAGCACGCGGGACGCTTTTAGCTGGGACCAGCCGCATAGCTACGGCAGCAGCCAGACTCCAGAAGCCTCCCAGCGCGATGCCCAGCAAAATGCGCATGACTAACAGAACAGCCAGACTGGATGAAAGTGCGACAAGCAGGTTGGAGGCAATCATCAGCACGGTAAAACTAAGCAAAACATTTCGGCGATCATAATTACGCGTCAGGCGGGGAACCATCAGACCAGCAAACAGGGCCACCACAGCGGTTACCGTCACAGCCTGACCAGCAAGAGCTTCGGTCACACCGAGATCGGCAGCCATGGGTGTCAACAGGCTGGCAGGAAGATATTCTGCAGTCAGCAAGCCAAACACGCCCATAGTCAGTGAAATAACGGCCATCCATGCGGACTCTTTGGGTTCCGCACTCTTCAAACTCGCGGATACAGCTACAGTTGCTTCATTTCTCATAACACACTCTTCTTGGGGAAAAAATGACAACACCAAGTCTAGAGTTGAGCAGCTGGACGATCTATGATGCCACATCCTGATTTTTTACCCGAAACGCCGATTATGCCTGTGAATAAACATTTCGCCCTGTCATCCGAACTCATCAGTGAACTGCTGCTGGAAATGCGGCTGCGTGGTGTGCAGTATCGCCGTTTACAGACTGGCTCTGAGTTTGGCGTCGGTTTTAGCAACAGACCGGGACATGCCTATTTTCATTACATCGCTGTGGGTACTGCTCTGCTTCGCACAAACGACGGTACGTTGCACGAACTGAAAGCCGGAAGCATGGTATTCATGCCGCAGGGTGAGGATCATCAGCTTGTATCGGATGTCAGCTGTTCATTTCAACATATCGACACCTTAGGCTCTGCTCCCTTAGGTGAAGCCGTCAGCGGAATCAATACTTGCCCGAGTTCGCATCCGACACCCAGCACGGTTCTATTTTATGGCTGTATGGAGTTCGATCTCGGTGGAATGCAGGGTCTTGGTAAACTGATGCCGCAAGCCATAGTGGTTGAGGCAAATGAACAGATCTATCCGGGGCTGGTTCCCATTCTGGGCGCGATGAAATTTGAAATCTGTTCCGGACGCGCTGGCTTCGCGGGCATTCTGGCACGCCTCGCAGAAGTGGCGGCTGCCATGATTGTGCGAGGATGGATCGAAAACGGCAGTGAGAACGCCGCTGGCCTGATCGCTGCGTTACGTGATCCACGACTCGCCCGTGCAATTCTGGCCATTCATCGCGATACGGGTCGGGAGTGGTCTGTTGCCGAGCTTGCTGCCCAGTCGCATGTGTCACGTTCTGTTTTTGCTGAACGCTTTAAATCAATCATCGGCATACCTCCTCAGCGCTATGCAAGGGAGGTGCGAATGCGCATCGCAAGTCACTGGATTATTCACGAAAAGATCTCAATTGAGACTGTTGCTCTTCGCCTCGGCTATGCCTCACAGGCAGCGTTTAGCAGAGCTTTTAAGCGCATCAATGGATATCCGCCGGGCGCTATGCGTCAGCGACCAGCGCGAGGCGTTAATACAATAAATGAGTGAATGTTGTCTTTATATTTATTGGACTCACTGTATGAGGCTGCTCTCAACATTAAAAACTGAGCGGAAACGGCTTTTAACACTCAAGGTATCGTAATTTTCTTAATGTTCGCTTTTGGCACGGAGCAGACATTCAGACCCATCAAAATTCCTGCTTTGCTGGCGGAAGCAATTTTTTAGCTGCATGAATGAGCTTTTCAATCTCTTCCAGAGGGATGCATCCTTCGTAGCAAGAAAAAGAGAACTCATGAGTGACATCGGAATAGAAGACTTCAGCAATTTGCCGGAGCGGGGATGTTCCAGCCTCAGAAAGTTCGAGGTACATACCATCACGGATGACATCGCTTCCACGGGTTAGATTGTATTGGATCTTAGCCATAAATTTAATTTTCCATTTCCCTATTAATGGGGCCTCTGTTCGAGCGCAATAAAACGTAAAACATACCCCAGAAGATAACTTGCACAGGTCCGCTGTGAACGAGAAGCGGACCTTACGCATCCCTGCTAACATTGGCTCTGAGCAGTGGGAATTGAACTTTGCGATTCATTGTGAATTCCCTACCGCCTTTGTAGCCAGCCTGATTCACCATAACTTTTGAATTACTGATCCTAACTAATCTGTCCATTGTTGCCATAGTGGTGAAAAACATGAAATTTGAACCGGATTCATGACCATGAATCACGATCTTGTTCACCACACAATAATCGTATGAGGTCTATATGCTGATAGCGCAGGTTTCAGACATTCACGCCTCAACCGAAAATGATCACCTGTTTCGGTTCGACCAATTAGCATTCAGAAAACGCATAGACCTTATAGAAAACGACCTGCTCCCCAGTGATCAACACATAATGTTCCGAGAGAGCAATATCCTCCTTTGGCACTGAGTTGCCTAAAGGGCTTCGACTGTTAGAGCCAATAGCAGACGTTACTGCCTTGGGCTACAACCAATTTTAAAGCCAAGCTTAAAAGGCTGGCAGATGGCAAATCCGAGCTGTCCGCGCTAATCTCACTAACGACATAAGCATTGGGTCTATCACTTTTGAAAGGGTATAGGGAATGGCGGAAGAAATCAGTCTTGAGGTATGTGAAGATTCAGATGCAGCGAAATTGCTGCCAATTGAAGAAGGGCTAAATGAATTTAACGATCTTATGACGGGTATAAACGATCGTAAACCCCTTTCTGTCTTAGTAAAATCAACCAGCACGGGTAAGGTCCTTGGCGGAATGCAAGGGCGGTCTTCACTGGGACTCCTGTTTATTGATCTTTTTTATCTTCCACCAGAGTTGCGAAAAATGGGGATAGGTTCAGACATCCTCCATCGCTTTGAAGATGAAGGGCGAAAAAGAGGCTGCTCTGCTGCGTTTCTCTATACAATTAGCTTTCAGGCTCCTCATTTTTATAAAAAGTATGGCTGGGAAGAGTTTGGGCGTATTGACAGTAAACCGGAAGGAATAAGCCGTATTTTTATGAAAAAATCATTATAGGACATATTGAATTTTGGCTAATATACGAACGGTGAGTTCAAAGAAAAATGAATCCCAACAGGTCATCTAGAATCTTAAGTATTATTTGCTACAAAATAAACGTCCTTTTTCGCTTATAGCAACCTCAGGATAAAGGCTGTCGGTTAAAGTGCTCACTTTACAGTCCAAACAGTGTCATTGATATCGAGGATAGGGTCAAACTGAAGCGATTCCCGTTGATTTCATATCAGAAAAAAATCAACGGACCGGCAGCTCATCGGATAAAAACACATCTACAGCAAGTACATCAAAGGCAACATTTTCTGATAAAAACTGAATGCTGAAATGTCTGAACTTCGGCGATTCATGACTCGACACAAGACTCCACGTTTTCAAGTTGTCTCTCAGCCACTCTGAATCTGCAAACTCCGTCAACTTACCAAGCTTAAACTCACTTGGAACACTATCTAACTCAAAAAGAGAGCCTCCAGGGAACGGCCCCCGGATGAAACATCGCACATAGTTGAATGTAATTTCCCGCCTTAAAGCCAGTACCACCTCTTCGTTATCAACTAAAATCTCTTTTTCATAATCAATATCGAGTATTACATCTAGTCCAACGGAGTGGAACGATACCCTTGACTCACCATATCCTGGTAGCCACTCGTAGGGATCCATTATCAATCTGGGCTGACCTTTCTTCATGAAAACACCTAGTTGGTTGCTCTGCGCCTTTCAACGGCAATTTGTTAATTTTAACTGAATCCGCTACCAGAACATTTAAATAATGGCATGAAATTCCGCTCCTGGCATTCAGCAGCCCAAAAGGATTTTATTGGGCTGCTATGAGCGATAAGCTATTGTGCTATATGACGCTTTTTAAGGAGCATGCAAAATATGTTCGACCATTCTACCCACCCCGACGTCGCCGAATGGTTTGCAAGGTTCGGTGTTGCCGAGGTGTCATATAGCGGGTGTTCCGTCGACCTAACCAACGAACCGCCTGAGCACTGGTTTTACAAGCGCAACAAGTTGCGGCCTGAAAGCCTGAAACTGGATTTGCGCATCCCATCTAACGGGAACTGGTTGGTCGACCTGTCGCGTCATGACAAGATGTTCAACATTCAGTGGCGCCCAAATGATGACTTGCGCATCGAGTCGGAGCAACTGCGCTACCGAAAATTGATCAAATGGCCCCGACTATACAGCCTCATGGATTTTCCCCTGCTGGCTGGACAACTGGAGCAATGCCTGGATGTGCGCTTCCTGCGGCATGCCAATTTTGGAGCGCGCTTGCTCGAACCCGAGGCGCTGTGGTGCAATTCCAAAATCCGTCAATGGTTATCACCCTGCGCCGACACTTTTGGATGGAACCGAAAAAAGCAGCCGGAGTAGCGAGTACGGCGAAGCACCCTCATTTATCTCGACAAATTCCAGAAAACTTCTAATGAAGATGCCCTATTCTTCTGGACGGTTAAGAGTCAGATTTGGAGTGACCAGATTCTTAATACTGGTGATGTCCGCTTCAGGCACCAAGCAGACATGCGGGTGTAAAGGGTCCGCTTTGAGCGAGGAGCGGAAGCTCGCATTTGTTCTGTGCTAACCACTTGGCATTGTAATCAACTATCAACATGTCCAACAAAAGCTAACATGCTGATTTTATCCGCCTTCTTTACATACATATAAGATATCTTTATTTTATTTTAAACGATTGTCTTGCAATAAATATCTGTGTTACAGAGTATGGCCTGAACAATTCACGTCAACATTATTAAGATTTTTCTCTTTAGGCTCTCTGATCTTAGAATGATCAAAAAGCCATAATTTAAGGATGAAAATATATGTCTATAAAGCAGACTCTGCTGGCTCCACCTTTAAAAACTGGTGATACGATTGGTTTTTTTTCCCCGTCCTCTCCCGTTACAGTGACGGCACCCAACCGGTTTAATCGCGCAAAATCCTTTCTTGTGAATAAAGGATTTCACCTTAAAGCAGGTAACCTGACAGGCCAGTCAGACTTTTATCGTTCAGGTACCATTAAAGAACGTGCTGATGAGCTCAATGCTCTTATTCGCGACCCTGAAGTACGTTGCATTATGTCCACCATTGGTGGAAGCAACAGCAACTCACTTTTACCATATATTGACTACCACACCCTTATTCAGGATCCCAAAATAATCATTGGTTACTCTGACGCTACTGCTCTACTAGCAGGAATTTATGCCAGAACAGGATTGGTTACATTTTATGGGCCAGCACTCGTTGCTTCTTTTGGTGAATTCTCTCCATTAGTGGACGAGACATATCATTCATTTAGCGAAATACTAATGGAGCCTTTTAACGTCCCCTATTGTTACACTTTGCCAAAAGAATGGACGGATGAGCGACTGAATTGGGACAGCATTGAGAAAGTGAGGGACAAGATACTTTATGAGAACAAGTGCCGTTTTTTGGGAACCGGGAGTGTTGAAGGACGAGTAATAGGGGGTAACCTCAACACACTTTCAGGAATTATGGGCAGCAAATGGATGCCTGAAGTAAAGCCCGGCGATATATTATTTCTAGAAGATAGCCTAAAAGATATTGCTACAGTTGAGCGCTCATTTTCAATGCTAAAAATAAACGGTATATTTGACAAGGTCAGTGCTATTATTTTAGGAAAACATGAGCTTTTTGATAATGCAGGAAGTGAGCGGCAGCCTTTTGATATTCTACAGGAAGTATTGGGCGGCAGGTCTTTACCCATAGTGGACGGCTTTGATTGCTGCCATACACATCCTATGTTAACTCTGCCGCTTGGCGTATTATTGAGCATAAACTTTGACAATCGCAGCGTCGTAATAAAAGAGGAATACTTAAGCAGATATGTCTCCTGATGGTTAGCACACATTCAAAGAACGATGTCCGCTTCCCCCACGCAGCAGAATTACGTGCGTGAATGGCCCGCCATGAGTGAGCAGCGGACATATAGCATCTCAATCGCTAAAGGAGCACCAATTAGAGGATGCAACGATAGGTTGAACACCTTATGATAGCTGATGCCCTTAGAGCATTACAACGCGAACCGTTTGAAAGGATCATTAGAAAAAACTCATGAGCAGACGACTTAACAGAGATAATCGAAGCAAAGTCAGAAATATTCCCAGGCGCATAAATGCTCTTAACCGTTGGGCTGGTACATTTTGCAACCCGGAACGTGCTATTTTTTCTGAAGATGAACATTACTGGAATTTTAAAATTCCTGTGGCGATCAATCTTATTCAGGGTAAATATAGTACGGTTAAAACCAAAGCTTCTTGCGCGCAAGCTTTAATTAATGCATGTTCGAATCTCATTGCCGCAACTGCGGATATGTACTATAACCCCCGGATTACCACTGTTATTTGTCTTCCCGATATGTTTACGAGCGAAGTCTGTCTGTATCGTTCAGAAGACTATTACCAAAGCTTCATAACACAAAGGCGTTCTGATAATGATGCTTATGCGTTGATCAAAGATCGCAGCCTTGCAGCTGAGTGGGGGCTCATTCTACCTGAGAATGTGCAAGAGTTGGGTATCGCATTCGAATACTATGGGAGTGAGGACCGCGAAGAATGGTTTACTGGAGAACGCTGGTATTATGGTCAAGTAATATGATGTTTTTAATAAATTATCTAGTGATCAACTAATTAAAACGTTATCAGTGTTACTGATTTTCAACGTCTGCTATTGGCACACCCCTGAAGGTAACTTGCACAGGTCCGCAAAGAGCGAGGAACAAACGTTCATTCCTGACTGATAACCACATATTTTCTCTGGGCTACATGAAGAGCGTCGCAACCAAACAATTTTATATCGGTGTTTAAAGCAATCTTCTTTGCAACCGCAAGATTAGCTGCGGTTTGGCTGTCGCATTAAGTGACGAAAAGCGAGATAACGAGTGATTAATTCACCGCGATGTAACAACAACATGGCAATAAGGTATCTGGAATGATTTTTGGAAGTTATTTTATTAACAATTTTCCATCTGACAACATTAGCTTAGAGCGGTGGCTACTTTACGTGTATAACATCACCGTGTTAAAATTTCATTTTTAATTCTCAGGACATGGATATGTTTAATCGATTTAAATCTTTAGTAGCGACTCCAAAAAATAGTTTTGAAAGGACCACAGGCAATTTTAATTACACTGGCGCTTACATTTCTATCAATAATAAACTGGCCTATCGCTACGATTCCCGATCACCTGATGAAATCAAAAAGAATGGATTTGCTGGTACACTGAGTCGTGAAACTGAAGAGATTCGCGTTTTTGGGGAACAGAACGTATTTGCTTCGCGTTCCAAAGAAGGGGCGAAAAAATTTTTAGACATTAATCAGTATGTAGGACGGGAAAAAATCCAGCATCTTTATGAAATTAATACAAAAGGGATGCCGACATTTTCATTCGTTGAAAATAAAAATATTAACTCTGATGCGTTAATTGAAAATATCGCTGAGTTTACTCTGCAAAGGGCACTCGTTGAGTTTCCGAGAGATCAGGCCAGGCTTTTCGCAAGAGAAGCCATTGAGAATCTATACTGTTCTGTCGATGAACTGCATATCAATGGCCCAATACCTTCATCACGAATAAAACATATTACTACTATTCTGGTGAAATAAGTTATTCATGTAGCTGAGGGAATACTCTTAGCTACAATCTCCTCAACTCCGTTTTTCTTCTGATGTGAGGTAAGCCCCTTTATTCTTGACCCGATAACGGTGATGATCAGTTTACATCGTCTATTCCGCTCGTATGCGACAATAATGATGAATGTAACCCTGACATCAAATAGTAACTCTGATTGGCAAGCGTTTCCGAATTCAGAAAGCACTAAGATATTTCATTTAACTAACGGACTTTTGCCGCCTGCCCTATTCGTAATTATTTATGTACCCAGCTGTCAGGGTATTCGGCAATCTCTCCGCGATAAGAGGTGTAGTCTTAGCGATATTTAAAAATATCACGTTCTCTTTAATAAGAGCATTTGAACAGTAAAGATGTAGGCCCAGATTTGTCTACAGGCTCGGGGGCACTGCACTCCTCAGGCTGCCTTTCGTACCAGTGAACTAGTTCACGGTGTACAATATGGCTCGTTTGCACTATATTGTCGCGCTTAAGGTCAGAGCCGCAGAATAATCACGTGCTTTCTGACGTCCTTTACCATCTCTTCTTTTACAGCAATTCGTTATATGAATCGTGATAAAAGCCACGCGAGGATCCGCACTATGGCGACGCTTTCCAGGGAAGCCCCACTCCGTTCCGTCTTTGGCGGTGCAATGATTATTGGCGGAACCATCATCGGTGCCGGGATGTTTTCGCTGCCGGTGGTGATGTCCGGCGCCTGGTTCTTCTGGTCGGTCGCCGCACTGGTTTTCACCTGGTTTTGCATGTTGCATTCCGGGTTGATGATCCTCGAGGCCAACCTCAATTACCCGATTGGCTCCAGTTTTAATACCGTAACCCGCGATCTGCTCGGTAAAGGCTGGAACCGGCTGAACGGCATCACCATCGCCTTCGTGCTGTACATTCTGACTTACGCCTATATCTCGGCCAGCGGCTCGGTTATCCAGCATACGATGCGTGAAATGTCTGTGAGCTTTTCACCGCGTCTGGGCGGAATGCTGACCGCACTGGCCGTCGCGTTTATCGTCTGGCTGAGCACCCGTGCGGTCAGCCGGATGACGGCCATCGTGCTCGGCGCAAAAATCATCGCGTTCTTCCTGACCTTCGGCAGCCTGTTGTGGCACATCAGGCCGGTCAATCTGCTCAACAGCGTGGAACTCCATCCGAGTTATATGCCCTATGTGCTGGCGACGCTGCCGTTTTGTCTGGCGTCGTTTGGCTATCACGGCAATGTTCCGAGCCTGATGAAGTATTACGGCAAGAACCCGCAGGTGATCAAAAAATGTCTGCTGCTCGGAACGCTGATGGCGCTCGGGCTGTATGTGATCTGGATGCTGGGGACGATGGGCAATATTCCGCGTCCGGATTTTATCGGTATCGCTGAACGCGGCGGCAATATTGATGTGCTGGTGCAGTCACTGAGCCAGATCCTCAACAGCGAAGGCCTGGATTTACTGCTGACGATTTTCTCGAATTTCGCCGTCGCCTGCTCTTTCCTTGGCGTCACGCTCGGGTTGTTCGATTATCTGGCGGATTTATTTAAGTTTGACGACAGCAAAACCGGACGTTTCAAAACGGCGCTGGTCACCTTCATTCCGCCGATGATTGGCGGCGTGATTTACCCGGACGGCTTCATTTATGCCATCGGTTTCGCCGGGCTGGCGGCCACGGTCTGGGCGGTGATCGTGCCCGCGCTGATGGCGCGCAAATCGCGTAAACGCTTTGGCAGCCCGCTGTATCGGGTCTGGGGCGGGAATAAAATGATTGTGCTGGTGCTGCTGTTCGGGGTGCTCAACGCGGTGGTGCATATTCTGTCGAGCGTGAATCTGTTGCCGGTATACCGGTAATGCGCAGGCACCCGTTCCTGATGCGGTATCGGGAACGGGTTCGTCTCAGGCGGGGAGAGAATCCGGGTGCCGCCAGTGCAGCCGGGGGGCTAAGTAGCAGCGGAGTTCTTCAGGCTGCTGCTCATTGATAAGACCGATCACCACGTCAAAGCAGTGCATCGCCAGCTCGCGGCAATCCTGTGCCACGGTGTCGATTTTCACTGACAGCGAATCATAAAGATAATGGTCATCGAAACTGCACAGGTGAATGTCACTCTCGAGCAGTTTGTGCTGGCTCATATAACGCAACACCCCTTCCATAAGGCCGCACGAGGCGACATACAACGCTTTGGGCGGACGCCCCAGACGCGCGCAGAGATTTGCAAACATCTCATAGCCGGAGCTCGGATGATAATTGCCGTACATGATCCACTCAGGCTGGAGGCTGACACCGGCACGTTCAAGGCCCAGCTGATAGCCCGCCAGACGGTCACGCGTCGGGGAAATTCGCGGCTGCCCGCCGAGAAAATAAAACTCATCGGCATGGTTTTTTGCCACGCGGGCGACCAGTTCGGCGGAGGATTCGATCGCTTCACACACCACCAGCGGCAGCTGGGTGTCCTGCATGTGGCGGTCAAAAAGCACCACCGGCAACTGCTGACTGATTTTGACGTATTCGGCGTCGTTGAGCATGCTTGAGGCGACGATCAGCCCATCCACCTGGCGCTGGATCAGGTTATTCACCACCATGGTTTCCTGACTGGTATTTTCATCGGTACAGGCGATCAGCAACTGCATACCGTTCTCGCGGCACAAGGTTTCCAGCTCGTTTGAGCAGGCTGCGAAGCCATAGTTGGTCATTTCCGGCACCACCAGCCCCAGCGTGTAACTGCGCGCCGCGTTGAGTGAACGGGCGTGAATGCTCGGCTGATAATGTTGCTCAGCGGCCACCGCGAGCACGCGATCGCGCGTGACATCGGAAATGCGAAACTTTTTGCTGTGTCCGTTGAGCACCTGGCTGGCAGTCGATTTCGACACGCCAGCCAGTTCGGCTATGCCGCTGATAGTAATGCGTTTGGTCTTTTTCACTGCGCCATATTCTGTTGTCCGGAAAGACGTTTAGTCTATCACGCAATCCGTCAACGACCAGTAACGCAGCGCTATCTGCTGTGCCCCGCTGAAGGTCAGTTGCGCCGGTAACGCAGGGAAATAGCGCGACGACATCACCGCCTCTCCGTCATTGATGAAAATTTCAACGGATGAACTGTCACACAACAGCGTCAGGGAGCGTAACGCGCCGCGCCAGACGCGCTGCTCCTGCTCGCCGCTGCGACGGTTTTGACGCGTCAGACGCAGCCATTCTCCGTCCCAGGCCAGTTGCAGATTACCGCCCAAATCCGCGGCAAACGGCCCGGAGGTGTCGATTTCCACCTCCGCACGGCTGATGGTCCACACCGGCGCGTCCTGCGCGATGCCCCGCCACGCCTGCACTTCACCGCGTAACTGGCGCAGTTCACGCGCCGGGCGCTGAATAAGCCTGCCGTCTTCCAGCGTCAGTTCACGCGGGCAGGTCATGGTATGGATCCAGCCCTGCGCGACGGTCGGCTGATAAAACTCATCGCCGTCGGGAATGCCCATCCAGCCGATCAGCAAACGGCGGCCATCGTCGGTCTGAGTGGTTTGCGGGGCGTAAAATTCAAAGCCGAGATCCAGCTCGCGGAACTCGCCATGCGCCAGCGTCCCGCGGGCGTAATCGAGCTGCCCGACGAAATACCCGGACTGGAACGTATTCAGATAGCGATCGGCCTGTGCAGGCAGCCCCTGCGGACAGCAGATCAACACGTCGCTGCCGGACAAACGGAACAGATCCGGGCATTCCCACATATACCCAAACTCGCCCAGCCCGTTCAGGCCGGAACCGGCGATTTCACCCAGCGATTCCCATGACAGCAAATCTTCAGAGCGCAGCAGCAGGATTTTGCCTTGCAGGCTGAGATCTTGCGCGCCCAGCACCATGTACCAGCGGCCTTCGTGCTGCCAGACTTTAGGGTCGCGCACATGGCCGGTGTAACCGGCGGGTAAATCCAGCACCGGCCCGGTTTTCTCAAACTCGCCGCGCACGTTTTCACGCGCCAGGCACTGAAACGCGGTGCGACTGCCGTCCGGGTATTTCACATTGCCGGTGTAGATCAGCGTCAGTTGGCCGTTGTCTGTGACAGCTGAACCGGAATAACAGCCGTGCGACTCATACTCTTCTGCCGGTGCCAGCGCCAGCGACTCATGCTGCCAGTGCAGTAAATCCGCTGAACTCCAGTGCCCCCAGAATTTTGCCCCGTGCGCGCAGGCCAGCGGATTCCATTGATAAAAAAGATGGTAGCGGCCGTTGTGCTGCACAAAACCGTTGGGATCGTTGAGCAGACCGACCGGCGGCGCGAGGTGCCAGCCGGGACGGTAAGGGTCGGCGGCGGCCTTCACCTGCCCCGCCACCAGGCTGCACAACGCCTGTTTCAGCAAACTCACTTCCGACATTATTCACTCTCCGTTTTGTATTTCAGCAGCAGGGAAAGCAGGAATGCGCTGCCGAAAGCGATCACTAAGCCGATCAGGTAGCTGACCATCGAACTGGCCTGCACAATCGCCAGCCCCGGAATACCGGTCAGGCCGACGGCGGTCATGTTGACGTGCATCGCCACCACCCATGCCCCGCCGAGCGCACCGCCGGCTAAGGCGGCAATGAACGGTTTCATAAAGCGCAGGTTGATACCGAAAATGGCCGCTTCGGTAATGCCCAACATAGCCGAGAATGCCGAAGGAATGGCGATCGCTTTAATTTTCGCATCACGGGTTTTGAAGTATACCGCCAGACAAGCACCGCCCTGCGCCACGTTAGCCATCGACCAGATCGGCAACAGGAAATTCACGCCGATGTTCGGGTTGCCCAGCAGCCCGGCTTCAATGGCATGGAAGCTGTGGTGGATCCCGGTGATAACAATCACCGAATACAGCCCGCCAAAGATAAGCCCCGCGACCCAGCCCGCATGGGTGATCAGCGTGCTGAGAATAAAGGAAATGCCATCACCCAGCGCACGGCCTGCCGGGCCGATGATCAGGAAAGCGATAAAACCGGAGATAATCACCGTCAGGAAAGGCGTCAGGATCAGATCGAGCGCGTCGGGAATGACTTTCCGCAGACGTTTTTCGATGAAGCTCATAAACCAGACCGCCAGCAGCACCGGGAACACCGTGCCCTGATAGCCGATCATCGCAATCTCCAGACCGAAGAAATTCATGGTATGGAAACCGCTGGCAACGCCCCAGGCATTGGTCAGCGCCGGATGGGTGAGAATGCCGCCCAGCGTGGCGCCGAGGAACGGGTTACCGCCGAATTCACGCGCCGCGGTGAACCCGATCAGGATCGGCAGAATGATAAACGCCGCCGAACTGAACATGTCGAGCATGATAAAAATCGCGCTGTCCGGGTTGGCCCAGCCGTAGGTTTTCACCATACCGAGCAGCCCCATCAGCAGGCCGGAGGCGACGATGGCCGGAATGATCGGCACGAAGATATTCGACAGCACGCGCGCGATACGCTGGAACGGATTGAGCTTTTGCGCCGCAATGTTGGCCGCTTCGGATTTGCTGGATTCGCCAATCCCCGCCACTTTAATAAACTCGGCGTGAACCTTGTTCACCAGACCGGTGCCGAAAATGACCTGAATCTGACCCGCATTGCTGAAACAGCCTTTCACACCCTCGACTTTTTCGATGGCGCTTTTGTTCACCAGGCTGTCATCCACCAGCACCAGGCGCAGACGCGTGGCGCAGTGTGCCGCGCTGGCAATATTGTCTTTGCCTCCCAGTAACGGAAGCAGTTCAGTCGCGATTGCATTGATATTCATAATGTTCCTTGTATTACCCTGAACGATAACGCCCGATGTGCTCAGGCGTATCATGGTGATTCACACCCTGCTTTTTAGAACCAGGTTTCCATCTGGATGCCGAAATTCCACTGGCCGCCGGAGGTGAAACCGTCCGTCCCGAACGAGTCGCTGGAAGAGTAGCTGTCCAGTTTGTGGCTCCAGTCCATGTAACTGGCGAAGAAACGGATTTCAGGACGGCTGAGCATATCGCTGATATCCCCCACTTTAAACGTCGGCGCGAAGGTCAGTTTGTAGAATCCGCCTTTCACTTTGTTGTTATTCTGATAGCCCTGCGGATCGAGATCCATGTACTGATAGCTGCCTTCATAGGCCAGTTCAAAGTTTTCGGTGATCTGCTGGATCAGACGGGTGTTAAAGGTCAGCCACTGATAATCATCGCCGGAGACGTAACGGTCTTTGCTCTGCTGCGCGAGGATCGCCGGGGCGATATTCCAGTTTTTACTCAGCGGCGTGATGCCGTAAGTGGCCAGACGTACGGTACTGGCGTCGTCGGTCAGATGCCCGTCCGAGCCCAGCGCTTTCACTTCTGCCCCTAAACCGTGACCGTACAACAGCGCGGTTTTCGATGTCCCTTCGCGCAGGCCGTAGAAGCTGGCGCCGTGGTAGGCCAGCAGGGTATGGAAGCCGGTATCCGCTGCGTTGGTGACGCCTTGTGTACCGGTGTTTTCGCGATCCTGATTGTTTTTGGCACGCAGCCCGCTGACCATCCACTGGAACGGCCCGGCGAAGTTATTCGCCGTGACGATGTAGTTCTCAATGCGGGTGTCGTCATTGCTGTTGTTGTTATCGTCCAGATCGTCGAAGTTGCGCCCGTAGAGCGAGAAGTTACTTTTCAGGTTATCGCCCCACTTCACGTCATAAATCCCGCCGCCGGTACCCGCGAGGAAAATGACGTCGGAATCGAGCCAGTGAATATCAAAGTTATCGCGGTCAAAGCGTTTACCCGCCCACAGCGTGGAGTCTTTCCACGGGCCGGTGAACGTCGGCAGCGAACCCAGTTCCACAAACGCCTGACGAATATTCAGATCGCTGGTCGCGCCGGTCCAGTCGTTATAGCTGCGCTGGCCGTCGGCAAGCATCACCTTATAACGTGAGGTGGCGCCGCTGGCCATGGTCTGGTTGTGTTCCAGATTCAGCTCAACGTAGGTGTTGTTTTCGTTGCCCAGACGGCCGACCGCGCCCCCGGTTTGTCCGGCGGGCGTCACGTAAGGGCCGCTTTCCGTCGAGGTGGCGGAATCATTCATGATCACGCCGGAACGGGCGTAACCGGTGAATTTAAACCCGCTGTTATCGCTGCTGCTGGTTTTGGTATTACTGGCTAACGTTTCGGTGCGTTTTGCCACATCCGCCGTTTGCTGCTGGGTAATTTCTGCCGTCTTCGCCACCTGACGGGTTTGCTGCTCGTTGCTGGCGGTGCGTGTTTCCAGCTGCTTAACCTGCTGTTCTGCCTGCGTTGCGCGGGCTTCGGCCTTGGCGGCGCGGCTTTCAGCCTGTTGCAAACGTTTTTCCATGGCGTTGAAGCGGGCTTCAATCGCACTGGCGGAAATATCGGCCCCCTGAGCCGCAGAAGAAAGAATAAGTCCAATAGCAACAGCAAGATAGCGAGGTTTCATCATCATTTTTATCCCTCAGAAGAAATGTAATTATTATGGGAAAAACTGTTTAGCTAAATTGCTAAACTGGTTTTCCTGAGCACAATAAGCACTCCCCCTGCCTTTAGGCAACGAAGTTCGCCAGTCTTGTAGTGGAATTGTGATCTTGCTGGCAAATCGTCACCGAATCCTAATAATTCATTTGTGCTTGATTAGCTAAACCGGTTCTTCTACTTTATCGACAGATGACTTATCAGGATGAGAAAAAGGGAATGAAGATGAATAACCGGGTTTGGGTATTGGGCGATGCCGTGGTGGATTTGATCCCCGAAGAAGATGGCCGTTTACTGAAGTGCCCCGGCGGCGCACCGGCCAACGTGGCGGTCGGCATCAGCCGTCTCGGCGGAAACAGCGGTTTTATTGGCCGCGTGGGCGACGACCCTTTCGGTGCATTTTTGCGTAAAACGCTGGATGACGAAGCGGTGAACACCGAATTTATGCACCGCGATCCGCACCACCGGACCTCCACCGTGGTGGTGGAAAACGATGCTGACGGCGAACGATCGTTTACGTTTATGGTGCGCCCGAGTGCCGATCTGTTTCTGCAATCTGTCGATATTCCTGCGTTTTCCGCCGGAGAGTTTTTGCACCTGTGCTCAATTTCACTTTCCGCTGAACCTTCGCGTTCTTCCGCCTTTTTAGCCATGGCGCAGATGAAAGCGGCAGGCGGTCAGGTCAGCTTTGATCCGAATATCCGTCACGATTTATGGCCGGATGAAAATGCATTGCGCGAATGCCTCGAGCAGGCACTGTCGCTGGCAGACGTGATCAAAGTGTCTGAGGATGAACTCGCGTATCTGACCGGTGAATCGCTGCTGTCAGAAGGCATTATGCGGATTTGTCAGCGCCACGATCCGGCGTTATTGCTGGTCACTCAGGGAAAAGACGGCGTGTCAGTGTACCGCAAACAGGATGCCTCGCTGATGCAGTATCCCGCGCCGAAAGTGCAGGCCGTCGATACCACCGGCGCGGGCGATGCGTTTGTTGCCGGGCTGCTGGCCGGACTGGCACAGCACGGCCCGCAACCGTCACCCGAGGCGTGGCACGCCATTATCCGTCAGGCACTCACCTGCGGCGCGCTGGCCACCACCGCACGCGGCGCAATGACGGCGCTGCCGGATGCGCAGGCGCTGGCCGCCTTTAGTAGTCAGGCGTTTTAAACATGTCATCTGGCGTATAAAAAAACGGCGCAACCGCGATGGCTGCGCCGTTTCTCTCTTAACCTCCTGTTTTATTTCAGTTCCGGCCAGTAGTCTTTATTGGCTTCGATCAGATCATCCAGAATGGCTTTGGCGACAGACGCGCTCGGGACGGTTTTTGACAGCGTGATCGCCTGCCACAGTTTCAGGTAGGATTTCTCCACCCAGGCTTCGACCACCAGTTTTTCCACCGCCACCTGCTGGCCTATCAATCCTTGCTGGAACAGTGGGATCTTACCAACCGTCAGCGGTTCCGGCCCGCTGCTGCCGACAAGACAGGGAATTTCGACCATCGCTTGCGGATCGACATTGGTGATAGCCCCCTCGTTCGGCACAATCAGCAGCATTCTTGCCTGCGTGTTGAACGCGATGGCCGTCGCCAGATCGACGATGTAAGACGCGTGTTCGTCGATTTCCAGTTCACCGGCAGACGATTTCCCGGCCTGAGTAATGGCGGCGCAGGCGCTGAACACATGTTTTTCGCGATGCTCCATTACCTCATTGGCGCGGGTATGGTCAGGGTTGGAATGCGCGACGACGTAATCCGGGTAGAGGTAATATTTTAAATAGGTGTTCGGGAAAGTGGACGGATCCAGCGCCCAGACATCTTTGGCTTTGGCGAAGGTGTCATTCCAGCTGGCTTCGCTTGCCTGTTCACCGGTGTGGGGAACATAGCCATATTTCGCCACATGCTCGCGGATTTTGGGCATCAGATCGTTGCCATGCGCGTCTTCGATTGATGTCCACCAGCCGAAGTGATTCAGCCCGTAATAGCGCACGCGCATCTCTTTGCGGGATTTCAGCCCGGCAATTTCCGCCATGCGCCCTTCAATGCCGATCGGCATATCGCAGATGTTGAGAATTTTGGCCTGCGGGCGCAAACGGCGCGTCGCTTCCGCCACAATGGCGGCCGGATTGGAATAGTTGAGCATCCAGGCATCCGGTGAATACTTTTCCATGTAATCGACGATTTCCAGCACGCCGCCGATTGAGCGCATCCCGTAGGCGATCCCGCCCGGCCCGCAGGTTTCCTGTCCGACCACCCCGTGACGCAGCGGGATTTTTTCATCCTTTTCACGCATCGGGTATTTACCGACGCGGATGTGCGCCATCACGAAATCGACATCCGTGAATGCCGCACGGGGATCGGTGGTGTAGCTGAACTCAATCTCCGGCGCCTGCTCTTTGAGGATCACCTTGCACGCTTCGGCGACAATCTCCTGACGTGCGCCATCATTGTCATAAAATTTGATGGCCCGCAGCGGGAATCTTTCCTGATTTGCCAGTAACATCAGAACGATACCCGGTGTAAATGTGCTGCCACCGCCTGCCACAACGACTGAGAATTTCTTCATCATACTGCCTCCGTAAGGGATGTTTCTGTCGGGGAACGCGCCCCGGATGTGGATGATTGTGTGAAAGCGTCTTGCTTCATCAGCGTCTCTATCTGGTCGCGCACCTGAGGAACGTGCAGACCCACGATGACCTGAATGGCGTTGCCACGCCGCACTACGCCGTGTGCGCCGAGGGCTTTGAAGATGTCGTCACTTTGCGTCAGCGCCATATCGCCCAGCGTGATACGCAGCCGCGTCGCGCAGTTGTTGAGGTCGATAACATTGCCGTGACCGCCGAGCGCCTGCAGATACCCGGCGGCCTGGCCCTGTGAGGAAGACGGTGCCTTGCGGTCGCTGGCTTTTTTCTGCGCCTGATAATCGGCTTTGCTGTAGAGCTTGATTTCGCTGTCTTCGCGCCCCGGCGTTTTCAGGTTCAGGCGCAGGATCACCGTGCGGAACACCAGGAACCAGATGCCGGTAAACACCAGCCCGATGCCGATTTGAGTGAACATCATTGCCGCGTGATTGTGGAACATCGGGATCCAGTTTTGCGGCAGGAACGAATCGAGCAGGCCGCCGCCCATGTTGCCGACCACGCCGGCCATGTACATCAGCGTCGCCAGCGTGGCGGCCAGTAATGCATGGAGCGCAAACAGCAGCGGGGAAATAAACAGGAAGGTAAATTCCAGCGGTTCAGTGATGCCCACCAGCACGGCCGTGAGCGTTGCCGGGATCAGCAGCCCCGCCACTTTCACGCGGTTTTGCGGTGCGGCGGTGGCGTAAATCGCCATCGCAACCCCCATCGACCCGAAGACTTTCGAGTTACCGAACAGCGCAAAGCCGCCCTGCGGGAACAGGTTTTTCAGCGGTTCGGTGCTTTGGCTGAAGGCCTGCAAATGTTCAGCCCAGTAAACCTGAATGCCCCCTTCAATCGCCGCCGGGCCAAAGACAAAGGGACCGTAGACGAAGTGATGCAAACCGGTCGGGATCAGAATGCGTTCGAGGAAGGTGTAGACCCAGACGCCCAGCGAACCGGAAACCAGCATGAAATGCTGCATCGAGAGAATACCGCTCTGCACTTTCGGCCACAGCAGCAGGGTCAGCCACGCGCAGGGGATCATCAGCAGGAAACCAATAATCACCACGAAGGAGCTGCCCTGAAAAATACCGAGGAAAACGGGAAGTTGTTTATCAAAAAAATGATTGTGTATTGAGGTAACAAGACCGGAAATAATAATCGCACCAATTATGCTGGTATCGAGCGTTTTAATTCCGGCAATCATCGCCAGCCCACTTTGCCCGCCGGGTTCGACGTTGAAATTAACGCCGAAATAATCTCCCCAGGTTAATCCCATGGCATTAATTAAATAATTCCAGGTCATAAAACTGACCAGCGCCGCCAGACAGGCACGGCCTTGTGCCTGTTTCGCCAGCCCGATAGGCAAGCCGATGGCGAAAATCAGCGGCATATTGCGAAACACCGTCCAGCCGCCTTCTTCAATAATATGAATAACTTGAGCAAAAAGGTTGTCAGGGGCGGTGAGCGTTTCGCCCATGAACATCGGGTTTTGAAGCATAATCGCGATGCCCACCACCATTCCCGCAAACGGAAACAGTAATACCGGCGTAAACATCGCACCGCCAAAACGTTGGATTTGACTGAGCATATATAATCCTCATTTTACTTCGGGGTCAGAGTTTTTTATTAAAATGTTTTTAATGACGTTTTTTATTTTCTGATCAGAGAGTAGGAATAATGAAAAATAAGATCGCAAAATGATTAATCGTTTCGTGATCGCATTCATGCTTTTTCTGCGGGTGAAGTGATCTACTTTTCAGGCTTTTTCTATACACTGAAATTAGCGGGTCTTAAAACCCCGCAAGGCCAGAACAGGTTATTGAGGATTTACAGGGGCGTAACCGGCTTTTCAGGCCCGGCTACGGAGATTCGCGCACGGAGAAAGAGGTCTGCCGGTGATCTACAAAACGCTTGCTGAACGCTTAAGAATTCGCATTAATTCTGCCGATTTCGGCATCGGTGATGCTTTACCCAGCGAAAAAAAGCTGGCAACGGAGTTTGGCGTCTCGCGCATGACGCTGCGTAAAGCGGTGGACTTGCTGATCGAATGGGGGCTGGTGCGGCGCTGTCACGGTAGCGGAACCTTCGTCGCGCAAAAGGATGTCCAGCATGAAACGCGCGGGCTGATGGGGTTTTGTGAACTGATGAAACAACTGGGCCGCCCGACGGTGAGCGAAGTGCTGGAGTTTAAGATCATGGGCGCGCCCCCGGCCATCGCCAGCCAGCTGCGCATCAAAACCGATGAGCGCATCTACTATTCGCGCCGCCTGCGGTCGGTGGAGGGCAAACCGCTGGTGCTGGAAGACAGCTACATGCCAGGCCGTTTATTTGGCAATCTTTCGGTGAAGCATCTGGAAGGCTCTAAATTTTCCTACATCGAAGACGAATGCCATATCTGCATCGCCGGAAACTATGAAAGCTTCAGCCCGATCCTCGCCGACAGCACCGTCGCCGCCCTGTTTCACATCGCCGAAGGCACGCCGCTGCTGCGCCTGACGTCGCTGTCTTACAGCGATACCGGCGATTACATCAATTACTCAGTGATGATCCGCAACGCCAACGAATACCATGTGGACTACCATTTGCAGCGCAACAAATCCTGTACCGGTCACATACGGCCAGCCTGAGAGGTCTGCACTGTCTGAAGAGGATGTCTGGAAAGTCATGATGTGCGGTTTGGCTGAGACGTCATCAGGAAAAAAAGGGGAGGTCAGAGAGGGAGCGGAAAATAGAATCTGAAGGGGCATCGTCACGCAGCCTGCTCTGCGTAGGGAGACAACAGGCCGCGATCTTCGGTAAGGTCGTTAACGTTACGCTTTGTTCACTGAAACAATTTCTTTAATGAAGGTGAAGTTAGAATCGCCGTGGTCAGTTTTAACCGTTGGATAAATTCTTTCTCCTTTCTTCACAAAGCCAGTGACTTCGTGGGTTGAGCCGTTCTTGACAGTAAAACTATCGCCAACACTGATCGAACTTTCGACTTCGCTCATAACAATCCTTAACTCGTGGTGCATGGAACTTCAAAAAACCAGGGTACGTCTTAATGCATGGTGCGGGTCGATGGTAGGCCTTTATGTGCCAGGTAGCCAGCGGTGTAGTCATAAAACCGCCAGCTCCGGTGTATCAGCGGGTTATTTCAGATCAGTATTGGCGTTCAGCGGTTCGCCGGTGGCGTAGAACTGGCCGCCTGCGATGTAGTGCAAACTGCGCAGCGACGGATCGGCTTCTTCGAAATGCCAGTGTCCGTTTTTGAACACGCGGGTGTCCGCCCAGGCACCGACAATCTCGCCGATAAACAGATCATGCGCCTGCTGGTTATGAGGCTCCGGGATCAGCTTACAGGCCAGCCACGCAGTGCAACCGGCGACGAAAGGTAAATCCCCCTGGCCTGCCATACGAAACAGCTCCGTGCCGCATTTTGCGAGTTTATCCGGGTCATTGCGCAGCGTGCGGTTGCCCAGATCGTAGGTCATTTGCAGTTGCGCGACCGTAGGCACCTGAATCACGAAGTATCCGCTCTGTTCGATAAGCTCGCGCGTTCTGGCGATCTTATCCAGCACCACGGTCAGTTTTGCCGGTCTGAAATCCAGACCGCACACCCACGAGGCAGACATCACGTTGTCCACGCCTTCGTGATGCGCAGATACCAGCGCGGTCGTGCCGTGGTTAATCAGACGGTAGGCTTTTTCCAGTTCAACGGGAGCAAATTGTGGGGTCATTGGCGTTTCTCATAAAAAATGTCCGGCGTGCAGCATCGCAAAACTTCCGCCGGAACACTATTCATTCGGTGCGCTGTCAGGGATTTGAGGCGGCCTGACGCGGTTTGACCGCCTTGCGCAGCAGATGCACCGTCAGCGCCAGCAGGAAAATCAGCGCCTGAATCAGCACGATGGTCGGGCCGGTCGCGGCATCGATATAAAAACTGATAAAGGTGCCGGACACCGCCGCCAGCAGTGACGCGGTGACCGCCACCGCCATCATTTTGGGCAGGGTTTTACACAGCAGAAAGGCGGTGATGCCGGGGGTGATCAGCATCGCCACCACCAGCACCACGCCGACGGCCTGAAGCGCGGCAACGATGGTCAGCGCCAGCAGACACAGCAGCGCATAGTGGTAAAAACGCACCGGCAGCCCGATAACCTTCGCCTGAACCGGGTCAAAACAAAACAGCATCAGGTCTTTGAATTTGATGATAATCGCCAGGGTGACGATAAACGCGATGATCAGCGTTTGCAGCATTTCGCTGTCGGTGACGCCGAGCACGTTACCGAACAGAATATGGCTGAGATGCTGCTCGGTATTCACCCGCGAGAACAGCACCAGTCCGGCGGCGAACATGCCGGAAAACACGATGCCCATCACCGAATCTTCTTTTACACGGCAATGCTCCTTGATGAAACCGGTGGCGACCGCACAAAACAGGCCGGAACCGAACGCGCCGATCACCAGCGGGATCCCCGCCAGATAGGCCAGCACTACGCCGGGCAGCACCGCGTGAGAGATGGCGTCGCCCATCAGCGACCAGCCTTTGAGCACCAGAAAACAGGAAAATATCGCGCAGACCACGCTGGTGGCTGCGGCGGTGAGCAACGCGCGCTGCATAAAGTCGAAGCTCATCGGCTCCATCAGCACATCCATCCAGGCCATCATGCGCGGCTCCCTGAACGTTTAAGACGGAAATGATTCGCCAGCCAGCCGTGTTTCGGTGCGAACAAAAATGCCAGCAGGAAAACGGTGGTTTGCAGGCAGACGATCACCCCGCCGGTGGCACCGTCGAGGTAATAACTGAGCCATGCGCCCACCGCGCTGGTTACCGCGCCGATCATCACTGAGATAATCAGCAGGTGCGAAAAGCGGTCGGAGAGCAGATACGCCGTCGCGCCGGGCGTGATCACCATGGCGATCACTAAAATCGCGCCGACCGTCTGGAGCGCCGCCACGCTGCACGCGCTGAAAATGGTGAAGAAAATCACCTTCAGCCACAGCGGAGAAAGGCCGACCGAGCGCGCATGCGCTTCATCGAAAAAGACCGCCAGCAGGTCGCGCCAGATGACACACAGCACCAGCAGGGAAATGCCGACGATGATTTGCACCTGCAAAATGTCGGCGTCGTCGATGCCTAAAATGTTACCGAACAGGATCGACTGCACGTTGACGGAGGTCGGATTCAGGGACACCAGCAGCAGGCCGAGGGCGAAGAAGGTGGAAAAAACAAAGCCAATGATGGCGTCTTCACGCAGTTTGGTGAAATGACGTAGCAACGTCATGGAGAGCGCGGCCAGAATGCCGGTGCCAAAGGCACCAATGGCGTAAGGGAAGCCCAGCGCGTACGCGCCCGCCACGCCCGGTACCACGGAATGCGATAACGCATCGCCCATCAGCGACCAGCCCTTGAGCATCAGGTACGCGGACAAAAACGCACACACCGCGCCCACCCCCGCACTGACCCAGATGGCTTTCACCATATAGTTGTAATGAAACGGCTCAAGCAGCAGGTCAATCATTTCACCCGCCTTATCGGTGACAGGGTTTCTGGCATCGCGGCCGTTTCCTGCGGGACTAAATAGCCGATATTGCGCAGTGCGCCGCCGAACGTATTCTCAAGATTCGGATGGGTGAAGGTGGTGTCAAGTGGCCCGGCGGCGATCACCGTCCGGTTGATCAACACCACGCGGTCGCAGAAATCCGGCACGCTGGCGATGTTGTGGGTCGACACCAGGATCAGATGCCCCTCTTCACGCAGCTGGCGCAGCAGATCGATAATGGCGTTTTCTGTTTTGATATCCACGCCGGTGAACGGCTCGTCGAGCAACATCACGCGCCCTTGTTGTGCCAGCGCACGGGCAAGAAACACGCGTTTTTTCTGACCACCGGAAAGCTCGCCGATCTGACGCTGTGCCAGATCGGTCAGGCCAACACGCGCCAGCGCCGACGCCACCTGTTTTTTATCTTCCTGCGAGGGAATTCGCAGAAATGACATTTTGCCGTAGCGCCCCATCATCACCACATCACGCACCAGCACCGGAAAGTTCCAGTCCACGTCTTCAGACTGCGGCACGTAAGCGATCAGATTCTGCTTCAGGGCTTTGCTGACGTTCAGGCCATCAAGCGTCACGCTGCCGTGCGTCGGGCGAATAATGCCCATGATGGTTTTAAACAAGGTGGATTTGCCGCTGCCGTTGACGCCCAGCAGCGCGCAAATCGATCCGCCGCTCAGGCGGAACGACGCATTCTCTATGGCGGTGTGACCATTGTTGTAGGTCACCGAAATGTTATCGACGTCGAGATGCAGCGCGGTATCACTCATTGGCCGAATCCTTGCGCAATGGTGCCGACCGTGACTTTCAGCAAATCAATGTAGGTCGGTACCGGGCCATCCGCCGCAGACAGGGAATCGACATACAGCACACCGCCATATTTCGCGCCGGTCTCTTTGCTGACCTGTTTGGCCGGTTTATCCGAGATGGTGCTTTCGCTGAACACCACCGGGATGTTTTGCTGGCGCACCAGGTCGATCAGTTTTTTCACCTGCTGCGGCGTGCCCTGCTCTTCGGCGTTGATCGGCCACAGATAGGCTTCTTTCAAATCATAATCTTTCGCCAGATAGCTGAACGCGCCCTCGCTGGTGACTAACCAGCGCTGCTGAGCCGGAATTTTTGCCAGACGTTCGCGCAGCGGCGCATCCAGCCGGGTGATTTTTTCGGCATAGCTTTTGGCGTTGCGGTCGTAGGTCGCGGCGTTCTCAGGGTCGTATTTCACCAGCGCAGCGCGGATATTCTCCACGTACACCAGCGCATTTTTTGCCGACATCCACGCGTGCGGATTTGGGTTGCCGAGGTAAGGGCCTTCCTGGATCGGCAGCGGCGCGATGCCGTCGGTGACGGTCGCGGACGGCACATTTTTGATGTTAGCAAAGAAGCGCCCGAACCAGCGTTCGAGGTTAAATCCATTCCACAGGATCAGATCGGCAGACTGCGTTTTTACGATGTCACGCGGCGTCGGCTGATAATCATGAATTTCCGCGCCGGGTTTGGTGATGGACTCCACCGTGGCGGCATCACCGGCAACGTTCTGCGCGATGTCCTGGATCACCGTGAAGGTCGTCACCACTTTAAACTTTTTTTTGTCTTTCTCCGCCGCCGTTGCATTGCCGGTGATCAGTGCCACGATCATGCCGATCAGCATCAGCCGTAAACGGAACGGCGACTGACTGAATAGTTTTACAATGTTTTGTCCATTTCCCATGAATTTTCTCCTGTCACTCTGTCCGGCTGTCGGCGGTTTATTATTCAGGTATAGCACAGGCTATACTCCATAGCCAAGGCAAAGTTCGCAGAAATTGGTAGATATGTGTTGTTGGTTTACAATGCGGTTCGTTGTCGCGCAAAGCGGCGGCGGTAAGAAACCGTTGAGCAAGAAAGAGGCAGGCGCAGTGAAAGATAAAAAATTAAATCCGTTGCTGGATGTTGAAGAACACGCTCAGGGTTTTTTACAGGTGCGCGAGGCGCACCGACGGGAACTGATGGATGATTACGTTGAACTGATTTCTGATCTGATCCGCGAGTTCGGCGAAGCGCGTCAGGTGGATCTGGCTGCACGTCTGGGCGTTTCGCAACCCACCGTGGCGAAAACCCTGAAGCGTCTGGCGAACGCCGGGCTGGTTCATCAGTTGCCTTATCGCGGCACCTTCCTCACGCCGGAAGGCGAGAAACTGGCGGCGGAAAACCGCGAGCGTCACAACGTGGTGGAGGCGTTCTTTATTGCGCTGGGCATCAGTGCCGAAACCGCACGGCTGGATGCCGAAGGCGTCGAGCATCACGTGAGTGATGAAACGCTTGAGGCGTTCCGGCGCTTTACCGCAAGTCAGAAATCCTCGTCCTGATCCTGAAGGTTTGCCCCCGTCAACAGGGGCATTCCTTCGATACCTTACGCCATTACCACTGATACCCTACCCCGACGGCGGCGCCCATTTCCCCCTGCGAGTTGCTGCTGCCGGACATTTTAGTTACCCATCTGCCATTTTCAGAAATAGTGGACACCCCCAGCGCGACGGAGGACTGATCCTGATACGTCCCTCCCCCCATGCTCACCATACTGGCGCCCGGCGCGTAAGGCTGCGGCAGACTGGCCATCGCCATGGCCCCGGCGATACCGGCACTCAGCTTGTCATTGTTGTCATCCACCAGGTTTTTCAACGCGCCGAACTTGTTATCCGTGTATTGGTTGGCCTGGGTAACGCCCGATGTTAACTGGCGAACGTTGACCGCATCGGTACCGCGGGTGCCTGTCGCCACGTTAGTTATCTGACGCTCCGCCCCCGCAGAACCTACCGATACCGAGTTGGCGCGATCGGCAAGAGAATCCGCCCCCAGCGCAACGGAATTTGCGGCAGAGGCGCGGGCATTCGAGCCGAGGGCGGTACTGTTATCCCCGGACGCGACGGCGCCGGCGCCCCCGGCAGTGGCCTCTTTGCCGCTGGCGACCGGTTTCGCACGTTTGCTGGTGTTGCTGACCTGGAACATGCCCTCTGTCCCGCTGGCGATATTGTTCACCCCGGCAGAAACCGCGCTGAGCTGGGCGTAATTCACCGCATCGCTGTCCTGTGTGCCTGCCGCAACGTTAGTGAGGGTGGTCGGGTCTCCGGACAGCGTGATTTTGCTGTAATTGGTCGTGCCGTCGCTGTTGAGATCATATTTGACGGAAAGCGTATCCAGACTCGCCATGCCGCCGTTGATGTTGTTGATGGCATCCGTCACCGCGTACAGCTGGGATCCGTTGACGGCGTCGGTGCTGGTGGCGTTGATCTGCCCGGCGGCCACATTCGTGATGGTGCGTTCCGTGCCGGTATCGCCGACGCTGACCGTTCCCACCGGCGAGCTGCCTGCAAAAACATAGTCTTTCCCCTGAAGGGTGACGCCGGAAGTGGCGACCGTCGCCTGTGTTTTTGCGCCATCGCCCAGCGCCACGCTGTTCGCGGTGCCCGCCTGCGCTCCGTTACCGATAGCGACCGCGTTGGTTGCGCTGGCGGCAGCACTCTGCCCTATCGCCACGGCGTCCGCCCCCGTCGCCGAGGAATCAGCACCGGTTGAATTGGCGTGGGTGTATTTCGTGCCGCTGCTGTAGATGCTGTTAATACTGTTATTGGTTTCGGTCAGCTGAGAGAAGTTCACTGCATCACTCGGCGCGGAGCCGTCCGCCACGTTGGTCAATATTGTCCCGCCGGTGTGGGTGCTGCTGTTATAGGCGCTGCCGCCTGTCGTCATGCGGTTGTAGTTCACTGAACCGTCGGCGTTGGTGTCATATTTCAACGCATGGTTATCGAGATCGGTGAAGCTGAGATTCAGATTCTCAATGGCCTGATTGGTGGCAAACAGTTGTGAACCGTTCACGCCGTCGGTGCTGTCTGAACTCAGCCGCCCGGCCGCCATGCGGGTCAGCGTGCGCTCGCTGCCGAGCGCGCCAAGGCTCACTGTGCCTGCGGGCGCCCCTCCGGCGAAAACATAATCCTTCCCACGGATCTTCGTGCCAGTTGTCGCCACTACCGGAGACGTTACCGCACCCGCACCGAGGGCCACACTGTTGTTGATTGAGGCGGTCGCACCATAGCCAAAAGCAAGGGAGGAGGTACCGGATGCCAATGCCTGCGCACCCAACGCCACCGCCGCCTGCCCGCTGGCTGACGCACGCCAGCCCATCACTGCCGACCCGGTGCCGCTGGCGCTGGCCCCCGAACCGAAGGCCATGGTTGAGGAGGCTGTCGCACTGGCGGTATCGCCAAGCGCAATGGAAGACACACCCGTGGCTGAGGCCGCGTTGCCAATCACCACCTGATTAGCATTCGCGCCGGCAACGCTGTAGCTGCCGGTGGCATCGCCGCCGATAACAACGCTGCCTTTTGACGAACTCACCGTGGCATTTTTACCGATAGCCACGCCATTGCCTGAACTGGCATCGACAGTGGCGCCCGCACCGGTGGCCAGCGAATACGCCCCCTTCGCACCATCATTGTTGTAGTTCGCTCCCGCCGTGCCGCCATCATTCACGCTGGAATAATGCGTTTTGACTTTCGTCACTGAATCATTGAGCTGATCAACGTTGACCGCATCACCGCCACTGGTGCCCGCAGCGACATTGGTGATCCGCGTTCCTCCGCTTTTGGTCGTACTGCTGTACGTTGTTCCGCCTAACGTGATGTTGTTGTAGTCAAAGGATCCGTCCGGGTTGGTATCGTATTGCACATCGCTGCCGGTGACGGCCTGGAGTTGCAGGAGGCTAAGCCCGTCGGTGGCTCGTTTGCCCGCAGCCACCTTATCTTCAGGTTTCGCACCCCCTGATGCCTGTACGGCACCCTGCGCATTGGCCGGTAAAGATATCAGCGTCGCGGCCACGATACCCGTCAGGCCACTTATCCGTTTTATCTTTTGCCCTGCCAACTCACCCGCGACAAATTGGACTTTCGATGCAAAATTCCAGGTCAGACGAGATATTTTATTCATTTCAACTCCCTTTGTGGCTCCATGCCATGAGTAGTGTGTACAGATCATTTGCAGCGGATAAGGCCGCTGCGGCCAAAGGCGGGCATATTTCAATGCCGGTATTTATTGAACGATGAAATAATTAACACCTGAATGCCGTTAACGTTTTTACAAATATTTCGCCCCGTCATTCAGTTATGCAATAACGGCTTCAACCCTGAATTCAATGAAATAAAAATAAGAAAAATACAAAATCCACAATGTATTGATTTTATTGAACTTAACAACAAAAACACTCAGCACCTTAAAAAGGATTTCAGGAAAAGCGATTATGCTATCAGACAACTTTTAAAAAGGTAAACCCGAAAAAATCAATTTTAAATTACCTGCCGTAACGCTTTAATAATATAACTTACACAGGTAATTAAATTGTAAAATCGTTTATTTTTGATTTACACCAGTTATTATTCAATAAATAAAATGTTTTATGAGCCGGATATTTAAGAGCGAACTTTAAGCGAGGAAAATACCGGTGAATGGCATTCATTTTCGCTATCTTTGCGGGCGGAGGAAAGGGAGAGGGTTTTATTGCAGCCGAACGTCAGTATTTCGCGTTTCCGGAATTTTTTACACACAATTGCTGACGCATCCTTGTCCTGTTCCCCCTAATTCCACGCCAACCTTTCCGCTGGCAGCAGAGTATCTTTAGCCTCAGGAGAAGTGGCTTTTTTTACGACTCCGCGCAACGGGTTTTCTATCTCAGAGGTGGTTATGAAGAGGCTGCTGTTGTTGATGCTGACCGCTGGCGTACTGATGTCCGTCAGTTCAGCGTCGTTCGCCTATGGCTATTACGGACAGGGTTATTATGGACACGGCTATTATGGGCATGGCTATTACCGGCACGGTGGCTATGGCCGCGGCTGGTATGGTCCGAACGTGGTGATCGGCATCCCGCAGCCGGTCTATTATCCGCCGCCGCCAGTGGTCTATGTTGCGCCCGCGCAACCACAGACTTACGTTGAGAAAACGCCAAACTATGCGTACTACTGCCAGAATCCGGCGGGCTATTACCCGCGCGTCCCCGCTTGTCCGCGGGGATGGATGAAAGTGGTAGTGGGCGATTCAGCACCCCGTTAACAGGTAATAAAAGTGATGAACAGGTTTACTCCGGTGGCAATGCTCGCCCTGGCCGCAGCGCTGACGGGCTGCGTTTCGCCTCCTACCCGGCCTGATGTAATGGTGCTGCCGGGCACCGGTAAAAGTTATCAGTCGTTCCGGATGGATGAAATGTCCTGCCGCAACGCCGCTTACGGCAGTGTTAACGGTGGCGCAGAAACCGCCAGTAATAATGCGGCGGGCACGGCGGCGGCAGGGACGGTGGTCGGTGCAGCGGCAGGTGCCTTGCTCGGCGCCGCCTCCGGTCATGCCGGACCGGGAGCGCTAATCGGCGCGGGCAGCGGATTACTGATCGGCAGCGCCATGGGCAGCAACAGCGCCGGAGCCAGCAGCGGCGATTTGCAAGATCAGTACGACACGGTTTACACCCAGTGCATGTATGCCAAAGGCAACAAAGTGCCGGTTGACGCCGGTTACAGTGATAATCAGTATTCCCCGCCGCAGTCGCCGGTACCGCCGGATTACAACCCGGCGCCTCAGGAGGACAGCGGCGTCCCACCTGATTACGTCCCCTGACCGCTCAGGTTCACTGACACACTGTAAACACCGCTTAAAGGCTGCCCGCTTCCGGCAGCCTTATTTCATTATTGGCCGCACACTGGCCATATTTGCACCGCCCTGAGAAATGAACCAAAAGACCCTGGCTGATACGTTGATTTCAATCAACGGGAGGGGGTATATCTTTGTAAGGTTTGTCTGCTTATGTAGGAATATTCTAGTATTCAATAAAGATTTGCAAAATAATCCGACGCCAATAATATATTTCATTCACTGTCATTTAAAATTCTTTTATTTTCAACCTGTTGCGAAATTATTTTTGAAACATTTAATGACATTTATATAATGTTTTAAATTCACTTACATTGACGGTAGGAATAATACTATATATTATAAATGCCAGAATGATGGATGAATATAACGGAGGTAAACCATCAGAGTCACAACCCGTTTATCAAATGGAATTTTTTTAATTTAAAGGAATGAATTAATGTTGCGGATTGCAATTATTGACTCATGCACGTTGACTTTTTTGGGATTGGAGAATGTCTTCTCTCTGATTAACACATCAAAGAGCATTATTTTTAATCAAATCAGCGCAGAATACGCCTTAGATAAGAATAGCCAGAAATTCGATATTTACATTATCGAACCCGGCGCAGTGGGTTTTGAATACGACATAGACAAGTTTATTTATAACTTAAAAACGAACACCAAAGAAGACTGCAAGATAATCATTCTTAGCGATAATGTTATTGTTAACAGCCGGTTGTCAGACTTTCACCTGTGCAAAAACAATGCATTATCTAAAGTGTTTTTCTTTTTCGATAGCCTGCTGACGGGGAAATATGAATCTATATTGCCTTTCATTGAGGACTTCATTCTGACGAAAAATGAAGCGATTTTACTGCGGTGTTTGTCGAAGAACGCTAAGATGAAAAATATCGAGAAAATCACCGCAATACCGGCCTCAAATCTCTATTACTACAAATACAGCGCCATGAAGAAGTTAAAACTGAAGAGTACAAAAGAGTTGTTCAACTACCTAAATAAAGTGCTCAACCACTCCATCTGACGCCACCCCCTCTCTGCCCGTGCAGTGAGGGTCCTCATCACACCCTCATCCTCACGCCCTTTCTCCGGTTACTGCATCAGGTATTTATAAAGCTCAATCGAATTTTTCAGCCCCAGCTTTTTCATCGCATTTCTTTTATGCGTGCTGACCGTCTTAACGCTGCGTCCGAGTTTACAGGCAATGGTGGCATTGCTTTTCATTTGCTGTATGGCACTGAGCACTTGCCATTCCATCTCGGTTAAATGCTTTTTCGCCGCGCGGGTAAAATCATTATCTTTCTGTTTGAGGAACGGACTCACCGCCATGTGATAGTTAAGATCAGTTACGCCGGTGATCAACATTTTTCTGAGAATAGAAAAATCTTCCTGCTCGGAGATAATCATATCTACCTGAAGTTCTGCCAGTAAACTGAGTTTCTCGGCTTTCTCTATTTTGGTCATGACAATAATTTGTGGCGGGGTGTAATAAAAGCTCAGCCTGCGCAAAAACTTTATGGCGGCATCAAAGTTTGAGGACTCTTCTTTCACTTCCAGAATAATAAAACCCACGCTCATTCCAGGCCCTGAACGAAAGAATTCCGTTAATGATGAATAAGATCGCGGCTTCACTTTTGCTTCTTTAAGAATGTGCGAAATCGCCAGCATTTCATAATGGCCGGAATGGATTATCACTGTGTCTTTCATAAATTGTTCCATTGAAAATAAACTGCAATATCAGTAATACCTTCCGCCCGCCGCGCCATGCAGGGTTGCGTAAGCGATATATAAACTGTGTTTGCCCTTCCCTGTTAAACCTTAACTAAACCAGAACCCCTTATGCGTTCTCTTTGCTAACACATTACTACATAATATGTCAGTGCCTTATTTTACTGCCTTAGGATAATTCTCTCAACGCAACAATCATAATTCTCAGTCTTAACATTGTCGAGAGCCCGTACCGGCAGAGAGTGGAATTCAGATTATTAAGAAGTTTTCGCGATAATCTACAAAAAAGCCCTGCCCGCAGAATTAAAAACCGCAAAACAGAAAACGAAAGGTGAATAATGCCAGCAGGAAGGCTGTTCTGACAGATATAGTGCCTGGGGGAATTGTTGAGGAATTATTATTGCAGTCTGATTGACATTTACATGCTGAAAATAAATGGCGTTTAAATTTAACCTGTCATTTACACCATGTCACAGCACATAAACATTCTCACTGCATTCGAGCAGGCTGACTAGGAATTTTCGCGTTTTTTTCGCGAAATTTCTAATTAGTGAAATGTATCAGATTTTCCGCACGAATCGCTCACGCACAACCACGCCAGAGGGCCGTTGGCCGCTGACGTGGCTGCATGGGCTGGTCAGTCGTGATTAACGTCAAATGGCGCACGGCCATTCAGCCAGTCATCAATCACCTTCAGCACGCCCTCTTCCCGGTTGGATGGCGCACGGTATTTGGCAGCCGCTTTTGCCGGTTCAGAGGCGTTTTCCATCGCGAAACCATATCCGGCGTAGCTGAGCATTTCCAGGTCGTTCCCGCTGTCACCGAAGGTCATCACTTCTTCATCGCGAATGTCATAACGCTGCTGGATTTTCTTCAGGCCGTTCGCTTTGTGATTACCGGTAATGATCAGGTCAATCGATCCGTGGCCGCTGGTGACCGGCGCAACAATGCTGCCGAGTTGCTGGGTGATTTCCCCCATCAGCGGATACACGTCATCTTCCACATAGCTGAGTGCAAATTTAAAAATGGTGTCATCGATGTGCGCGTAGGTCGGCACTTTGCTCAGACGGTGATAGTAATGGCTCATGCGACGGATGAACTCTTCATCGGTGCCCTCAAGCACGTATGCCCCTTTTCTGCCGCAGACAAGGTTATTGATGCCGGGCGTGCGGCCAATCCATTGCAGGACCTGAGAGACTTGTTCACGCTCCAGGCTGGCGCAATACAGCTCCTGTTTTTTATCGACCACGTAAGCGCCACCTTCGGCGACATAGGCGATCTGGTCATCCAGCTCATCAAAGAAGGATTTCAGCTGGTAATACTGGTTGCCGCTGGCAACCACAAATTTGATACGGCGACGCAATAATTCCTGATACTGCTCGCTAAAACGTGCCTGGTTATATTCGCTATATTCATTCAGGAACGTGCCATCCATGTCGACGGCGATAAGTTTTACGGCCATTGCAGCTCCTACAGGGTCAGATGATAAAAGGCGAAAATAGAAAAAAAGCGGGCGTTTTACGACCCGCCCGCGGTTCAGTGTGACTCAGTTATCCCAAAATCATTAATATTTTAATTTGTACGCGCCGAAGGTGATGATCAGGAAAGCCGCTGCGACGCCAGAGAATGCCACGTACAGGCTGGAGAGATGCGCGATAAACCCGATCAGCGCCGGGCCGCCGAGCACACCGAGATAACCCAGCGTCGCCACCATCGCCACCGACATATTGACCGGCATGACTTTCTCCTGCCCTGCGAGGGTGATCAGCACCGGCACGATATTCGCCGCGCCAATGCCCACCAGCGCAAAACCACACAATGGCAGGATCCAGCCCGGTAACAGCACCACCATCAGATAACCGGCAATGCCCAAAATGCCGCCCACCACCAGCACACGTTTACGCCCCAGCGCGCTGACGATGGCGTCGCCGGTCATGCGCATCAATGACATTGCGACGGCAAAGACGGCAAAACCCCAGCCCGCATGTTCCAGTGCCAGACCACGTTCGCGCGTCAGGAATACGCCGCCCCAGTCAAGTACCGCGCCTTCGGCCATAAAGCAGATCATGGCCATCACTGCCATCAGTACCAGGCGGAAGTTAGGCCGTGGTTTGGCTTTTCCTTCAACGTGCTCTTCCTCATGCGCGCCAAACGGCAACAGGCCGCGACAGGAGTACGCGGTCACGATAATCACCAGTGCGATGGCGTAAAACGTACTGCCGAGCGGTGAAACGCCCGAGCTCAGCAGTAACGAACCGCCGCCGGCTCCGGCGATACAGCCGACGCTCCATAAGCAATGAAAACCGGACATCAGCGGCTTATCCGCGGCCTGCTCGACCAGCGTTCCCTGCACGTTCACCGAGACATCTGCCAGCCCGATGCCCATACCGAAAATGAACAGGCTCACCGCCAGCAGCCAGATGTCGCTAAACAGCGCCAGCAGCGGCAGCATCAGGCAGTACAAAATGACCGAGGCGATGATCACCCCCCGGCAGCCAAACCGGCCAATCAGCCGTCCGGATCCCAGCATGGAGAGTAACGAACCGGCGCCAAGGCACAGCAACAGCAGGCCGAGATCCCCCGCTTCCGAATGCGTGCGTAACTGCGCGTAGGGCACCAGCGCGGCCCACAACCCCATCGCCATGCCGGTGACAAAAAAGATTGAGCGGGTGGCGACCCGTTTGGCCGGGCTCCCGATGTGGTCAGGCGTATCAGGTAGTTCAGATGAGAGTGACAAAAGGCGTTCTCCGACGGTCAGATGAGTTATTAAAAGTCTTTTAATAAGTGCCGAGTATATTGGCGTCCGGAAACTAAAGTCAATGCGCGCCGGTCTGCGTGCTGAAGGCGACGTGACGGTTATAGTTGTTTAACGTCAGTTCGGTGATGCCTTGCAAGTAATCCTGACGCATTGACGGCCTGTACACCAGTTCAGGCATATGCTCCTGTGGAATGTGCTGGTGGCAGCGCGCGAGTAATTCCGGGATCAGCGCCTGGCTGATTTTCGGGCCGGACAGCGCGATAGTCATTGGGTTGATGATCGCCGCCAGCGAGACAATGACTTTTGACATTTCATCGGCCACCGGCAGTTTATCCATGCCGCTGAACGGCAGATTAGACACCTCACCGGCAAACTGGCTGGCACCCTGCAACACCTGCCCGTTGATCACCATGCCGCAGCCGAGGCAAGGCACTTCCGGTTTGAAAATATAGGCCACCGGCGCAGTGACACCGGCGCAGCTGCTGCGGTAAAAACCGTAGGCGGTGTAATTCATGTCATTGTCCACCTGCACATAAATAGCGAAACGCTCGCGCAGCTCCTGCTCCACCGGCACACCGGCGAAGGCGCTGATGTCGCAGGTCGCGACCTGCCCTTTCACCACCACCCCCGGCAACCCCAGCCCCAGCGCGGTGATGTTCGGATACTGCGCCAGGATACCGGCGACAAGGCAGTAAAACCCCTGCCGGTCCTGTGGCAGAAACCGCTCTTCACCCTGCGCCAGACATCCGCCAATGGCAGTATTCACGGTCCAGACGATCTGCGCTGCGGCGTCACTTCCCTGCACATAAATACTGAGCACCGAGAAATAATCCGGGTTGTACGCATACCGCTGCGCAGGTCGGCCACCGCGCGACACTTCACGTTCCAGCGCCAGCACTTCACGGCTGCCACTCAGTTCATTCAGCACGGTGCCGCAGGTGGCGACGCTCAGCCCCGTCGCCACCGCCAGCTCAGCTTTGGTCGCAGAGCCCAGTGATTTCAAAGCATGGGTGACCAGCACCACATTATTGATTTTCATTTCACGGGTTGTACGGTTGAGCGGAGTAAACATATGGCCTCGGGCAGACAGGTAAGAATGGCGGGTAATTTAGCACAAAGTGGAACCGGTAAGCGCCTGCGGTTACCCCATGTTCAGCACGCGTCGGGTGAGTTCTGTCTCGGCCACGCCTTCGTCATGCCCGCCGGTAAAACAGGCACCGGTCACCGCTTCGTGCAGATCCGGGAAGTGATAGACCGCATTCACGCACGACGGCCCGCCGCCAGAATGCCCCACAGACCGCCCGCTCTCGCCCATTGCGCAGCTCATCAGCCCCAGCGCGTAACCGCATTCGGTCCATGGCCGCCCTGCAAGGGCACCGCCGAGCCGACGGGTCACCTGCATGTCGGCCAGCGACGTCGCGCTCAGCAGGTTGCCGCTAAATAATCCGTGCAACAGTCTGGCCGCGTCGCGCACATTGCCGGTCAGGCAGCCGTGATACACCCAGCCCGGATGGTAGGTGCCGGCGGCGGCGCAGTGCAGCCGGGCGAACTGTTCGCGGGTGGTGGCAAGGGTTATGCTGGTCAGCCCGAGCGGTGTCGTGATGAAGTCAGCCACCAGTTGGGCAAAACTCCGCCCTGATGCGGCTTCGATGTGTTCCCTCGCCAACATGTAGCCGACATTGGAATAAGACCAGCCCTCGCCTGGCGCAAACAGCATGCCGTTGGCTAACGTGGCACTGAGTAATCTGTCGCGTGACCAGGGTTGATCCCCGGCAGCCACCGCGTCGTGATAAGCCTTCAGCGCGCCGTAATCCGGCAATCCGGCGGTGTGACTGAGCAGTTGGCGCAGCGTGTACGCCTCGCCATCAATCCTTCTGTCCAGATCCACCGCGCCGTTTTCACGCAGCTTCAGCGCACAAATCGCGATCGCGGTTTTGGTGAAGCTCCAGTAAGGAAAGCGGGCATCGGCATCGCCTTCGCTCCTTTCCTCACCCGAGGCGGAAATACAATACGAATGGAATTCAGGCATGACTGACCTCATGACATGAAAGAAAACGGGCGCTGATGAAAGCGCCCGTCGGGTTATAGTACTTTACTCAAAAATTCACGGGTTCGCGGATTTTCCGGCGCGGTAAACAGTTGCTCAGGCGGCCCCTGTTCCTGAATCACGCCCTGATCGATAAACACCACGCGGTCGGCCACTTCACGGGCGAAACCCATTTCGTGCGTGACGATCACCATCGTCATGCCTTCCAGCGCCAGCTGTTTCATCACCGCCAGCACTTCACCCACCAGTTCCGGATCCAGCGCAGACGTCGGTTCATCGAAAAGCATGATCGACGGTTCCATCGCCAGCGCACGGGCAATCGCCACGCGCTGTTGCTGGCCGCCGGACAAACTGGAAGGCCAGGCGTCGATTTTGTCGATCAGCCCGACTTTTTGCAGCAGCTTTTCGGCACGCGTGACCGCTTCGGCTTTCGACAACCCTTTCAGCGACATGGGCGCCATGATCAGGTTTTCCAGTACGGTCATGTGCGGGAACAGATTAAAACGCTGAAACACCATGCCCACGCCGGAACGCAGCGTATTCAGATTGGTTTTCGGATCATGCACCGCAAAACCGTTCACCACCACTTCACCGCCGTTGGGCTTTTCCAGCGCGTTCAGACAGCGCAGGAAGGTGCTTTTGCCGGAGCCAGAAGGCCCGATAATGCACACCACTTCTTTCTCTGCGATGTCACAGGAAATGCCGCGCAACACGTGCGTTTCGCCAAACTGTTTCTGTAAATCCTTAACGTGAATCACTTTTGCCAAACCTCTTTTCCATGTGTTGAACCAGCAGCGAGAGCAGGAAAGTCAGCACCCAGTAAACCAGTGAAATGGTCAGGTAGGGTTCCCAGTAGGTGGCGTAAGCGCCGGAAACGGTACGTGCGGCGTAGGCCAGATCGGCCAGACCAATCGCCGAAGCCAGCGAGGAATCTTTCACAATCGCGATGGCGTTATTCCCCAGCGGCGGCAGAATGCGGCGGAATGCCTGCGGCAAAATCACTTTGCGCATGGTTTTGCCCCAGCCCATCCCCAGCGCACGGGATGCTTCCATCTGACCGTTGTCGATAGACTGAATACCCGCACGGAAAATCTCGGAAACATAGGCTCCGGCGTTCAGGGTGATCGCCACCACGCAGGATAAAAACGCGCCGTAATCAGACCGTAATGCGCGGGCAAACTCCGAAGACATCAGGCCGTTAGCCACCAGAATGCCGTCACGCGGATTGATAAACAGCGGCACCAGCGCAAAGTGAACCACCATGATCTGCACAAACAGCGGCGTACCGCGAAACGCACTGACGTAAATGCGCACCGGCCATTGCACGGCAAAGCGCAGAATGTGTTTCCACGGGCCGTCGTCGGCGCGGGCCATGCGCCCGAGGCCCAGCAGCAACCCCCAACTGGTGCCTAAAATGACGCAAATAATGGTGCATTTGATGGTCATCAGCGCGCCCTCGACAAACAGCGGCGCGTATTCTGAGATTATCTCCCAGCGAAATCCGGTCATACCTGTCCTTGTTCAGGGGCGTGTTACCGCCCCTGATTAACGTTGTTCGTGTTGAAAATATTATTGAGCGGGAAGCGTTGGAACGTTCTTATCAAACCAGGTTTCGTAGATTTTCGCGTAGGTGCCGTCAGCTACGATTTTTTTCAAACCGGCGTTGATTTTACCCAGCAACTCGGTGTTGTCTTTCGCCACCGCAATACCGAAATACTGACGCTCAAACTTGCTGTCCGGCACCAGTTTCAGGGCTTTTTCAGGATGGGATTTGATGTAGTACTTCACCACGCCCACGTCGCCGACGGCTGCGCCGATGCCGTCTTCCGCCAGTTCCTGCAACATCAGCGGCGTGTTATCAAAACGTTTGATGTCGGTGCTGTTTTTGCCGAGCGTGTCGGACACCACAATATCCCCGGTGCTGGAGTTCACCACGCCCACTTTCTGGCCTTTCAGCGCGGCAACGGAATCCACTTTAGAATCCACAGGCACCACGATGGACTGTTCGGCCGGGAAGTAAGGCGCGGAAAAAGCGACCATCGCTTTACGTTTGTCGGTGATGGTGATGCCGGAAATGATGATGTCGCGGTCGCCGGAATTCAGCGTAGCGAAAATACCTTCCCACGGCGTGTTCACCAGTTTGATGTCAAAGTTTTCCGCTTTGGCAATGGCTTTGATGATATCGATATCAAAACCTTCCAGCTGTTTCTGGCTGTTTTCATATTCGAACGGACGGTAAGTGCCGCCGGAACCGACAACGTAGGTCGTCTGTGCGGCAAAGGCTGATGTGATTAAAGAAGAAAGCAGACACCCGGTGAGAATTAAGGACTTAAGCATGGTCACTCCTGTGTGATTGTGTTTTTATGCATATAATTTGCATAAAAATACACAAATTGACGAAGCGCTTCAACTTAAAGTTGTGTGGCGGTTACAAACTGAAGAGAAGATTGTTCCGAGTTCCCCGTCATCGCATTCATCTCATTCCTCAGATCGGGTATATTGATACGCAGATCACAAAAATCCCTCAAAGGAAGATACCGAACTATGAGTTATCGTTTTACCCTTGCTGCCGTTGCAGCCGTTTTTGCCCTCACAGGATGCGCAAAACCGAAAACCGCCGAACAGGCACCGGCTTTCGATTTCGGCTCGACGCGGGTAACCGTGACGCATATCCCGACGAAAACCGATGATGGCACCAAACTTTACGTGACCGTGGATGACAAAGACGCCGGAGCGCTCGGCGTCGGCGAGTCTCTGGAGGTCAAACTGCCTGAGGGCAAACATAAAGTGGGCGGCTATGCCCGTTCACTGATTGGCCGCGTGTCGATTTCCCCTGTCGACGTCACGACATCCAGCGATGTGATTAGCCATGTCACCTATTCTGTGGCGGATCTGAAACCCACCTTCTTAGTGCGTGCCGCCACACCGGTGCCGAAACCTAAGTCAGAATCCATTCCGGCAGAACCTGTTCCTTCACTACCGAATATTCAAATGGAAGCCCCGGCAGCCGCTGAGCAAACACAAGCGGCAACGCCAGCCACACCGGCTGCCACTGAGCAAACTCAGGCGGCAACGCCAGCCGCACCGGCTACCACTGAACAAACTCAGGCCGCAACGCCAGCCCCACCGGCCGCCACTGAGCAAACGCAAACTGTAACGCCAGCCACACCGGTCACCAATGAGCAGGCGAAAACCTCACAGGAATCTGCCACGCAGGACGTCACAAACCTGACGCAAACCCCGCAGGCGTAGCCCTCTTATCACCGCGTATTCAGCCTGAATACGCGGTGATAACCGTCAGAATTTCACCACAGCCCCCAGCTCGATCACCCTGTTCGGCGGAATATGGAATTGCTCCGGCGCGCGCAGCGAATTGCGCTGCAACACCTGGAACAGTTTTCCCCGCGCTTTCAGATACCACGGACGCGGATCGCCGAGAATAAAGGTATCGCGGGACATAAAGAATGACGTTTCGTTCATAGTACATTTCAGCCCTTCCAGCCCGCAGCGATACAAAATATCCTCTACGTTAGGTTTTTCACGCCAGCCATAATTGGCGATCACCCGCCAGAATGTCGGTGAAAGCTGTTCAATGTTCACGCGTCTCACGTTGTGCACATAAGGCACATCCGCCGTGATCATGGTCAGTAAAATCACCCGCTCATGCAGGATCTTGTTATGTTTAAGATTGTGCAGTAAGACCAGCGGAACCTCGTACAACCCGCGCGACATCACCACAGCGGTGCCGGGCACCCGTTTCGGCGGCGCCTTTTCCAGCGAGGTGATCAGGGCTTCCAGCGCTTCCGGATCCTGACGCAACCGGCGCAACAACCGCGAGCGCTCCGTTTTCCAGGTCAGCATAATCAGCAAAATGGTCAGGCCGATCACCACCGGCAGCCAGCCGCCGGAGAACAGTTTTGTCAGGTTCGCGGCAAACAAGGGTACGTCAATCAGCAGCATCAGCGTCATCACCAGACCGCCAGCCCAGGTTTTCCATCCCCAGTTTTTCACCATCACAATCCCAATCAGCAAAGAGGTGATGACCATGGTGCCGGTGACCACAATCCCGTAGGCCGAAGCCAGATTGCTCGAATGTTTAAAGCTGAGGATGGCGATCAGCACCGCGACGTAAAGCAGCCAGTTGACCACCGGGATGTAAATCTGCCCGGATTCGACGTCAGAGGTATAGATGATGCGCATCGGAGGCAGATACCCCATGCGCACCGCCTGACGCGTCAGGGAGAACACGCCGGAAATCACCGCCTGCGAGGCAATCACCGTCGCCAGCGTCGCCAGCACCAGCAGCGGGATCAGCGCCCAGCCGGGCGCCAGAAGGAAAAACGGATTCTGAATAGCGTCAGGGTGGCTGAGCAGCAACGCGCCCTGACCGAAATAATTCATCACCAGCGCCGGGCCAACCAGCACAACCCACGCGATGCGGATCGGTTTCTTACCAAAATGCCCCATATCCGCGTACAAGGCTTCGCCGCCGGTCACCGACAGCACCACCATGCCCAGCGCGAAGAACGACACCGTTTTGAATTCGACAAAAAAATGCAGCGCCCAGTAAGGGTTCAGCGCCTGCAATACGTCCGGGTTGCGCATAATGCCGCCGATCCCCAATATCGCCAGCACCACAAACCACACCACCATCACCGGCGCAAAGATTTTCCCCACGCTGCCGGTGCCGTTTTTCTGAATGAAGAACAACAGCGTCAGCACAGCAACGGCCGCCGGAATGATAAAGCGATCGAAAGACGGCGCAATCAGCTCCAGCCCTTCAATGGCGGAAAGCACGGAGATCGCGGGCGTGATGACGCCGTCGCCATAAAAGAAACTGCCGCCGACCAGGCCGAGAAACATAATGACCGGCACCCAGCGCGGATTCAGGTGACGCACCGCCAGCGACATCAGCGTAAGGATCCCGCCTTCCCCGTCGTTATCCGCACGCATCACAAAGCTGATGTATTTCACTGACACCACCAGCATCAGCAACCAGAAAATCAGCGACAAAAATCCGAACAGCGAACTTTGGGTCAGCGTGATCCCGGACTGCCCGGTCAGACATTCGCGCAAGGTATAAAGCGGGCTGGTACCTATATCACCATAAACGACACCGATGCAGGCGGTCGTCGCGCTGAGCAGCGACGACTTATTTTGTATGTGTTTCATGCGTCTTCGCCATGTTTTGGGGAAGCCTTTGCGGCCCCATTCACGCAGTATAGATGCTGGTGTGGATTTGCCCTGCTGCGGGCAGAAAAATGCCCATAACTCACAGAAATAAGCGGATTTTTTCAGCGCAAAGCGTGACCGTGTTTGGTGTTTTGACAAGAATGTGTCTATTACTTTAGTGCCGTTACCCTGCGGGGTGACATTGTTTGTCCGTCCTTATCGCCCAATGTCTGAGGTCAATCCCATGGTGAGCGAGAAAAGAAAACCGCCAACAATCAATTTGCCGCTGTGGAAAAGGCGTGAGGAGATGGTTGCCTACGCGCTCTCAAAAAGTGTGCCCTGGTTTGCGTTCATCAACTTCAGTTTTGCGGTCATCGTTCTGTGCCGCAGCCAGATTTTCGGCCATGCAGATGCCGCCGTTCCCCCGGTACCCGCCTCTGTGCTGGACATCATCGACATCACCATGGGCGTGGTGATCGCCCTGGCGGCGGGCAGCCTCGGCGTCGTCTTTATCGGGGAAAAGCGGCTGACGTCGTTACGGCGTCTTATGTTCGATCTGGTGTTCCTGCTGACGGGGGCAATCTGGGCATACAGTTGCTACTACTTTGTCACCTTATGGCAGTTGCCGGTGTCCTATCCGCTGGTCATTATTCTGATCCTCACGGCACTCTCAGCACTGTACTTTTATCCCCGCGGATTATTGCTGTACGCCACTCCGCTGTGGTTATCCGCGTTACTGTCCAACATCAGCCTGTATTCAGATCTTAATTTGCGGTTTTTCGTTATCTGGTGTCTTTTCTCGCTGATTCTGATTTACGGGCGTCATATTTTGCAGCACTGGTTCGACGAAAACTGGCAACGCCATCAGGATAATCTGGTGCTGATCTCTTATCTGGACACGCTGGCCAGCCAGGATCCGCTGACCGAAACCGCCAACCGGCGCGGAATGGAAAGCCATCTGGATATGGCGGTTGCTCAGCGTTTGCCGTTTGCGCTGATCATGCTGGATGTCGATTATTTCAAACGCTACAACGATCACTACGGGCATCAGGCTGGCGATCACTGTCTGGTGGCGATCGCCCGCGCGCTGAAAGACGCCGTGCGCACCCCGAAAGATCTGGTCGCACGCTATGGCGGGGAAGAGTTTCTGGTTCTGCTGCCAGGCGCATCCGTTGAGGAAGCCATCGCCGTGGCTGAACGCATTCGCGCCAAAATCAGCGAGCAGGCCATGCCTCACGCGCAATCGGAGGTGAGCGAACACGTCACCGTCAGCATGGGTGTGACTGGTTATGATCACGGAAAACGCGTTGCCGAACTGATCGCCGCCGCCGATGCCGCGCTCTACCGGGCAAAAGAACAGGGCCGCAACCGCTGGTGCCAGTAAGCAGCGTTGATTTTGCAGATTCAGACGAAGGGAAAGCCGGACGCATAAAAAAATCTTTCCCACCCGTCAGCGGCTCATCCGTCACCCGCCGCTGCCTCCTGCTCAAAATAAGACCCGCTGCATAATTAAGCGGGCGCGTAAATTATTATGATAACTCACGTTTTTCCTCCTTAACCACCAATACCCTTGCAGTTTTGAAGCCTTTTCATACAAATATAGCCTGTGCTAACATTCTTAACGCATGCTATAACTGATTGAATATTATGGTTTTTTTATTTTATCTTCTGTGGCAAACTGCACGCCTCTTTTAATAAGGTGCCTTTTGTTCGACGAAAGGCCTGACTGGTCTGTTTTATGCAATTTTATACGGTCGTTATTCTGGCGTTCGGCATGTCGATGGATGCGTTTGCTGCGGCAATCGGTAAAGGCGCATCCCTGCACCGCCCGCCGCTGAAAGAAGCGTTACGCACCGGGATTATTTTTGGCGTGATTGAAGCCATTACGCCAGTGATCGGATGGGCCATTGGCCTTGCAGCCACTCAGTTCATCATGGAGTGGGATCATTGGGTCGCGTTCACCCTGCTGCTGGTGCTGGGCAGCCGTATGATTATGCAGGGATTTAAGAAAGACACCGGCGAAGAAACAGAGATACCGCACCGTCACGGATTCTGGCTGCTGGTCACCACCGCCATTGCCACCAGCCTCGATGCGATGGCCGTGGGCGTCGGCCTCGCCTTCCTGCAGGTTAACATTCTGGTGATGGCGCTCGCCATCGGTGCCGCCACCACCATCATGGCCACCTCAGGCATGTTGCTGGGTCGTTTTTTAGGGGCCGCCATCGGAAAATGGGCTGAAGTGCTGGGTGGCGTTGTGCTGATAGGCATCGGCACATCGATCCTGGTCGAACACCTCGGGCTGCTGAACTGATCGTTCAGAACGCCAGCTGAAGACATGAAAAAAGGGAACGCCGGTTCCCTTTTTTGCGTTTTACGCCTGCTCAGATCCTGTCAGCTTTTCGCCGCGGTCACCGGCAATACCGACCCTTTAAACGTTTCACTGATGAACTGCGCCACCTGCGGCGATTGCAGGTCTTTTGCCAGTTGCTTAATCCGTGGATCGTTTTGCAGTTTCTCCGTGGTCACCAGAATATTGGCATACGGGTTGCCCTGCGCTTTCTCCAGACCCAGCGCATCCTTCGCCGGGCTCAGCCCCGCTTCCAGCGCAAAGTTACCGTTAATCACCGCCAGATCAACGTCTGGCAAAGAACGCGGGATCTGCGGGGATTCCACTTCCAGAATTTTCAGGTTCTTCGGGTTAGTGGCAATGTCGCGCGGCGTGGCCTGATTTTTAGCCGGATCGTTAAAGCCGGTCTTAAGCGTGATAAGCCCCTGACTTTGCAACAAATACAACGCCCGGCTCAGATTGGTTTCGTTGTTAGGCACGGCGACGGTGCCGTTTTGCGGCACATCCGCATAGCTTTTATGACGGCTGGAATAGACGCCCAGCGGCTCGATGTGAACCTGCGCCGCCACGACAAACTTCACCTTCAGCGCCTTTTCCTGTGACAGCAAATACGGCACATGCTGGAAATAATTGGCGTCGATATCGCCATGCGCCAGCAGTTCGTTAGGGTTCAGCCCGCTGGGAATTTCGATCACTTTCAGATTCAGGCCGGGGTCAATTTTCTGCACATACGCCAGAATTTCTGCGTGAGGCACGGCATCAGCCTGCACCCGCAACGGCTCCGCGGCCCAGGCCGAAACGGAAGAAAGTAACAACGCCACAGCCGACAAACGCCCGGCAATGGAAACGGGGGCAGAAAACGGCAGAACAAGATTTTTCAGCATAAGCATTCCCTTCAGATAAGCCTTTAGAATAAGTGTGATGGCGGCTTTTCGCCCCGACGGGCGCACCCCAGACACACCTATGCTGACACATCCGGACAGCGTTACTTATACGCATTTCTCTCTTGGATATCTGGAAAATTGAGATGCCACTGAGGCTGCCGTTTCACCTGCCCGCGCCGCGCACCAGCGATCCGGCGCCAATCTCACCGATGGTCTTCGCCCCGGTCAGCGTCATCGCTACACGCATCTCCTTTTCAATCAGGTTAAGCAAATTAATCACTCCCGCCTCGCCCGCTGCGGCCAGCGCATACACAAAGGCGCGACCAAGCAGCACGCTGTCTGCGCCGAGCGCAATCATACGTACCACGTCCAGACCGGTGCGGATGCCGGAATCCGCGAGAATCGTGATGTCACCTTTCACCGCATCGGCGATGGCGGGCAGCGCGTGGGCGGTGGAGAGCACGCCGTCGAGCTGGCGGCCACCGTGGTTGGACACCACAATGCCGTCAGCGCCGAATTTCACCGCGTCTCTGGCATCTTCCGGGTCCAGAATGCCTTTAATGATCATCGGGCCTTTCCAGAACTCGCGGATCCACTCCAGATCTTTCCATGAAATGGACGGGTCAAAGTTCGCCCCCAGCCAGCCGATATAATCTTCCAGCGTGGTCGGTTTCCCGCGATAGGCGGAAACATTACCGAGGTCATGCGGCTTGCCGTTCAGGCCGACGTCCCACGCCCATTGCGGGTGCATCACCGCCTGCAACATACGACGGGCGGCCGCGTTCGGGCCGCTCATGCCGGAATGGGCGTCACGGTAACGAGCGCCCGGCACCGGCATATCCACGGTAAACACCAGCGTGTTGACACCTGCCGCCTGAGCGCGCTCCAGCGCATTGCGCATAAATCCGCGATCTTTCAGCACGTAAAGCTGGAACCACATTGGCCGGTCGATGGCCGGCGCAACCTCTTCAATCGGGCATACGGAAACGGTGGAAAGGGTGAAGGGAATGCCTTTTTTCGCCGCCGCGCGCGCGGCCTGCACTTCTCCGCGGCGGGCATACATACCAGTCAGGCCTACGGGTGCCAGGATCACCGGCATCGCCAGTTTTTCACCAAACAGCTGCGTCTCAAGGCTCAGATCTGACATGTTTTTCAGGACGCGCTGGCGCAGGGCGATATCAGCCAGATCGGCGGTGTTACGTCTGAGCGTATGCTCGTTGTAAGCCCCCCCGTCGATGTAGTGAAACAGAAATGGCGGCAACTTACTTTTTGCCGCCGCGCGGTAGTCCGTCGATGCTGAAATGATCATGATGTTTTCTCGTTGTCTTGCGCTCTTTTTAGCGGCGCTGTAGGGGTGTCAAAAGTGTAGTTGATAAACACAACCCCAGAGAAAACAATGACAACGAATGCGGGTGTTTTTAAGGTCAGAAATACTGCGGGATGAAGGAGAAGTTTACCGGCAGGAAATATGGGGGATTGGAGCGAAATATGAGTGCGCCACTAACGGCGCATTTTTCGGGCGATACTGATAATCAGAAAGTACCCCGCCAAAGAGAACAGCATCGAGCATGCGATCCAGGTCAAAACCCACAAATCATCAAAATTTTCCTGATTTACATCACCATACGTCCATTCTGCAAAACTATTGGCCGTATCCAGACTGATAAATGTAGCGGGATCAATAAGCATGGCTCCGGTGCAGAACAGGAGAACCAGGAGTGCAGACTTAGCTACCCAGCGCACAAGTGTCAGCATGGCGAAATCCACCGTAAACGACTTCTATATATCCATATGCCATGAGATCTTTCATGCAGGGCACTTCCATCAGCCTGGTATGCAGCAGCGCATTTCTCAGCAGGGCGAAATCTGAATTGTTGGCCAGTGTTATACAACCGTCAGAGAGTATCCCAGGGTGCAGGCGAAAGTGCTCTCGCTTAACGCCTTCAATCCAGGTCATATCGTCTATGCTCCGGTCATCAGGATAGAGTGCAAACCACTCTGAACGTCTAAACTCCGCGCCACTGTGATATTTGTTATAACTGTCTTTTACCCACGCGACTTTTTTTGAAAAAAAACCACCGCTCCCTCTTTCAACAACCCAATATCGGCCCGTGGGTATTGGTCCATTTCCCGCAATTTTTCCGCACCCTCCGCGATTGTGATAGGCCCCATTCCCTGAAAATGCCATGAACGTCCCCACACCATTGACACTAAGGGGGGAATAATCGGCATCGTTGATCACAAATTTCCCTTGTATAGCCATGAAAACTCCTTGTGAAATTTAGCTTAAAGAAAAACACGGTAATCACACCACAAAAAACAGGCACTTAAAATGCTTTATTTGATAATAAACTTCTGAAAAGTCAATATATTACAACATCCACTCATTGCCAAAAATGGCATTAAGGGCATAACGTAAAGCTCGTTTTTTTTAAGGAAATGACAACCATGCCAATACCCGCTTATATGTGGCTCTGCGATGACGGTGGTGCTGCTATTAAAGGTTCTGTGGATGTTGCAAATCGGGAGGGAAGTATTGAGATCATCGGTTTCAGCCACGGTCTGAATATTCCCGTCGACAGCCGTAGCGGCAGTATTACCGGAACCCGCACCCACTCTCCGATGATGCTTGAAAAAGATTTCGATTCATCGAGCCCTTATTTGTATAAAGCAGTCGCTAAAGGACAAACGTTAAAGTCTGCTGAAATCCGCTGGTATCGCATTAATGATGCCGGCAGGGAAGAGGTTTATTTTATTATGACGCTTGAGGGGGTGAAGATTACCGGCGTAAATCCGGGCATGCCCAACGTGAGAATGTCCGGAAATTCGCAGCTTAATCACGTGGAATCGGTATCACTGATGTACAACAAAATTACCTGGCACTACGTCGACGGCAATGTGAAGTACACCGATGAATGGAATGTCCGGTCATGAAAAATGTGGGGCTCGCGCCCCACTTTCACCGCACAATACACATCGGTTTTCCCGACGCGGGTTCGGGATAGATTTGCGCGTCGATATCGAACACCTGCGACAGAAGAGCCGGTGTCATGACCTGTTCCGGTGTGCCCTGCGCGATAATGTTACCTGCGACCATCATCACCAAGTAATCACAGTAACGGCTGGCCTGATTCAGGTCGTGCAGCACCGCCACCAGCGTTTTTCCCTGCTGATTCTGGCTGCGTAGCAGGTTCATCAGCTCAACCTGATGGCTGATATCAAGATAAGTGGTCGGCTCGTCAAGCAGCATCAGCGGCGTGTCCTGCGCCAGTACCATCGCCAGAAACGCACGCTGACGCTGCCCGCCGGACAGCTCGCTGACCCGCTTTTCGGCAAGATCCGTGATGTTCGTTTCCTGCATCGCCCGTTCGACGGCGGCCTTATCCTGCTGCCCCAGCCTTCCCCACATATTCAGCCAGGGGCTGCGGCCATAACCCACCAGTTCACGCACGCTGATGCCTTCCGGCGCACTATGCTGCTGCGGCAGTAACGCCAGTTTGCGCGCCAGCTGGCGGCCAGGCAGCGCGGATAACGCTTCCCCGCCGAGTAACAGGGTGCCGGATGCCGGGGTCAGCAGGCGTGAAAAGCATTTCAACAGCGTGGATTTACCGCAGCCGTTCGGGCCGATCAGCGCGGTGATCTTCCCGGCCGGGAGCGTCAGCGTCAGGCCGTTAAGGATGTTTTTTTTGCCGTAACCGGCAGTCAGATTGTCTGCACTGAGTTGCATAATCAGCGGGTTCTCATTAATAACCAGAAAAAATACGGCGCACCAATCACCGCCGTTAATACGCCCGCGGGCAGTTCCAGCGGCGGGTGCAGGGTTCGCGCCAGCACATCCGCCAGCAGTAAAATCAGCGCCCCCACCAGCAGGGACGCGGGGATCAGCACACGGTGGCGGCCGCCCACCAGCCGACGGGTCAGGTGTGGGGCGACCAGGCCGATAAAGCCCACCGGCCCGCACGCCGCAACGCTTATCGCCGCCAGCGCTACCGCCAGCAACAGCACCCACCGCTGCACGCGGGATACGCGAATACCCAGCGTCGCGGCACTGTCATCGCCGAGCGCCAGCACATCCAGATCGCGGCAAAACCACAGGCTCAGCGGCAGCAGGAGCAGCAACCACGGCGCGACGATCTCAACGAAATTCCAGCCACGTCCCCACAGGCTGCCGGTCAGCCACAGCAGCGCGCTGTTGATCTCCATCGGGCGAGACAGCATCAGGTAATCGGTCAGGCTGGCGTAAAAGGCGGTCAGCGCCACGCCCGTTAATGCCAGCCGCAACGGCGCAGAGCGCCCGGAAATCAGCCTCAGCAGCACAAAGGCCGCAATCCCCCCGGCAAATGCCAGCGGCGGAAGCCACATGACAGAGAGCGAAGGCAGCAACATCAGCGCCCCCACCGACGCTAATCCGGCGGCATGATTGACGCCGAGAATGTCCGGCGAGGCCAGCGGATTGCGGATAATTCCCTGCACCAGCACGCCGGAAAGCGCCAGCGCCGCACCGATCAGTATTGCCAGCAGCGCGCGCGGCAGCCGGTACTCCGTCAGCGGAAAATGGTTGCTGTCAGCAGGTGAAAGCGCGAGGCGCATCTGTTCAAACGTCAGCGTGTGCGTGCCGTAGCGCAGGGACATCACGAAGGTCAGCAGCAGCAGCGCGCTGAGGATGAGGAATACCGTCAGCTGGCGGATCATGTGCGCGTCCTCACCAGCCAGACGAAGAACGGCGCGCCGATCAGCGCCAGCACCACGCCCGCCGGTAGCTCGCCCGGCCACGCCAGAAAACGAGCCAGCAAATCGGCCAGTAGCATCAATGTGGCACCAAAAATCATGCACAGCGGCAACATACGGCGCAGGTCGTAGCCAATCCAGTAACGGGAAATGTGCGGCACCAGCAGGCCGATAAACGCCAGCGGTCCGGCGACGCTCACGCAGGCACCGACCAGCAGCAACACCATCAGATTAAGGGTCAGTCGCAGACGCGGCAGGTTAACACCCAGCGTCTGCGCGCTGTCATCGCTGACCTGCAACAGGTTGAGGTGGCTGGCGAGCAGCAACACCCACGGCGCGATGATGGCGGTGAACGGAAACAGATGCCAGAACTCCGGCCAGCGGGCGTGCGCCACACCGCCGGCCATCCAGCTGAGAATGCCGTAAGCGTGGTCTTCGGAGAGGATCAGCGTGGCTTTTGCCAGCGCGGCGCACAGCGCAGATACCGCCACACCCGCGAGGATCAACCGGCTGCGATCCCCTGCCTGTTGCCAGCCGCCGCCCATTAGCATGACGGCGCCCCAGCTGACGCCGCCGCCAAGTGCGGCCACCAGCGCGATGCTGAAACCGGAGAACAGCTGCGGGCTGAGCGCGCTGACCACCACCATCGCCAGCGACGCGCCCGCGTTAATGCCAAACAGTGAAGGCGACGCCAGCGGATTACGGGTCAGGGTTTGCAGCAAACTGCCCGCCAGCGCCAGACTCGCGCCCAGCAGCATCGCCACCAGACTGCGCGGCAGGCGCAGGTTCAGCACCAGCGCCTGTGCAAGGGAAACCGGCGGGCCGGGCAGCAAGGCGCGCAACGCTTCCAGCGCGCCAATGGGCACCGCAGAACGGCAAAAAAGCGTCAGCCAGAAGCTGACGCCCAGAACGAGCAGAGGCAGCGTCCAGCGCCACCACGTAAACAGGCGTTTCACTGCCATCATGGGGCGGTGTTAAGCGCCTGATGATGCAGGATCTGCACCGTGTCGCTGGCGATCTGTTCGGCGGCAAACATGCCGCGCATCCGCGCCCAGACGTTACTGTCCACCGACGCCACCTGTTTTTGCTGCGCGGCTTTCATCATCTGCCACAGCGGATCCTGCTGCCACTGGCGCACGATACTTTCCTGACGGTAATGCGCGACGATCAGCCAGTCCGGGTTGATCGCCAGCAGTTGCTCGAAGCTGATGTTCGCCAGCGGCTGCTGGTTCACCGGCTCCGGCACCTTCAGGCCGAGCGAGGTCAGCACGCTGCCGGTGTAGGAATCCCGCGAATGCAGGTTGAACTGCTGCTCGCGCGAAGTGCCGAACACCACCTGCGTGCCTTGTGGCAACTGCGCGGCAAACGCCTGCATACGCTGATGATGTTCCGTCAGACGTTGCTGCATCAGCGCATCTTTGCCCAGCACCTTGCCGATGATCGCCGCCGACTCCAGATTCTCGCGGTAGGTTTCGTTACGGGATTTCAGCAGCAGCGTTGGCGCAATGCCTTTCAGCGCGGCGTAAATGCCGCTGTGGCGACTGCTGTCGGCGATGATCAGGTCCGGTTTCAGGGCGGCAATCGCCTCAAGGCTGGGCTGCGATCGCGTGCCGACCGATTGCCACACGCCGATGCGCTGACGCACCTGCGGCAAAATGCGGTCCGCATCGTTATCGTCGGCCACGCCGACCGGGCTGACATCCACCACCGCCAGCGCGTCCACAAAGGACAACTCCAGCACCACCACACGTTTTGGCGTGGGATCCAGGGTAAAGCTGCCCTGCTGGTCCGTGACCGTCACGGCCTGGGCGCTACTCAGTGAAAAACATAAGCCGATAAAAAGCGCAAAGCGGGAGAAGAAAGACATAAAACCTCTGTGCGGTTAACAGGAAAAACCGGGCGCAGCGGCGCTACGCCCGGCGGGCATGAAACAATCAGAACTTCAGGGAGCCCTGCATATACAAGGTGCGCGGCTGGCCGGCATACAACCCTTTGTTGTTGTCGTCATAGGCGCGGGTGAAATATTCATGGTCGAAGATGTTCTTCACGCCGAAGGCCAGATTCAGGTTCGCCATGTCTGCGCCAAACTGATAACCGGCGCGTGCGCCCCACAGCATGAAACCGGGAATGCGGCCGGTGCTGCCATCGGCACTTTCCTCAACGGTGTTGGCGTTGTCAGCAAACTGGCCGGACTGGTATTCGCTGTTGACGTTGAAGAACCAGTTGCCCGGCGTGTAATCCAGCCCCAGCGTGCCTTTGTTTTTTGGCGAGAACGGCACCTGATTGCCGTGCGTATCGCCCTCTTCGCGGATCACCGCGTTGACGTAGGCATAGCTGGCGTAGGCAGAAACATTTTCCAGTGTCGGGGACAAATCTGACAGGTCGTAACGGATCTGGCTCTCCAGCCCGGTGTGACGGGTTTTACCGCGCGCCGTCACGCTGTCGGTGGTCTGGTTGGAGTCGTACTGATTGTTGAAGTTGATCAGGAACAGGCCGACTTCCGCTTTCACAATACTGTTATCAAAGCGCGTGCCCAGTTCCCAGGTGCGGGCTTTTTCCGGCTCGATATTGCCGCTGTCCACCGCTTTGCCAATCTGGCTGTACTGCACGGTGCCGAAAGATCCTTCGGTGTTGCCGTAAATATTCCAGGCATCGTTCAGGTGATACACCACATTCAGCGCGGGCAGCGGCGCGTTGTAGCTGATTTCCTGCTTCGTGCCTTTGATGTAGTTATTCTGATACGACTGAATATGTTCGTAGCGCATCCCCGGCGTGATAGTCCAGTCGCCGACGTCGATACGGTCATCGACGTAAAATGCGTTAGCCTGCGTGCCGGACTGGGTATCGCGATCGTACGGGCTGTCGCCGGTCGGCAGGACGCCGGATTTGGCCGGGCTGTAATAGCGCAGTTCGTGGGTGGATTCGCTGACGTAGCGGTAACCGACGCCCACTTCATGCGCCGTCTGGCCGAGGTTGAAGCTCTGGCTGTAGCGCGGTTCGATGCCGCGTACCCAATACTGGCGCGGGGAAAGGGTCAGGTTTTTGCCCTGATCGAGATAGCCGCTGCGCAGGGTGTAGGTGTAGAAGCTCTGGATATTGAATTTATGCTGCTGATCCGGCTGATATTGATAGCCGAAACTCGCCAGCTGGCGGCGTCCCCAGAATTCATCGTAAGGGCGCGTGGACTGAAAACGGTTGGCGTTGTAATCGGCGCGGGACAAACCGCCCGGCATTTCTGCGCGGCCTTCGTAATATTGCAGCAGGCTGTTAAAGGTGTGGACGTCATTGGGCGCGTAACGGGTTTTCAGCATCACGTCGTCGATTTTGGTCGCACTGTGTTCACGCCAGTCGCTGCCGCGCGTGCCGGAATACAATAACGCGCCGCCGAGGCCGTTATCCGCCGTGCCGCCAATCATCAGGTTACCGGTGCCTTTCGGGTCGTTCTGGCTGGAGGTCGGGCTGTAAGTGCCTTCCGTTCCGGCTTCGATGCCGAAATCTTTCGGAATGGCGCGGGTGACGAAGTTCACCACGCCGCCGACGCTTTGCGGCCCGTAACGCACCGCGCCGCCGCCGCGCACCACATCCACCGCGTCCATGTTACCGAGCGAAACCGGCGCAAGGGAAAGTTGCGGCTGGCCGTAAGGCGCAAACGGCACCGGAATGCCGTCCATCAGCACGGTGGAACGGCTGGCGAGGCGCGGGTTCAGCCCGCGGATACCAAAATTCATCGCCATATCATGGCTGCCGGTGCCGTTATTTTCCGGCGCATTCACGCCCGGAATGCGGTTCATCACCTCACGCACCGTCGTCGCGCCGGTTTTGACAAAATCCTCACGGCGGATCACGTCGCGCGCCCCGCCATGTTCAAACACGTCGTTTTCACGCGCATCAGCCAGCCAGTCGCCGACCACGGTCAGGGATTCCGGCTCCTGAACCGGCGCCGGAATGGCCGCCAGCGTAAACGCATTGTTACCCAATGATCGGGCTTCCAGCCCGCTGTCTGCCAGCAGCGCCGTCAGGCCGTCATTGAGGGTGTAATTTCCCTGTAAACCCTTGCTGTGCTTGCCGCGCGTCAGCGAAGAATCCACCGACAGCGTGATACCCGCCTTTGCCGCAAACTGATTGAGTGCGGTATCAAGATTGCCTGCCGCAATCTGATAGGGTGCAGACTGAACCGCCGCCGCCGCAGGCAGCGCGGTGATCAGCGCAGCAGGAAGGATCGCGCAGTGAATGGCCATCGCCAGTGGTGTTGTGTTGCCAAAAGAACGCAGAACGCGTGAGCGTGAAATGGACATACCCTCTCCAGATTTTATGTTTTTGCTGTGTGTTTTTTTTCAGTGCTGCATAGGAGTCGGATGAGAATGCAAAAGGGACAATCGCGAATGCGATTATTTATCATTTTTATTTGCAGGCGGTATTACGGCAGCATTACGCGGGCACCACGTTCACCCAGTAGCGGGTCAGGGTGTGGATCCTGACGGGTAACGTGCGCGAAAGAATGTTGAGGACCGCGTCGGTGTCGTTGAGCGGGAAAGTGCCGCTGATGCGCAGATGTGCAACAGCGGGGTCGCAGCTCAGATGGCCGTGACGGTAACGCGCCAGTTCATCCACCACTTCCGCCAGAGGCCGGTCGCTGACGCTCAGCACGCCTTTGCTCCAGCTGCCCGCTCCGCCCGAAAGAGCCGTCACCTCGCCAAATGTGCTGGCGGTAAAACGGACGGTTTGGCCTTCGCTGACCTGCAAGCGCTGGCCCGGCAGCGTGACTTCCACCGCGTGTTTCAGCACGGTCAGGCGGGTCGCGTCATCAAACTGGCGGACGATAAATTCCGTGCCGAGGGCGCGCAGCATGCCCTGCTGCGTTTGCACCAGGAAAGGCCGCGAGACGGGCTGCGTATCCTGCGCGGTGATGATGCTGATTTCGCCCTGATGCAGGCGGATCAGCCTCTCTTGCGGGGTAAAACGGATATCGGCGGCGCTGGCGGTGTTAAGCGAAAGTTGGGAACCGTCTTGCAGACGCAGGGTTTTGATTTCGCCGGTGGCGGTGCGCGCATCCGCCAGCAGGCCTTGTCCGGCTGGCGTCTGCCACGCTTTCCAGCTGCCGCCCAGCCCGAGCAGCACCAGCAAACCTTTCAGCACGCGGCGGCGGGTGACCTCCGACTGCTGGCTCGCGTGATTGAGCGTCTGATAACTGAAGCGGCCCGGCATGCTGTGCAACTGACCCTGTAAGGATTCCACCCGCTGCCACGCCCAGCGATGGTCTTCGTGCTGCGCCAGCCACCGTTGCCATTTCTGATTTTGTTGCGGCGTCACCTCGCCCGAGCACAAGGTGGCGAACCACTGCGCGGCCATTTTCAGCGCCAGACGCTGATTATCGGTAAGGGAGGAGGTCATTGCGCTCAGCCATGTTCCAGGCTGAACAGCAGACAATGCTCAGTGGCTTTCGCCATGTACTTTTTGACCGAACTGACCGAAACGTTCAGACGCCGGGCAATCACCGGATAGGTCAGCCCTTCCAGCTGGGAGAGCAGAAAAGCCTGACGCACTTTTTCACCCAGGCCATCGAGCATCGTATCGATCTGTTGCAGGGTTTCGAGCAGGCACTGGCGCTGTTCCGGCGACGGCATATGCGCTTCCGGCATCAGCGCCAGCATGTCGAGATAAGCGCGTTCCAGCGCGTTGCGGCGGAAAAAATCCACCATCACCCGGCGGGCAATGGTGCAGAGAAAAGATTTGGGTTCGCGAATTTCCTGCGCACTGTCGCCGGTCAGGACGCGCATAAAGGTGTCCTGCGCCAGATCGTCGGCGTCATTGGCCGACCCCAGTTTTAACCGGAGCCAGTTTTTCAGCCAGCGGTGGTGCGAGCTGTAGAGCGCTTCAAACGCGCGGGCGGGTGATACGGCAGCGTTGATGGACATAGAAAGTTACATAACCAGACCAGAAATTCACCATCGGATAATAATTGATAATAGTTATCATTACAATCGAGGATCCTGCGCCTTTTCCCGTCGGGTCTGCGCAAATGTGAAAAGAAAACCGACATCCCGCGCATTAACACACTAAGCTTGGAGGAGACACCCGTTACCGGTGCCTGTTCCGATATGCCTCCCTGCCCCTGACCTCTTTATCTCACTATGTGAACTCTTATCGCAGCTCAGGCAACTGCCTTCTCGGGTCCGCATAAGGAATGTTGACGTGAAAAATGCTGTCTTCAGTTGGTTCAAAAGTAAAGGAGCACCACCTGTATCACCGGCCACCCGACGTCATCGCGCCAGCGCGCTTGAACAGTCCACGCCGATCCGTGCCGAGCTTTTTTCGGCAGACCAGATGGAACGCTACGGCGGAAAACTGGCCCTCTCGCATAAGTTATCCAAGAAGAAACTCCCCTACTATCTGCTCAAACGCCTCGATGACAATGAGAAGGTCCTGACCCGCAGTTGTCTGATCCTCAGCAGTGGCGAAAAAGCCAGTATCACCCCCGCCGGTGAATGGCTGCTGGATAACTACTATCTGATCGAAGAACAAATCCGCGTGGTGCGTCAGCTGTTGCCGAAAAACTTCGGCAAGGGTTTGCCCTCGCTGGGATCACCGCATTTTTGCCCGCGCATTTACGACATCGCCACCGAGGTGGTCAGCCACAGCGACGGCCTGTGGGACATTAAAACCCTGACCCGTTTTCTCTCCACTTATCAGAGTGTCAGGCCGCTGACGCTGGGTGAACTGTGGGCGTTTCCGGGGATGTTGCGTCTGGCGCTGATAGAGAATCTGCGCCGCGTGAGCATTGAAGTCGCCAACGCCCAGAAAGAACGCAATCTGGCCGATTTCTGGGTCAATAAATTGCAGGACAGCGCCGAAAACGATCCGGCCAGTCAGATCATTGTGATTGCCGATATGGCGCGCACCAATCCGCCGCGCACCAGTGCGTTTGTCGCCGAACTGGTTCGCCGCCTGCAGGGCCACGGATCCATGCTGGCGCTGCCGCTGACCTGGGTGGAACAACGTCTGAGCGAAGTCGGCCTGACGCAGCGTGAAGTCATCGACAAATTCAATCAGCAACTGGCGGCAAATCAGCTTTCCGTCAGTAACAGCATCATGGGGTTACGCCAGCTCACCGAAATGGACTGGGCGGATTTCGCCGAAAATCTCAGCGTGGTGGAGAAAATCCTGCGCGGCGATCCGGCCGGTATTTACGCCACCATGCATTTCGACACACGTGACAATTACCGCCATCAGATTGAACGGCTTTCGCGTAACTCCCGTTATGATGAAGCCGCCGTTGCGGCCCGCGCCGTGGCGCTGGCGCAGCAGGCCGGCGGCACCTATCAGCAGCAACACGTCGGGTATTATCTGATTGGCCCCGGCCGTCCGGTGCTGGAAAAAGAGTTGCAGGTGCGCTTTTCGCTGCTTAACCGCGCGCGCGCCAAACTCAGCCAGACGCCGCTGCTGTCGTGGCTGGGCAGTTTGTTACTGGTCACCACCGCCGTCACCGCCGATGCGCTGTACCGCTCCGGCCATCCGGGCAATAACTGGCTGTGGTGGGCATTGCTGGTGCCTGTGATGCTGGTCGCCAGCCAGTTTGCCCTTAATCTGCTCAGTGAAATCACCACCCGCAGCCGCACGCCGCAGCCGTTGCCGCGTCTGGAATTTGTTGGCGGCATTCCTGAAAGCGCCAGCACGCTGGTGGTGATCCCCTGCCTGCTTGGCAGCCGTAAAAATATCGACGCACTGATCAACAGCCTCGAAGTCTGTTATCTCGGCAACGTGTTGCCGAATCTGAATTTCGCGCTGCTCAGCGATTTTCACGACAGCGAGGAGCCGCACAGTGAGGACAACGATACCCTGCTGGTGTATGCCCGACAGAAAATTCAGCAGTTGAACCGACGTTACACCGTCACGCAAGGCGCGCTTTTCACTTTGCTGCACCGTGACAGCGAAAAGAATGCCGCTCAGGGCGTGTGGATGGGTTATGAACGCAAACGCGGCAAACTCAACGCGCTTAATCTGTGGTTACGCGGCCACGGCGAACCGTTTTCGCTGATCGAAGGCAGCACGCAGGCGCATTTACAGCAGGTGAAGTACGTGATCACGCTCGACAGCGACACCGTCCTGCCGCGTGCCACGGCGCATCAGCTGGTGGCGGCGATGGCCCATCCGCTGAACCATCCGGTGTACGACGAACAGCGCCATCTGGTGGTGTCCGGTTACGCCATTCTCCAGCCGCGTCTGGCGGAAGAGATCCCCGCCAACGGCCAGGGGCGCTATGCCGCTTTGTGCAGCAGCGTGCCGGGCAACGATCCTTACTCGTCGATGTCGTCAGACATTTATCAGGATTTGTTCGGCGAAGGCTCATTTGTCGGCAAGGGGATTTACGATGTTGATATGTTTATCCGCGCCAACGAAAACACCTGCCCGGAAAATCTGGTGCTCAGCCACGACCTGCTGGAAGGCTGTTACGCCCGTTCCGGCATGCTCAGCGATGTCGTGCTTTACGAGCAATATCCCGATCATTATCTGGCCGACGTGGCGCGTAAAACCCGCTGGATCCGTGGCGACTGGCAACTGCTGAACTGGCTGCGTTTTCGTGTCCGTCAGGAGGACGGGCAGCGCTGCCGCAATCCGCTGACCACCCTTTCGCGCTGGAAATTGTTTGATAACCTGCGCCGCAGTCTGGTCGCCCCGGCCTTTTTGGTGATCATCTTTTGCACCGTGGCGCTGGTGCCAAACAAAATGTACTGGTTTGGATTTATCGCCGCGATGCTGCTGTTCCCGGTGCTGGTCGCGCTGGTGCTGGATTTACTCAATAAAGGCCCGCGCCGCTCGCTGCTCCCCCATCTGAAAAGCGTGGCCTCTGCCACCCTCAGCCGCCTGTCGCGCATTTTCGTGACGCTGATGACGCTGCCGCATGAAGCGGTTTACTCGGTGCAGGCGATTTTACTGACGCTGTGGCGGCTGAACGTCAGCCACCGTAAGTTGCACGAATGGGCCAGCGTCAACGTCAGTGAGAAAAGCCGCGCGCAGTCGCCGGAATATTTCTACCGCCGCATGTGGGCAAACCCGCTGGCCGGGATTGCGCTGGTGATGTTGCCCGCGCTGACCCATTCTTCGCTGGTCTGGGCGGCGCTGCCACTCGGCATTCTCTGGTTCCTCGGGCCGCGCGTCATGTGCTGGCTGAGCCAGCCCGCGTCACGTCCGGCACCCGATCTGGACGCACAGCAGCGTATTTTCCTGCGTCAGGCGGCACGTCAGACCTGGTCATTCTTTGAGACATTCGTCAATGAGCAGGAAAACTGGCTGCCGCCGGATAACTTTCAGGAAATCCCGCAGCCGGTGGTGGCCCATCGCACCTCGCCGACCAATATCGGCCTCTCTTTGCTGGCCAACATTACCGCCTGGGATTTCGGCTACATCACGCAGGGCGAAGTGTTACTGCGCACCAGCCAGACGCTCGATACGCTGGATAAACTCGAGCATTATCGCGGCCATCTGTACAACTGGTACGACACGCGCACGCTGGAACCGCTCAACCCGCGCTACATTTCCAGCGTTGACAGCGGCAACTTCGCCGGACATCTGCTGACCCTGAGCACCGGCCTGCACCTGTGGCGTGTGCAACCTGCGGTCAACCTTCCGCAATGGCTGACCGGCCTGGAAGACACGCTGTATCTGGCCGAAAATAAAAACGGCGCGGCCGCCATGGCAAAACTGCGCGAGAGCTGGACGCAGGCCAGTACGGCGCAGGGTGAGGAGATCTTTGTTCACCTGCGGGCCATGCGGGCGCTGATCGCCACCTCGTCGGAAGGTTATCTGCCACGGCTGGCGGAACAGCTGGATGCCGGGCTGGCCGAGTGGTCGGCGTTTTATGGCTGGCTGTCGCCAGAGGCATACGACGAGCCTCTGCCTTCACTGTTGTGGCTGGCGCAGCAGGATGCCCTGAGCTCGCCGCAACTTTCCCGCGCCATCGGGCTGGCGCGTCAGCGTCTGGACATTATCGGTGAGCTGGAACAACGCCTGAACGATCACGCGCACATGGATTTCCGCTTCCTGTACGACACCAACACCCATTTGCTGACCGTCGGTTACAACTGCGATGCGCATAAAATGGACAGCGGAAAATACGATCTGCTGCCGTCTGAAATTCGCCTGACCAACTATGTGACCATTGCCACCAACCAGCTGCCGCAAAAAAGCTGGTTCGCGCTGGGCCGGTTATTCACCGTGATCGACAAACAGCCTTCGCTGATGTCGTGGAGCGGGTCGATGTTTGAATACCTGATGCCACAGCTGGTGATGCCCGCTTATCCCGATACGCTGCTGGTACAAATGTGCCAGACCGCCGTTGACCGGCAAATCGCCTGGGGCAAGGAGAACAACGTGCCGTGGGGGATTTCGGAGTCGGCGTACGCGGCCTTTGATCTCAACCAGAATTACCAGTATCACGCCTTTGGGGTACCCGGCCTCGGGCTGAAGCGCGGGCTGGGCGAAGACATGGTGGTGGCGCCTTACGCCACCATGATGGCGCTGATGTTCCGTCCGCAGGAGGCTTGCCTCAATCTGGTCGAACTGGAAAACTGCGGCGCGCGCGGCGAATACGGCTTTTACGACGCGCTCGATTACAGCCCGTCGCGGCTGGTTCGCGGGCAGATTTACATCGTGGTGCGTTCTTACATGGCGCACCATCAGGGGATGGGATTCCTCGCGCTGGCGAACGTGTTGCTCGATTCCCCGATGCCTGCGCGCTTTGCGGCGAATGCGGCATTCCAGTCCGCCCGCCTGCTGTTGCAGGAACGCGTGCCGGATGCGGTCGAACTTTACAGCCCGCGCCGTCACTTTGAGTCACACGACAGCACGCTGCAAAAGGTCAACGTCGAACTGCGCGAATTCACCGACGTGGACAGCCCGACGCCGGAAGTTCAGCTGCTCTCCAACACGAATTATCACCTGATGGTGACGCAGGCTGGCGGCAGCGTCAGCCGCTGGAAAGATCTGACGTTAACCCGCTGGCGGGAAGATGCGACGCGGGATCATCGCGGCATCTTCTGCTACCTGAGCGATCCGGCCACCGGTGAAATCTCCAGCAATACCTGGCAGCCCGCAGGCAAACAAAAAGGCACTTATCACGCGGTGCTGACAGACTCCGGGGCGGAGTTCACCCGTACACAGGGGTCGCTGACCCTGAAAACGCACATCGTGGTGTCACCGGAAGACGACGTGGAAATCCGCCGTATGACGATCACGCACCACGGACGTCGTCCTCGTACGGTGGAAATCACCACCTATGCGGAAGTGGTACTGGCTCCGGCGGCCAACGATGCCACCCATCCGGCGTTCAGCAACCTGTTTGTGCAAACCGAACTGGTGCCTGCGCAGGAAGGGATTTTGTGCCACCGCCGCCCGCGCGAGCCGGACGAGCATTGCCCGTGGATGTTCCACATGATGGCGATCCACGGTCCGGTCGAACGGGAAACTTCGTTCGAAACCGATCGCGCGGCCTTTATCGGTCGCGGCCACACCGCGGCGCACCCGCAGGCGTTGCAACAGCCCGGCAAACTCAGTAACAGCGCCGGTGCGGTGCTCGACCCTGTTCTGGCTATCCGCCAGCGCATCCGCCTGAAACCCGGCGTGCCGGTGGTGGTCGATATGGTGTATGGCATCGGCGACACCCGCCTGCAAAGCCTGGCGCTGCTGGAAAAATACCGCGACCACCATATTGCTGATCGGGTATTCGAAATCGCCTGGTCGCACAGTCAGGTGGTTCTGCGCCAGCTCAACGCCACCGAAGATGACGCCGGGCTGTTTAACCGTCTGGCCGGCGCGTTGCTGTTCGCCAGCCAGGAAATGCGCGGTGATGCTCAGACCATTATCCATAATCGACGCGGGCAGTCCGGCCTGTGGGGGCTTTCGCTGTCGGGCGATCTGCCGATCGTGCTGCTCACCCTCTCCAGCAGCGAAAACATCAATCTGGTGAAACTGCTGATCCGCGCGCACAACTACTGGCGGCTGAAAGGCCTGAAAGTCGATTTGGTGCTGCTCTCCAACGATCCGGGCGGTTATCAGCAGGCGCTGCAAAACCAGATCCTCGGCCTGGTGGCTTCCGGCGCGGGCTCCAGCCAGACCGATATTCCGGGTGGGATATTTGTGCGTAACGGCGAGCAGATCTCGCAGGAAGACCGCACGTTGCTGATGAGCGTGGCGCGGGTGGTGATCGACGACCGTCACGGTCCGCTGACCGATCAGCTTAACCAGCGGATGCAAATGCCGCACGCTTCCCAGCAGGCCCTGCTGCCGGTTCGCAGCGACGATGACATCAGCCCGGTGGCCGCAGAACCGCGTGGCCTGACCTATTTCAACGGCACCGGCGGATTCTCCCCTGATGGCCGTGAATATCAGATCCTACTCAACGAAGGGCAAAACACGCCGGCGCCGTGGTCAAACGTGCTGGCGAACGCCGATTTTGGCACGGTGATTTCAGAAAGCGGTCAGGCGTATACCTGGTATGAAAACGCCCACGAATACCGTTTAACGCCGTGGGAAAATGACCCGGTCAGCGACAGTTCCGGCGAAGCGTTTTATTTGCGTGACGAAGAGAGCGGCAGCGTCTGGTCACCGGCACCGTTGCCGGTGCGCGGCGCGGGCGGTTATGTCACGCGGCACGGTTTTGGTTACAGCGTGTTCGAACACACCGAACGCGGGATCGCCAGCGAAATGACGGTGCTGGTCGCCGAACATGCGCCGGTGAAACTGATCATGCTCACCCTGACCAACGTCTCCGGCCGCCCGCGCAGGCTGTCGGTCACCGGTTATGTGGAATGGGTGATGGCCGATCTGCGCACCAAATCCGCCATGCACATCGTCACCTCGCAGGCGCGTGTGACGCAGGGCTGCGGCGTGCTGGCGACCAACCATTACACCAGCAACGGCGGCGAACGCACGGCCTTCTTCGCGGTGACCGGCGCACACTGCTCGGTCAGTGGCGATCGCCGTGAGTTCTTTGGCCGTGCCGGTTCACCGGCCTCTCCGGCGGCCATGAAAAACCAGCGGCTTTCAGACCGCACGGGCGCAGCGATGGACCCGTGCGGCGCGGTGCAGTCGGCGACCACGCTCATCGACGGTGATCAGCGCACCTTTACCTTCGTGCTGGGTCTGGGGCAAAACGCCAATGACGCCGAAGCGCTGATCCGCCAGTTCTTGCAGGAAGGCGAGGCGCAGGCCGAACTGGATCGCGTGCATCAGCACTGGCATCAGGTGCTGGATAAAATTCAGGTCACCACGCCGGATCCGTCGGTGAATTTACTCGCCAACGGCTGGCTGATTTATCAGACCTTAGCCAGCCGGATCCTGGCGCGCAGCGGCTATTATCAGTCGGGCGGCGCGTTCGGTTTCCGCGATCAGCTTCAGGACACGCTGGCGCTCACCCACGCCGCACCGCAGCGCATGCGCGAGCAGATCCTGCTGTGCGCCTCGCGGCAGTTTGTTGAAGGCGACGTCCAGCACTGGTGGCATCCGCCAACCGGCAATGGCGTGCGCACGCGCTGCTCAGATGATTATCTGTGGCTGCCGCTGGCCATCAGCCATTACATCTCGGTGACCGGCGATCACGACATCGCGGAGCAGCAAATTCCGTATCTCGAAGCACGTTTGCTGGCCGCCGGTGAAGAGTCTTTCTATGAGTTGCCGGTGGTCAGTTCAACGCACGAAACCCTCTGGCAGCACGGGGTTCGCGCACTGAAACACAGCCTGAAAATGGGGCAATACGGCCTGCCGCTGATGGGCGCGGGCGACTGGAACGATGGCATGAATCTGGTCGGCCTTGGCGGTCGCGGTGAAAGCGTCTGGCTGGGCTTCTTCCTGTATGACGTGCTGCAACGCTACGGCGCACTGGCAGAAGAACGCCATGACGAAGACACCGCCGCGCTGTGCCGCGAACAGTCGGCGCTGCTGAAACACAATCTGAACGAACACGCCTGGGACGGCGACTGGTATCTGCGCGGCTACTTCGACAGCGGTGAAACTCTGGGCTCACATCTGAATGACGAATGTCAGATAGACGCTATCGCCCAGAGCTGGTCTGTGCTTTCCGGTGCAGGTACGCCGGAACGCACCGCCAGCGCCATGCATTCGGTCGATCAACGGCTGGTGGATAACGACGCCGGATTGATCAAACTGCTGACGCCGCCGTTCGACGGCAACGGCCCGAACCCAGGCTATATCCGGGGTTATCTGCCAGGCGTGCGCGAAAACGGCGGGCAATATACTCACGGTGCGATTTGGGCGGTGATGGCCTTTGCCAAACAGGGCAATATCGAACGGGCATGGGAGCTGATGTCGATGATCAACCCGATCAATCACAGCCTCAGCGCCAGCGACGTCAGCCGTTATAAAGCCGAACCTTATGTGATTTCCGCCGATATTTACTCGGTGGATCCGCACAGCGGACGCGGCGGCTGGAGCTGGTACACCGGCTCGGCAGGCTGGACGTATCGTCTGATCACCGAAGCCCTGCTCGGCATCACCCGCCACGGCGACGCGATCGCCATTCACAGCCATCTGCCCGCCGCCTGGCCGGAGATCACCGTCTCGTATCAGCAGGGCAGCAGCCATTATCAGATAACCGTGCGCCGCAGCACCGGCGAATACCGTGTACTGCTCGACGGCCAGGTTCTGGAAAATGACCGAATTCCGCTGGTGGATGACGGGGCTGAGCATCAGGTGGAGGTGGAACTGGGCAGTTAGATCATACCGATACTCTCAGAGGCCCCGCACTGCGGGGCTTTTCTTTTTTCCACACAAGCTAAGCCAATAAAGTCCGTCGCGCGGGCATCTTTCTGCTGTTAGGTTGAGAAAAAAACCGAGGAGAACACCATGAGCACACTTCCTGTCGCCGTCATTACCGGCGGAACCAGCGGTATCGGGCTGGCGATTGTCCATAATCTGGCACGCGACCATCGGGTCTTTGCGCTGGGGCGGAATAAAGAGAGCCTGCTGGCGTTGCGGCTGATTGAAAACGTTGACGCGGTGGAAATCGATTTACTCGATTTTACCGCCATTGAACACTTTATCCGCGAGCTGCCGCAGATTGATGTGCTGGTCCATTCGGCGGCAATCTCCAAACCCCTGCGTGTTGAAAACGCCACCCCGGAGGACTGGCAGCAGCAATTTTCCATTAACGTGTTTGCGCCTGCACAATTCACCCGGCTGGCGCTGCCCGCGCTGAGAAAACAGGAAGGTCAGGTGGTGTTTATCGGTTCGGGTTCGGGCACGAAAGCCGACGGCGGAAATACGGTGTACTGCGCATCGAAATTTGCCCTGAATGCGCTGGCTCATGCTCTCCGGCAGGAAGAAAGCGAACATGGCGTGCGCGTATCCACCGTCGCGCCAGGGCCTACGGATACGCCGATGAACCGCAAAACCCGCGAAAGTCAGGGAGATTTTGCCGCCATCGATCCGCGGGATTACAGCACACCCGAATCGGTTGCTGCGGCAGTGCGTCTGGTGGTCAGTGCCAGTGACGATACTCAAATTACCGATATCGCCGTCAGGCCACGGCGGGATAAAGCCAAACGCTGACACTGCTTGAATAATGCGCCGGGCCGGCGTGCTGGCGCATGGCTTTACAATAATAACGTCAGTCCGTAATATCCCCCCGTCTTATCTTTTGACCTGCCTTATATTTATCAGCACGCCCGCTTCAGGGATATTCCTCATGAATATGCCAGGAAGAATACTTTATTTATATATAGCCAAAAGAATACATATAAAGTTTTTATTAAAGGAGTAATAAAAATGCGCAAACACACGCTGTTATTAATGGTTCTTTTCTCCCTGCCCCTTTTAAACCCGGCCAGTGCAATCACCATCAAACCGGGTGAATGGGCAGTCGCCAATGTCACCGGCACGCTGGGTAAAATCTGCGTATCCCCGACAGAATCACTCCTTCTTAAAACGATTAATCGAAACGTTAAATTTAAGGATAGCAATTGCGAAAATTACTATACAAATAACACCGCGCACCGGGTAGTTGTTAAGAGAACCTGTATTCTAAAAGGGGTGAAATCATCCGCGACGGTTGTCATGACTGAAATTAATGAAAATAAATTCCACGTCAAAGCCCAGGCACAAAAAGATAAAAATAACCACACCACATTCAGAGGCGGCTCAGGCGTTATACGCTTCACGTCAAACAAATGTTCTTAATCTGAAATAATCCCTTTCCGGCATTCTGACTTAAGCCCGGTTAGCGACACACTCGTCTGATAACGGCAGGGGATCCCGCGGCGCGGCGAAACGCACTCCTTGATGCAGATCATCGAAAGCGTGGTTTTGATTTGATCGAATGATAATCATTATCGTTTAATGCTCACCGATACTTGATTCTTCAGGAGAAGAAGAACCCTATGAGCTTAGACCTCACGCGCTTTTATGCTGCCGAACAGGGGTTGCCGTTTCCCGACCGCCGGGCGGTGATGCCCTGGCGGCCACAGCAACCCGTCGCGCCTCAGGATATTCCCGCGCAGTGGCAGGCGCTGTGTCAGCAGACACTTGCGGCCAATAAGCGTCTGGTATATCTGCATATTCCCTTCTGTGCCACGCACTGCACATTCTGCGGGTTCTATCAGAACAAACTCGAAGCAGAGGCGACGGAGCAATACTGCGATTATCTGATCCGCGAAATCGAACAGGAAGCTGGCTCGCCGCTGCATCAGTCCGCCCCGGTTCATGCGGTCTATTTTGGCGGCGGCACGCCCACGGCGCTGAGCGCGACACAGTTGCACCGCATCATCAGCGCGCTGCGACGCCTCCTTCCGCTGGCGCCGGACTGCGAAATCACCGTCGAGGGGCGCATTCTCAACTTTGACGATGAGAGAATCGATGCCTGTCTGGAAGCCGGTGCCAACCGTTTTTCCATCGGCATTCAGACGTTCGATACCCGCATCCGCCAGCGGATGGGCCGTCGCGCCAGCCGTGAGGAGGCGATCCACTTCCTGCAAAAACTGGGCGAACGCGACCGCGCCGCGGTGGTGTGCGACCTGATGTTTGGCCTGCCGGCACAGACGCCCACCTCATGGCGTGAGGATTTACAGATTGTCCGTGATTTGCCGCTCGACGGCGTCGATCTGTATGCGCTGAACCTGTTGCCTTCTACGCCACTGGGCAAAGCGGTTGAAAATCACCGCGTCACTTTGCCCGATGTCGCAATGCGCCGGGATTTTTATCTTGAAGGCGAAGCCTTTCTGGCGCGCGATGGCTGGCATCAGATCAGCAACAGCCACTGGGCGCGCACCACGCGGGAGCGCAATCTGTACAATCTGCTGATCAAACAGGGCGCAGATTGCCTGGCATTTGGCAGCGGCGCGGGCGGCAATCTGGGCGGTCAGTCGTACATGACGGCACGCAGTCTGGAGGCGTGGTATCAGCAACTGGATGCCGGGCAGAAACCGATCATGATGATGACCGCCGGTGCCTCTGACGAGCAGCGCTGGCGTCTCGATTTACAAGGCGGCATCGAAGCAGGCCGCTACGATTTGAGCCGCATCGTTGAAGATCCGCTTCCCCTCGAACCTTTATTAGAGCAATGGCAGCAATGCGGCCTGATGAACCGTCACGGCGCACGCTTTGATCTCACCCCTGCCGGACGTTTCTGGGCCAGCAATATGTTGCAGGCGCTGCAAGATCTGATCCCACAACTGACTTTACGGAGTGCCGCCCATGCACACGGATAAACTGCAAACCCTGATCGACTTTTTAGCCACAGAACCCGATGGCACCGTGGAAGATATTGCCCGCGAATATGGCATCGCGCCGCTGAACGTGATCCAAAATTTACCGGGAAGTTATCTGTTTTCAGGCGCACATTTCGACACGGTGTGGGACAGCATTACGCAATGGGGCGAGGTGACGACGCTGGTCAACAATGATGACCTGATCCTCGAATTTCACGGTGCGCTGCCGACCGGCACACACCGCCACGGCTATTTTAATCTGCGTGGCAAACAGGGGCTGAGCGGGCATATCCGCGCGACACATTGCCAGCATATCGCACTGGTCGAACGGCCATTTATGGGAATGAGCACAGCAAGCGTCTGGTTTTTAAACGCTGCCGGTTATGCGATGCTCAAGGTTTTCGTGGGACGCGACAGCCACCGCCAGCTTTTGAACGATCAGCTGACGGCGTTTCGCGCGCTTCCCGCCATGCTGGCTGAAAGAGAGAGTGTAATTTGACGACTTTGCTGATTTTTGGCGCCGGCAGCGGTGTCGGTGCTGAACTGGCTGCCTTGAGTGTGCAAGAGCGCCCGCTGGTGGCGCTGATTCGCCAACCTGAACAGGCAAACGCCTTGCGCCAGGCGGGTGTCACGGTGATTGAAGGCGATGCGCTTAACCCGCAGGACGTCTTGCTGGCCTGCCAGACCGCCGGGGCGCAGGCGCAGATTGTCTCCACGCTGGGCGGGAAACACTCTGATTATCACGCTAACCGGCTGATCATCGATACCGCCGAACAGACCGGTATCCGCCAGATGGTGCTGGTCACCTCCATCGGCTGCGGCGACAGCTGGTCTACCCTGTCTGACCGTGCGAAACAGGCGTTCGGGCAGGCGGTGCGTGAGAAATCGCTGGCGGAAAGCTGGCTGCAAACCAGTACGCTGCAAGGATGCATCCTGCGCCCCGGTGGCCTGACGGATGGCGAAGCGACCGGCCAGGCGCAACGGCTGGAAACCGAAGCCCACGGGCGCGTTCGCCGAAGTGACGTCGCGTTGCACATTCAGCAACTGCTCAATAACGGCGAGGGCTGGGGTAAAATTTACGCCCTGACCGATCCGTCGCTGGCGGGTGCCCGGTTCTGAGAAGATGCCCCTGACGGGGCATTTTTTTTTCAGGCAGATAACACCTGCATCAGATAGTTTTTGTCACGCAGGCCGACGTCGGGATGCTGAATGAGCAGCGCCCGTAATGCTGTTTTTTGGTGCGCCGTCGGCTCAGTGTAAAAGCGGTTTAAGCGCGTCGTCCATTTTGCCAGCGCCTGTCTCATCGGCTCACGTTCAGCATTCCCGGCTTGCATCAGCATAAATTGCAGACCTTCCCACAACCCGAGGCGAGCGGATAATGGCAGATAGAGCCCGAGATGTTCAGCTGATAGCGCGGCCGCCTGACTGCGTAAAATCTCCTCCAGCGTCAGGAAAAACTTGCGTTTTGCATACTGCCTGCAGGCCCGTTTCGCCACGGAATAAGCCGGGTACGACATCGCCTCAAGCAACAATTCCCTGGCATTTTCCTGCAAATGATCAACGGCAATGTCCAACGCCGTTTTGTACAGCGCGGTAATGTTGCTTTTCAGGCAATCCAGGGCCAGCGCCAGCACATCCTCATATTTCTGCTCGTCCAGCGCCCTGAGTGCCACGCACCGGCGGGACAGGTTCTGAGTCGCATCGTTAAACACCGCCAGACTGTGCGCCACGGGGGAATGACCGCGTTCAGTCAGCACTCTGGCCGCACGTTTGCGCACCAGTTCGTTGTTATCATGCAACAGCGTCAGCAGCATCGTGACGGGCACGTCAGCGTTTTCATCCATCACAACAGCGAGTGCCACCTGCCTGACCGGCGCATAGCGGTCTTTTAGCAGCGTCAGCAGACCTTGTTCGTTCCGCCTTCCGGACTGACCAAGCCAGGCGCGGGTGGCGATCAGTCTGACAGACGGATTTTTATGACCCTGCGTGCGTTCAAAAATAACGTCCACCGTAAACAGTTGCTGTTCCAGCATCAGGCCAAGCACCAGTCTGGCGACATCCGGTTTGGCTGAGTTCAGGCCTTCCATCAAAACGGCGTTATTCTCTGGCCGGACGAGAAAGCGGTGAATTTCTTCCAGCAGCCGTGCATGGTCATCACGCTGGCTGCTAAGTAACTTGCCGAATTCAGGCAGACACTCCACCAGCCATCGGGCACCTTGCGGAACCATAAACTGGCGGATGCTCTGGCGTGCGGCATCACGCACCTGACACACCCAGTCATTCGCCCGCCTGATGATTGCCGGCAATGCCTCTCCGGCTTTCATAATTCCCAGACAGAGCACCGCCCGCTGGCGAAGATGCCCGTTATAGTGGCGGGTCAGGCATTCCAGCCGTTTCAGAGGGTCCGTTTCACGGGCATAAGCGTTATCCCAGTTAGCCGGATCGCTCATCAGCGCCTCGATTTGCTGTAATAAATAGTATTCCGTTGCCACCGCTAATCTCCTTTCCTGCCTGATTCAGTCCATCATTGTTTTCGAATACCTTACGGATAATGCTAAAGAGATGCCATAACGTTGAGTATGAAGGTATATCTGCCATCTCATTAAAAAGCATAAACATACAGGCATTACCGTGCCAGTCAGACCCTCTCTGCTACCAGCACCCACACCTCATCACAACACCAGCCTGAAGGAAAAAGAGGCAATAATGACACTATGAAATGACACCAGAGACTGGTTATGGTGTCACTTTTTGGTATCATATGCGTTATGCAAATAATGACTGCCGTACCTAATCCCCGGCTGACAGGGTTGTCAGCAAAGCATAAACGGGTTCTTGTCTCTGTATTTTCCAGACCGGTAAATCCGTCAATTAAATGGTCAGATATAGAAGCCCTGCCTAGAGCACTGGGCGGAGAAATTGAAGAAAGGGAAGGCTCGCGTATGGCGGTGATTTTGGATGATGAAGTTCAGGTCTTCCACCGGCCTCACCCACAACCGGAAACTGATAAAGGCGCGGTGTCTTCCGTCAGAAAATGGTTAGAAAGATTAGGATATAAACCATGATGAACAACACAATGAAAATCGACGGTCACATTGCCGTCGTTACCTACGATCCGGAAATTGAAATGTTCCGTGGCGAATTTCTTCACCTTAACGGGGGTGCAGATTTCTACGCGGACAGCGTTGAAAAGCTGAAAGAAGAAGGTAAAACATCGCTGCGGGTGTTTCTGGAAGTGTGTGAAGAGAAAGGTATCGCCCCGGTAAAAACGTTCAGTGGCAAGGTGACTACCCGGCTGGCACCTCCACAACATGCGGCATTAGCACTGGCCGCTCAAGCCACCGGACGTTCAATTAACGATTTGCTCAGTGAAGGCGCTGATCTGGTGTTAATGAAGTATGAATACTCTGCATTGATCGCTCTCTAGCCCGCAATACAAAAAGCCGCTCATTCTCCTGAGCGGCTTTTGATTGACTTAACCGGTCACTCAATCTTTTGTCGCAAACTTCAGCAATACCACGCCGGAAAAAATCAGCAGCGCGGCGACGACCCGCAGCGGGCTCAGGCTCTCGCCAAACAGGGTCACGCCGAGGATAAAGGCGCCCACTGCGCCGATGCCGACCCAGACGGTGTAAGACGTGCCGAGCGGCAGGGTTTTCATGGCAACAGAGAGCAGCGCGAAGCTGAGCAGCATAAAAACGATGGTGATAATACTGGGAACAAGGCGGCTGAAACCGTGAGACTCTTTCATCGCCACCGACCAGACCACTTCGAAAATTCCTGCGAAAAACAAATATACCCAGGCCATAACCTGTCCTTTTTACCGTGCCAGGGTCGTCCCTGAAGAGTAATGCCGAATCTCTGGTCGTCCAGTCAGCGTTGTGAGAGAAAATTATAACGCAGAGTTTCACACCGGCACAGAAAACTGGAAACACGCGCCGCGCTGTGGCTCTTCAATCAGCCGGATATCGCTGCCGTGCAGTTGCAGAATGCGGCGCACAATCATCAGCCCGAGCCCGCCTGCCCGGTGTTTATTGGCACTGAGGATCGACGGCCTTACAAACAGGCTGTCTTTCAGCTCCGCCGCAATGCCCGGCCCGGAGTCTTTCAGTTGCACCATCACCTGCCCTTCACTCTTCCACAGTTTGATTTCGATAGTGCCGCCTTGCGGCGTGTGGCGGATGGCGTTATCCAGCAGATTGGTCAGCACGCGCTCGATCATCCCCAGATCGGCATTCACCAGCGGAATGCCCGGCGTGATATCTGCCAGCAGTTTTTGCCCGCGCGTTTCGGTCGCCAGTTCGAATTTCTGGAAGACGTCCTGCACCAGTTCGCACAGAGAGAACGGCTCTTTCTGCGGCTTCACTACGCCATATTCCAGACGGGCCAGTTCAAATAACTCCTGCGCCAGACGCCCGACTTTTTTACTCTGCGTCAGGGCAATGTTGAGATAACGCTGCCGGTCTTCGTTGCTCAGGTGGTCCGATTTTACTGACAACGTTTCCAGATAACCGTGCAACGAGGTCAGCGGCGTGCGCAAATCGTGGGAAATATTGGCGATAAATTCACGGCGCTGTTGATCCTGCACCATCAGGCTTTGCCATTGCTGATCGATACGTTTTGCCAGCGCGACAAACGCCAGTTGCAGCTGCGCCACTTCATCGCGCGGCGCACCGGCCGGCGGTTCACTTTTCGCCAGTGCCTGAATGGCGGCCATACCGCCGCTGTCAAGGCGGGCTATCTGTTGCGTCAGTTTACGCACCGGACGCGTCACCCAGCGGAATGCCAGCGCACCGGCCAGCAGACCAAACAGCGCCACCAGCCCCATCGAGCGCAGCGCCAGATAAATGGCCGACTGATATTGTGCGTCGCTGGTCAGCGCGGTGTATTCATCACCCAGCAGGACAATGTACACGTAGCCTTTGGTCACGCCGTCCACCTGCAACGGCGCGGCGCTGAACACCTGACGGGTTTGCGGATCACGCGGGTTGTCGCCGTACACCGGCATTTTCGCGCCCTGCAACAGCGCGGTGACCGGTTTCAGATCGATTTTTTGCTGTTGCAGCCGCCCGGCTGGCGCGGCATTACCGACGATGTTGCCGTTGTTATCGAGCAGATACACTTCGACACTCGGATTCACCGCCATCAGCTGGTTGAACAGCGAATGCACCGCTTTCGGATCCCAGTCGCCCTGGCTGAGCAGCGGATTATTGGCGGCGATCTGCGTGGCAAGATTAGCTGACAAACGCTGGATCACCGCCTGACTGTACTGATTGCTCGAGCGCACCTGCATGTAGCCGGAAAGCGCGCAGCAGGCGATCAGCAGCAAGGTAAATACCAGTGTCAGTCTTTGTGCCAGCGTGAGATTTTTCATGATTTACCCTTGCGCCTCTTCAACGGAAGACGCGAATTTATAGCCTTTGCCCCACACGGTCAGAATACGTTCCGGCTCGGCCGGATTGGTTTCTATCTTGATGCGCAGCCGGTTAATGTGGGTGTTCACCGTATGCTCATACCCTTCGTGCTCATAGCCCCAGACCTGATTCAGCAGGCTGAGGCGGGAGAACACTTTGCCGGGATTTTTGGCGAAGAAATACAGCAGATCAAACTCACGCGGCGTCAGCTCCACCGGCTGATGATTGAGCACCACTTCGCGCGCGATCGGGTCGATCGCCAGCCCGGAGAAACTCAGCGTACCCGCATCCATCTTCATATTGCGGCTCATGGCTTCCTGACGGCGGAACAGCGCCTTGACCCGCGCCACCAGTTCGAGCATGGAAAAGGGTTTTGCCAGATAGTCGTCAGCCCCCAGTTCCAGCCCCAGCACGCGGTGTACTTCACTGGAGCGCGCACTGATGATGATGATCGGCGTGTAACGCGTCATGTTGCGGGCACGGCGACAAATCTCCAGCCCGTCAACGCCAGGCAGCATCAGATCGAGGATCAGGGCATCCCACCCGCCTTTTTCCAGCAGCGCCACACCCAGATTGCCGTCAGCGGCGTGGGTAATTTCATAGCCTTCATCACGCAGATGCAGACTGAGTAAATCCGCAATATCACCGTCGTCTTCGACAATCAGGATCTTCTTCGTTTTATCCATTTTTTCTCAACCCTTGCTTCCAATCTCTTCCCTGAGTCTACACAAGCGAATGCCTCAGAGTTATCACATTTAATTTAACTTTGCGTGAGGTCTTCGGGAACAAATCCGCCGGATACTGATGACATCAACAGGGCAGATGGCGGGCAGACATCATGACAACACACACAACGTTACCTCCGGCGGTGAAACCATCCCCGGTCACGGTTCATCCCTTATGGCTGCGCCTGACGCACTGGCTGAACGCGCTGGCGGTGCTGATTATGGTGACCAGTGGCTGGCAGATTTATAACGCTTCGCCGCTGTTTGATTTTGATTTCCCCTCCACCGTGACGCTCGGCGGCTGGCTGGGCGGCGCGATTCAGTGGCATTTCGCCGGTATGTGGCTGTTTGGTTTTAACGGCGTGTTTTACCTGCTGATGAATATTTTCACCGGCCGCATGAAACAGAAATTCTGGCCGCTGACCCCGCGCGGTATTTTCAACGATCTGCGGGCAGCGCTTCGCGGCACGCTGTCACACAGCGATTTACGCCACTACAACATGGTGCAGCGCGCTGCCTATGTGTTCGTGATGTTTGACGGCATCGTGCTGGTGTTTTCCGGGCTGGTGGTGTGGAAATCGGTGCAGTTTCCGCTGCTGCGCGAACTGATGGGCGGCTTCGATACCGCGCGTTACGTGCATTTTCTGGCGATGGCCTCGCTGGTGGGATTTGTGGTGCTGCATGTAGTGATGGTGGCGCTGGTGCCAAAAACGCTGATCGCCATGATCCGCGGACGTTAAGGAAAACCCGATGAAAAACATCATCAAAAAAAGTATCAGCCAGATTTTTAGCCCGTCGGACAGTGAAGCCATTGTGCAGGAAGCGCAGAAACAGATTATCCGTCAGCTGGATGCGCCCTCGCGTCGCCTGTTTTTACAGCGCGGACTGACCCTCGGCGGCGTGGCGATGCTGACCGGTTGCGACATCAGCGATAACGCCAGCGTGGAAAACGCGCTCGGTAAGATTTCGGGCTTTAACGACCGCGTACAGGGCTGGCTGTTCGGTTCGACGCGTCTCGCGCCGGTGTATGCCGAATCGATGATCACCCGTCCGTTTCCGTTTAATGCGTTTTACGCCGAAGACGATGCACCTGAAGTCGACGGCAACGCATATCGCCTGAAAATCGCCGGTCTGGCGCTGGATAAACGCGAATGGTCCCTGCCGACGCTGTACAAGATGGCGCAGGTCAGCCAGGTCACGCGCCACATTTGTGTTGAAGGCTGGAGCGCGATCGGTAAATGGGGCGGCGTGCCGTTCGGGGATTTTCTCCGCCTGATTGGGGCAGATCTCACGGCAGAATACGTCAGCTTTAAATGCGCAGATCAGTATTACACCAGCATTGATATGGCGACGGCGCTGCATCCGCAAACCCTGCTGGCGCTGACTTATGACGGGCAGATCCTGCCACGAAAATACGGTTTCCCGATGAAACTGAGAATGCCGACCAAGCTGGGTTACAAAAACCCCAAGCATATAGAAGTGATTGAAATAACGAACACATTCACCGGTGGCTACTGGGAAGATCAGGGCTACAACTGGTTCGGCGGAAGCTGAACACGCCATACAAAACCTTTGTCTCTTAAAACCTGAAAGAAGGAATGACCATGAAAAAATTAACCGTAATGATGATGTCTGCTTGTCTGATGATGGGTGCGGTCAGCACCACTTATGCCGCTGACGCCATGGCGAAAAAAGACACCATGGGCCACATGTCGAAAGACTGCATGAAAAAAGACAGCATGAGCAAAAATACCATGGCGAAAGACAGCATGGGCAAAGACTGCATGTCCAAAGATCACATGAAAAAAGACAGTATGCCTAAGGACTCCATGTCGAAGGACAGTATGTCCAAAGACAACATGTCTAAAGATGCAATGAAAAAAGAGCCGTCCGGCCAGTAATCCGGCTCCCGCTGCCTGAGCCTCAGGCATAAAAAAACGCCTCCGTCTGTTATCGCGGAGGCGTTTTGCTTTGTCTTAGCGGAGCAAAAAAACGTTATTTCGCGGCAGTGGAAGCCAGACGGTTCTGAATATCGTTATCGAGATTATTCACCCAGTGATTATACCCGCGGTGGATTTCACCCTTCTCTGCCAGCAGATTAGAACTGCTCACATAATTAATGGTGTAGCTGTTTTGGGTGTAATTAACGCGGATATTCGCCACGTGATCACGGTTGTTCAGACGGCCATTAATCACGCCCGGTCCGCCAGCAGTCATGATCCAGCCACGGTTTAATCCGGCGCTCATGATCGCGGTTTTAATCTGGTCTTCCGAATTATGCGTGGTAATGGTGGTGTGTGGCGTTAATACCGGTTCAGTACGCGAGCAGCCTGCCAGTGAAAAAATGCACACCAGCCCAATAAGTAACTTACTTGTAGATTTCATGTAAACCTTTTGAATTTATCATCGGCGATAAGAGACTGAAAAGTCGCCACAATATACGCCATTGCCTGAAAGGTGTCATGACATGCGCCGGTTGAGTTTAGGGGATATTTTGCGTAGTATACGAAACATATATGATTCGTATACTGCCGAGGTCGCCCGATGGGTATCATTAAGATTTCAGAACTGATGCATGAAAATCTGCGTATCGCCAGTCTGGCCTATACGCGTTCGATGAATGCGCAGGCGGAACACTGGATGAAAATAGGCATGCTGATGGAAACCCATCCGGACATGACGCACAGTGAAATTTCGCGGCTGCTGGTGCAATGCAGTCTGGAGTCGGATGAAAACACCGGCAGTATCCGCACGCTGTTAAACGTGGGTGGCACACACAGGAAGGCAAGCAATGAATAGTGGTTTAGACAGCAGGTATTTCGTTAATAACAACCGGATGATCAAAACCCCGGAAGGCATCGATAAAGCCCGCATCGCCGGAAAACTGGCCGCCCGCGTGCTGCACATGATCACCCCTTACGTCGTACCGGGTGTCACCACCAATGAGCTGGACCGCATTTGCCACGATTTTATCGTGGATGAACTTCAGGCGATCCCGGCCAACATTGGTTATCAGGGCTATCAGAAGACCGTCTGCACGTCCATTAATCATGTGATTTGCCACGGCATTCCTTCCGACAAGGCGCTGAAAAAAGGCGATATCGTCAATATTGACGTGGCGCTGATCAAAGACGGCTGGTACGGCGACACCAGCCGCATGTATTACGCCGGTGAACCCTCCATTATGGCGCGCCGTCTGGTGGACACCACGTTTGAAGCAATGATGGCCGGTATTGAAGTGGTACGCCCTGGCGCGACGCTGGGCGATGTCGGCTTTGCCATCGCCGCCGTGGCACACCGCGAAGGCTTCTCCATTGTGGAAGAGTATTGCGGTCACGGTATCGGCATGGGTTATCACGAAGATCCGCAGGTGCTGCATTACGGCGAGAAAAACCGCGGGCTGGTGCTACAGGAAGGCATGCTGTTTACCATCGAGCCGATGCTCAATGCCGGTAAGAAGCAGAACAAAGTGCTGGGCGATGGCTGGACGGTCGTGACCAAAGATCACTCGTTGTCGGCGCAGTGGGAACATATGATTGCGGTGACGAAAACGGGCTATGAGATCCTGACGCCGTGGCCTGAAGAGAATTGATGCTCTGATACTACAACGCCTCCGTCCGGAGGCGTTTTGCTTTCTGGCGCGCGGTTTAGCTGCGCTCAATGTCTTTTGTCGCGCGATCTAACGCATCGACAATTTTAAATAACGTATCCTGCCCGACGGGGCCTTTCGCCAGCCGCAGGTTTAACGCCATGCGGAGATTATTAATGGCCCGCTGCATTTCCGGAATACTGCGGTTATTCGATAATATCGCCAGCGAATGCAGTTTACCGGTTACCGCATTCAGTAATTCGCCCTGCTGTGCCAGCGATTCGGCCCCTTCTGCGGTGATGGTATATTGCTTCTTCCCGCCCTCTTCCTGAGAAGAACTGATTAACGCCTGCTCTTCCAGAAAAGTGAGATTGGGATAAATAATACTGGCGCTCGGTGTGTATTCGCCCTTGGCTAATTCCTCGATTGCCTTAATCAATTCATAACCATGCGCCGGACGCTGCTTTAGAAAATGCAGCATTAATAACCGGATGTCTCCGGTTTCAAACATTCTTTCGCGACGATGTTTATTCATCAGCATTATTTATTGTGCCAGTAAGCCACGCAGCGTACATAAGCTGGATCGCATTTTTGAGTGACGGTGAAATAGTCGTTCAGCGCTTTCACCCGTTTGCCTTCGCCGGTGGCCCAGATATAGAAATCATTGTCCGGCAGCGTCAGGCTTTTGACTTTCTGCATCAGGGCATCGGTTTCCAGATCGTCGCTGTCTTCTGCGCCAATGATCCACTCAACGCTGACGTCTTTTTCGTCTTCCAGGTAGCGCACACAGCTGGCGTCTCTGGCTTTCACCAGCACGGTGATTTTCGCGCCTGTCGCGGCCTGTTTCAGCTCACTCAGGCGGCGTTTCAGCGCCGGAAGACCGGTTTCATCACACACGTACAATTGCCACTGATAATCCATCGGAATGATCAACGAACCGCGCGGACCGCCGATAATCAGCGTATCGCCGGGCTTCGCGCCCTCCGCCCACTCACTGGCGACACCGCCGTCGTGAAGGTAAAAATCAAGCGTTAACTCATTGGCCTGCGCGTCAAAGTGCAGCGGCGTGTATTCGCGGTTAAGCGGACGCGGCCCCTCGCCCCACACAATGCCCTCTTCGGTGGCCACCGGCGGCGTGACCACATCCCCCTGGCTGGCAGGGAAAAACAGTTTGATGTGATCATCAAAGCCACGGGAGGTAAAACCTTTCAGATCTTCTCCGCCGAGGACAATCCGCTTAAAGCAGCCTGCAAGATTTTCAGTGCGCTTCACGGTGAGATCACGAAAAGCCAGCTCGTTTTTAACGCGAACCGGCAAGTTAGCGGCAGGTAAATCAGTGCGATGTTGTTCCATGTTCTTCTCTCTTTCAGGGAATCAGTTGCCATGAAAGATATATCTTAGGAATGTTTTACGCAAGTGCCTTACCGCACGCCACCCCGTAAAAACATATCGACGGCGTTCACTACCAGTTGGCGGATCTCGGCAATCTGTAGCGGTTCCGGGTTTTGCTGATAGATGCGCATATTGGTTTCAGCGGTCACCAGCGCCAGAAATTGCTGCGCGCGCAGGTGCGGATCGGCCTTCGCCAGTTGCCCTTTTTCCATCGCCACCGTCATGAACGCGGCCAGCGCCCCGATGGATTCGCGCGGGCCTGAATCATGGAACAGCGTGCCGATGTCCGAATGCCCGGATTCCGCGATCACCATGCGGTACACCGCCAGCGCGGTGCTGTCGTTGGTCAGCACCAGCAACATGCGTTCACCAAAACGCGTCAGCACGTTTTCTAAATCCAGATCGGCAAAAGCCACGTCCAGCCCGTCAACCGCTTCGGCAAGGTGCCCGGTCGTAAAAGCTTTCACCACCGCGACCAGCAGCGCCTCTTTCGAGGGGAAATAACTGTAAAGCGTGGCTTTGGAACCGCCGAGGCGTCTGGCGAGTTCGTTCATTGACGCACGCTCGTAGCCCATTTCCTGAAACAACGTTGCGGCAGCTTCGACGATCGCTTCCCTGCGGGCTTCGGTACGAACTTTCATCTTCCCTCCTGAGACATTTTCCGGCACCGGCAAGGGGAGAATCGCCGCCGCCGGGCGCTAAACTGTACGGTACAGTTCTTGTATACCTTCACTCTAACTGCGGGTTTAGGGGTTGTAAAGCCAGCCTGAAACGCCCCTGGCGGCGTACGAAGTGCAAAGATTCCGTTAAGAAACGCATTTATCTTTATCATTTTGTTGATAACAATTATCAGTATCATTATCATTCGCACCAACGCCAAAATGGGTATCGCAAAAAATAAACCCATATTTTATAAGGACAAAGGCTTTCTCAGGAAGAGAATCACCAGTGCGTCTTAGAATTTGCAGGGCAGTTTTGTTGAGCAGAACTTAAAAAATCAGTGCAGGACTAAAAACACATGTTCAAATCCTTTTCACAGCAGGGTTTGGTGAAAAACGTCGTTTTTATGGGGACGATTCTCACCACCACTTTTAACGTACACGCAGCGGAAGCCGTAAAAGACACCACCGATCTGGCACAAAACCAGACCACTTCTGAAGTGACCAAGAAGAAACCTGTGCGTACCGCGCAGGATTTGGCGCAGAGCAACGAAGAAGTTATGACGGTTACCGAGACGCTGCCGGATAAAAAACCGGGCTCGAAAACCACCCTCACCGCCGCCGACATGCAGAAAAAAGGCGGTAAAGATTTCGGTACGATCATGCGTTATGAACCGCTGATAAGCGCAACGGGTTCCAGCGGCGGTTCCGGTAACGGCAAAAGCGGCTTTGACCGCGCCGGCTACACCGGCTACAACATTCGTGGTCTGGAAAGCAACCGCGTGAGCATCGACGTCGACGGCATTCCGCAGCCCAGCGCCACTGGCCGCGCCTACGCCAGCCGCGCCGGTCTGGGCACGTTCGGCATTGGCCGTGACTACATCGATCCGTACATGTACGGTCAGGTGGATATTGAATCCGGTGCCACCTCGGCTGAGCGCGCCAACACCTCCATCGGCGGTGCCGTCTCCTTCCTGCCTAAATCCGCAGACGATTATCTGCGTCCGGGCAAAGAAACCTACTTCGGTTACCAGTCAGATTACAGCTCCGCCGATCGCTCATGGCACAACGGCATCACTGCCGCCGCCGGCGACCAGGAACTGCGCGGGCTGGTGGCGATCAGCCGTCGTGACGGTCAGCAAACCCGTAACAACAGCGATACGCATGACGCGTATCCGGCCAACTGGCACTCCAACGCGATTATGACCTCCGGGATCTGGCAGCCAAACGATGAACACAAATTCACCGGCACGCTGGATTACTACGAAAAAGTAAACCACACCCATTACGATGCGTGGAACAGCGCAGGCAGCGCCGTGCTCGGCACCGCACAGCAGCAAAGTAACACCCGCCGCTGGGGCGTGAGCCTGAAAGACGAATGGACGCCGTTTAACGATTTCGCTGACGCCGTGGTTTCCAAAGTCTATTACCAGTACACGCAGGCGCACGACAACACCTACATGCCGAACGCCAGCAAGCAGATGATGAACGTCTATTCCAACTATGACGTCAACACCTACGGCGCGGAAACCAGCTGGCTGAAAACCCTTGGCCGCCATGAGCTGAGCGCCGGGATCAACGGTCGCGTATCCAATACCGAACGTCCGTTCCGCGAAAGCCCTGAGCAAAGCATTTACACCACCACCATGCAGCCGGAAGCCAACAGCCGCAGCTACATTCTGGGCGGCTTCCTGCAAGACACCATGAAGTTTGACCTCGATGGTCATAACTTCTCGGTGATCCCTGCGGTGCGCGTGGCCTATCAGAACACCAAATCGACAGACCTGTCTGACCTGTCCAACAACGTGGTGTCGGAAGATTCCGTCTCCACCCTGTACGGCAAAGCCAATACGGATACACAGGTTCTGCCTTCTCTGGCGTTCACTTATGATCTGACGCCAAAACTGATGACCTATCTGCAATACAAACGCGGCGCACAGTTCCCGGATGCCAGCCAGCTTTACGGCTCATGGAACCTCGGTTCGTCTTACGCGGGCGCTGCGCAGTATGCGCTGATCGGTAATACCGATCTGAAAACCGAAACCAGCAACAACTTTGAGTGGGGCGTGAAAGGGGAAGCCACGCAAGGCGTGAGCTTCAAAACCTCCGTGTTCTACAACACCTATAAGAACTTCATCGCCAACACCCGCTACACCCGTGCGGCCAACGGCAACATGTTCACCAACGTGCCCTCCAACATTTATACGATTTATCAGGCTGAAAACCGCGATAAAGCGTACATCTACGGCGGCGAGCTGAGCACCAAAATTGACTACGGCGCCTGGTTCAGCGATGTGAATGGCCTGAGCACCACCTTTGCCCTGGGTTACGCGAAGGGTCAGTCCAAGTCCAGCTATGCGGGCGACAAATACGTCGATCTCGACAGCGTTCCGCCAATGAAACTGGTGGCAGGCGTGGCGTGGGACGATCCGTCCGGCGTGTACGGCACCGCGCTGACGGCGACCTTCGTGAAAGGCAAAAAAGCCGAATCCACTAACCGTCAGAGCTACACCAACAGCGGCACGCCAATCGCCGATTCCACGGTGGAGTACATGAACGTGCCGGGCTACGGCATGGTAGATGCGACGGCGTACTGGCAGGTGGCGAAGAACGTGAAAATCAACGGTGGCGTGTACAACCTCACCGATCGTAAATACTGGGATTACCTGAGCAGCCGTACGCTGACAGACACCACCAATCAGGATGCTTACAACAAAGCGCTGGCCGTGATGCCAGGCCGTAACTTCCAGCTGGGCGTTAACGTCGATTTCTAAAAGATAATTCCACACAGTAAAAATCAGGGGCGTCATGTGCAAACATGGCGCCTTTTTTGTTATCCGTATGAAACCTGTCGGCGCGCACGTTTCGCCCAATGCTGAAACGTCAGAATAGGCGTTTTCCTTTTTTACCTTGAGAGATTACATGGAATTAATCAGAAAACCCGTCGCGCTGGCCCTCGCCCTGCTGCTGTTACCCCTCACGGTTTCGGCGACCACGACCCTGCGCTACACCGATCACGAACCGGCGGGCGCGATGCGTACCCGCTTTATTGAAGACGTACTTTTTCCGGCAATTGAAAAAGAATCTCAGGGTCGCCTGAAAATTGAAGCCCACTGGGGCGGCGAACTCTCCACGGGTTACGACGCGCTGCGCACCCTCGGCGAAGGTAAAACGGCTGATATCGGCATAGTGGTGCCGGAATACGCCGCTAAACAGTTACCGCTGCATCAGATATTTAAAAGCTTTCCGGTCGGGCCTTCGGGCGCTCAGCAGATCGCGTTTTTCCGCCGCGTGTTTGCTGAAATCCCCGCATTCAGCGCGGAGCTTAAAAAAGAAAATGTGGTGAACCTCTTTTCTGCGACCGGCTATCCGGTGGCATTTTTCAGCACGCATCCGCTGAAAAATCTGGAAGACATCACCGGCACCACGTGGCGTTCAGCCAGTTTCTGGCATCAGGATTTCCTGCGCAATGCGGGCGCAAAACCGGTGACCATGCCGTGGGGCGCACAGACGGTTAACGCCTTTAAGACCGGCGCGCTGGACGGCATTATGGTCAACGTCGACAGCGGTTATGATCTCAACATTCACAAAATGGCGCCGGACGTTTTAGTCTCAAAAGAGCTGTGGCTCGGCCATGTGTATCTGCTGGTGATGAACCAGAACGTCTGGAACGGACTGGCGCAGGAAGATAAAGACGCCATCACCCGCGCCGCCAGCACCGCGTATCAAACCACGGGTTCAGTGATGGACAGTCATTTTGAAACGCAGCTCGAAGCGCTGCGAAAACAGGGGGCGAAAGTGCGCGTTCTGCGACACAGCGAAGTGGCGCACTGGCAACAGGTGACGCGTTATCGGGAGATTCAGGCCGACTGGGTGATCAGGCAGGAAGTATCAGGCGTGAAAGACGCCGGTCCGGCGATGCAACTGGTCACTGACATCATGACGCAGGCGATGAAGTAAATTGTGGCGAATGTCAGACAGAGGCGTTCGCCCCGCCCCTGTCTGATGTCTTTTACCCGCCGCTGACCGGCTGGATCACCGGATTTCCTGCGCGATCCTGCAAGACTTCCACCTCCACGCCGTAGGTCTGCGCGATAAGCTCTGCCGTCACGACGTCACGCGGTTTACCTGCGGCCTGAATTTTCCCCTGCGCGACCACCAGTAAATTATCGGCATACTGGCAGGCCAGATTGAGATCGTGCAGCACAATCACCGTCACCCAGCCACGCGTACGGGTTTCGCGACGCACCAGATTGAGCAACGACATCTGATGTTTCAGATCCAGCGCGCTGACCGGCTCGTCCAGCAGCATGACGTCGGGTTCGCGCATCATCACCTGGGCAAACAGCGCCATCTGCCGCTGCCCGCCGCTCAGCGAGGCGATTTCACGTCCGGCAAGATGCGCAATGCCCGCCTGCTCCAGCCGCTGCATCGCGGCGTCGAGCGTTTCATCATCAATGTGCAGCGCCAGTTTGCCGAGCCGCCCGAGCACCACCACTTCCAGCACCGTCAGGTCGATATCGGCGGTAGTGTCCTGAGGAAGATAAGCTATCGCATCACGCCAGCCGTGCAGCGATTTCCCCCGCACCTTGCCGGGCGAGAGTGTGCGTTCGCCGCAGCGGATCTGCCCTTCCGCCAGCGTCAGTTCGCCAAACATGGCGTTGAGCAGCGTGGTTTTACCGGTGCCGTTCGGGCCAATGATCACATGGATTTTACCGGCTTCCAGATGCGTGCTAACCCCGCCGATGATCGTGCGTCCCTGCCGGTGAATATTCACATTGTCGAGCCACATCATAGGGTTCTCCTGCGCGGTGCGAAGATAAGCCACAACAGGAACGGCACGCCGACAATCGCCGTCACGATACCCACGGGGAATAACGCCCCCGGCACAATCGACTTCGACAACACCGATGCCGCCGAGAGCATCAGCGCCCCGGCCAGCACCGACATCGGCATTGAGAAGCGCTGATCCTCGCCCACCATCATGCGGGCGATGTGCGGCGCGACCAGCCCGATAAAGCCGATCACTCCCACGAAACTGGTCGCCGTCGCGGTCATCACCGCCACGATGATCAGGATTTTCATCCGCAGCCGCCGGACGTTAACGCCCAGACTCAGCGCGCGCATTTCACCCATGCGCAGCGCCGCCAGTTTCCACGAATCCGCCATCAGCAACAGGCAGCACACCAGGGTGGTGACCGCGGTCAGCGCCAGCGTCGGCCAGGTTGCTTTGGTCAGGCTGCCGAACAGCCAGAATAAGATCTGCTGCGAAAGCTCGGGCGACGACAAAAACTGAATCAGCGACAACAGTGACTGGAACAAAAACAGCAGGGCAATACCGCCGAGAATGATGGTTTCGGTTCTGACCGTGCGCATCGACGCCAGCATGAACAGAAACAGCGCGGCGATCATCGAAAAGATAAACGCGCCGATCGGCACGGAAATCATCGGGTTCAGCCCGAAACCGCCAAATGCCAGACTCAGTGCCGCGCCAAACCCGGCCGCAGCGGCCATGCCGAGCGTGTACGGGCTGGCCATCGGATTGTTGAGCAATGTCTGCATCTGCGCGCCGCCCGCGCCTAAAGCCGCACCGACCACTAACGCCATCAGCGCCATCGGTAAACGGAACTCGCGCACGATGGCGTCGGTCATCGCTGCCCGTTCGCCAATGCCGGTCAGCGAGCGGATGACTTCGGAAGGCGACAGCATCGACGGGCCGGTGGCAATATCAAACACCAGGCTGACGGCGGTGATCAGCACAAAAAGCAGAACGTAGCGCCAGCGTTTGCGTTCACGCGCGCGGTGAGCGGAAATCGCTTCGCTCCGTCCGGTGGAAATGGTCATCAAAATCCCCTGTCAGAAAACGAAAGAAGCGCTGCTCAGTGGCAGCGCCCCGGTATCACACACCCTCAGGATCAGTCTTTCAGGCCGACCACAAACGTGCCTTGCGGGGTGACAGGGAGATATTTTTTGTAGAAGTTCAGGTAGTTCGCCAGCGGATCCATATCTTTGAACTGCGCCGGATAGAGCTGTTTCGCCATGTACTGCACCATCGCGAAATCAGAGAGGGTGCGGGACGCGCCCTGATAGACGCCGTACAACTGGCCGTTTTTGATTGCCGGTAATTCTGCCCAGCCACGACGGTTTTCAAAGCCTTTCAGCTTCTCACGCGCTTCGGCTTTGCTGATGCCCACGCCCATCGGCAGGGCTGACGGATTTTTATTGTTTTCACGCCCTGAAATGAAGATCACATCCGGTTTTGACGCCAGCACCTGCTCCGGGTTGATCGGCCCCCACCACTCAACAAACGGCGCAGCAATGTTGTCGCCGCCCGCCACGGTAGCCATCGCGCCCCACATATTTTTACCGTAGGTGAACGAATACTCTTCCGGCCCTTTGTTCCCAAATTCCACATACACTTTCGGCTTAGGTTTACCGGAGGCGGCGATGCGATCGGCCACCTCTTTTAGGGAAGAGGCATACAAATCCGCCATTTCACTGGCGCGCGCTTCCTGTCCGGTCAGCGTACCCAGTACGCGGGTTGAGGCCACATGGCGCTCAACGGTTTGCGCGTTGTAATCGATGACCACCACCGGAATGCCCTGCTTCTCGATGCGCGCCACGTCGGCGCCCAGCGCTTTAAACTGCCAGTCGGCCAGCACCAGCAAATCCGGGTTCAGACTCAGCACTTTTTCTACCGAGAAACTCTGCGCTTCAACTTCGCCCACGTCAGGAATGTCTTTCAGCGACGGACGGTGTGCAACGTGCATCTGCCAGTTTGCCGGCACCCAGCCTTCCCACGCTTCGCGTGAAATCCCGACAACCGAGTCGTAGGCCTTTTCGCCGCCGACGGACATGTAATCTTCAAAATAAAAACCCACCACCACGCGTTTGGCGGGGAGATCGACTTTTACCTGACGTCCGATGACGTCGGTAATGGTTTTGATTTCTGCCAGAGCAGAAGCACTGAGGCTCAGCGTCGCGAACGACAGCGCGCAGGCCAGCGAGCGCAGGGTAAGAGTGTGTGCAGCCATGAAGTTCAGTTTCCCAGGATAAGTAGATCAAGTTGAATGAAAATGATTATCAATTACGTCTGACGCTTTTATTTACACAAATAAACATTTTCTTTCAAGTGATTTAACACAGCCTGCGTGGAAATCCGTGCATAACTGAACCGGGGTGTACATTTTCTTGACAGACGAAAAGTCTTACTTCATAAATATACCGTACCGTACGGTTTTGATGTAAAAACAAACCGACGTCCCGCTGCGACTCCTGACAGAAGGTAAGACGAATGTCTGCGTTAACGAACGGCTATTCTTTGGCAGCTTTGATTTCTTTAGCTTTTCTCACCGGGTGCGCGAGCACCCAGCCTGTGCCCTACACCGGGGTCACCTCTTCCTCCCGGATGAAACCTGATACGCAGGATGAATCCGGCCACATTTCATACCGCTACAGCATCCCGACGGACTGGAATAAATACTCCAGAGCGATCCTCGATCCGGTGGTGATTTATCAGGGGACGGATGCCCAGTTTGATGATGTTTCCGCCGAACAGAAGCAGGCGCTGGCGGACTATATGCACCAGGCATTTGGCAAAAGTGTCGGTCAGCATTTCCCGCTGACGCAGACAAAGACGCCCGGCACCTTGCGCATCCGCCTGACGCTGACCGGTGCTGAAACCACCACGCCGGTGCTGGGCACGTTCTCCCGTTTCGATCTGATGGGCGGGCCGTACAACATCGTTCAGTCCGTCCGGGGTAAACAAGGATCGTTCACCGGCTCGGTGAGTTACGCGGTGGAAATTTACGATGCAACGTCTGACCAGTTGCTCAGCGCTTACATCGCCAAACAGTATCCGAACTCGCTGAACATCGGCGCGAGCTGGGGTGCGCTGAGCGCGGCTGAAACCGGCCTCGACATTGGCGCCGAACAGCTGCAAGAACAGCTGAAATAAACGGGACGCAGAATGAAAACCTACCCGCAGCAGGTCATCTGCAAACACTGCGACAGCCTGTATACCCGACAATCCGTGCGGTCCGGCGAGGCCGCGCGGTGTCAGCGCTGCCATGCCGTACTGTACCGGGGAAGCTGGCTGAGTCTGGAACAGTGGCTGGCATTAACGGTGGCGGCGGCGGTGTTTTTTATCATCGCCAATCTGTTTCCGGTGCTGGAAATCCAGTTTCACGGTCAGTCGCAGGCGGCGACCTTAGCGGAAACCACGATGGCGCTGGCGCACAGTTACGCCTCGCCGCTGGCTATTCCGCTGGCGTTGCTGATTATCGTTTGTCCGTGCCTGCAAATCCTGCTGCTGGGCTGGGTGCTGTGGCACGCCTGCCGGAATAAAATCGCACCGGGCTTCGCGCCCGTCATGCGTTTACTGGCCGGTCTTGCGCCGTGGAGCATGGCGGAAGTGGCGCTGCTCAGCATTCTGATCGCCGCCATCAAACTCTCCGGGCTGGTGCACATCACCACCGGCCCCGGCACCTGGGCACTGCTCGGGTTATGCCTGTTACTCCCGGTAATCAATCATCAGGATTTTCATTCGCTGTGGAGACTGAAAACCCTGAAAGAGAAGCGCGGATGAAGCCGGTCAGACAGGCGTTATCTGCGGGTCTGGTGCGCTGCCCTGTCTGCGGGCTGGTGTGTGAGCATGTGCTGGCGGTGCAGGATTTGCCCTGCCCGCGCTGCAACACGCCGCTGCACCCCCGTCACCCGGAGAGTCTGTCGCAAACCTGGGCGCTGCTGCTGACCGGTCTGCTGCTGTATCTGCCCGCCAATCTTTTGCCGGTGATGTACAACAGCTTTGCCGGTCACGGCGGGGAGAGCACGATTCTTGGCGGAATCTCAGGATTCTGGAATTCCGGTGATTACGCCATCGCGGCGATCATTTTTGTCGCCAGCGTCGTTGTGCCCTGCGCCAAATTCCTGATCCTCGGCGGGCTGCTGATCGCGGCTAAAAGGCCGCAGACCGGCGGTCAGCGTTTTCGATCCCGCCTGTTCCGCCTGACGGAACATGTCGGTTACTGGTCAATGCTCGACGTCATGGTGGTGGCGATCATCGCCGCGCTGGTGCAGTTCCCCGGTTTCAGCACCGCCGAACCCCGTATCGGCATTGTTTTTTTTGGCGCAGTGGTGATGTTCACTCTGCTGGCCGCACTGACGTTCGATCCGCGTCTGCTTTGGGAAAATAAAAAGAATGACTGACCACGACTCACCCCCGCCTGAGATCCTGCCGCGCCGCTGGCGTCCTTCGCTTATGTGGCTGGTGCCGGGGATCGCCGCGTTCACCGGCCTGTTTTTGCTGATCCAGCTCTGGATGTCCGCCGGGCCGGAAGTCTCCATTACCTTTCAGACAGCCAGCGGATTACAGGCCGGTAAAACCGAAGTGAAATACAAAGACGTCACCGTCGGGCTGGTGAAATCCATTGTGTTAAGCCCTGACAGCCAGCGCGTTCTGGTCACGGTGTCGCTGATGAAGAATGCTCAAAATCTGGCGAAAGCCGACACCCGTTTCTGGGTGGTTCGCCCGCGCGTCGGTATGGGCGGCATATCAGGCATTGATACGTTGCTGTCGGGCGCGTACATCAGTCTCGACACCGGCACCTCTGAGAAATCCGGCAGTCTTTTTCAGGGGCTGGAATCGCCGCCGACGGTGATAAACGGCATGCCCGGCAAACAGTTTGAAGTGGTGGCCGACGATCTGGGTTCGCTGGATATCGGCTCGGCGGTCTATTACCGGCGGATACCGGTTGGCCGCGTCTCTTCTTACGCGCTGCGCCCGGACGGCAAGGGCGTGAGTGTGAATATTTTCATTGATGCCCCCTATGACCGTTTTGTCACGCCATCCACCCGTTTCTGGAATGCCAGCGGTGTCGATTTATCATTGAATTCCGACGGGTTACAGCTGAAAACTCAGACACTGGCCTCGGTGATAGCTGGCGGGATCGCGTTTGCCAATCCGCCGGAAAGTGGCGCGTCTCTCCCCTCCGGCGGCCACAGCGTCTTTCATCTGGCAGACGATCAGGCTTCGGCGATGGCCCCGCAGGACGGCACACCGCAAATCCTTCAGCTGCGTTTTCAGCAGTCCTTACGCGGGATGCAAACCGGCGCGCCGGTGGAATTTTCCAGCGTAAAGCTTGGCAAAGTGACGGCGATTGACCTGGATTTCGAACCGGCGGGCTCACGCTTTATTTCGGTGGTCACGCTCGAGGTCTACCCGAACCGTTTAGGCCGCGTGCTGCAAAAGCTGCCTAAACCGCAGAAAGATGGCGATAAACAGGCGGCCTTTTTCCTGCGCGATCTGGTGCAGCATGGCCTGCGGGCACAGGCGCGTACCGGCAATTTACTGACCGGCCAGTTGTATATTTCCCTCGATTTTGTTCCCGGTGCCGCGCCGGTGCCTTTCGATCTCAACGCCCGCCCTTTGCGCATTCCGACGCTGAACGGTGGTTTCGACCATTTGCAGGAACAGCTCGCCACCATCATCGGCAAAGTGTCGAAAATGCCCATTGAGTCGATAGGCAATAATCTCAACGCCACGCTGGGCAATCTCAATCAGACGCTGATTCAGGTGAACGGCCAGGTGTTGCCGCAAACCACGCAAACCCTGCGCCAGCTGGATCAAACGATGAAAAGCGCGCAGGCGCTGCTGGCGGCGGACTCTCCGCTCTTCAGCACGCTGGCCGAATTCCAGCGCACGCTCTATTCCCTGCGCACACTGAGCGGTTTACTGACGCGTCAGCCGCAGGCTTTGTTGACCGGCAGACAGAATGACCCGAAGGAACACCCATGAAACTTACCGCTGCTGTAAACACCGCCTGCGCCCTGCTGCTCAGCGGTTGTGCTTCCTCCACGCCGCCGCACTATTACACGCTGGTGACCGCCGCCGACAGCGCACCGCCCGCCGTGGCCGCCGCGCCGTTCGTGATCCGCATTCATCCGGTGACAGTGCCGGAACAGCTGAATCAGCCGCAAATGGTCACGCGCAAAGGCGACGGCGAAATGGTGATGTCCGACGACGCCCTGTGGGCCTCGCCACTGCCGGACGAAATGCGCAGCGCGCTTACCGGCCAGCTGGAACGTTTGCTTAATACCACCGAGATCAGCGGGCTAACGCCGCCGCAGGATAAACCGGTGGTCGGCATCAGCGTGGCGGTTCAGCGTTTCGATGCCTGGCCGGAAAAGCGCGCCAGCATCGCCGTCACCTGGCGGCTGAGTTTTGCGGCAGGATCCGCCGAAGAACAGCTCCTCACCTGCCGCACGCAACATCAGCAAACGGCGCGGGGAGGCGATGCCGGACTGGTCAGCGCGCAACAGTCGCTGATGCGCGAGGTGGCACAAGACATGGCGGAGAGCATAAGAATGCGCCAGTGCCGCTGACGAAAGAAAATCACAAAACCTTTTGCATCAAATTGATACATTTTGTTATGTTATCACATATCAGATGATCAGCAGCGAAAGACGGATTGACGGGAATGACAGCAGACAGGATGAAAAATGGCCGACCGGTGCTTGCGGTTGAAGGGCTGACGCTGTGGATCGCCGGGGAAAAACGCATCGACGATCTCAGCTTTCACGTGAACGCGGGTGAACGCGTTTGTCTGCTGGGTGCATCCGGTTGCGGAAAATCGCTGACCGCCAAAAGTATCACCGGCGTTCCCCCTGCGGGGGCAAAAATCAGCGGCAGCATCCGCGTCAACGACGTGGAAGTCTGCGGAAAACACCCGGTGGCACGCCCTCTGGCAGGCCGCGTAGCAACGGTGTTTCAGGACTCTTCCACCGCCCTTAACCCGCTGATGACGCTGGGCAAACAGTTGCGCCTCGCCCTGCCCGCGGCCAGGGAAAGTGACATCAGCGCCATGCTCGGTGCCGTCGGGCTGGGTGATATCCCGCACTTTTCGGCCCGTTATCCGGCGGAGCTTTCCGGCGGCCAGCGCCAGCGCTTATGTATCGCGCTGGCGATGCAATCTTCCTCCTCATTGCTGGTTGCCGACGAACCCACCACTGCCCTCGATGTGCTGACCCAGCAACGGGTTTTAGACGTGATGCGCAACGCCTGCGAGGTTCGCGCGCTGCTGTTTATCACTCACGACGTGGCGGTTGCTGCACAACTTTGTCAGCATGCACTGGTGATGGAAAACGGCAGGCTGGTGGAATCCGCGCCCATGGCGCAGTTACTGCGCCACCCGCAACACCCTTACACCCAACGTCTGGTTCACGCCGCGAAACAGGCCGCGACACTGCATTCTCCCGCCGTCTCCGCCTGCGGAGTGGCGGTCTGATGCATTCTCCCCTGCATCTGGTGACTGAGCCTTTTCTGCATCTGCACAACCTCAGCCGCCATATCGCGCTGCCGCGCTCCTTCTGGCGTGCCATAAGGCAGGCACCGGTTGAACGCAACACGCTGTTTTCGCATTTATCGCTGCGCATTGGCCGCCATGAGCGCGTCGGGCTGGTGGGTGCCTCCGGTTGCGGGAAATCTTCATTACTGAAAATTATGCTGGCGATGGAAGCACCGGACAGCGGTGAGGTTTTCTGTCACGGCGTGCCGGTTCGCCCCGGCTCTGCCCGCTCGCTGCGCGATTTCCGGCGTTGCGTTCAATACATTCCGCAAGATCCGGCAGGTTCGTTACCGCCGGATCACACCGTCGCTCAGATTGTGGCACAGCCGCTCAAACGCCTCGGCGCGGGCGAGCCGGTCATGCCGCGGGTGCGGGAAGTGATGGCGCAGGTCGGGCTGAGTGACACCCTGCTTGAACGCAAAGCGGGGGCGCTTTCCGGCGGGCAGGCGCAGCGTGTGGCGATTGCCAGAGCACTCGCCATCCGCCCTGAATTTTTGCTTGCCGACGAGCCGGTCAGCGGGCTTGATTTGCCGCTGCGCGCGCAAATCAAACACCTTCTGCAACAGGTGACACAGCAAAATGGCATGGGTCTGATGATGGTGACGCACGATATATCGATGGTCGCCGGGCTGTGTCAACGCCTGCTGGTGATGCATGATGGCCAGATCATTGAAGACCGCGCCACACAGGATATTCTGCATTCTCCGCACCACCCGCATACCCGCCAGCTGTTGCAGGCGGTCCCACATTTACCTTTGACCGTTAATGGATAACCGGATGTTCACCCGATCACTTTCGCGCACTGGCGCACCCTGGCCTCCGTTGCTGCTCGGCAGTAATCTGGTGTTTAACATCGGCTTTTACGCGGTGGTGCCGTTTCTTGCCATTTTCCTGCGCGATGACATGTTGCTTTCCGGCTGGGCGATCGGTCTGGTGCTCGGCCTGCGAACGTTTTCACAGCAGGGAATGTTTTTGCTCGGCGGCGCGCTGTCCGATCGTTTCGGCGCGCGGGTGGTGATTCTGTGCGGCTGCGTGGTGCGTATCGCCGGCTATCTGCTGCTCGGGCTTTCTGACACGCTGACGCCGGTGATCATCGGTGCCTGTCTGACCGGCATCGGCGGCGCGCTGTTTTCGCCGTCCATCGAAGCCTTGCTGGCACAGGCCGGAACGCACAGTGAGAAAGCGGGAAAACGCAGCCGGGCAGAATGGTTCGCGCTTTCGGCGGTGTGCGCAGAGCTGGGCGCGGTGCTCGGCCCGTTACTCGGATCACTGCTTTCCGGCTATGGTTTTCAGCCGGTGGCGCTGGCCGGTTCGGGGCTGTTTTTACTGGCGCTGGTGGTGCTTTTTTTCACCCTGCCCGCCGCGCCGCAACGCGCTGCCGGACTGAACATTGTGCCCTGGTGGCAGACGTTCCGTCAGCCGCGGTTTGTGGCTTTCATTGTGGCTTACAGCGCTTACCTGTTCAGCTATAACCAGCTGTATCTGGCGCTGCCGGTGGAATTGCGCCGCTCAGGCGGCAGCGAGCAAGATCTCGGGCCGTTGTTTGTGCTGGCCTCGGTTCTGGTGATCGTTCTGCAAATGCCGCTGGCACGATTTTCCCGCCGCATCGGCGCACGGATTATCCTGCCCGCCGGTTTTCTGCTGCTGTCTTCAGCCTTCGCCGCCGTCGCGATGTTTGCCTGGACGGTGCCGCCGGAAGGCTGGCTGCGGCTGCTGCCCTCGGTGTTACTGATCACGCTGCTGACCGTCGGGCAGATGCTGATAGTGCCGGTGGGGATGGATCTCATTCCGCGCTTTGCCGGGCAACATAATCTCGGCGCCCATTATGGCGCACTCTCCTCCATGGGCGGCATTGCCGTGCTGGCGGGAAATTTCCTGCTCGGCGGCCTGCTCGATGACGCGCTGGTGCCTTCCCCCGGCGCGGTGATCCCGTGGCTGGCGCTGGCTGCCGTTCCGTTTTTAAGCGCGCTGGCGATGTGGCAAATCTGCCGCCAGCTGCCTCCTCCTGCAATCTGACAAGGAACTTCTGATGTCTCTGTTACGCATAAGCCCGCTGGCCGGGCTGCTTTTTGCTGCACTTTTACTGACCGGCTGCTTCAATGAAGCCGATAAAACCACCGAAAACAGCGGCGATGCGCGCCTGCGTCTGGCGATGTTACAGCCGCCGCGCTCCGGCCTGACACCGCTGAGCGACGACGCGTTCAAGCTCTCCCGCTGGAGCACCGCAGAAACGTTGGTGATACTCGATAAACTCGGCGAAGCCCGGCCTGCGCTGGCCACCCGCTGGCAGCAGACCGGCGAAAACAGCTGGCGGTTTGAATTGCGCCCTGACGTAAAATTCCACGATGGCACCGCGCTGGACGCCGCTGCCGTGGTCAACGCCCTGACCGTCGCCGCACACGCCGCGCCTAAACCGCGCATTCTCGATGGCGTGCAGTTGACCGCCATGGCCGACGGAGAACATGCGGTGATCGTCACTACCGCGCAGCCGGATCCGCTTCTGCCACAACGTTTATCCAGCCCGCAGCTGGCGGTGTTATCGCAAAAAGCCTACAGCGCCAGCGGCGTGGTGGACCCGCGCCACACCGGTTCCGGCCCGTTCGAACTGGTGCAGGTGAACGGCACCAGCAGCGCACGGCTGGAGCGGTTCGACGGATACTGGGGTGAAAAAGCCAAAGCCAGCGGCATCGACGTCAGTTTCGTGCCGGACGGCACCGCTCGCGGCGCGGCCCTGCGCACCGGCACGGCGGACATCGTCGAGGCCATTCCGGTGTCGCAGGCACCGCTGCTTGACCAGCACCTCATTCACGAAGTGCCGATGCCGCGCACCAATACGTTGTATCTCAATACGCGGCTGGGTGTGATGCAGGATCCGGCGCTGCGTGCCGCCGTGCGTGAAGCGCTTAACCGCCAGCAACTGGTGGATAACGTTTACGAAAAACGCGCCGACGTTGCACAGGGGTTACTCGGCCCGGCGTTGCCCTGGGCCGCACAACTGCGCCAGCCGGTGAATTATCCGGTCGCCGCCCGCAAACCGGCCGGTGAAACGATCACGCTGGCCACTTTCAGCGATCGCGCCGAACTGCCGGAAGTGGCGGTGTACCTGGCGCAACAGCTGACCGCGGCAGGTTTCACCGTCAGACAGGTTGTGCGCGAATATTCGCAAATTGAAACCGACGCGCTGGCCGGTAAATTCGACGCCTTTATTTTATCGCGGGCAACGGTACTCGATTCCGGTGATCCGGTGGCCTATATGTACAGCGATTTTGCCTGTAAAGGGTCGTTCAACATCGCGCAACTTTGCCGCCCGGAAATCGACAAGGCGCTGCAACAGGCCGCCGTTATTCCGGCGGGCGGGGAACGTCGCCAGGCGATCATGCAGGCTGAAAACCTGATCCTCGCGACCGATGCCGCCATTCCGATGTTGCACGAGCGCGTGATTCAGGGCGAAGCGGCGGATGTACGTGGTGCAATGCGCGATCCGCGTGAACGCACGCTGATTAACGCCGCCACGCAGCGCGGGGTTCAGGCCGACTGATGAGCGAGTCCTTGTATTGCCGCACCTGCGCGGGGGTGAGCCGTTTTCGTCAGCGCCAGCCCGGCGGAGCGCTGTTACCGCTGATCTCACGCCTGCTGACGCTGGCGGCCATCGTGGTGCTGATCGGCCTGCTGCCGTGGCTTTCCGGCACGGATCCCGCGCTGTCGCTGCTGCGCGCACGCTCCGGCGATCAGGAAGCCACCGCGGAAACCCTTAATGCCATCCGTTTGTCGCTCGGGCTGGATCAGGGGCCGTGGCACGCGCTGGCCCACTGGCTGGGCGGCCTGCTGCGCGGTGATGCAGGGCTGTCGTGGATTTCAGGCCTGCCGGTTTTACCCGGCATGTTGCGGGCGACCGGCGTGTCGCTGACGCTGATGGCCTGTTCGGCGCTGGTGGCGCTGGTCATCGCGCTGCTGCTGTGTGCTGGCACCCTGAGGCGCGGATTGCAGGGCGGCACGCCGCGTCCGGCGGGTTTTCTGGCCGCGATGCTGACCGCGATGCCCGAGTTTTTACTGGCTTCGCTGTTGCTGATTACCGGCGCGGTCTGGCTGCCACTTTTTCCGCCTTACGGCTGGCAGGGCTGGCATTACGCCGTACTGCCGTCGCTGGCGCTGGGGCTGCCTGCGGGAGGCTATCTTGGCCGTATTTATTCCGATGCGCTGACCGGCACGTTCGGCGAAAGCTGGATCACGACCTGGAGCGTGCTGGGGATAAAACGTCGTCATACGGCGCGCGCAGTGATCCTGCGTTCGCTGCCGGGCGTGATGCCGTTAACCGGTCTGGTGCTGGTGGCACTCACCGGCGGCGCGGTCGCCGTCGAGAAAGTGTTCGCGATCCCCGGCATCGGGCGCGCCACGCTGGGCGCCGCTGCCGCCGGAGATTTACCGGCGTTGCAAACCGGCGTGCTGATCCTGCTGCTGCTGGCCTCGGTTATCGGCATGCTGGCGGGCGGGGCACGGCGGCTGTTGCTTGGCCGCGCCCTGACGCTCGGTGCCGTCCCGGTGCCCGCGCAGGCCGCCCCCGCGCACCGGCAAAGGGTGTGGATCCCGCTGGTCTGTCTGGGCCTTCTGCTGCTGATGGTCCTGGCCGGTTACGGACGGGATCCGCTGTCGTCTGACTATATGCGGTTACAGCCGCCGTCATTCGGGCTGCCTTTTGGGGCGGATGCCATGGGACGCGATCTTCTCGCCCGCGTCGCCCACGGAACGCTGAATACCTGTTTACAGGCGCTGGTGGTTTCGCTGATTTGTCTGGCGATTGGCGTCATCGTGGGGGCATTCCCTCGCGCGATGACCGGCCCCACCGAAGTCACCAACGCACTGCCGCCGGTGATCGCCGGGCTGGTGGTCGCCGCGTTGAACGGGCCGACCGCAACCGGCGCGATCGTCGCCGTGACCGCCGTCAGCTGGGCACCGCTTGCCGCGCACACAGCGGCACTGGTGGCAGAGATTCAGGCACGTCCTTATATGAAAATGCTGCCGGTGGTGGGCGTCGGTGCAGTGCGTCGCACCCTGTTTTACGTCCTGCCTGCCCTTTCCGGCCCTCTGGTGCGCCATGCCATGTTGCGGCTGCCGGGCATTGCGCTGGCGCTGGCCTCCCTCGGCTTTCTCGGCCTCGGCGCACCGCCGCCGGTTCCCGAATGGGGGCGCGTGCTGGCCGAAGGAATGCCTTACATCGAACGTGCAGGCTGGAGCGTTTTCGCCCCTGCTGCCGCGCTGGCGGTGCTGTCGGTGATGGCGGTGACGCTGAGCAGCCTGAGGTGGAAAAAATCATCAATGGCACACTGAATCGTTATCTGAAAGGCTAAATCGCGCTAAGCTGTCGCCTCGAATTTTAAGGGGTGACAGGAAATGGATCCGCGTAAACCGCTGGACGGATTTGCCAGCAGCGTGATGGTGGTGTTGTGTGTTATTTGGGGCGTGCAGCAGGTGGCGATCAAAAGCGCTGCGGCAGATATCACGCCGTTATTACAGGTCGCGCTGCGTTCCGGGATCGCCGGGCTGGCGGTGCTGATTTTGCTGCTGGTGCGCCAGCGTAAAGTGCCGTTCAGCGCTGACAATCTTGGCCCCGGTTTGCTGGTCGGCCTGCTTTTTTCCATCGAATTTATGTTCGTCGCCGAGGGGTTGCAGTTCACCACCGCCGCGCACATGGCGGTATTTCTCTACACCGCGCCGATATTTGCCGCGCTCGGGCTGCATTTTCTGGTGCCTGAAGAGCGGCTGAGCGGGCTGCAATGGTCGGGCGTCGGCGTGACATTTCTTGGCGTGATGGTGGCGTTTCTGTTTGGGGGTCATGCTTCGAACTCGCCGCAGGCCAGCAACATGCTGCTCGGCGATTTCTTCGGCCTGCTGGCCGGTGCGTTCTGGGGGATGACCACTCTGGTGGTACGCCGCAGCAAGCTCTCTTCCGGCAGTGCGACCATGACGTTGTTCTACCAGCTGGCCGGCGCCTTCGTGCTGCTCGGCGGGCTGGCATTACTGACCGGCCAGACGCAATTTCGCCTCACCCCGGTGTCAGTCAGCAGCATGCTTTTCCAGACGCTGATCGTCACCTTCGCCAGCTATCTCGCGTGGTTCAGCCTGATGCGCCGCTATCACGCTTCACGGCTGGGGATCTTGTCCTTTATGACGCCGGTTTTCGGTATTCTCGCGGGGGTAGTTTTTCTGCATGAGCCGCTGAAAGTGAACTTCATTCTTGGTGCTATGCTTATCATGCTCGGCATCCTGACCGTCAGCGCCGACAGCATTCTCAGGCAATGGGTAGCGCGGCGGCGCAGATAGGTTTTGGCGGCGGTGAAACTTAGGGCCCGTTGATCTCACAGCATGCGTGAGATCAACATTCTTTTAAACATTCACCTATCTAATCAGTCATCGGCTGATGACGCTTGACACTCAACCTTCTCTGTTGAGATAACACCCTGAAAATAAAAATTGTACATATTTTGACATGACTTATTTCAGGACAAACAACATGAGAAGATTACCCGTTTACCTTCTGCTCGATACGTCAGGCTCCATGACAGGAGAACCGATTGAAGCGGTGAAAAATGGCGTTCAGACGCTGCTTTCCACCCTGCGCCAGGATCCTTATGCTCTTGAAACAGCCTATGTTTCCGTGATTACCTTCGACTCTTCTGCCAGACAAGCCGTTCCGCTGACCGATCTTCTTAACTTTAAACTTCCGGACCTGGTCGCCAGCGGCACCACGGCGCTGGGAGAAGCACTTTCCCTCACCGCTCGCCGTATCAATGATGAAGTTCAGAAAACCACCGCTGAAACCAAAGGGGACTGGCGACCGCTGGTCTTCATCATGACCGATGGCTCACCGACCGATGACTGGCGCAAAGGTGTCAGTGATTTCAAAGCGGCCAGAACCGGCGTAGTGGTAGCCTGCGCAGCCGGGCATTCGGCTGAAACCAAGGTTTTGCAGGAGATCACCGAAATCGTACTCCAGCTCGATACCGCCGATTCCACCTCGATCAAAGCCTTCTTTAAGTGGGTATCTGCCAGTATTTCAGTGGGCAGCCAGAAAGTGGAATCCGGCAAGAAAGAGGTTATCGGGCTGGACGACTTACCCCCACCACCACCGGAAGTTAACGTCGTTTTGTAGAAATAATCAGGAGGTTTCTATGACAGTCAGTTTGAGCAAAGGACAAGGCGTAAGCCTGAAAAAAAATGAGCACGACTTATCCTCAGTCACCATTGGTTTAGGCTGGGATATCAACGAAGAGAAAAAGGGATTTTTGGGCGGATTGCTGGGTAAAAAAGACCCTGAGTATGATCTCGATGTGGTGGCGTTTCTGTGTAATGCACAGGGCAAAGTCACCGATCTGGGGAAAACTGAAAACGGCAAACCGACGCTGGTCGATGGCGATATCATTTTCTTCAACAGCATGCGCCACAAGTCCGGCCAAATCTGGCTGACCGGAGACAACCGAACCGGTGCAGGCGACGGTGATGACGAGCAGATCATCGTTAAACTGAACACCCTGGATCCTAAGTACGACAAAATTGTGTTTATCGTGCAGATTTACAACGGCGTCCAGCTGAACCAGCATTTCGGCAAAGTGAAGAATGCGTTCATCCGCGCCGTCGACGCCAAAAACATCGAAATGGCCCGCTTTGACCTTTCAGGGGGAGCCGCCTTTACAGGACGTCGGTCAATGCTTTTCGCTGAACTGGTGCGCGAGAGCAACGGCTGGAAACTGACTGCGGTCGGAGAACCTTCTGATTCGGATACTTTTGTCTCACATCTGAAGGGCTATATGTAATATGAGAAGGCTCCCCGTTTATCTGCTGATCGATACCTCCGGCTCAATGCGTGGTGAATCTATTCACGCGGTTAACGTCGGAATTCAGGCGATGTTGAGCGCGCTGCGTCAGGATCCTTATGCGCTGGAAAGTGCACATATCTCCATCATTACTTATGACAACGAGGCGCGTGAGTTCATACCGCTCACTGCACTGGAGGACTTTCAGTTCACTGATATTGTGGTTCCTGCCGCGGGCGGTACCTTCACGGGAGCCGCGCTGGAATGCCTGATTCAGTGCGTAGACCGCGATATCAAACGTTCAGAGGGTGATCAAAAAGGCGACTGGCGTCCTCTGGTCTTTCTGATGACCGACGGCACACCTTCTGATGCGTGGGCCTATGGTGAAGCGATTAAAGAGATAAAAAAACGCACGTTTGGTTCCATTATCGCGTGCGCGGTGGGGCCAAAAGCCAGACATGAGCCTTTGAAACAATTGACCTCTCAGATTGTGGCGCTGGAGACGCTGGATTCCACCGCCTTCTCCGGTTTCTTCAAATGGGTATCAGCCAGTGTGGCTTCCGGTAGCAGCAGCGCTGGCGTCAACACAGGTACGGATAATCTCCCGCCTCCCCCACCTGAGATTCAGCTGGTTCTGTAGTCCGATGGCAAAGTGCAGACATTCTGTACTTTGCCTTTTTTATCGCTTCCTCAGGCGCGGCAACTTGTGTGTCTGTGCCGGAAAAGGATGTTGCTATGAGAAGACTGCCCATTTTCTTCATCCTCGACTGCTCTGAGTCCATGGTCGGAGAAAATCTGAAAAAAATGAATGATGGTCTGCAGATGATCGTCAACGACCTGAAAAAAGATCCCCACGCCCTCGAAACTGCCTGGGTATCCGTCATTGCCTTCGCAGGTGTGGCAAAAACCATTGTTCCGCTGGTGGAGGCCGCATCATTTTATCCCCCTCGTTTGCCCGTAGGCGGGGGTACCAGCCTCGGCAGCGCACTGCGTGAACTGACGCGCCAGATTGACAGCCAGGTTCGAAAAACCACCCAGGAACGTAAAGGCGACTGGAAACCGGTGGTGTATCTGCTCACTGATGGCAGACCAACTGATGATGTGACCCCTGAAATCAAACGCTGGAATGAGCACTACGCCCGCAAGGTCAACCTCATCGCCATTGGCCTCGGGCCTTCGGCCGATCTGAACGTGCTTCAACAGCTCACTGAAAATGTCCTGTTATTTACAGATGCCCGTGAAGGCGATTTCACCCAGTTTATCAAGTGGATCACGGCATCTGTTTCCGCGCACAGCCGCAGCGTGGGTGAAGAGGCGCCGCCTCTGCTGAACAACACGGATTATATTGTCCGGCTGGCGAAAGATGATGTGGCGAGAGCCTATGATGAAAACTGCGTCACGCTGACCGGCCGTTGCAGCCGCTCCCGCCGCCCTTATCTCATGAAATATGAACGCCCGGACATCAATCTCTCCACCCTCAATTTCAAACTGAACATCAACAGCTTTAATCTCGCCGGATGCTTCCCGATTGATGAGGATTATTTTGAATGGAGCGATGAAACCGCGTCTTCGCTACAGGTCAATACCAGCGAACTGAATGGCGTTCCGGGCTGCCCGCACTGCGGGAACTCCAGCGCGTTTGCCGCCTGTAGCTGCGGGAAATTGCTGTGTATCAACGGTCCCGATGATGTGATCTGTCCGTGGTGTGCCAAAGCGCTTTCATTCAGTGACGATAACGGACACTGTGATTTTGATGTTAACCGGGGAAGAGGCTGATGGAGATCAATGCCAATTTACATCAGAAAGTGCTGTCACAAATCATTGAGACTCACGCACTGACATTGTCAGACGCGCGGCGCGTGGCGCTGTGCGAGGATGCAGAACTGCAGGCGGCATTTGAGCATTTCGTGAGTCTGGTGAGTGAGAAAGCGCAAAGGGATCACTCAGCGCATGAACCCTCAGTCATGGAAGACGAAATGAGAGAGATGCCAGAGGTGACACAACCACTGGAAGAGGAGCCCGCCAGCGATATCCTTTCATCGCCTGAACCGGAACTTCCTCCGACAGAAGAGACAAAAACCGCTTCGCCGGTGTCCGTCCCTGAAGAAACGTGGAAACAGGCGCCTTTTCCGTCGTTCGATCAGGAAGAAAACCCGCCGCCCGTGACGGCTAAACCGGTATTAAAACCCGGTCAGGTGCCTTCGGATGCCGACAGGCTAACAGTGACGCCGGTGTTATCTGCGGTATCGGTGGCGAGAATTAACATTGCGAATGCCCGCGCCGGGTCACTTTTCCATTCTGAAATTGACATCACCTTGGATAACGGCGAAAAAGCCACGATTCAGGATGTCTCTTTTTCACAAGATATCGGGCTTACCTTCGATCCCCTGACGTCTTCGCTTCAGGGCACACCAGCCGCCAGTGGTGACCACGAGATTATCGTCACCTGGTCCGCCGGCGATGCCCAATCTCATGCTCAAAAGGTGTTATTTATTGTGAACCCGGATCCGCGCAGTCTCTGGAAAATCATCGATCCGCCGGCTGACGATAAATATTTCAAAGCCAATGTGGATCATCATCAGCTGGACGACAACGGTATCCGCATCGCCGCCGCCAGCCGACGCGGACGTTCGCATGAGCATGTCGGATCTTTTCGTGATGATGATTTTTTCATCTCCCACTGTGCAGACCCTGGCTGGAGCATCATGCTGGTCGCCGACGGGGCGGGCAGCGCGAAGAATTCCCGCGAGGGCTCACGCATTGTCACCGAAACCGTGGGCAAACAGTTGACACAGTATCTCGGGGGGGAGCGTGGCCGCGAGTTAAAAGAACGGGTGCTGAACTGGAGCGCTGAGGATCAGCAGGTCATTGGCGCTGACTTCATTAAACAGTTTCATCAGGCCTCGAAAATGGCCGTCAATAACATCAACAATGCCTCTATTTCGACAGAGGAACCCGTGAAATCCTACTCCACCACTCTGCTGGCGACGGTGACACTCAGAACAGGTGCCGAACTTTTTGCCGCCTCTTTCTGGATGGGTGATGGCGCGATCGCAGCTTATGGCCCGGCGGGAAAAGTCCGTGTTCTGGGTACACCCGACAGCGGTGAATATGCCGGGCAAACGCGGTTCCTCGACCTGGAAGCGTTACAGGATGCTGAATTCAGTAAACGTATCCGCATCGGTAAGTGGCCGGACATCTCACATTTGATCCTGATGACCGACGGTATTTCCGACCCCTATTTTGAAACCGATAATGGGTTGCTGAAAGCCGAAAAATGGGATGCGCTGATCGCTGAAATCGCACCGTCATTGGACGGGACAGGCAATACGGCGGAGCAGCTGGCTGAATGGCTGAACTTCTTTTCTCCCGGCAACCACGATGACCGCACGATCATTGTTTACTGGTGATTAACGATGGCAAATATTATTACGTGTACAACCCGGGATGGAAAAACCATCCAGTACGTTGACGAAATTATTGGTTCCGGGTCGATGAAAGACGTGTACTTCTCACCGGATAAATCTTACGTGGTGGCATTCTATAAAAAGACCCCATCGGCTCAGGCTAAAGAACGCATTGATATGATCACCGGGCGTTACCGGGAGAGCATTTTTGAACAATCAGGCGGTGACTACTGGAAAGGCTTATTCTGCTGGCCAACCAGCGTGGTCGAATCTCAGGGCAAGATCGGGGTAGTGGTGCCCACTTATCAGAATCATTTCTTCTTCAAATACGGCTCTAAAAATAATGATTTTCTGGGTATTAAAGGCCGTGAAAAAGAGGGTAAATGGTTTGCCAGTGCCAACAATCAGAGCAAGTTTTTGGATCCCCGCGAGCGAGGGAACATCCTCAATTATCTCAAGGTCTGTCTGCTGCTGACCAGGGCGGTCAGAAGAATGCATGCGGCGGGTTTATGTCACAGCGATCTGAGTTATAAAAACGTTCTGATTGATCCCGAGCAAGGGCACGCCTGCGTCATTGATATCGACGGGCTGGTTGTGCCGGGAAATATCCTCCCGACGTGGTGGGAACGCCAGATTTCATTGCGCCAGAAGTGGTGAAAACCAGCCATCTGGAGAAAGACGATAATCAGAGATTCTTACCCAGCATCTCGACCGATCGTCATGCCCTTTCGGTACTGATCTACATGTATCTTTTTTACCGCCATCCTTTACGTGGTGGAAAGATCCACGATATGGATGACGAAATGCGCGACGAGTCGCTGTCCATGGGTGAAAAAGCGCTGTTCATTGAACACCCGACAGATCACAGTAATGCGGTTAAACTCAGTCAGGTGAGCGCTTCTTCTTTACCCTGGGCAGATCCTCAGCAAATCCCGTACACCATTATGGGCCCTTACCTTACGCCTTTGTTTGAAAAGGCCTTTATCGACGGCCTGCACGTACCGGCTAAACGTCCGACCGCCGATGAATGGGAAACTGCGCTGGTGAAAACAGTGGATCTTATCCAGCCCTGCCTGAACCCCGCCTGCGAGCAGAAATGGTATGTTTTCTCCGGGAAAACCCAGCCCGTTTGCCCTTACTGCGCGACACCCTTCAAAGGAAAGTTACCGATCCTGAATTTATACTCTTCCCGCAAGGCAGGCAGTTACCGACCGGACGATCACCGCCTGATGGTATGGAGCGGCCAGTCTCTTTTTGCCTGGCACGTTAACCGGCTGATTGCCCCAAACGAAAGAACATCCGACGCGCAAAAAAAACGTGTCGGTTACTTTGTTTTTCACCATGATCAGTGGTGGCTTGTGAACGAAGGGATAACCGGTCTGATGTCGTTGCCCGACAAAAAGAATATCCCCATCGGTGATAAAATCGCCCTGAATGACGGTACTCAGTTTGTTCTGTCTGCCGAAGAGGGCGGAAGACTGGTGGTGGTTCAGTTGGTATCGGGCTGAGTAAGGTCAATGACGCGGCAGTGAATTGTCTTTCATGCAGAGGGTAAATGAGAGGCTTCACTGCCGTTTTTTTGGTGGGATCATCGCCAGGATCCTGGCGAAGTTACGGCAATCGGTCCGCTTGTCGCTGCAATCCATCGAAGATAGCGCTACTGATTTTTTCAGGAAAATCATCAGGCAACAGAGATTTCACCTCTTCGATCACAGGTCCCGTTTGTTCTTTCAGCTCCGCCATCATACGAACGATGTTTTCACCCGGATAATCCACGCGTTGAGCCATTGAGACAAAATGCCGCGGGAGAATTCTACTCCAGTGAAAATGCCGGTTGCTGCCTTGCAAGGCCATCGCCATCTTCGCTTTTTTCGCCGGGATACCCAGCGGATGCATCAGAGGATATGCCGACATAACATCATAAAGTGGCGTCATCCGGTAAGCACTGCCCGGCTCAATGTAGAGGCTGAAATTCTTAGCATGCCCGTCAATGGCCGCCAGCATCCAGAACAGGATCTGGCTTTTAAAGAAGGTGTCGCGGTCTTTTGCCACCTGCTGAGAACCGAGCAACAGCTTCATTGCCGATGCAATACCGGGTCCACCGTCCGACTCATATTTGAGCGCAGGCGCGACACCCAGTGCCTGACAAAAATCCTCCTGCGGCAAACGCATCAACCATGATGCATCCTGCGACCAGCGGCGGTCGAACCTTTCAACGATCAGTACCTTTTGGCCGCCGAAACGCGCAATCTCAGCATGCGCCACCGGAAATCCAAATTTTTCGGCAATCTTCAGGCACAACCATTCATTTTCAACGCTCTCACTCAAATCAATACCATTGTTAGCGATATATCCGATGGGAAGTTTAAGAATATGGCTGGTCGGTGTACTCCCCTGAGGCCGATGCCACTGGTTGCGATACCACAACAACGCAGTTTTCTCCTGAGCTCCGGCAATGGAAATACGGAAATCGTCGATTTCGGCCCCCATGCCTAACGGAGCTTCTTTATAGCCCTGTAGCAGTTGCTCGATCTCTGTATCACTCAAAGGCTGGGCATGGATTTCAGTCACCGGCGAAACCGGTTCACCTTCCGGATACAACTGGATTGCACCCACACAATCACTGCCGATTCGGGAGAGGAGATCAAAGGGTTGCCTGGTGGGGATATGAAAACGTGCCTGAATTCGATTTCGGATGTGTTCGTTGTCGGGGAGAAGATTATCAAAAAAGTTGTACACCACAGAACCACGGAATTTGGCTACCTGCAGCGGCAATGAAAGTGAAATAGCACGAGAGCCGGCACGTTCCAGCCAGCTTTCATGATAGACAAATGACATTTCCCCGCCGCCTGCTTTTTCTAACGTACCCACAATGATGCCGTTCAACGCGAGCGTTAACTTATCCATGTATCACCACTCCTGATCCCAGGTCGTTTTATCCTGTGGATTACTGTTCCTTGGTGTTATTTGCAGTTCCAAATCCAGCGCTGCTAATAATTTAAACAGAGTTTCCAGTCGGGTACCGTCCGGGTAGTTTTCAAATTCTGAAACGGTAGATTGCTTAAGTCCTATCGTTTCTGCTGTTTTACTCTGGCTCAGTTTACGCTTTTTGCGCTCATTCCGGAGGGCATTGGCCAACATTTTTGTCGAAGTTATGTTCATTTTATCCTCCATGGCGGATTTTTTTAGTATATCCCCTAAAAGGGATAAATCAATTTCTATCCTCCAGGGCGGATAAAAAATTAATATCCCCTGCAAGGGATAGAAGTCATCAATTGCCCTCCCCGCCGCCGCATGTTCAAATATCGTTTTTGCGATCTCACAGAAGCGCCGATGAAGAAAAGTGAATTTATCGCTCAGGATTTACTGAGCAAAATTTATCAGCACAGCGGATCCCTGCCGGAAAAGTTGCCGCCGGAGCGTCAGTTGGCGGAAGAATATGGGGTGTCGCGCTTTACGGTGCGCAAGGCGCTGGAAAAACTGGTGAGTATTGGCGCGGTGCATATTGTGCAGGGTTCGGGGATTTACATTAACCCCGGCGTCAGCAGCAATCCGCTGGTATATAACTCGATCACCGAAAAGAAATTCGCTGAGATCAGTTTCAAAATGCTGGAGCTGCACAAGCGGCGGCCGGACAAAGAAGAGCAACAGGTTTTCGATCTGACTGCGGATGATTTTATCTGGGCGTTCACCCGTTTGCGGCGCATCAGCCAGCGTAACGTACAGATTGAATATTCGCGTATGCCGGCCAGTGAATTTGGCGATCTGAATCAGAAGACCATTGAACACTCTATCCAGCAATATGTGCTGAGCAAGGGCTATGCGATTTCACATTCCCTCACCCGCTATCAGGCGGTGACAGTCAGCAAAGAACAGGCACACATCCTGGGATGCAAAAAAGGCATTGCCGCCATGCACATTACCAACAGAGGCATTTTGCAGGGCGGCAAGGTTTACGCGTTCAGCGACATTATCGATATCGATTATTCCTGCACCTACGTTATCCCGTTTAATCAGGACAATCTGGCCTTCCGCCAGACTTAAGGTGTGTGGATCACGCCGTCCGGCAGGCGGCTTTGCGTCCATTCGTGCGGCCGGTACACCACCGGAAACTCTGCGGCGGCCTCCTGGTTAAAGCCCACGCCAATCCCCGCGTCTTCTCCCGGATAAAAATAGCCGTTTTCAGGCATCTGCGCGCCGGGGAAAACCTGCTGCGTGTTGGCCGGATACGCCACAAACTCCTGGATCGCCGCGTTGTGCAGATGAATATTTAGGTGCGTGTTCACAGCGGCACCAATCGGGGTCATGTCCGGCGGGCAATGCCACGCCAGGCGTACGCCAAAACTCTGGCAGAAATGCGCCAGTTTTAAAGCCGGTGTGATGCCGCCGATTTGCGATACGTGGCAGCGGATAAAATCGATCCGGCGGTTGATAATCAGATCTTTCCATTCAGCCGGATTATTGAATAACTCGCCGGTCGCCAGCGGTACGGCGGTCTGGCTGCGGATCTGCGCCAGCCATTCGTTCTGATCCGGCGGCAGAATATCTTCGATAAAGTAAGGCCGGTACTGTTCCACCGCTTTGGCGAACTGCACCGCCTGTTGCGGGAACAGCCGTTCGTGAACGTCGTGCAGAATGTGGAACTGATGACCGTATTTTTCACGCAGCGCTTTGAACATCGCCAGCGTGTTGTCGATGTACTGATCCTGATCGTAATACGCGCCCGCAGTCGGTTCACGGGTACTGTGAAAATCACGCGCATTGCCGCCGTAGAAGCCCAACTGACAGCGGATATGCCGGTAACCTTCGGCCAGTAAACGGTCCACCTGACCGAACAGTTCTTCCAGCGTTTCGCCCGCCGCATGGCTGTAGGCCGTCACCGCATCTTTCGATTTACCGCCAAACAGATGATACAGCGGCATGTTGGCCAGCTTGCCTTTGATATCCCACAGGGCCATATCGATGCCCGCAATGGCGTTGTTGATCACCGGCCCGTTTCGCCAGTAAGCGTTCACCATCATCATCTGCCACAAATCTTCGATGTGATTGGCATCGCGCCCCATTAGCAGCGGTTTGAGATACTCATCCACCATCAGTTTGACCGCCAGCGGGCGCTGCTGGAACGTCGCGCAGCCCAGGCCGAAAACGCCACGATCCGTTTCAATTCTGACCACCACTAAATTATGGCGATCCGGGCGTGTTATCTGACATTCGATATTGGTAATCAGCACAGGCTGCATGATAAATCCTTAATAAAGACCGTGATCCGTTTTGAAAAAAAGGCGGCGGGAATATTCGTATTGAGGTTATTTCAGCGTATTTTTAGCCTGCTTGTAAACCTTAAATTGAGGCTTTTATTTTGGTTTAAAAGCACAGCTGAATATCACTAAAAAACAGACCAATTTGACTGACACGCACGAAAATGGTGCCTTGCAGTGAAGTTTTGTGATGGAGATCCTGTTTTATTGGTTTGTTTTTAAAAAGGCGCGTCATTACACTCCCCTTCCATCTAACAATGAATAATTAATGTGTCGTCGCGGGGTTCAGGGTGAATACAGAAATAATGCATTCAGTGATTAAACTGGTGGGCGGTGCAGAAAATATCAATAAAGTCTGGCATTGCATGACCCGTCTGCGTTTTGATTTACACGACGAAAATAAAGTGGCCTGGGAGGAAATTAAAAACCTGCCCGGCGTGCTCGGCGCGCAAAGTCAGAGCGATCAGGTACAGATCATCATCGGACCCAGGGTGAATATCTGGTACGAGGCCATCGTCTCGCAGCTGGATCCGGTGAGCGTTAACGGCGATCCGGCAACAGGAAATGTTTCCACAAAAGGACGAAAAAGCCTGGTGTCGATGTTCATGGATACCGTCTCCGGCGTGTTCGGCCCGATCGTTCCGGCCATTGCGGGCGCGGGGATGATCAAAGGTTTGCTGGCCGGACTCATTGCCCTGAAAGTGATATCAGCCAAAAGCGAAACGGTGATGATCATCGATTTGATCGCCAGCGGCGTGTTTTACTTCCTGCCATTTTTCCTCGCCGTTTCTGCGGCGAAGATCTTCAAAACCAATGAGTATCTGGCTGCCGCCGTGGCCGCCTGTCTGATGTATCCGACGCTGATGGACGCGGCGAAAGCGCTCGCCAGCCATACCGCCGGGGCACCCACCGCGCTGTACTTTATGGATGTGCTGCCGGTGTCTGTGTTCAACTATTCGGCGAGCGTGATCCCGGTGATTTTCTCGGTGCTGGCGCTGAGTTACATCCACCGTTGGGTGGATAAAATCATGCCGGACGTGCTGAAAACCGTGTTTACCCCGACGCTGACCCTGTTTATCGCCGCGCTGGTGTCGCTGACGCTGATTGGTCCGGCGGGGATTTACCTCGGCAAGCTGCTGGCGTTTGGCATTCAGGGATTGTTCGACGTGTCGGCGGTGTTTGCCGGATTTATCGTCGGCGCGATCCGCCCGGTGGCGATCCTCACCGGGATGCATCACGCGATGACGCCAATTGCCTTGCAGAACTTCACCGATCAGGGTTGGGACATGCTGATGCCGATGATGTTTATGGCCAACATGGCGATTGCGGGATCGACCTTTGCGATTTACTTCCACGTTAAAACCCGCGAACAGAAATCCGTGGTGCTCTCTGCGGCGATTTCCGGCCTGCTGGGGATCACCGAACCGGCGCTGTTCGGCGTGCTGACACGCTACAAAAAAGCCTTTATCGCCACCACCATCAGCAGTTCCGTGGCGTCGGCGTTTATCGCGTTCTTCGGCGTGCGGTTGTACGGCTATATTCTGTCGAGCATTTTCAGTCTGCCCGCTTATATCGGCCCGTACTTTATCTACATTCTGATGGGTGTGGTGCTGTCGCTGGGGCTGTCGTTTACGCTGACCTATCTGATGGTGGTCAAAAATAAAGGCACCGAACAAAGGGTGCCTCTGGTAAATCAAACGCGCTGAGACGTGTCAGGCCGCTGTCTTTGAATGCGCAATCTCAGACAGCGGTTCGTTCACAATCATATTGGTCAGCCGGCCAATATTTTCAATTTCCACTTCAATTTTGTCATTCTCATGCAGGAACAACGGCGGAACGCGGGTTTTGCCAACGCCGCCCGGTGAACCGGTCATGATCACATCGCCCGGCGAAAGCTGGGTAAAGGTGCTGATGTAGGCGATGATTTGCGGAATGGTATGGATCATATTGGCGGTGGTATCGTCCTGCACCAGCCGGTCGTTCAGCCAGGTTTTGATGCTCAGATTTTGCGGATCACCTACTTCGTCCGGCGTCACCATCCACGGGCCAAACGCGCCCGTTGACGGCCAGTTTTTACCGGCGGTGTACCATTTATGCTGCCAGTCGCGCACCGAGCCATCCATATAGCAGCTATAACCGGCGATATAATCCAGCGCGTCTTCGGCGGAAATATTGCGGCCGGTACGGCCAATAATGATCGCCAGTTCGCCTTCATAATCGAACTGCTCTGAAGAAGCCGGTTTGATGATGGTGCCGTTGTGGCCGACCTGAGAATCGGCAAAGCGGATAAACAGCGTGGGGGCCGGATTCGTTTCGTTAAACTCTTTGCGCTTTTCCGCGTAGTTCATGCCCACGCCGAAAATTTTGCCCGGACGGTCGATAACCGGCAGGAAGCTGATGTCGTTCAGCTGAAGATCCGCTGGCAGCGCAACGTAGCGTTGCAGCTCCTCAGGAGAATGGCGTGCCATGAATTCGTTAATATCCCGGCATCCTGAGTGGCTGCCGACGTCGACAATCCCCTGTGCCTGAAAGATGCCGAAGCTTTTGGTGTGGTCTTTATTGATGGTGAAATTAACAATTTTCATAGATGCACTTAGATTCTTATTTTACTTAAAACAGGTAAATTCGCTGGCGTTCGTGTTGCGAAAACGGCTTGCCCGTCGCAACGTTGGCGTGATTATTGACCCTGCCTCTCATGCCTTCTACTATATTTTATTATCAAATCGATGAATTTCAGGAATCAATGTTAAATAACAGAGACTTAGAGTATTTTGTGACGGCCGCAGAGATAATGAATTTGAGACTTGCGTCACAAAATTTAAATATAACTCAGCCTGCACTTTCGAAATCCATCACCCGTTTAGAGAAAGAACTGAACATCAAACTGTTCAAACGGGCAGGTCGCGGGCTGGAACTGACCGAAGCGGGGCGGGTGCTTTATCAGCGTGGTTTAGCGCTGCAAAGTTCCTATCTTGAGCTTGGGGAAATCATGAATGAACTGAGCAGCGGCGCGGGCGGCATCGTTCGCGTGGGCGTCTCCGGTTCTGCCACGCAATTCTTACTGCCTGAAATCTGCAAAATGCTGCAATCGCAGGTGCCGAATATGAAACTGGAAATCCAGATCGGCATGAACGACGTGCTTTTTACCTTGCTGGAACGTCATGCGATCGACGTGATCATCGGGCCACTGGTCAATTACGACAGCCCGGTGGTGCAGCTGCCGGTGACCGCTGACCGGGTGATCGTAGCCGCCTCACGCGATCATCCGCTGGCCGGTAAACCCGCCAGCCTGCGTGAACTGAGCCGCTATGGCTGGATATTACCGGCGAAAACGGTCTCAATGCGTCAGTGGCTGGATAAAATGTTCTATGAAAATCACTGCCCGCCACCGGACGTTAAAGTGGAAATCAGTTCGCTTGCCTCGGTGCCGGGGCTGATCGCGAAAAGCGGATTGCTGAGCTTTTTGTCCGAGAACATTCTGGTGGAAGAAGAATTTCTGTCGCGGCTGATCCGTATCGATAACGATCAGTTAGTGATGGAACGCCGGGTGGGCATCACCTGGCTGGAAGGCGCATTTCTCTCCCCCGCCACGCAAAAGGTGATCGACGTGACTAAAAGCGTCGGGCAAAAAATGCAGATGGAAGCCCGCCGGATCCTGGAAGACTGAATACCGGCGGGCAAGGAGTTACACCAGATGACAGGCCACGCGGTGACCGTTTTCCACTTCACGTAACGCCGGAATGGCCTCCCGGCAACGGGCTATGGCGTGCGGGCAACGGGTGTGAAAACGACAACCGGCGGGCGGTTTTGACGGATCCGGAATTTCCCCGCTTACCATCGCCACCGGTTCACTGTCAGGATCAAGCGTCGGCACCGCCGCCAGCAGCGCCTGCGTATAAGGATGCAGCGGCTGGCGAAACAGCGCATCGCGGCTGGCGGTTTCCACTAACTGGCCGAGATACATCACCGCCACGTCATCACACAGGTGTTCCACCACCCCGAGATCGTGCGAGATAAACAGAAATGTCACGCCGTGATCGTCACGTAAATCCGAGAACAAATTGATGATCTGCGCCTGAATTGACACGTCCAGCGCGGAAATCGGTTCGTCGGCAATAATAAAATCCGGTTGCAGGATCAGCGCGCGGGCGATGCCGATACGCTGGCGCTGACCGCCGGAGAACTCGTGCGGGAAGCGGTTGTAATGCAGCGGCGACAGGCCGCAAATTTTCATCACCTCCGTCACTTTCCCGTGCAGTTGCGCCCGCGTACACAGCTTATGTTCCAGCATCGCTTCGCCGATGGCATCACCAATGCGGATGCGCGGGTTAAGCGAACTGTAGGGATCCTGAAACACCAGCTGGATTTTCGGGCGCAGCGCTTTCAGTTGTTTCGGCTTCAGGCCGTGCAGGTCTTCACCACGAAACTTCACGCTGCCCGCCGTTTTGTCATACAGCCCCAGCAGGGTCCGCCCGACGGTGGTTTTGCCACTGCCAGATTCACCCACCAGTCCAAAAATCGTGCCTTTGCGGATGTTAAAACTGACGCCATCCACGGCGCGCAGTTGCCCGGTTTCCTGACCGAACACGCCGTCGCGGATCGGGAAATACTTTTTCAGGCCATCCACTTCAATCAGATAGTCAGCGTTCATGGCTGCAGCTCCCTGTTTTTCGTCTCACCTGGCGTACTCAGCCCGCTGTAAAAACACGCCGCCTGCCTGAACTGCCCTTCCAGCGGCGGAATGCCCTGACGGCATCTTTCCGTGGCGCGGGAACAACGTTCGGTAAATGCGCAGTAAGGCGGAAGCGCGGCCAGATCCGGCACCTGACCGGGAATAGAGTACAAACGGCGGCGGCGCTCGCCCGGCGTCGGTCGGGAAGCGATCAGCCCCTGAGTGTAAGGGTGCAGCGGATTGCGCAGCACTTCCGCGGTCGCGCCCTGCTCGACAATTTTACCGGCGTACATCACCACCACGTGATCGGCCATCTGCGCGATCACGCCCAAATCGTGGGTGATCAGCATCAGCGCCATATGGTTTTTTTGCGCCTGTTCACGCAGTAAGCGCAGGATCTGCGCCTGCACGGTGACGTCCAGCGCGGTGGTCGGTTCATCGGCGATCAGCAACTGCGGCTTACAGCTCAGCGCCATCGCAATCATGATGCGCTGCAACATGCCGCCGGAAAGCTGATGCGGATAACTTTTCATCAGGCTTTCCGCCCGCGCCAGCCCGACGTTGGTGATCATCTGCGTTGCCTGTGCCCAGGCTGATTTCGGTGATTCACCGAGATGGCGGATCAGCGGCTCGACCAGCTGTTCACCGAGAGTCAGCACCGGGTTCAGTGCCGTCATCGGCTCCTGGAAGATCATCGCCAGCTCATTGCCGCGTAAATCGGCCATCTGCGAAGGCCGCAGTTTAAGTAAGTCGCGCCCCTGAAACAGGATCTCGCCGCCATCGATACGCGCAGCCTGTGGCGGTAACAGCCCCATCAGCGACATCGCCGTGACGCTTTTTCCGCAGCCGGATTCACCGACAATGCCGACCGTCTGACCGGGCTGGACGTCAAACGTCACATCCTGCACGGCGCGCACGCGACCCTGATCGCTGGAAAATGACAGGGAAAGCTGATTAAAACGGATTAAGGGTGGCGTCATTTTTTGCTCCGTTTCAGTTTAGGATCGAGCGCGTCACGCAGGCCATCGCCCAGCACGTTAATCGCAATCACCGTAATAAAAATCGCCACACCCGGCGGCATCCATAGCCACGGACGGCGCTGGAAATCGATCAGGCTGTTGGCCGCATCCATCATATTTCCCCACGACGGCGTTGGCGGCACCACGCCCAGCCCCAGATAACTGAGCGCAGATTCGCTGAGAATGGCGTTTGCCACGGCCATCGTCGCCATCACCACCAGAATGGGTACGGTGTTCGGCAGTAAATGGCCGAACAGGCGACGGCGCGGGGACAGGCCGAGCACCTGCGTCGCCAGCATGAAATCGCGTTCGCGCAGGGAGAGAATTTGCCCGCGCACCAGACGCGCCAGTTTCGGCCATTCAAGCAAACTGAGCATGACGATCACCATGTACACGCGGGAATCCGGCGAAAAATCCATTTCAGACAGCATCGCGCCCATCACGATCAGCAGCGGCAGGCTGGGAATGGTCATCACCAGATCGGCAAACCGCATGATGATCTTATCGGTGATACCGCCGACATAGCCGGATACCGCGCCCATCAGATAACCGAGCGTGACGGAAAGCAGCATGGTTAACATGCCGATAATCAGTGAGATACGCCCCGCCAGCAGCAGCCGCGTATAGACATCGCGCCCGAGGAAATCGGTGCCCAGCCAGTGCTCTGCATTGGGCGCTTTGTTGATCATCAGCGCGTCGGTGGCGTCATCCTGCCAGGGGGAATAGTAAGGGCCCACTATGCACCAGACCGCCATCACCAGCAGCAGAACCAGACAAAACATCGCCAGACGGTTCTGGCGTAACGCCCGCCAGGCCTGCCGCCACGGTGACGGTGTCACCTGGGCCAGCACCGGAATGTGCGCTTCGCGCAGGCGGCGTTGGGTTGAGAATAAAGAGCCAAACATCACGACCTCACACGAATGCGCGGATCAGCCCACGCATACAGCACGTTGGCAATCAGATTGCCAAGAATGGTTAATACCGCCAGAAACAGGGTGAATCCCATCAGAACCGGGTAATCACGCGCCGCCAGCGAATCAATATGAATGTGCCCTGCCCCCGGCCAGTTGAAGACTTTTTCAGTGATTAGCGCCCCGGAAAACAGCCCCGGCAGCTCAAACCCCAGCAAGGTGATAATCGGCAGCAGCGCATTTCTCAGCGCGTGCTTCAGGATAACGGTGCGCTCACGCAACCCTTTGGCGCGTGCAGTACGGATGAAATCCATGCGCACCACGTCCAGCATGCTGGCGCGGAAATAACGCGTCAGGCTGCCCGCCTGCAGCATCACCAGGGCCACGACCGGTAACACCAGATGCGCGGCCACCTGCATCACCCACGCCCAGCCTGTGGCATCACTGCCGGTATTGGTCATGCCGCCCACCGGCAACCAGTGCAGATCAACGGCGAACCATTTGATCAGCAGCAGGCAAAGGAAAAACGTCGGGAAGGACATCGCGGCGAAGATAACCACGCTCACCACGTGATCGAACAAAGAATACGGCTTCATCGCAGAGACAATGCCGACCGCCAGCGCAATCCCCCAGTACAACACCATCGCAATGGCCGCGAGCAGGAAGGAATTCCAGATGTACTGGTTCAGCAGTTGACTGACGGGGATCTGATATTGCAGCGAAAAGCCCAGATCGCCGCGCAACAGATTGCCCAGCCAGTGCAGATAGCGGCTGAGCAGCGGTTGATCCAGGCCGTATAAGGCTTTCAGTTCAGCAGCACGTTGCGCGGTCAGCGTGATATTGCCATCGATAAAATCGCCCGGCGTTTTGGCAAACAGCATGAAGATGAGCAGCGAAGCGAGGAACAACATCGGAATGGTTTGAAGCAAACGACGCAGAATGAAATTTCTCATGACTTTCTCATTGAAGCTGCCGGAATAGCCCGGCAGCATCGTTATTTCTGATTATTTGACGATTTTGACGTCCGGCAGACTGCCGGTCAGGCCGTTATAGATATCCGGTTTAAAACCGGTCACGCGGGCGCTGCTGGCGGAAAGGATTTTCCGGTTACCGAGCAGGATCACCGGCGGATCGTTTGCCAGCACCTTGTACAGCTCGTGGTAGATAGGCTTACGCTTTTCGATATCCAGCGTGGCGTTCCCTTCGTTGATCAGCTTATCGACCTGAGGATTGTTGTAGCCCGATTCAGTCGCCTCGGTGCTGTAGTAATCCCACACGCCATCGTGCGGATCGTTAAGCGTGCTGGTGCTGAACGACGCCAGATCGTAGTTGCCCGCTTTACGCTGTGACATCAGGGCGTTGAAGTCCACCACCTGCGGTTTCAGCAGGACGCCAATCTTCTGATAGTCTTCTTTCGCAATCGGGATCAGCGCATCATTGAGCACTTTTTTGCTGACCAGCAGTGTCAGTTCGAGACGTTTACCGTCTTTCACGCGGATCCCGTCACCGCCGACTTTCCAGCCCGCTTCATCCAGTAATTTTTTCGCCTGTGCCGGATCGAATTTGTACGGGTTCACGCCGTCAGTGTTGTACGCCCAGGAGATCGGCGCGATCGGCTCAACCGCCACGGTGCCGTAACCCTGATAAACCACGTCGATCAATTTCTGCCGATCCAGCCCGTAAATCAGCGCCTGACGCACTTTCACATCCTGCAAAGCCGGGCGACGGACGTTAAATTCAATCTTGCTGTAATCGCTGGATCCGTACAGGTTGATGTTGGCGAAGCCGAGCATTTTCAGCTGTTCGATATCATCCGGACGGGAAGTGAACGCGTCATAATCGGTATCGCCGGTCTGGAACAGCTGGAAGTTAGTTGACGGATTCGTCACACGATAGATAAAGCGGGGCGTTGGCGGAACGCCGCGATAGTAGTTGGCGTTGGCGTGGAAGCGGATCTCCTGCCCCGGAATGTATTTGTCATACACATACGGGCCGTTGCCCAGCGGTTTGCCGTGAAGCGTGCGCAGCGTATCGAGATTTCCGCGCTGATAGCCTTTGCCGTAATAGGCTTTGGAGAGCACCGGCCCGCCGATCTTTTGCAGCGTGGTGGCGCCCGGTTGCGTGGTGTTAACCTGCAACGTCAGAGGATCCACCACTTTCAGGCCGCTCACGCTGTCGGCTTTGCCCTGTTTGTATTCATCACCTCCGGCAATGTGTGCCAGCGTGATATCGGTATCACCATCGTATTTCGGGTCATACAGCACCGTCAGCGTAAACGCGACGTCTTCGGCGGTCAGCGGCGAACCATCGCTGAACTTCAGATCCGGGCGCAGTTTAATGGTATAGGTTTTGCCATCCGGGCTGACGGTCCAGCTCTGCGCCAGACCTGGAACCAGTTTGCCCTGGCTGTCCCAGTCGATCAGACGGGCGAAAATCACGTTCGTGACGTTTTCATCCCAGCCATTAACGAAGAAGTACGGGTTAAAAATCCCCTGAGGTTCGGAGATCCCGGCGATCACCGTGTCCGTGCGCAGTTTCGCCGCCGCAGGCACCTGGCTGGCATCGGTGGCCGGGGTGATGCCTTCTTTTAAAACATCATCAGCGAATGCGAAAGAGGACAGCATCACGGCGCTGGCCAGCAATGCAATTTTAAAAGAAGCAGTACGGCGCGCGCGTGTTGCGGCTGGCGCGAGTGCAGAGCGTAATAACGTAGCCAAAAGAGATCCCTCATCATGAGTGTGCAAACGGTTTACAAAACATGACAAAGAGTAAGGATGCGGTTTGGCCTTGTCTAACAACGAAATAGTATGCCTTATAGCTTTTACTAAGCTTGCTGTTAAAGCCACCAAAACGGGTAATGTGGAAAGATTTCCTGATATCACCCAGTAAGCACTCACTCACTTATTAGGGCTTGCAGTATGTGGCTCTGCCTCCTGCCCGCCTGTGTTATTCCCAAAGAAAAACGGCGCATCTGATGAAGATACGCCGTTCATTTTTATTTATTGTTAAGACAATCAGGCAGCGGCTTTCTTGCTGCGGGCGCTGACTTCAGCGAGGATCTCTTTTTGCTTGTTCTTCTCGCCGATCATCTTGTACCAGCCAGATAACTTGCGAAGATCCGGCAGCGTGGCCTTCTCTTCCACATCGTACGCGCTGAGTTTATCGCGATACTCTTCAAAGATGGCGATACAACGGCGTGCCCACTCACCTTCCAGCGCAGAGCCTGCGACGGCCCGCGGACGGCGTGGTAAGCGCGGACGCAGCGGTTTGCTGGCCTCTGGCGCGGACTCATCCACATACGCGAACTTGATCGATACAACGGTTCTGCCCTGCTTGACCGGCTCCCAGACGACGGAGATATCGGTGTTGGCGTTGATCCGGTTGATCGTCGGTTCAAGCAGCTTCTGGCGGAAGTCACGATAGTCCTCGTATTTGCCCGCCAAACCGGCCTTCTCGCGCATCCAGTTGAGATCCAGGGTCACTTCGATGGCTTTGCCGCTGCGACGCCCGTAGAGGTTCTTGGCTTTGATTAACCACCCGTAGAGTCGCACGGAGAACGGCGTATCCAGTTTTGCGATGTTCGCAAAATTCAGTTTGGTAAAAGATTCTTTAAGTTCATAGAGATACGGCGCAACGTCCTGGCCGAACCGCAACACCACAGCACTGTGATCGTCACTACTCACATACTCGAGACGTGAGAACCAGGATAACTGGACGGTGCGAACCTTGCCGGTTTTGACATCGGGTTTGTAGATCGTCACCGGTTTTTTCATCAGGCTTTCCGCCGCTTCACGCAGCTGCCGATGGCTGCTGGTCGGGTTCACCCCGTAGATCCGCTGGTAATCCTGCGGGAAGAGGCGATACAAGGTGTCTGGTTGCGGTTTCCTGCTATCAATTTGAGCCAGAGCCAGGTTCAGCAGGCGCATTTCATCCAGAGTGACGCTGTAAGCGCCTTCCAGAAGATCGTTCCCCTGAACTACGGTCAGTTTATTCAGTTCCATGTAGCAGGATCCATAGGTGGAAAGTAGGTAAATTATTCCACATAAAAAATGCCGACGTAAAGTAAAAACAGGGGTTATTTATTCATTTAATTTCAATGGATTAGCAAAGGATCCGAAAAGTGTGATCAGGAAAAACCTCCACATATTGATTTCAGAACAGGCAAGGATCCTTTTTTTAACATGTTGGATCATCACTCCTTTTACAGGAAATAACTCCACATAAGCACACGTCAGACAACCCGCCAGATCCCTGATACTTTACGCCCCAACACCTGAAATCCGCCCCGTGACTACAGATAATCTTTCCACATTAGCGTTTTCTCAGGTGAATAATCGTACGAAATCAATGTGTGACCCGTCTCTCTCTTCATACGGCCCCGGCGGATCGCCCTCCTCCCTCCCCTGAACAGGAAAAAACTCCACATATGCGTCGTCGTGGGATCAGATAATCTTTCCACATGTATGGTGAAGCGATCATCAGACAAGGAAATGTCTCCACATTTGGCGATTCCGGGGATTCACAGGAAAAGTTTCCACATAAAGACTGTGAAGGGATCAGGAAATCTCTCCACCTGTCTGATAAAACCGGCGCTGAAGAGCACGCTGTTCAGCACTCATTCCACGTGAATGATCAGATAATGTCTCCACATATCGTCGTGTGACATTGTCACTTATTGTTTAACTCATTGATTTATATAAGGCGAGAAATACGCGAGTGATTAACGAAGGCGGGTTAAGATCAGATAATCCTTCCACATATGCTCCCGCAGGGATCAGATAATCTTTCCACATATGCTCATTTGCTGTGAAAAATCTGATGCCGATCCCCTGCCGCAGCTGGTAATGGGATCCAAAAGTGACATAAAAAGGGTAACGTGACGCTGTCACAGGAAATTATTCCACATATGCGGGATTGTGCGGGGATCAGGAAATGTGTCCACCCTTGAGGAAAAACGCTTTCTGGCAGTAAGTTAGCCGGAGAAACGTTAGAATGAGCGTACGCACACCTGCCACAGCAAGATATCAACAGAAAATCTCTCCACGTCGATAATTATCTGATCCCTAAAGAAATTATCCACAGGAAAAAGCTCTACATTGATCATGAAAAGGATCCACATCTAACAGGAACGATCTCCACCGCAGACAGGAAAACTCTCCACGATAGCGCTTGTAACCTGCTAATTTATCTAGTGAAAAACATGTCTTAAAGAGAAAGATCTAAACTTAAAAAAGAAACAAAAGACTATTTGATCTTTGGATCTTCTAAACCGTGCAAAGGGGCTTCAGGAAAGGATAAGGCGGAAGGGAAAGTGTCATTCTGTCAGTGGGTTGAGAGAGGATCTGCCAGAACGAATCTTGTCGCAGACCCGCTCCGGCATAAATCTTCAGATCACGAACGTTCGTTATTGATAAGCCAGCCCTGGATTAACTCCGTCAGCACGTCTTTCATTTCACGATCTTGCAGGAAACAGCTGGTCTTAAACCGGCGATGTAACTCTTCATCGATATTGGTTTGCAGTTTTTTCACTGAAGCGGGTGGCTTTGCTACGGCGTCCAGTGCGGTAGTCAGCTGTCTGTGCTGCCCAAGTTTCATTTTCATTTCAACAACTCCGTGATTTCTTTGGTCATAATTTCTATCTCACCCTTTGCGTTACCATCTGTCGTATCGAAAACGGTACCGCCATCCATCATGGTGCGAATGTAAACCTGGCGCTGAGTGGTGCCGGTGCGTAATGCAGGCACGCCAGTGTCAGCGATGGATGCTTTAAGGACTTCCAGCATTTTTGCCGAGGCGACTTTTTTAGTGATCAGGAAACGAGCAATGACGGGCTGAAGGTTTTCACGGGCTTCAACGACGGCCAGGATTGCGCCACAAGCTGCAAAATCTAAAGGTGACGGTGTCACGGGGATCAGCACTAAATCACTGACCATCACCGCAGCCGATGAGATTGCAGAGATTGCCGCTGCCCCATCAATGACGACGTAATCATATTCCTTCAACTGCTTACGTACGGTATAGACTTCTTTCTCGGATGCTGCTTCGGCCAGATCGAACTGACATTTGCTATCATCGTACCAGTTACTGATGCTTCCCTGTGGGTCGGTATCGACCATCACGACCTTATGACCTTGTCTTGCAAGACAGGTAGCAATGTTAATGGAGGTCGTGGTCTTCCCTACCCCGCCCTTCCCGTTCAGGAAGGAAATAATTTTCGCTGCCATAACATCCTCTTGATGAAGCGTCGGTAAGTTGCCTGCATCCTAAAATGCGAAGATTTCAGGATTCAAAAATATTGTAATCATAGGATTCTGAGATTTACTAATCCATGAATCACAGGATTGAGGTGATACTATAAGGTTTGTATCCAGGGATTACAATATTTAAGGATTATCGAATTGTAGCATCTTGTGATTACAGGATTATAGAATCCTAAAGTTTGCGCTTAAGCGTAAGGTTGAAAAGAGATTTGTTGTTATCACAGGTTGCAAAGATTTTATGATGCAAGGATTTCAGAATCACAAAATCTCAGGATGATATAATTCCATTACTCCCGGATGTTGAATGTGATCAGGAGTCACGCCGCTGTCAAAGGCGATTATGTCTTAACCACTAAAAATAGTCTGGACAGACAAAACGGAACCGTTACGCTCTCACTATCTCACTATCTCACTATCTCACTATCTCACTATCTCACTATCTCACTATCTCACTATCTCACTATCTCACTATCTCACTATCTCACTATCTCACTATCTCACTATCTCACTATCTCACTATCTCACTATCTCACTATCTCACTATCTCACTATCCTGAGATTATTGAATGGCAGGATTCTGGAAGTGTGGGAATTCTATTATCCTGAGGTTTTATGATTCTGTGATTCCGCGCTCATTGAATCCAACAGCCTGAAATCTTGTACCCTTATCCTTATGGGATGCCAGGATTAGGTTATCATATGATTCTGTGAGCAACCCATCCTGGGTTTACAGTACATAAGAATCCTAAGATTTCAGGATTCAGGATTCAGGAATGCAGGGATGCACGGAATCACAGCATAGTCAGGATGGAAGGATTTAATGTCCACGTGAGAATCCTGGGAGTATAACATCCTGAGAACCACCATGATTTTGAGATTCCAGGATGCTGATATCATTGCGTTCAGCATAACCTCTAAGGCGTAATCATGAGATTGTATGATTATGTAATAATCCTGAAATCTTGGGATTATTAAGTGATTATGAGATTTCAGGATTCTTGCTGCTGATGCATATCTGTATGTAATATAAATGTATTTTTATCTGATTTTGTTTTGAGATTCTATGATTCTGGGATTTTATAAGGATTATAATATCCTGGGATGCCGTTCTGTGATTACAGTATCATGAGATTATCAGGCGGGAGTATTGGGATTGCAGGATTCAGGGATTAAATCTCGGGATTTCAGAATCCTGTAACCAGAGCGATGATAGTATCCGGGGATGCGATGATTCTGTAATTAAATCCCGAGATAATATCATCCTGAGATGATAGGATTTTGAGGTGTTTGAAATTGGTGGATTCAATAATCAAAGGATTCCAGGAGCATGGAATTAACTTGGTTACAGAATTACAGAATTACAGAATTACAGAATTACAGAATTACAGGATGTTGAGATGTTGAGATGTTGAGATGTTGAGATGTTGAGATGTTGAGATTATAGAGGTATCGGGATGATACCTCTATGGATTTAATGCGTGATGACATCAAGAGCACGAAGGTGCACGGGTTGCCATGAAAGCATAACCTCAGTGCCCGGCTGCCATTCCGGACGTAACGTGGCAGCAGAAAGTTTCACCATGAAATTATCTTGTCCTGCCACTTCTGTGATCATGCGGACGTGATCGCCTAAATAGATAAACTGTTTGATTCTGGCTTTGACCGTTTCCATGCCCGGCTGATGATCATTTACGGTGATGCGTTCAGGGCGAATCGATAGCAGGATTTTTCTGCCTGGCGAACTTGGGCGAATTTTGACTGCCCGTAATTCAGTACCGTCATCAAGTGATGCGCGGTAAAAAATACCTTCTGCTGATGTATGCGTGGCGAGCAGGCTGTTATTTTCACCGATGAATTGCGCGACAAAAGCATTATCAGGTTTCTCATAAATTACGCTCGGGCTGTCCATCTGCTGGATAACGCCGTCATTAAACACCGCCACCCTGTCAGACATCGTCATCGCTTCACTCTGATCATGCGTGACATACACGATAGTGAGATCGAGCATGTGGTGCAGTTGCTTGATCTCCATCTGCATGTGTTCACGCAATTGTTTATCCAGCGCGCCAAGTGGCTCATCCATCAGAACCAACTTTGGTTCAAATACCAATGCGCGGGCCAGCGCCACACGCTGTTGCTGACCGCCGGACATCTGCGCCGGATAGCGGTCAGCCAGCGGTTTCAGTTTGACCATATCCAGAATGCGATCGACTTTCTCTTTGATGTCAGACTTGTTCAGACGACGAATGGTCAGCGGGAACGCCAGGTTTTCAGCCACTGTCATGTGCGGAAACAGCGCATAATTCTGGAAAACCATACCGATATCACGCTGGTGGGGCGGCAAGTTGTGCAAGGGCTTGTCGCGCAGAAGAATTTCACCCTGGGTCGGTGTTTCAAAACCAGCGAGCATCATCAGGCTGGTGGTTTTGCCCGACCCCGACGGGCCCAGCAAGGTGAGAAACTCACCCTCGTGAACATCGAGATTGAGGTTTTTAACCACCAGTTTATCGCCATCGTAGCTCTTCTTGATATTTTTGAAGCTCACATACGTTCTCATCACAGACACTCCACAGATAAAAATACGCGATTACGCGACAGCAGCAACCGGCATGGATTGTGCATAAAACATCCTCTGAAGGATCGTTTGCGCGGTGTTATTAAAAATCTTTACCACCCGTATCTGAGCCAAACAAGTCATTTCTGACAAATTAGCGCAAAAAAATAGCCTGAGAGAAATCTCGCAGGCTTATGAATTTTATTGCTATTTTTAAAATTCGAATACTTTTTGCTAGCACGTTCACAACGACGTTATGCAGGATCAGGCAAGTTTGCGTCCGGTTCAGTTTTCACCTTCTCAGCATGCCGGGTTGCACCTTGGCGTTGCAGCCTGCGCTTAAGGCAGTCAACGATGTGTGCGAAAGCCGGTCCGATGTCCTCTTCCGGTACGCACCCGTAGCCCAGCAGCAGACCACGCCGCGGAGCGGGGCGCAGGTAGTAGGCGGAGAGTGGTCGGGTGAGCACATTTTTTTGTTCCAGTTCGGCGCTTAAGGCCACATCGTCAATCGCGTCGGGCAGTGAGAGGATCAGGTGCAGCCCGGCGTTACTGTTTTCACACACAAATTCCGGACCAAGTTCCTGTTCGATCAGGCGGGTCAGCGCGCTGCGACGTTTACCGTAAATCAGCCGCATCCGGCGGATATGGGCGGCGTAATGTCCATCACTGATAAATTCGGCGAGTGTCAGCTGCGTTAACCCGTTGCCGCCACGGTATAACTCGGAATGCGCGATTTTCAGGCGCGATGCCAGAGGGCGGGGCAAAACCACATAGCTGATGCGCATGGCGGGATACAGCGTTTTACTGAAAGTGCCGATATAAATCACCGGCGCATCACTGCTTAGCCCCTGCAGCGCAGGGATCGGGCTGCCGGAATAACGGAACTCACTGTCGTAATCATCTTCCACGATCCAGCTTCCTTGCTGCGCCGCCATCGCGAGAATCTTCTGTCGACGCGCCAGGCTCATCACCGAACCCAGCGGATAGTGATGTGACGGTGTCACGCATATCAGCTTTGGTGCACGGCTTTGGGGCGCGGATTCCGGCGGATTCATGCCGTTCTCGTCCACCTCAACCGGGTGCGTTTCTACACCATTCACCGACAATACGTTACGAATCCCCCAGTAACTCGGCTCTTCAATCCAGGCCACATCGCCGGGATCACACAGCATTTTTGCCAGTAAATCCAGCGCCTGATGCGTCCCTGCGGTGATGAGGATCTGGTCCGGTGTGCAGTCGACTGAGCGTGCGACGCGCAGGTAGTCGGCCAGCGCCTGCTGCAGGGGCGGGCAGCCACCGTGGCGGGAGTAGGTGAGAAACTCAGGATGCAGCCGGCGGCTCAGGCGGTTTTGCAATTTTCGCCAGACATCATGCGGGAACTGGGTGACATCCGGCACGCCGGGCATGAACGCGCCCCACTGGTGCGAGGCTACGCCGGTACGCGTCAGCAGTTGCGACCCCCGCCGGGAAAGCGTGACGTGGCTGCGAACCGGTGAACATTGGGTCGCCGTTTTATCGGCAATGACGCCGTCTTTCGGTAAATCGGCGGTGACGAATGTCCCGCTGCCTGTTCGGGTCTGAATATATCCCTCAGCCTGCAGTTGTTCATAAGCGGCGAGCACCGTATTGCGCGAAATATCCAGTTCTTTAGCAAGGTCACGGGAGGCAGGAAGACGGCTGCCGGGGCTGATGCTGCCATCGAAGATAGCCTGTTGTAATGCCTGATAAACCCGCTTATTCAGGGTGCCGGGTAAGGCCGCTGAAATGCCGTTTAGCCGTTGCAAAATGAGGTCAGAAAGCAGAGAGCGCAAAAGTGGATCCTCGAAATAAACAGAACTGGTTCTGGATTATAGGGCCGCTGACAGGATAAAAAACAAGGGCGGATAACAAATTTCACATGTCCTTTACCCGTAACCTACAAAATATCAGCCTTCAGGCAGGAGCAAGAGATGAGTCACAGCGAACTGGAAAAACGCCGTAAAGAAGCGACACCGCGCGGTGTCGGCGTCATGTGTGATTTCTACGCAGCGAAAGCAGAAAATGCCACGCTGTGGGATGAAGAGGGTAGGGAGTACATCGATTTTACAGCGGGGATCGCCGTGCTCAATACCGGCCATCGTCACCCGAAAATTGTGGATGCCATCCGCAAACAGCTCGATCAGTTCACGCATACGGCCTATCAGATTGTGCCTTACGCCAGCTTTGTCACGCTGGCAGAGCGCATCAACGCCATTTCTCCGGTGGCGGGAAAAGCCAAAACCACCTTTTTCTCCACCGGCGCTGAAGCGGTAGAAAACGCGGTGAAGATTGCCCGCGCAGCCACCGGCCGCCCTGGCATCATTACGTTCTCCGGCGCGTTTCATGGCCGCACCCTGCTGACGATGGCGCTGACCGGAAAAGTGGTGCCGTACAAAGTGGGCTTCGGACCTTTCCCGGCGTCAGTATTCCACGCGCAGTTCCCCAATGCGCAGCACGGTGTCAGCACAGAAGCGGCACTGGAGAGCATCGAACGTATTTTCCGCAGTGACATCAGCCCGCAGCAGGTCGCCGCAATAGTGTTTGAACCGGTACAGGGCGAGGGCGGTTTCAACATCGCGCCGGAAGAATTCGTCAAAGGATTGCGCGCGCTGTGTGACCGTCACGGCATCGTGCTGATCGCCGACGAAGTGCAAAGCGGCTTTGCGCGCACCGGCAAAATGTTTGCGATGGAATATTACGGCGACGCTAAACCGGATTTAGTCACCATGGCGAAAAGCCTGGGTGGCGGGATGCCGATTTCCGGTGTCACCGGCCGGGCTGAGCTGATGGATGCGCCTGAACCCGGCGGCCTCGGCGGGACCTATGCCGGTAACCCGCTGGCGGTGGCGTCTGCGCTGGCGGTGCTGGATATCATCGAAGAAGAAAAGTTGTGCGATCGTGCTAACCGTCTCGGTGCTGAACTGGTTGAGGTGCTGGAAAAAGCCAAAGCCAGCTGCCCGGCGCTGGTGGACGTGCGTGCGCGCGGCTCTATGGTGGCGGCTGAATTTAACGATCCGGCCACCGGAAAACCTTCGCCTGAACTGACCAAACAGTATCTGCGCAAAGCGCTGGATGCCGGTTTGCTGATGCTGAGCTGCGGCGTACACGGTAACGTGATCCGCTTCCTGTATCCGCTGACCATTCCCGACGCTCAGTACAAAGCCGCACTGGCGATTTTGTCCCGCGTACTGGCTGAATGAGGGAACCTATGCAACTGAAACATCACAGGTTGCTGCGCCAGCAATGCCTGATCAACGGCGACTGGCTGGACAGCGAAAACGGCGAACGTGAAGACGTCATCAATCCGGCCACCGGTGCGGTGATCGCCAGCGTGCCGCAAATTACCCCGGCGCAAACGGCGCAGGCGATTGTTTACGCAGAGCAGGCGCAGGTCGGCTGGCGTGAAAAAACCGGCAAACAGCGCGCCGCGCTGATGCAGAAATGGGCGCAACTGATGGTGGAGCACGCCGACGAGCTGGCCGCGTTGCTGACCGCAGAACAGGGCAAATCCCTTGCCGAGGCGCGGGGCGAAATCGTCTACGCCGCGTCGTTTATCGAATGGTTTGCTGAGGAAGCGAAGCGCATCGAAGGCAGCGTGCTGGCACCTGTTCAGGCCTCGCAACGTATGCTGGTGCTGAAACAGCCGATTGGCGTGTGCGCGGCGATCACCCCGTGGAATTTCCCGGCGGCGATGATCACCCGTAAAGCCGCACCGGCGCTGGCAGCAGGCTGCGCGATGATCGTCAAACCGGCGGAACAGACGCCGCTGAGCGCGCTGGCACTCGGACAACTGGCGATTGAGGCGGGTATTCCGGCCGGAGTGTTGCAGGTGATCACCGGTTCAGCGCGCGATGTCGGCAAAGTGCTGTGCGACAGCCCGGTGGTGCGCAAACTCAGCTTTACCGGTTCGACGGAAGTGGGGCGCATTCTGATGGCGCAAAGCGCGCAGACGGTGAAGAAACTCTCGCTTGAGCTTGGCGGAAATGCACCCTTTATCGTCTTCGATGACGCCAATCTGGAGCGCGCCGTGGCGGGGATCATGGCGTCGAAATTCCGCAACAGTGGGCAAACTTGTGTCTGCGCCAACCGTATTTATGTCCAGCAGGGGATTTACCCTGCGCTGGTCGCCAGGCTGGTGGAAGAAGTGCAAAAGCTGAAGGTCGGCGACGGCACTGAGCCCGGCGTTACGCAAGGCCCGCTTATCGATCATGACGCGATTGCGAAAGTGCGGGAACACATTGCTGATGCCTTGTCGCAAGGTGCCACGCTGCTGACCGGCGGCGAACCGCACGCGCTGGGCGGAACCTTCTTCCAGCCGACGGTGATCGGCAATGTGACGTCAGCGATGAAATTTGCCCGTGAAGAAACCTTCGGTCCGGTCGCGCCGGTGTTCAGTTTTACTGACGAAGCGCAGGCTGTGGCGATGGCTAACGATACGGAGTTCGGGCTGGCTGCTTATCTTTTCACCCGTGATGCGGCGCGCCAGTGGCGGGTTCCGGAAGCGCTGGAATATGGCATGGTCGGCATTAATACCGGTCTGATTTCAAACGAAGTGGCACCGTTCGGGGGGATCAAACAGTCCGGGCTGGGGCGTGAGGGGTCACGTCACGGTATGGACGATTATCTGGAAATGAAATATCTGTGCATCGAGCTGGCGGAGTAATCCGTCACCACGAGGCAGATAAAGGTTCAGATAACGTGCAGTGATGCACACAAGCTGTGCAAGGTTTAACAATAAAAAGAAACTGAGTGGTCATGAGGCGCAAAAAAAATACAAATTGCCTCAACAAAGCCTGTCCGTACGGCATTGCGCCTCGCGCGTAAGGCCGCACGGGCGGACTCCACAGGAATGGCATGGTTTATGCTTCATAATAAAATATGATGCATCATATTTTAACACGCCGTTTACTTTAGCGCTTTCCGCACTTTTTAAGTTAACCAGGAGTCACAGCATGTTTAAGAAGATTGCACTGACCACTCTCCTCGCCGGTCTGTTTTTTCAGGCTCAGGCCGAATCTCTGACCGTGATCTCATTTGGCGGCCTGAATAAGGACGCGCAGGATAAAGCGTTTTACAAACCCTTCGCCGCTGCCGGAAAGGGCACCATCGAACCGGGCGAATATAACGGTGAAATGGCGCGCATTCGTGCCATGGTCGAAACCGGGCAAGTCGGCTGGGATGTGGTGGAAGTCGAAAGCCCGGAGCTTATCCGCGGCTGTGATGAAGGTCTGTTTGAACCTCTGGACTGGAACAAACTCGGCGATAAAACACAGTACGTCCCGGGCGCGGTCACCGAATGCGGCGCGGGTATCTTCCTGTGGTCAACGGTACTGACTTATGACGCCAGCAAACTGAAAAAAGCGCCAACCAGCTGGGCGGATTTCTGGGATGTGAAAGATTTTCCGGGTAAACGCGCACTGCGCAAAAGTGCCAAATTCACGCTGGAAATTGCGCTGCTGGCCGACGGCGTCAAACGCGCAGACATCTATAACGTGCTGGCCACCCCAGCCGGTGTGGAACGTGCCTTCAAAAAACTCGACCAAATCAAACCCAATATTCAGTGGTGGGAATCCGGTGCTCAGCCGTTGCAGTGGCTGGTGTCCGGCGATGTGGTCATGAGCTCGGCCTATAATGGCCGCGTCAGCGCCGCACAGGCCGAAGGGCATGACTTCAAAATGGTCTGGGAAAACAGCCTGTACGATCTGGACAGCTGGGCGATCGTCAAAGGCTCGAAACATAAAGAGCTGGCCGAACAGTTTATCGCCTTTGCCAACAAGCCTGAGAATCAGAAAGTCTTTGCCGAAACCATTCCTTACGGCCCGACTGAAAAATCCGTCACCGGCATGATCGATGCAAAATACGCGCAGAATCTCCCGACGGCTGAGAAAAACCTGGCAGGCGCATTGCAGGTGGATACTCAGTTCTGGATCGAGCACGGAGAAGATCTCGAGCAACGATTCAACGCCTGGGCTGCGAAATAACTCCCCTTCATTGATCGGGCTGAACCGGCGAGACTCACTGCCGTGATTCAGCCCGCACTCTCTTGTGCTCAGCACCTGTGAAACACGACATCAGAACACCCGCTGCGGGAGAAAAATATGAGCCAAACCGACATGCTGACCACTCCGGTGCCGGACGCCGGGACATCGGGCCCGACCTTGCGTCAACGCCTGCGAAAAACAGAGGCCGCTTACACCCGCCGCTCTTTACTGCTGATTGCACCTTTACTGCTGTTTGTGATCGTCAGCTTTCTGTTTCCGATTGCGTCGATTTTAGTGAAAAGCGTCACCAACCCCGAACTGGGGGACACCCTGCCGGGCACGGTGACGCAGTTATCGCGCTGGGATGGCAACAGCGTGCCCGACGAAGCGACATTCAACGCCCTGGTGTCTGATCTGCGTAACGCCCGCAGCAGCGGACAAATGGCGGCGATTGCCAAACGTTTAAGCTACGAAGATAACCGCTACCGCAGCCTGATCACCGGCACGTTACGCCATGTACCGGCAGGCAGCACCGCGGTGCGCGAAACATTAATCCAGAGCCTGCCTTTGTGGGGTGAAGTCAGCACCTGGCAGACCCTTCGGCGTGCGGCAAAACCCGTCACCTCTCTCTATTTGTTGTCGGCGTTTGACCGCAAGGTTGATGTCGATACCGGCCACATCGTTGCGCTGCCTGCGGATCAGGCGCTGTACGTCAATGTGCTGCTCAGAACGCTGTGGATGGCGCTGGTCGTGACATTGTGCTGCGTGCTGCTCGGCTATCCGCTGGCCTACTGGCTGGCAAAACAGCCCGCCGGGCGCGCCAATTTACTGATGATTTTGGTGCTGCTGCCGTTCTGGACGTCGCTGATTGTGCGCACCGCCAGCTGGATTGTGCTGTTGCAGTCCGGCGGGCTTATCAACCGCGCACTGCTTGGCACCGGCATTATCGATCAGCCGCTGGTCATGGTTTTTAACCGGCTGGGCGTTTACATCTCGATGACCCACATCATGCTGCCGTTTATCGTGCTGCCTTTATATGCCGTGATGAAAGGCATTTCACCTAACTATGTGCGGGCGGCGATTTCGCTGGGCGCGCATCCGTTTTCTGCTTTCTGGCGGGTGTATGTGCCGCAAACCTATGCCGGTGTCACCGCAGGCGCATTGCTGGTGTTTATGATGGCGATTGGTTACTACATCACTCCCGCGCTGCTCGGCGGGCCGGGCGATCAGATGGTCAGCTACTTTGTGGCATTCTTTACCAACAGCACGATGAACTGGGGAATGGCCGCGGCGCTGGGCACACAGTTGCTGGTGATTGTGGTGTTGCTGTACATCGTTTATATCCGCGTCACGCGCACCAAAGCAGAAGTTGCCGCGCATTAAAGGAGCCCGAAAATGAAACATCAAATGAGACAGAAAGGGGCATTGTTACTGCGTTTATGGCGCTGGTTTTTCAACTTCTACAGTGCGGCGATCCTGTTGTTTCTGATTGTGCCGGTGCTGATCATCGTGCCGCTGTCGTTTAATGCCGGCTCTTTTCTCAGCTATCCGCTCACCGGATTTTCGCTGCGCTGGTACCACACCTTTTTTCATTCGGATGAATGGCTGAGTTCGCTGGGGAACAGTCTGCTGATTGCGCCGCTGGCGACCCTTCTGGCGACGGTGCTGGGCGTTCTGGCCTCGGTCGGGCTGGTGCGTGGTGAGTTTCGCGGTAAATCACTGGTGATGGCAGTCCTGATTTCGCCGATGATTGCGCCGGTGGTGATCATCGCGGTCGGCATGTTCTTCTTTTTTGCACGTATTTCGCTGCTCAACAGCTACCTCGGGCTGGTGCTGGCCCACGCCATGCTTGGCGTGCCTTTTGTGGTGATCACCGTCACGGCGATTCTCAAAAACTACGACCGTAATCTCTCGCGGGCCGCAGCCAGTCTGGGGGCTTCGCCGCTGACCGTGTTCCGCAAAGTGACCCTGCCGCTTATCGCTCCCGGCGTGTTCTCCGGTGCGCTGTTTGCGTTTGCCGCGTCGTTCGATGAAGTGGTGGTGACACTGTTCCTCGCCAGCCCGCGCCAGAGAACGCTCCCTATCCAGATGTTCGCCGGAATCCGCGAAAATCTCGATCCGACCATAGCCGCTGCGGCGTCACTGATGGTAGGCGCCTCACTGATTTTACTGGTGGTGATGGAACTGCTGCGCCGTCGCGGCGAACGTCTGCGTCACTCCGGCGCCACGCATTAAGCCACTTTTTCATCAGAGGACTTTACAGGTCCTCTTTTTTTGATTATTCCTGATGCATCAAATATCAAAAGCAACCGAGGCAATCACCATGACCGAAAAAAAGACATTGTTACTGACCGGCGCGAGCCGGGGTATCGGGCACGCGACGGTCAAACATTTTTACGCGGCGGGCTGGCGGATTTTTACGGCCTCGCGCCAGAACTGGGTGGATGAATGTCCGTGGGCAGAAGGTTTTCTGAACCATATCCATCTGGATCTGGAAGATATCGACAGCGTGCAGAATGCCCTGCCGATGATCAAAGAACGTCTCGGCGGCAGGCTGGATGCACTGGTGGACAACGCCGGTATGTCACCCAAAACGGCCACCGGCGGTCGCCTCGGCGTGCTCGACAGTGATTACGCCACCTGGCTGAAAGTGTTTAACGTCAATCTTTTCTCCACCGCGATGCTGGCCACCGGCCTGTTCGATGAGCTGAAAGCGGCGCAGGGCAGCATCATCAATGTCACCTCGATTGCCGGCAGCAAAGTGCATCCGTTTGCCGGTGTGGCTTACGCCTGTTCTAAAGCGGCGCTCTCGACGCTGACCCGCGAGATGGCGCACGAGTTCGGGCCTCACGGCGTGCGCGTAAACGCTATCGCACCCGGCGAAATTGATACCTCCATCCTTTCGCCCGGCACACAAGAGATTGTGGAACGCAGCGTGCCGTTGCAGCGTCTGGGCAAAGCGGAGGAAGTGGCGTCATTGATCTATTTCCTCTGCACCTCCGGCGCTTCTTACGTCAACGGGGCGGAGATCCACGTCAACGGCGGTCAACATGTCTGAGACGTCTTCATTGCTGACCACAGAAGTCCCGCGCGTAACGCCGTTGCAGGCGGAGAAAATTGCGGAGCAGGTTTACGGGCTGGAAGGCACGGCGGAGATCCTCGGCGGCGAACGCGACAGCAATTTTTGCCTGACCACGCTTTCAGGCCGGGCATACATGCTGCGTTTTGTTAACCCGGCGGAAGTGCCTGCCGAAGTGGATTTTCAGACGGCCATCCTCAGCCATCTGGCGCTGCGCGACAGCGCGTTGCCGGTTCCCCGTTTGCAGGAGAGTCGCGGCGGAGAACTCACGCCGCAGGTGAACGTCAGCGGGCAAAATCTCACCCTGCGCGCGGTCAGTTATCTGCCGGGCACGGCGCAGTATCAGGTGCCGCGATCCAAAAAACTGATGCAGGCGCTGGGCGATACGCTGGCGCGTCTGGATATCGCGCTGAGTGATTTTGAACATGCGGGCGCGCACCGCAATTTGCTGTGGGATATCACAGATTTGTCACGGATGCAGGGCTGGGTGCCGCACCTGAGTGACGCGGAGCAACGACGCACAATCGCGCGGGTGCTGCAAACGCATCAGCAAAAGGTGGTTCCTGCCAGCCCTTTGCTGCGCAGACAGGTGATCCACAACGATTTGAACACGCACAACGTGCTGGTGTGCAGCGCCGATGCGCAGCGGATCGCCGGTATCATCGATTTCGGCGATGCCCTTCACGCTCCACTTATCAATGAACTGGCGACCGCTCTGGCCTATCAGCTGGACAGCAACGGGGACGACCTGTTTCTGTATTGCCGCCCGCTGATTGCTGCCTACACCGCCCGGCAGCCGCTGACCGACGCTGAGCTTCAGGTGTTGCCGGAACTGGTGGCATCGCGGCTGGCGCTGAGTTTGCTGATCGCCCAGCACCGTGCGGTACTTTATCCGCTGAACCGAGACTATATTCTGCGCAATCAGACGCACGCGTGGCGCAGCCTTTCACGGCTGATGCAACAACCCTTTACGCAGACAGACGCGATTTTCCGTAAGTCCTGCACTTCATCACTGGTGTAACGGGAGGCCAGCGGATGCTGACTCAGCAACAGGTTTCAGAAGGCCGCAAGCAGTGGCTAGGCGGCGGTTATCGTTTGTTTTATCAGGAGCCTCTGCACGTGGTGCGTGCAGAGGGTGTCTGGCTGTATGACAGCGAAGGCCGTCGTTATCTCGATGCGTATAATAACGTGGCGTCGGTGGGGCATTGTCATCCGGCGGTGGTTGAGGCGATTGCGGCGCAGGCCGCGCAGCTCAACACACATACCCGCTATCTGAGCGATGCCATCGTCGAGTTTGCCGAAGATTTTCTGACCGAGTTTCCGCCAGAGTTGCGCAGCCTGACCATGACCTGCACCGGCAGCGAAGCCAACGATCTGGCGCTGCGCGTTGCACGCCTGGTCACCGGCGGGCAGGGCATTCTGGTGACCCGCTGGGCGTATCACGGCGTCACCAGCGCGCTGGCTGAGCTGTCGCCTTCGCTCGGCGAAGGATTTATGCAGGGAAACACTGTCTGGCTGATTGACGCACCTGACACCTTCCGTCATCCGGGCGCGTTCGGCGCGGGTGTGGAAAGGGCGCTGGAGGAAATGAAGCAGGCCGGCGTAAAACCGGCGGCGCTGCTGCTGGACACCATTTTTTCCAGCGACGGAATATTCAGTCCGCCGCCGCAGGAGATACAGCGCGCTGTGGCACAGGTGCGCGCCGCCGGAGGATTATTCATCGCCGACGAGGTCCAGCCGGGGTTTGGCCGCACCGGCAGTTCGCGCTGGGGATTTGCCCGCTACGGCGTGCTTCCCGATCTGGTCAGCCTCGGCAAACCGATGGGTAACGGGCATCCGGTGGCCGGACTGGTTGGCCGACCGGAACTGTTCGCGGAGTTTGGCCGTCGTCAGCGTTATTTCAACACCTTCGGCGGCAATCCGGTGTCATGCCGGGCGGCGCATGCGGTTTTGCAGGTGTTACGGCGTGAGGCGTTGCAGCAAAACGCGCAGACAACCGGCGCATTGTTGCGTGAAGGATTGCAAAAACTGGCAGCGCGTTATCCGGTGATCGGCGATGTGCGCGGCGATGGGCTGTTCATCGGCGTGGAACTGGTGAGCGATCAGCGCAACACCCCGGCACCGGATCAGGCCGCGTACGTGGTCAACGCGATGCGGCGTAAACAGATTTTAATCAGCGCTACCGGCCCGTCGGCCAACGTACTGAAAATACGTCCGCCGCTGGTCTTTCAGCCGGAGCACGCGGCGCTGCTGCTGGAAACGCTGGCAGAGGTACTCGGGGAAGCCGCCCATGATCGCGCGCAATAAGTCGCCTTTGCAACGTTCGGGGTACGTTAAAATGAATGAGTTTATCAACTCATTCATTATTCCCTGTGCGGGATCTGTCTCAAAAAATATCTGATATGAAAATAATAATTCCATTATTTTCTGTATAATAACTTCTCTGGAATAAGTTAATGAAGTATTCCTTATTCAGTTTTTCTTATTTAGCTATATGTTTTAGCTATGTTGCCAATGAATAAAAATAATTGTGTGAATGTATATTTTTAAAAGGAGAGAGAAATGTCTGTTCAGGAGTTTAATCGTTTTCGCTGCCGTCAGTCCGAATTACAAACTCAGGGGGGATTTTGCTGCGGGCTCAGTGTGGCTCTGGTGTCGCATATTCTTGATTGCGCTGACGGGGCAGACACTTCCCTGACGCCCAGGCAAGTGTTTGATTACGCTGAGGAGTATCTGAGTGCGGTACGGGCGTCGGGGAATATTTTAGATAATACAATCCCACCAGGGTTTCAGGATTTTCGCCAAAGAATTTTCCATCTGCAAAGCCAATATTCACGATGTATTCTTCCCGAGAAACCCTTTGTAAGGGGATGTGGTCTGGTATTACTGGTTTTATCTGTCGGAGAAATTAACAAGCGCAGAGATAATTGCGCCTATTTAAAACGCAGCTCATATCCGATGAATCACATGGGCATCGCATTTTATGGTACCGGCGATGAAATCTTTATTTTCGATCCAAATACAGGGGGAATGATAATTCGCTGGAATGAGGATGTGTTTACTCCAACGGTGATCCACGCTGTCGATAATGGTTTGCAGAAAATGTACAAAATGTATGACCGTTTACAGGGTACGCGTACCGCCAATGTGGTGCTCACAGGAATGCTTTCCGAGCACCACATGCCTTACGGAGATCTGTTGTAACCGCTAAATCAGCTCGCTGATCGCGGTGCTGTTACTCAAACCCTTCACGACTGGCCGCCAGGAATTCGACCATTTTCTGGCTGCCGTCGAGAATATCTTCCTGAATCGCCCGTTTCGCCGCCGCGCCATCACCTTTACGCAACGCCAGCAAAATCTCCTGATGATGCTCGATAGCCATACGCTGGGAAAAATGGGCGTAAGCCTGAGCAATCAACGGGCCGGTGCGCATCCATAAGCTGTCGATGAAATTACTCAGCAACGGCATCCGCGCACTTTCTGCCAGCATCAGATGAAACTCGCTGTTCAGGCGCAGGGCTTCGGGTAAATCTTCGTTGCTGATGGCGTTGCGGTTGGCCTCAATGTTTTGCGTAATGCGCTCTAACTCATAGACGGTCACCGACTGCGCCGCTTTCTCCGCGCCGAGGCCTTCCAGCTCGAGGCGCAACGTACGAATTTCATGATATTGCTGCTCATCAAGCTGCGGCACGCGGATATCTTTTGGCGTGCGCATTTCCAGGGCCTGCTCTTTTGCCAGCTGTAAAATCGCATCACGCACCGGCGTGACGCTGGTGCCCACCTGCTCAGCCAGTTCGCGGATGCGCAGACGATCGTTAGGTTTCAGACGGCCGGTAATCAGGGCTTCGCGCAGCGTGGCATACACGCTGCTGCCCAGGTAGGCGTGGTTAATCGAGCTGATGGGATAATTCAAATGTTCACCGTAGCAATAGAGTGCGCGCACCCGGAATAGAGAAGAAACCGTCGGCGATGAGTATACAACATGATGCATCAAATGTGATGGGTGTGAGGCAGCTTCTGCCTCATCACCTATTGACTGCGGATTTGCCCCAGTTTCATTTTCACCCGCTCTGGCATTTCTTCCAGATTATCCTCACGTAAACCCATTACGACGTTATATCCCATCAGTAACCAAGGGTCGCCGAGACGTGGCAACGGAGCCAGTTCCATCGGAATAGTGAGTGTCAGGCTGGCATCGTAATCACACCCCAGGTACACGCGTAGCAGTGTAAACACATCCTCCCGCAGTTGGCCGCCGGGTAACCAGCTTTTGGCTTCCGCCGGATCTTCTGTAAACATCTCCACGCCAATGCAGTAGTTGGCATCGGATGACATGCTGCCAAGTACCAGATGATCCCCCAGCCGTTGTTGTTCTGAAAAAGAGAACCTTGCCCGTTTTCCGGCGGGCATCCGCGTGACCTTATGCGGTTTAACAATGACGCGAGTGTTGGGTGCCTGCGTGCGGATCACGCTGACTATGCCTTCCGCTGTGCGGGTGGTTCTGACCAGCGGTTGAAGTAACGCCAGTAACCGCGAGGCGGGCACGTCGCCGCTGTCGGTGATACCGGTCAGGGCCATCAGGCTGCGCGACGTTTTGTCGGTACCGCCGTTTTCAAAGGTGGCCGGATAGCTGTACTTTCGCCAGATACGGTAAAACTGCGTCATCATCCGGTGGTTGAAGATGTCTAAAAAGGCTTCCATCGCTTCATGGCCTTCACGCCGCTGGGTGATGTCATCGATATAGCTGGTCGGGAGCGGCGAATCCACGCCGTACAGTCCCATAAAGGTGGTGCGCACCGTCGGCGGCGCGTCCGGGCGTTCCGCATTCGTCTCCACCGCTTTTAGCTCGCTGACCGGAAAACCCATCCCCGGATGCGGACGAAAACGCACCGCGTCGTTTTTCGGCGAAAAGGTGCTGCCGATCGGTTTGTTATCCGAGAGCTGTTTCTCCAGCAGCTGGCAGAAACGGTAGAAGTTAAACGCATGCGCCCGGTCGTTGCCTTCACTGTCTTGCCAGAATTCTTTCAGGCGCTTTTCGTTATCTTTCATCATCAGAATAAAATCCGGGTTAAGCGTCGTTCCGGCCATGCCCATTGTGTCCCGGACTGACTGAGCGTCACCGTCAGCTGAATGAACCGGCGGATATCGGCGTACTGGGTGTAGAACTGCTCCAGAATTTCGCAAAACAGCAATGCATCGCCCGAACCACAGAACTGATGTTCATCCAATGTCACGCGGATGGCCACGCCGTGCCAGCCTTCGGCAGGGTAGTGAGACGGCGTATAGCTCACCTGTGTAATGCCCGCAATACGCCGCGCGTTGTCCGGGTCATGCGTCCAGTCCAGCAGGCTGAGCGCGTGACGCAGCGTGTCGATCTCCATCAGACCGGCGATGGCCTGCGGATGCAGCAGAGACAGCACCTGCCACTGATAAAGTTCAGCGGTCGGCGGGTAATGCGGCATAGTGGGACGCAAGCGGGTTGAACACTTCAGTTCAAGATTACCCAGGGCGGTTTCGCCGTCAAAGACGCTCTCCTGCAACGCCATGCGCGGCCAGGCGCCGTTGGTGCAGGTCATGTTCAGGCGCATCTTGAGCCCGTCCTGTTCCTCGTGCGTGCGCCCTCCGAGCATTAAAATGGTCTCGTTCAGGCCGGACGTCCCCCGGTACATGCGGGTGTGGTAATAACGGTCGGGCCAGTTTTTAGCGTATTTCAGCATGCCGCCTTTCTGACGAAACTGGCTGTAGGGCACGTAGCTGAATTCAGCGTTGTCTTCGGCGACCTCTGCCACGTCATTGACCGCATAAATCTCGGTATGGCCGTCGCTGAGCCGGTGAGGTCGCAGGCGGTAATCGCTGACTGCGGCAGTGACGCTCAGCGGCTGGGCCAGCAGGCGGAACAGGTTAATCACCGGCACACAGTGCATGCGGATGGCGTCCTGCGGCACGGCCAGATCGTATGGCCAGCGTTCGCTGAGCGTCACCTCGATATCAAAGGAGGTGGTGTCCGGCGGGAAGGTCAGGGCCTCGAGCCCACGCAGCTGCATAAAGAAATAACGCGCCAGTGAAGTGAAATACTCCAGCCACGGGCGCACCTCGCCGCACAGGGCCGGGCTGTCGCTCTCCGGCCAGATTGAGGCGTCGTTCTCTGCCTGCCAGCGCGGCAAAAACTGCACATCTGCCGGTTTCAGCTCAGTGGATTCCTGCCAGAACCGCACATTCACCCGCTTTACCTGACGGCTGAGGGCCAGATACAGCGCCGACTGCAGCACGCGGTCGCCGTTGAGATACAGGCTGATGTTCTGCCAGTCGGCGGGGCGAATTTCAATCAGTGCGGGAAGTGAGAACCGCAGCCGTAGTGCCTGCTGGCCTTCCTGCAGGGTGAATAACGAGACGGTTTCCAGCGAAAATGGATGGATTTCCAGATCCCGTACTGTGCGATACGCACAACGCTGGCGATCATTGCCGAGCTGTTGTGTAAAGAGCTCGCTTTCAGCGGGTAACAGCTCTTTCCGCACATGCAGATCCGGCGCGGCCGGTGTCAGTTCGACGATGGCCGTGGAGGGCAGGGTGCGGTTAATCACCGGCAGCAGATGCGAAAGCAGCGGCTCGGTCAGCTCGGGAATGTCATCGTCAATTTTCTGCCGCAGTTTCGCCATCATCAGCGAAAACCCCTGAAACAGCCGCTCGACGGAGTCATCACGGGGGACCGGGGTGCCGTCTAATCCCAGCGCGCGGCCCAGCTCCGGGAATTCTTGCGCAAACTCCAGCCCGGCTTCCTTCAGATAGCGCATTTCGCCGTCAAAATATTTTAAGAAATTGTCTTCCATGTCGGTGCCTGCGTTATCGGAAAATAGTATTGGGTAATCTGAAACCATCAAGTTTCAGCAGGCTGACCGGATCGTTACCGGCGATAAAGGCCAGGCGGTAATTGAGCGGCAGGCCGTCACCGGCGGTCCAGACCACCTGATAATGCGTGTCGTCCACCTGCGTGATGTTGGCCTTCTTCAGCAGCCGGTAAAATGCCCAGGTGCCAGGCGTGTCAAAATAGAGCCGCGCACCGGCACGGACGCTGGTCCACACCAGCGATGCACCGGGATAGTACGTGTCGCCCGGCCACTGAATGTCCTGCCATAACAGCATCTGATTGAAGTACACCAGCTTCTGGCCATCGATGTTCAGTTCGGTCTGCACCACGTCTCTGGCGGTGCCCGCCTGCAGCTTGAAACGAAATCCCCAACCCGTATCGTTAAGCGCGTGACCTAACCGGTCAATCTGGTTCAGCTTGCTGAGAAACGCGGCGTTCACCGTCAGCCCCGGCGGCAGTTTGTCGGCCTTCTGCCAGCGGTTGTCTTTGTACTCCAGCACGCCGTTAAGGTGTTCACGGACAAAACCGGCAATCAGGCCGGTCTGCGGGTTGATAAAATCGTTCAGCGCCGCCAGCGACGCGTCTTTCGGGCTGTCGGTGAACGGGAAGGTGTTATCGAATTCTTTGTGCCAGGTGGCGACAATCTCCTGCTGCCACTTTGCATCCATGCCTTTTACGCCGGTGGTCATCACGCCTTTCCATGTCTGGCTGAGCGGCGCCAAAAACAGCGCCTGTGCCATCGGTTGCCAGCCGCTGCCCAGCTGGATACGCAGACGGGCGGGCAACTCAGAAACCGCGTTATCGATCTGTGTCCCGCGAAATACCGACTGCGAGAGCGCCGCCGTACCGCCGGTGGCCGCTGACAGGTTGCGCATCTTGTCGCGCAGTGCGGCTGTTTGTGACCGCCAGCGCGATAGCGTAATACCGTTCCCTTTACTGGCACCGGTCGCCATTGAGACGATGCCGCCAAACACCGGCTGCAGGGCAGGGATCAGCTCACTGCGTCGTTCGTTCGGGCTGCCTGCCAGTCCCTGCCAGGCAAGCTGTTTCATCAGCGCTATCTGTGGCGACCGGCTGACGTCAGAAGCCAGTGCCAACTGCTCTGCCGGATTCGCCGCCGTATGCGCCTTCAGCTGGTTAAGCGTTTTCTGCCACGCGGTACCGTATTCGGCAAAATAGCGCGCCGTTAACCGTTCACCCAGTGCGGCGGGGGAGAGTGACGCTTCCACCTGATGCCCCGGCTCTGCCAGTACCCAACCAACCTGTTCCTGACGCTGGGTGACCAGTGCGGCTATCTCCGGCGCGATTGCGCCTTCGTACGCCTGGCGGGTAAAGCTGCCTGGTACTTCTGCCTCAAGGGTGAACATCCCGCCGGTCTCCTGACCGTCAAGCAGCTGCGTCAGCGACAAATCCGCGTAGTTGCGGGAGGTGCGGTAAATCAGGGAACCATAAAGTTTTTGTTCTGCATCCGCGCCGCTCATGGCGTTCAGCAAGGCCGCCCGCGCCTGCGTGACCGCCGCGCTGTCTGGGGTAATTTTCCAGTCATGATGCCGGGCAAACTGCGTGGCCACAAAATCGATATCCTGCGGCGCAACGTTTTTCAGCAACGGCGTCAGCTGCTGCGTTAAATAGCGCTGCGCCTCTGCGCCGGTGGTTTTGTCGGGCTGGGCCAGCATCAGGTAGGTTTTCAGGGCATCGTAGGAAGGCGTGGGTGATACCAGCGCCGCAATAAGCTGCCGCTGCGCCGGTTGAACGATAAGCCTGTGGGCCAGCGTCGAGTATCCCGGCCAGAGGGCAGGAAGCAGCGAATCCGTCACGTCCAGACCGAACCGGCGATACAGCGGCGTGCCCTGTTCCTGCTGAGCCAGTAAGGATTGCACCCTCTGTTGCAACGAAGACAAAACGGCAGGCGAGGGCGAAGTTTTTGCCTGCTGAACCAGCTCCATGCTGCCGGTCACCAGCCGGTAATTACTGATGCCGGACACGATTGTACCGATGGCCAATACCAGCATCGCGGTCGCGGCGCTCCACTTCGCCACTGTTCGCGCCGTTACCCCAACCGGACGACCGGCGCGGCTGTGAATGCCGGCAGACAATTCCCGCCAAACCGGAGAATCCGCGCGTTCATGCGGGCTGTACGCCCGTAACGTCAGCGCCGGTGAAAACGCCACGCCGTAAAGAGGCACCGGCCGGTAGCTGTTTAGCAGGGGTTTAAAGGCGTCTGTCCAGCCGGTCAGGCGGGCTTTTAAATCACTGGCCAGTTGCAGCAAAAACGCATGGCTCAGGTTTCCGCTGATTTGTGCCATGCCCTGTGCGCGAAGTTCAGGGAGCAGTGAATCGACAGAAGACGATAAAGACTCCGGTGTCAGCCTTTTGTTATCGAACACCCCGACCAGCTGCACCGGCCGTTCCGGTTGCGGCCAGGTCAGTTTACGCCGGTCCAGCAGATACACCGGCAGTTCCCAGCGCAGCCGGTGGCGGACGATTTCATAACCGCGAAGTACCGCGTCGGCCTGTTCCGCCTGAGTGTATTGCGCCTCATGGCTGACCCAGATCAGCGCATCGGCAGGGGCGTGAGGACGCAGACGGCGCAACGCCTGAAGATCTGCCGTATTGCCGCCCGCCGCCAGCGACCCGCCCCATAACAGCAGGGTATTGCCGACGGTCATCCAGCCAGATCCCGTCAGCCCCGGCGCGACCGCTTCAATATCCGTCGCATCGCCCATCACCAGCAGCCAGGAGAGTTTGCGTTTCCAGCGCAGGCCGTAGCGATACCTGAGGGCGGATTTTAACAGGCCAACATCAATGGACGCCTGAACGGGGCGCTCTGATTCTAAACCCGCCGGGGCGACTTTAGGGCGCACAGGAACCCGCCAACTGGCCGATGTGGTGACGAGGGTAAATGACAGGGCAATAAGCGCGACAATAAGCGTGATGACCAGAACGGTCATTAAAATGCCGGAGTGCTTTGAGGACGAAGAAAACACGCCGTATTGCCGGAACACACAGATAATCGCGACTGCAACGGCCAGCAGCAGGAACAGTATTCCCAGTGGCTTAATGAATTTCTTCACAATCAGCTTCCTTGCTGCGCAGAACGGATAAAGTGCGGCTCAAGCAGGCGATTTAACACGATCCGCAGGCCCACGGCGCTGCCAATCATTGTGACAACCAGTGTCAGGATCAGCGTGATCGCGCCCCAGAAAGAAAACAGCCAGTCCGGGAAGGCATTGCCGAGCGACCAGAACAACACCAGATTGAACAGTAGTGAAGCGACCAGGCATCCGGCAGGGTAGACATCGCGGGGTAACTGGCTGTGATAGTCAGCCTGAACCGGCGCTTTATTCCCGATAACAACTGCCCAGGCTGATCCTTCTGCGGCGGCCAATACCCACTGGCTGCCCTGACCGCGCGTAATCATATCAGCGGCGGCGCCGATCATCAGCCAGCCTGAAAGTGACCCATACATTCCGCAGCCTTTGTCGAAATCCAGCTGCCCGCCCATCGGGGCTTCTTTGCGCAGCGGTAATTTCAGGTCATGGACAACGGCATTGAGCTTCTGACGCAGGGTGTCGGTCAGCCCGGAGAACCACAGCAGGCGAAGAGACTCTGCCGGCTGCTGCGTCATGTCTCGCAGTTCCAGCAAATCTTCCGGCAGTGTTTTCAGATTTAGCGGCATGGCTCTGAAGAGCTGCGGGGCATTTGGTCTAAGCAAGTTGGCGGGGGAGAGCAGCAGGCCGGTGGCGATTTCGCTGAGAGGCTTTTCCTCCACGCCGTCGTAATACTGCATCGCAATAACGAGACAGGGCGTGTGTGCGTCTAAGCAGGTTCCCACAGTTTCCAGAGACGCCTGCGGGCGAACAGGGTTTACCTGTAACGAGTATCCGGGATAAAGCGTTTGCCAGAGCTCTTCGAGGTAGAGAACGTGTGTTTCGGTCACCTCCGTTTGCGTCTGCACATAGAGTCTGAACGTTACCTGTTTTGGCCGATTCAGCGTTTTAATGGCGTCTTGAAACGACGTCAGGATATGGCGGCAGATGACATCGAATCGATAAATACCCGGCGGCGCATCGTCCTCAGGAAACAGCAACACAGCAGACTCCTCGTTATCGCCTTCTGGACGGTAGAGGCCCGCGACCTGCGGGTATAAATCCAGATGGGTGGTGAAGTTCACGCTATCAACAATATGCAGATGCTGATGTGTCCAGTGTTGCCACGCAGCGTTTGTATTTGCCTGCCAGTGCGTCCAGCTGTAATACATCAGCGCACCGGCCTCCCATATCAGGAGATAAAGCGACAGGCACGACAGGATCCCAACCAACATGAAGCCGGTCAGCGGCAGATAATGCCCTGAAGACAACGGATACAATCCGGTTGATGGCGTATCGAGCACTACCCAGACTAAAGCGAGTGCAAAAGCCGTCAGGAAGATAAACACGCACACCCACGGTGACCACGCAGGTGGCTTTTGCTGAGGTTCAGCCTGAGGAACTGACCAGCCCATTATTCGAATCCTGCATCAGGGAAGCTGGCATACACTACCGACCCACATTCAGTTTTGCAGAGATGTACCACAATCCCTTTTCCCTGCTCCTCATAACCCGGCTCGCATTCGATAATGCGGTTCGGGCCGTGTTCAGGGCAGCTCACGCTGTCATTTAACAGTGCAGCATTTTTACCTTCGATTTCAAACGTCGATGAAGCAGAAATCACAGCACCGCCGTGGGAAGTTTTATCCCCGAGAACCACCACATTTTTCATGCGAGTTCTCTCTGCGGTTTCTGTGCCCGGACTAACGCGAGATTGTCAGCCTCGGCCTTTTTCACCGCCGCGTCATAACGTTGCTGGGCATCGGCATCCACGTCTTTACGGATAATAGGTGGCAGCGGTGGCGGAGTGAATGTACCTGTTTTGTAATATGGGTCTGAACCTCTTTGTGTCCAGTCAGCCATATCTCGCAGCATCTGCATCTGTGTTTCGTTTTGTCCGATGTTACAGAATCCAATTGGCAAGTCGTAGGCCAGCACCTGCTGAAGGAACAACGGGTTCTGGGGTAAATCACTGTGGTCGGCAGGCCGGGAAATATACTGGCTTATGCGCGAGCGCATATGCTCAACGCTTTCCCTGTCAACATTCCGTTTATCATAGGGAGAACCAGAGTCTGGCGGAACAGGGAAGGTTTTGCGCTCATTGAAGCCATAGAGTTTGATGTAATATTTGTAGGTATTGTCGTTGAAGCCCTTTGAAGACGGATCTTTTTTCCCCCATCCGTAGCCATAATCGTCGTAGTCTTTGTCGGCCAGATAGATTCCATTTTTAGCTAAGTCAGCGGGTAAATCTTTAATATGTTTACGGTCTGTATCGAAATCAGCCAGCTGCTCCGCAGTTATTGGCAGAGGGACCTGTTCGGCATTGATGAACAGCTTTTGGTTTGGGTCCGGATTAGGCCATGCCTGGCGACTAAACACAGAATCATTACTGTCCCAGAATGTCTTACCGCCATTCGGCTTCCAGTCCCTGCTCATATCTGGCAACGTACCGAACGGTGTTTGCGGATTCGGTGCTTCGCCACAAGCCATATTACGGGCGAGCATGCGCACAAAAAGTGAGTTTTTCGGCACCATCGCAAAGACAGGGTGCGGCTGGGTATAGTTGCTGGCTTTCGTATTGGGAAGCCCTTGCCAACCAATACTCAATAAGGGTGACGATCCCATTACCCGGTCATGTGGGCTGCAATAAATATACGTGCGTCCGTGATTGTCCCGCTCAGGAACATTCGGATTGGAAGTTTTCCCATCCGGTTGCCAGTTCTTGCACGCACCATCAACACCACAGACGAGTTTCTTCGGGTTGGCGTTCTTAAGCCGGTCCTTATTTTCAGCCACTTTGCCGACAATGTCAGCAAAGGTGACGCGCCTCGCGGCTTCAGAAATACATTCCGCTAACGGATAGGAGAGATAGTCCATCCCCTTACTTTCCAGACAGAGCGGTGAATTCATCACAAAGAGTGCATCAGGCGCGGCGCCCTCCATTGCCGCCGCTGCGGTGGCAATCATAGTGCCCTGACTGTGAGATATAACGGTGACGGTATCCGTCGGGCTGAGTTCACGAATTTTCTTCACTAAATTTGCCAGTCGTTCGACTGCATGGGCGTAGTATTCACGCGGCGGTGCATTTGCCAGAAGCCGGTCCGTTTCTTCATTGATAAACTGCGTACTGAAAGGGATCGGGATTTTATTCACCCATTTGCTGAAGCCATATTTGCTCCACAGCGAATACAGTGAAGTACAGCCGTTTTGGAAAGGACCTCCGCCCCAGAAAAAACGGTCGTCACTATTCTTAATTTGTTCATCTGTAAGATCTGTATAGCTATCACCTAAAGCTGTTCTCAGTGGGATGGCAAAATCATTTTCATTACCTGGTTTTGCTGAGTATCCCCAGTAAAAACGTATAACAGGTGAACGGCCTTTAGTAATGATTTTAACTGGAAATGTACTGTCTTCATTGTATGAGTTAAGTGTTAAGGCGAATTGAGAGCCTTCCAGTCCCAGGCGTTGGTTAAGGCCTTCACAAAGATATTGTTCGGCTGTTTTGTACCATTCACCTTCTGAGTTTACGCCGTGAACAAAGATAACCAAGCCTGGGAGTTGGATACCTTTTCTTACCTCCCCTCGAACACAAACATTTTGCGGACTCATAGTACTTCTGGCTTGTTGAATACCATTAGGAGTCGTTTCACTATTTAGTAAACGAGTAGGCTGATCATGATTATATGATCCCGACATAAGTCATCCTTGATTTTTTTGCTGAGAAGATAGGGATGTAGTGTTGCAGCTAAATTTGCTGCTACCTAAATTACTTGTTTGAATATCGGGAAGCTTTTCGGTGAACGGTGAGTTATTAAGAGTATGAAATAAAGCTAGAGACTTAACACCTAGTTCATCAACCTGTGCTTCAGTGTAATGATATTTATTAGTTAGCCTACGATCGTAATATCCCATTGGATTTTCTTTAACTAATACATCTTCAGGTACACCTAACTTCAACATCCCTTTGTAAAATTCATCTTGGATCCAGGCTTGCCTTACGTTATAAAACTCGCCATTGCTATTGATTGCATACTTATCAGTAGATGGATATAGGTTGCTTTTGAAGTAAATTGCATCATCAGTCACAACGATTGTGTAATTTTTAGAGCTTGAGCTATTAATTGCACCAAATTTAATATCACTAAATTTTTTGCCGCCATCGATACTGGCTGACAAAATGCTGTAAGCACAGCCTCTGAGCGGGTCGCCGCATGCATCGTTATCACCACGAACAAATGGCAGAGCCAGTGTGTCATCATTTTTGGCTGCCCAGATAAACTTGCCTTTGTAGTTCATTGCTCCTTTAGAAAGGAACCAAAGCTTCGTTTTTATCTGCTTGTTATCATTGTGATAATAAATGGAACCATCATCGCAGTTCGAATAATCCTCCAGAGTGAGATAGCGATTTTTATCGATACGATAAATCACCTGTGGTGGGTTATGGATGGGTTGTACTGCCCGCTTTTCTGGCTGCGTGGATGTTTGCACTGGAGGGGATGTCACGGCACAGCCATTAAGGCTGGTCAGTGAAACCACTAATGCACCTGCGAGTAAAGTCAGCTTTTTCATGGTCATCCTTGATTTTTAGTTTGTTGAGGCTCTAAATCGAGTTCACAACTAAAGTGAGTTGTAATCTGAGAGGATGGCTTCAGGTCAGGAATTACATCCTCGGGTGTTTTATTTCTTATGTCATAATATATTATGCTTATTTTACTACCAAGTTCAGAAAGTTGTTCGGCCGTATAAGAATATTTTGTTGATAACAATCTACCACTTATACCTAAAGGGTTTTCCTTATCTAATACATCTTGAGGGATACCTATCGTCAGCATTTTTTTGTAAAAAATATCGTTTATTAAAACCTCTCGTGGCTGTATGAATGCACCTGTACTATTGACAATGTATTTATCAGCGGTATACCCTTCATTTTTGATATAGATAGCGTCATCAGTCAAAACGATTGTGTAATTTTTAGAGCTTGAGCTATTAATTGCACCAAACTTAATATCACTAAATTTTTTCCCACCATCTATACTGGTTGACAAGATACTATAAGCACAGCCTCTGAGCGGGTCGCCGCATGCATCGTTATCACCACGAACAAATGGCAGAGCCATTATGTCGTCATTTTTGGCTGCCCAGATAAACTTCCCTTTATAGTTAATTGTTCCCTTGGAAAGGAACCAGAGTTTAGTTTTTATCTTCTTGTTATCATTGTGATAATAAATTGAGCCATCATCACAATTCGAATAATCCTCCAGCGTGAGATAGCGATTTTTATCGATACGATAAATCACCTGTGGTGGGTTATGGATGGGTTGTACTGCCCGCTTTTCTGGCTGCGTGGATGTTTGCACCGGAGGCGGTGTCACGGCGCAGCCATTCAGGCTGGTCAGTGAAAATACTAATGCACCTGCGAGTAAAGTCAGCTTTTTCATGGTCATCCTTGATTTTTTGGCTGAGTCGGTATCAGTGCGGCATTGCAAGTAAATTCACTACTTATTGATTTACCGATCTTTTCATCAGGTAATTTCTCTAAAGTCGGTGAGTTATTGAGTTGGTTTAACAACGTATGAGCCTTTACATCAACTTCATGAATTTGAATATCAGAGTAATCGTGGAATGCTTTTAGCCAAGAAGGTATATAACCTACTCGGTTATTTGCTAAAACATCTTTTGGCACCCCGAACTTCAACAAGCCTTTATAAAGCTCATCCTGGACCCAGACTTTCCTTACATTATAAAATTTACCATCTGTATCTACTGAAAATTTATCAGTAGGATATTTGTCTCTTTTGGTGTAGATAGCGTCATCGGTAAGAAAAACCGTGTACTCTTTAGAGTTTGAGCTATTACTTGCATCGAATGTTATATCACTAAATTTCACCCCCCCATCGTTACTGGCTGACAGAATGCTATAAGCACAGCTTCTGAGAGTGTCACTACAATGATCGTTGCCGCCTCTCACTAAAGGAAAAGCCAGCATGTTGTCGCTCTTCGCTGCCCAGATGAATTTTCCTTTGTAATTCATTACGCTTCGCGATGAGACAGCTAGTGGTAATTTTATATTTTTTTCATCATTATGAAAAAATATCTGACCATTGTCGCAATGGGTATACTTTTCAAGCGTGATATAGCGTTTTTTATCAATACGATATATCACCTGTGGCGGCCCATAAGTTTTTTCGGCCAATAGCTCTTTCTGTAGTGCTTCTTTCTTTAATTCTGCTTGCCTTTCATTATATTCTCGAGCCTGACGAGCTTCCGCTATTCCGGAAAAAGGGTTGCCTATAATGAGGCCTCCCCAGGGGCCAACAGCACAACCTGTCACACTTATCACGGCAGAAAGACTGAGCGCGTTGATGATTAATTTAGTTATTTTTTTCATATTCTTTCCTTGAAATCCTTATTCGCCATCCAGTAACGAAATGACCATATCCTGTGCGGCTTGTGATTGAGTGAGAGAGGTCATGCCTTTTTCATCAGTCAGCCCTTCAATGATCTGTCCATCATCAAGTGTGATTTTATATTTCTGGGAAGCCAGTGGCTTGCCGTTGAGCGGATGAGTAACGACAAATCCTTCATTGAACTGTTCGGGCTCGAACGATTTCATCGCACTCTGCATGCTGGCCGAGCCTTGCTTGACGATGCCGCCATTTTTCACCAGCAGTTTCCCCGGCCCCCCAATCTCAACGTTCCCACCTTTCAGCTTGATATAGGCTCCGCCGCAAACCAGAACCAGCTCGTCCTGTGCTGTCACCGTCATTTTTTTTCCACTGGCAATATGCGTATCGTCCGTTGACCAGGTGGTGAATTTCCCGCCCTGTGCCTGAACGTCGATGTCGCCTTTGGCGGCAAACATTTTGGTGCCCTGACGGCTGTAGAGGCTGATTTGATCACCGGCCGCGACGGTGAATTTCTTCGTCGCGCCGATATCCACCTGCTTACCGGCGGTCAGCGTCAGGCTGTCTTCTGCGTACAGCTGCATGCTGTCACCGCTGACAATCCCGACGCCTTTTGGCGCGCTGAGCAGTAAAACGGCCTGCTGGAGCTTGTCGAGTTTCTGCTGTAACAACGCCTGTTGCCGGTCGATATCAGCGGCTAATGCCTGGGCCTGTTGGGCACTGGCCGACAGACTCTGCATTTCTACCATCGCACTGGAAAGCAGCGCTTTGGCCTGCTGCATATCCAATTGCTGACCACCGGCGGAAGCCTGCACGTCGGCGGAAATAAATACGCCTTTACCGCCGCGAACGGCCACCCAGTCGTCGGTGCGCAGCTCGGCGCCGTGACCACGATCTTTACGCTTGTCATCGACCAGCGCACCCAGGTTCAGCTGGCTTTTGCCGCTGGCCGGTGTGGAAAGCTTGATGTGTTCCTTGCCGCGCGTGTCATCTAGTCGGAGCTTGTTATTAGCCGGAGTGCGTATGACGTTCCGCTTGTAATTAGGTAACGCCACATGATCCGGGTGCATTGAATCATGCAGTGCACAGGCGATATAAGGCCGGTCAACGTCACCATTTTCGAACGCAATTGCCACGCCGGTGGAATCCAGCATCAGCATATGGAAGCCGTAAGTATCACCGGAATAGGGTTTAGCCAGGCGCAGCCAGCAGCTCTCAAAGCCTTTCTGCCATTCGGTGCGGTCGAAACCAAACTGGGCGCGGTACAAACCGTCGGCGTTGATGTGGGCGTAAGGTTCGTCCGGATGCGCGCTGGAGATGCGGGCAGGCAGCGTGCCGGTGACGGTCGGCCACGGCAGCAAGGCTGGGCGGTACGGATGCCGGGTATTACGCGGAACGGCGGTGAAGGTGACGAAGTACGCCGTATCGCGGGCGACGTTTGTAGAGTTCGTGGAGACTATCAGCAGGCCGTCCGGCGCTTCAGGCCAGTCTTTGCCGGGCGTGGTGATAACCATCCCCGGACGCAGCGTCATGCAGTTGGACTTGCCCTCAAAGGTGATTTGCTCACTGAGGTAGCGCTCCTGACGGCGCTTCGCGTACCACATGCCCTGGCCGGGCTCGCTGCTGAATTCCTTGCCCGGCTCGGGATAGTACTCACCCCAGCGGTAATCTTCGGCAACCAGCGCCGGATAGTCCGGATTGGTTTCCGTCGTGCAGGTCATATCGCTCTGCGCAGCGGGGTAATAGTCGTCGTTAACCGTCACAGATTTCGGGATAGATTTACGGCTGACCGACATCTCCCACACTGATTCCAGGCCGCCGTCGAACATGCCCGCCGGGTTGCGGAACGGGATGGCAACGGATTCAGGCCAGGCGTAGGAATGGTCGGCCAGCACCATGACGTCGCAGTTGTTCTCTTCGTCATATTCGAAGAAGTAGGAGATACCGCTGTCTGCCAGGCGGCGCGCAATGTGGGCGTACTCACTTTCGCCGAACTGCATCATGAATTTTTTCAGCGGATACTGATCATTGAGCGCAAACCGAAAATCCAGCCGGTCCATGTTGTAACGCAGGAAGGTATTTTCGGTCATGCTGATGACGCTGTCGTTCTGGTAAATCGCGTTATTGCTGCCCTGATTTAACCGGGTGACGCGGTGTTCCAGCGTGACGGTGTAGCGGGTTTCATCAGCAGAGGTCCCGCACTGGCGGAACTGCGTAATAACGCCGGGGATAATACGCGGCTTAACTGATTCCCACGGCTTGCCGTCGGGGTACATCAGGAACAGCGCGGAATAGTTGATGATGTGCTGAGCGGGAATGTCTTTCACCGCGCTGGTGAACTCAATTTCATAGCGCAGAATATCGCTGATGGCCTCGCTGCCGCTGAACTTGAGCACCGAAATATCGACGCCGGGCTGCTGAGATTCCAGCCGTTTAAATCTTAACTGGTAATGGTTGTGGATCGGTAATTGAGTGCCTGCAAGAATGTAATCCTGAATGCTCATTGTTTTAAGTCCCTTTTGAACAACTCATGTTGAACCCGGCATAGACAAAAATCCTTGTCCCCTGCGAATGATATGCTTCATTAAGTGAAATTTATAGAAAGAAAAGTCGGAAAATCACGAGTGGCAAAGATAAGTTTGTTGCGGTGATTTCATTGATTGAGAGGGGATATAAATGGAGATGTGTGCGTAATAAAAACTTTATAAATAGGAAGGCGCGTCCCTGCGCCGCTAAAAACGGATTAGCTGCCCGACGCCTCTGGTGCGGGTTCGTCCTGTAAGTTCTTTTTAAAATGTTTCTCTATCTGCTCCAGCGTTTTGCCCTGCGTTTCCGGGGCGAAAATGATCGCAAATATCCCGCCTGCGACGCCGATGGCGGCAAAGCAGAAGAAGGACATCGTCAGGCCTATGGATTCCAGCATGATCGGGAACATAAAGGCGATGGAGAAGTTGGTCATTTGCATGGCAAATACCGAAACTCCGTTAGCCATTCCGCGGATGCGCATCGGGAACATTTCTGACAGCAACAGCCAGGTCACCGGCGAAAGCGCGCCCTGCTGGAAACACAGGAACACCAGCATGCCGCCCAGCACCAGATAACTGCGCAGGGTATCCGGATGACCATTTACCGTTTCCGGCATCAGCCAGGTGATAAGGCCGATCGCCAGCAGGGTGCAGGTACAACCAATCTGACCGGTCAGCAGCAGCGGACGGCGCCCAAAACGGCTGAGCAGCATGATACCGACAAACGTCATGATCACCGAGATTACGCCGTTGGCGATGGTGGCGAGCAGCGAGGCGTTGGTGCTCAGCCCTGTGGCCTGCAACATGGTCGGCGCGTAGAACATGATGGTGTTCACGCCGGAAAGTTGTTGCAACATGGCGATACCAACCCCCAGAAATACCAGGCGCTTCATCCACACAGAAATGGTTTTCTGGCGGCGGGAATGCTTCTCGCTTTTGGAACTCATGGAGCTGCGGATTTCGCTCAGTTCTTTCTCCACTTTGCCCGCTTTACGGGTGCGTTCCAGCACGTCACGCGCTTCGCGATAGCGGCCATGCATGGCGTACCAGCGCGGTGTATCCGGCAGGAACAGCATCCCGACCCACAAAATAACCGCCGGGACGCAGGCGACACCCAGCATCCAGCGCCAGGTGGTTTCTCCGCCCCAGACTTCGTTAATCGCCGCATTACTAGTGTAGGCGATCAGCTGCCCGGAGACGATCATCAGTTCCTGCAAGGTCACAAACTGCCACCGGCGGTTCGAAGGTACGATTTCTGCGATATAAATCGGCACTATCGCCGCCGCACCGCCCACCGCCAGGCCCAGAATAAAGCGGAAGGTAATCATCAACACCACGTTCGGCGCCATGGCGCAACCCAGAGAGCCGAGCATGAAAATCAACGCCATCGCGAGGATGATTTTCTTACGCCCAAACCGGTCAGCAACCCGCCCGGCACATACGGCTCCCACCGCCGAACCGAGGATCAGGAAACTGGTGACCATCCCGGTCGTTAACGATGTCAGATGCAGGTCGTGCTTCATGAACAACAATGCACCGGCGATGACGCCGGTATCGTAGCCAAACAGTAACCCCCCTAATGTGGCAATAAAGGCAATCACTTTCACCAGTGGTTCAGTGGGTTGCGAGGCTTTCGCCGCCTCATTCCCGCTGCCGCTGTTTATTTTCTCAATCACAGACGCTCCCTAATCAATACTTTTATTATGGTTATTGTGTGACTTAGATCACACGCTATAAATCTAACTCAAAATCAGAATTTTGCAGGAAACCGGTGAAATGAATAAAAACGGGGAGTCGCAGGCGGTTTTTTGGCGGTCAAAAATGTCACTTTTTTGTGATGAAACATTCGTCAAAATTATGCGTTCAAACTAAAGAATCACTCTCAAAAATGTTCATCCGCAGGAAAAGATAATGGAGCCAATATTCTTACTCAAAAGTGAGTATCAGTGTGCGTTAGCTTGACATCCCACAAGGATGAATTTGCGTTAAGTGTGGGATGATCTTTTCCTTTTTGAGCCAATGTTATGAAAAATAAAGATAGTTGTGACGTAGTGTCAAACGTTACCCGGCGCGACTTCGTCAAGATCAGCAGCATGGTGGCTGCGCTTCCTCTGGTCGGATTCAAATTCAGCCACGCAGCCGGTCAGGCTGCGATTACTCCTTCTGAGTTATCCTCTCCGGCGGTCAACGTCGTCCCGACGTGCAGCACCTTCGACTGCGGCGGGAAGTGCGATATCCGCGCGCACGTGCAGGACGGTGCGGTCATTCAGATCACCACGCGGCCTGATGCCGAGCTGGACCCGGCCATGCCGGTAATGCGCGCCTGCGTCCGTGGCCGGAGTTATCGCAAATTCGTCTACCATCCTGATCGTTTAAAGTATCCGATGAAGCGGGTGGGCAAACGCGGCGAAGGCAAATTTGAGCGGATCAGCTGGGACGAGGCGACAACGCTTATCGCCGACAATCTGCAACATATTACCGAAAAATACGGGCCGTCATCGCGCTACGTCCATGTCGGGACCGCGGTCAGCGGCGGTACTTTCTCCGGCGACACCATGGCCCGCCGCTTGCTGAATCTGACCGGTGGTCATCTCGGTTATTACCATTCTGTCAGTATGGGCAACACCGGCGCCGCGACGCCTTATACCTATGGCACGGCGGCGAGCGGTAACACGCTGGATACGCTGGCCGATACGCCGCTGGTGATCCTGTGGGGGCATAACCCGGCAGAAACCGTTTTCGGGCACACCAATCATTATTTTCAGCAGATGAAGCAGAAGGGCACGCGTTTTATCGTGGTCGATCCGCGCTATTCAGACACTGCGTCTTCGCTGGCGGATGAATGGATCCCGCTGCGCCCTTCTACCGATAACGCGCTGATGGACGCGATGATGTACGTCATCATCAGCGAAAATCTGCATGACAAAGCCTTCATTGAGCGCTACACGCTGGGCTTTGACGAAAGCACAATGCCTGAAGATGTGCCTGCCAACGAATCACTGGTGTCCTATCTGAACGGGGCAAAAGACGGCATCGTGAAAACCCCTGAATGGGCCGAAGTGATCACCCACGTTCCGGCGCAGACCATTCGCCAGCTGGCGCGGGATTATGCAACCACCAAACCGGCGGCGCTGATCCAGGGCTGGGGTCCGCAACGGCATAACTGCGGCGAACGCACCGCACGCGGCTCCACGCTGCTGGCCACAATTACCGGCAATGTTGGGATCAAAGGCGGCTGGGCGGGCGGTTACGGCGGCATCGGCAACCGTAAGTTCACCACAGGGCCGGAAATGCCCGACAATCCGGTAAAACAGAAAATCTCGGTGATGAACTGGGTGCAGGCAGCGGATGACGCGAGCCTTGTCACGCCCCAGGACGGGCTGACCGGCGGCGAAAAGCTCGACAGCAATATCCGCATGCTTTTCTCGCTGGCGGGAAATTATCTGGCTAACCAGAACCCGGACATCCATCAGGCCGTGAAGGTACTGGAGGATGAATCCAAAATTGAATTTATTGTTGCCAGCGATCTGTACCTGACGCCAAGCGCTAAATATGTCGATCTGCTGCTGCCGGAAACCAGCTTTATGGAACGCTGGAATATCGGCGAAACCTGGGGCACCGGCAATTACCTGATGCTGTCTGAAAAACTGATTGAGCCGCCATTTGAAAGCCGGTCGGATTACGACTGGTTGCGCGAGGTGGCCGCGAAACTGGGGGTTGAAAAGGAATTCAGTCAGGGGCGAAACGAGAAGGAGTGGATTGCGCATATCTGGGAAAACACCCGTCTGGCGATGCCACAGGAAACACTGCCGACCTTTGAACAATTGCAGGTGACCCGCCGCCATCTTTTCAAAAGCGCGCCGTACGTGGCGTTTGAAGACAATATCCGCGACCCGAAAAATCATCCTTTCCAGACACCTTCCGGAAAAATCGAGATCTTCTCCCGCAGGCTTTATGACATGCATCATCCGGAAATCCCGGCGCTGTCGCACTATGTGCCCGCCCACGAAGGGCCGGAGGATGTGCTGGCGGCGCGATTCCCGTTGCAGCTTATCACCTGGAAAGGCAAAAACCGCGCCAACTCCACGCAATATGCCAACCCGTGGTTGCAGGAAGTGCAGACGCAAAAACTGTGGATCAATCCCGCGGACGCCCGGCGTCGCGGTATTGCGCAGGGCGACAGTGTGCGGATCCACAACGACCGTGGCGTGACGCAAATTCCGGCGGAAGTCACCCAGCGGATCATGCCCGGCGTGGTGGCGATGCAGGCCGGTGCCTGGTGGCAGCCGGATGCCAGCGGTGTCGATCACGGCGGTTGCGCCAACGTACTCAGTTCGGCGCGCATTACCGCGCTGGCGAAAGGGAATTCCCATCAAACCATGCTTGTGGAGGTTGTTAAGGCATGAGTCAGTTTATTGATTATCCACCGGTCAGTGACCGTCAGCTCGGTTTCTTTATTGATTCCTCCCGTTGCTCCGGCTGCAAAGCCTGTCAGGTTGCCTGCAAAGATAAAAACAATCTTGACGTCGGCAGGCGCTTTCGCCGTGTTTATGAAGTGAAAGGCGGCGGTTTTATCCCCACAGGGCAGGGCGGAATGACGAATAACGTGTACGCCTACACGCTGTCTATTTCCTGTAATCACTGCAAAGACCCGGTTTGCACCAAAAACTGTCCGACGACGGCCATGCACAAACGCCCCGGCGACGGCATTGTGCGGGTGAATACCGACAAATGCGTGGGCTGCGGATATTGCGCGTGGTCGTGCCCTTACGGCGCGCCGCAGCTCAATGAGCAGACCGGGCAGATGTCGAAATGCGATTTCTGCGTCGATCTTCAGGCCGCCGGGCAACAACCGGTGTGCGTCGCAACCTGTCCGCTGGGGGCGATCAAGTTCGGCCCGATCGATGAATTACGGGCGAAATACGGCAGCCTTTGTGATGTGCAGGGGCTGCCAGATTCCGCACTGACTCACCCCAGTCTGGTCATCAAACCGCACCAGGGTGCAGAAAAAGGGAGTCTATAATCATGCAGGAATGGCCACTGATCGTCTTTACGTTGCTGATCCAACTTTCCGTTGGCAGCACCGTTTTCACCACATTCACACTGGTGTATGCCGCTGACCGTCTGCACGTGCAGGAAAAATGGCGCGTCGCCGCACCGGCTATGTTGCTCGCTTTCATCGCCGGTGCGCTGGGACTTGTCGCGTCAACAGCGCATCTGGGCTATCCGCTCAATGCGTTTCACGCGCTGAGCCACATCGGCAGTTCCTGGCTGAGCAGGGAAATTGTCTTCGCCAGCCTTTATCTCGGGGTGCTGGGGCTGACAACGCTGATTGCGCTGGTGTCAAAACGCGTGGTGATATCGTTTCTGTTGCTTGCTTCGCTGCTGGGCCTGATTGATCTCTTTTGCATGAGCGCGATTTACGTGCATGCGTCTGTCGCGACCTGGATGCACATCAATACGTACGTGATGTTTTATGGGAGCGCGCTGAGTCTGGGCGCGATCACCGCGCTGTGGCGGATTTCGCGCTGCCCCTGGCTGCCCTGGCAACGGGCGCGGAGGATCGCGGTGTTCTGCGGTGGCATACTGATCGCGGTTACACTGGCGCGCCTGCTGGAACAACCGGTGTATCTGGCGTATCTGAACGGGGTGAGCCGTGATGCGGTGACCTTCCCGCATCAGCCGCTGGTTGCCTTCGCGCAGTCCGGCACGTTGCGCCTGGTGGCGTGGGTGATACTGACCGCGGGCACGGTCATCACGGCGCGCAGCCTGCAAACCCACCGCATTGGCCGGTTGCAGCTGCTGACCGGTGGCGCGGCGGTGTTGCTGGCAGAAATCATGCTGCGTTTTAACTTCTTCAGCATTCACTGATGAGTGTGTTTTTGCCTGATGCCCGCCCGGACCAAATCAGCGCCGGGCGGGCCTGCGTGCGCAATACGGTGAAAAACAGCCGCTGTGTGGCCTGCGCCGACGTCTGCCCGACCGGTGCGGTTACGCTGAACGCAGAAGGCACGATGGTAATCAATCCGCAGGCCTGTATCGGCTGCGGATATTGTCTTTTCAACTGCCCGAGCGGTTCTCCGGAGGGCATTGCTCCGGCTACACGGCATTATCGTGGTGACCGGCTGGTGATGCCGCTGAGTGCCGTCGCGCCATGCCCTGAAGAACTGCTGATCTGGCACAGTGAATTTGGCATCCGTTTTGTTGAGATGGACGCGGACAGCGCGGCTGGCTGGTTTCAGGCCGTCGCCGCGCTGAACGTTCGTCTCAGACACATGCAGGAACCGCTGTGGAATATTGTTCCGCCATCCCCGCAAACGCTGAACGGCGCACGCCGCCGCTGGCTGCATCTGAAAAATGAAGGCGTTTCAGCGGGCAGCGTACCCGTCGGACGCCACGCCAGACGCGCCCGTTTCACGCAGTTCAGCGAGTTTCGCCCTGTTATCGCAACAGAAAGCTGCTCGCTGTGCGGTGCCTGCAGCCGGGTGTGCGCTGAACAAGCCATCCGGCTGGATGCGCAGGCATTGACGCTGGACCCGGTAAAATGCACCGGCTGCGGCAACTGTGAGGCAGTGTGCTTTGACGCTGCGTTATCCGTACAGGAAAGCAGCGAAGGGACGTCAGAGGTTTACCCGCTTGAACACGCCGAATGCCGGGTGTGCCATCGCCAGTTTCCCGCCTGGACTGCTCAGGAAAAGGCATGCCCGGTTTGCCGCCGTCATGCTTTTGGAATGCGTGAGGCGTGAAATGAAAATCCCGGCGGAACTGGGTTACACTTCAGGGATCACTTTTGGTTCACTTTTTAGGCTTTTGGCTGAAAACGAGCCTGTTTTCACTTCAGAGAAGTCTGTTTAGCGGGCGATGGAGCGTCAGGTTTTGCCTGAAACGGCGCAAACCTATATTCTATCGGCCAATTTACTGAGACAGTTGCAATGAGGTCTATATGATTATCAAACCACGCATCCGTGGCTTTATCTGTGTTACTGCCCATCCGGAAGGTTGCAAGGCGAACGTTAAAGAACAAATCGACTACGTTACCGCTCAGGGCAAAATTGCCGGCGGTCCGAAAAAAGTCCTGGTGATCGGCGCTTCTACCGGTTACGGCCTCGCTGCCCGCATCTCTGCTGCTTTCGGTTCTGACGCTGCCACGCTCGGCATCTTCTTCGAACGTGCTGGTGATGAATCCAAAACCGCGACCGCAGGCTGGTACAACTCCGCGGCCTTCGAAGAATTTGCGGATGCAAAAGGTCTGTATGCGAAAAGCATCAACGGCGACGCGTTCTCTGATGAAGTGAAGCAAAAGACCATTGAGCTGATCAAACAAGATCTCGGTCAGGTTGATCTGGTGGTTTACAGCCTGGCTGCGCCGCGCCGTACCCATCCGAAAACCGGTGAAGTGTTCAACTCCACTCTGAAACCAATCGGTAAGCAAGTCACCATTCGCGGTATCAATACCGACAAAGAAACCATCAACGAAACCACGCTGGAACCGGCAACGCCTGAAGAAATCGCAGGCACCGTGGCCGTTATGGGCGGTGAAGACTGGCAGATGTGGATCGACGACCTGAAAGCCGCCGGTGTGCTGGCTGACGGCGCGAAAACCACAGCCTTCACCTATCTGGGTGAAGAAGTGACGCAGGACATCTACTGGAACGGTTCTATCGGTGAAGCGAAGAAGGATCTGGACAAACGTGTTCTGGATATCCGCAGCACACTGGCAGAGCAGGGCGGCGACGCGCGTGTTTCCGTACTGAAAGCCGTGGTGACTCAGGCGAGTTCTGCCATCCCTGTGATGCCGCTGTACTTGTCACTGCTGTTCAAAGTGATGAAAGAGAAAGGCACTCACGAAGGTTGTATCGAGCAGGTTTACGGTCTGTACAAAGACAGCCTGTACGGCGCTGAGCCGCTGGTGGATAACGAAGGCCGTCTGCGCGCTGACCTGAAAGAGATCGCGCCAGAAGTACAGGACGAAGTGGGCAAACTGTGGAATGAAGTCACCAATGACAACATCCCGGAACTGACCGATTTCGTCGGCTACAAAAGCGAATTCATGCGTCTGTTCGGTTTCGGCCTGAACGGCGTGGATTACGCTGCAGACACCAATCCTGACGTGAAAATCAAACATCTGATCCAGATGTAATTTGGTTTTACGCTAAGCGATGCTGAAAGCCCATTCCCGCTGCAAAGTGGGGGTGGGTTTTTTTATGGCAGCATAAAAAAGGGCGCATCCTGCGCCTTTCCTTCATTTCTTACACATTGTCCGGCAAGCCGTGCGGCCATTCTGAAACATCAGTCATAAGCCAGTTTATGATTAATGTTGTAAACAGTGGCGGTAGCCGCCATAACGTGCTGCTGATCTTTACCCGGTTTGTGCGATTCCACATTGGTAATGTGATAGCCGACCGCACCCGCCGCTAACGCTTTTTTAACAAATGCGTTGTTGAGTTCTTCCATGGACGTTGCCCATGACACCGTTGTCACCCCTACAGCCTGCAGTGAGGAAATTTCACGATGCGATAATCCTGAGCGGATTAAGACAGGTTTGACATCCTTGGGAAAGAATATAGACAAGACATCATTTACTAAGCCTTTCATGATTTTATTCCTCATTAGTTCATCTTCAGGTTCGGGCGTATAGCCGTGCTACTCATTCATTTCGTGACTTGCGGGAATAAGAATTCGAGCGGGCACAACTCTAAGAAACACCTTTTCATGTAACGACGTTTAGCTTTAATTGCTAATTAGTTGTTAAGAAAACTTCCGTCACAATTAACGCGATCTCTAAAGAGGATGCTTTCACTTAGTTACAGGTTCGGTACTTTTGACATGAGCACCGCAAAAGGCAATTACGGTGGCCGGAATGATAATAACCAGACAGTTTCCGTTCGCTTGAAAACATGGACAGATTTTTGTCCGAAGATAATTCAGTTCATATCGAGGGTTACATGATTTTTTCAAGAACTGTCCTCAGTTGATTCAGTGCTTCTGCGTGTTTATTTGCTGGCATATTCGACAGATTTTGTTGCTTCCAGCGTACTGCGGGCAACTTATCTATGTTATCCAGGCCCAGCAAATTCCAGTCAGGATCTCTGTTTTTGAATGACAGTAAAAATGTTCTTTCATCTGTAGTCATTTCAGCATGGATTTGCTTAATCAATTGTTTGCGCACGGCGAGCAATTCATCCAGCGGAACATCTTTATCTGCCATGCTGCGAAATTCACCCTCATAGATCCCGGCGATGTCTTTTAAATGTGGCCGCAGTAACTCGGCGATAGGGCGTGAATGACTGATGATATAAACCATCAAAGCTTTACGCAGTAACGGAGTGAGGCCCTCATTGTCGAGTAAGAATTTGATGTCAAACAAATCTCTTGGATGTTGACGGTCGAGCGCCGCGCAAATTTTTCCGGCATAGAGATCAGCAAATGACACCACTGAAACCTCAGCAAAGCCAAACTCATTTTCCACCGTCTCACAGACAGGGAGAAGGGCCGGTTCATATACGGTTCCTCTTAATACCGGTGAGAGTTCAATCTTTATCATGACCCCGTTACGTATAACCGTCAGCCGCAATGCATCATCTTTATCTTCGTAGGACTTACGGACTTTGCTGCCCGGGAGGGTAACGAGTATAGAATGAGCAATATTATCTAATGCAGACTTGATACCCCTGAGGGAAGCATCCCGCTCCAGTACGGGCAAATACACGAGATCGATATCAACAGATAAGCGGGGAAAATCACGTATAAAAAGATTGATTGCCGTCCCCCCCTTAAGTGCAAAGCAATCGTGTTTGGCAATAAGAGGAAGCAGCTGTAACAGCAACTGCACCTGTTTGTAGTAAATACTTTCCCTGTCCATTCTTGATTACATATCCTTGGGTACGGTGATATTCCAGGTGGTGTCCAGTCTGCCGGAATGAGCAATCACCCGCTTTCCGCTGCCTAGCTCATACTGTTCAGGCTTAAGGTATTTTAACCAGGCGTGGTTATGGCGCTCTGCCAGCCAAAGGAAGAGACGTTTTGATCTGATACTGCAGTTTGCCAGTAACAGCGGTTCAAGTTTGCGGGGAGAGAGGGTGAAAAGCCCCTGCATGATTTGGTCCACATGTTCAAAACTGATGTTTTTCGGTACATCTGCGAGAAGTTCAATTATGGCTCTTTCTGGCCCGGAATAGTGCAGCGGCGGCAGTGATTGTCGCCATTGGCTTTCGCGGAGATATGCTGCATTTTCAATGATGCTGTCGGGCCATAAACGGCGTGTGCCGCGCCATTCAAAATTCGCGCAGGCAGTGATTTTGTTTAACCATGCCGGTGGCGAACCTGCAGAATAAAGGCTGACAGGTACGATCTGATTTTTAATCTGATAGTGTGCTAAACCTTCCAGATTCAACGCCGTAATCCCCCCCACAGTGATGAACGCAGGTTGCATACGCTGAAGAGAAGATACGATGCCTTGCCAGCTTAAGGGTGTTTCATCACAAACATACACACCCGGAACGAGCATCCGCAATGTCCTGCTTTTAACCGCATTATCGATAAAATGCAGGTCTAATCCTTGCTGTTGAAGCCATGCTTTTGTAGCCACCAAGCCTGAGGGCAATAACGTTTTGAGTCGTTGTCTCGCATCGGTATTAAGCATACAACCCCTTTTGTTTATGAAATTCACAATTCACGGCGATTATTGCCGTGAATTTTATAATATGTAAACCGAATGCGACTCAATTTTGTTCTTGTAGGATATTGCGGGCGGACTGTAGCTCAGCTTAAGTCGCTAAACCAACTGGCTAATGATGGAAGTAAGAGATGCTTTCCAGAGAAATTTTGTGTGTTGCAGCGGATTACATCCGCCGTCGCTTCAGACGGCTTGAACCAAAACGACAGGTAATTTGACGACATCCGCTAACGAATGGCCATAAAGGAACATATGACCCGTTAGCTTTCAGCAAAACCCTGTTAACTGCCTTCCAAAACGGATTCAAATATATTCCCTCCTGTACTAATTGCGACTCAGTTCACATCATCTCTTGTTAGTGATCTATATAAAACATCAGTCCAAATAAAAAGAAACAGCGGTTCATTAATTTATCTTCACATTATATATGAGCAGTGATGAGTGCGAATGTTGATTTTATGTGAATTTAAAGTTTTTAAAAAATAACAAGTGCCGCAATTTTCAAACAATAAAATTCAATACAAGAGGGGAAGATGGATATATTTCTGAGTTTGGTTAGAACGCCGGCGGTGATAATTGCGATTATTGCTTTTCTGGGGTTGCTGTTTCAGAGGGCATCCGTATCCAGAATAATCACGGGTACGGCGCTTTCTTTCATCGGATTCACCATGATCAAGGTCGGTGGTTCAATCCTGATGAAAGTGTTAACGGCGTTTAGTACGTTGTTTTCCAGCGCTTTTGACATTGTCGGCGTGGTGCCCAGCAACGAAGCGATCATGGCCGCAACCATAGATCAGATTGGTTCCACCGCAGCGATTATTTTGCTTTTCTCCATGGTGATAAATATTCTTCTGGCCAGATTTACCCGCCTGAAATTTATCTATCTTTCGCTGCATCTGGTGCTGTTTATGTCCTTTGCATTAACCGCGGTACTGATGCAGTTAGGCTACAGCCATTATCCAATCATTATCATCTCGTCGATATTTATCGGCTTCTATATGGCAGCCTCACCCTTCTTTCTTAATAAATTTAGCCGTGAAATCATCGGCTCAGATGAATATGCGATTTCCCATGCCGCGATCTCGTCTTACATTATTGGTTCTTATATGGGGAAATGGTTCGGCAATAAGAAAACCGACACAGAACATCTCAAAATCAGTAATAAATTCGACTTCCTTCGTGAACCCAATATCGCCACATTGCTGACGATGTTAGTTCTGCTGTTGATCTCCTGCGTTTTCGCCACGCAACCGCAGATCAAAACTGCCATGACGCTGGTGTACGGGGCGGGCGCGGCAGATAAGAATATGGTTATTTTCATTCTTGAACAGTCAGCCGTGTTTGCCTGCGGACTTTATTTAGCGAAGGCGGGCGTTAACTTATTTACGGCGGAAATCGTACCGGCCTTTAAAGGATTTTCCCGAGTCTTCGCGCCCGGCGCTGTGCCGGCCGTTGATGTGATGGTGCTGTTCACCAAAGCGCCGAATGCCACGCTGATTGGTTTTCTGGTGAGTTTCTCAGTGGAACTGGTGTGTATCCTGATTTTTCCGTTTATCGGATTGCCGATTATTGTTCCTGGCATCATGGCGAGCTTTATTACCGGCGGCGCTGCGGCCATCTTCGGTAACGCGACCGGCGGGTTCCGTGGCGCGGTCATCGCCAGCGGCATCAACGGGCTGTTGTTGTGTGTTCTCCCTGCGCTGACCCTGCCGCTGTTTGCTCATCTCGGCGCTCAGGGTGTCACTTTTGCGGACCCGGATTTCACCCTGTCTTCCCTGCTGATAGATCATCTGCTGCGTCTGTTTAAATAACAGGATGTAAAGAAAAAGCCGCCTCAGGCACTGAAGGCGGCTTTTTTGCCATGCGGAAAACCAATGAGGCGCTGACGAATTAGCCGGTCAGCTCCCCCAGCGACTTTTCAGATAACGAACGGCTTCCTGCGTCTGCGGCTGGTTGAGATAGTTCTCTCTGAAGAGAATGGTGCCCTGGATTTGGGGTACTGCGTCGTTTAAATCCAGCTGTTTTTTCAGTTCCGGCACGCCGCCGTTAACCATCCAGTCGGGTTCATTTTTTGAAGGTTCGCCGATTTTGTACAGCGCGATGCCAATATAAAGGCGCGTGTGTGTCGGTTTGACCACCTCAGCCCACCAGCTAGCCAGTACGTCATAACGCGCGGCTTTGCGCGAGAAAGGCCAGTACAGCTGCGGGGCAATGTAATCAAGCAATCCCTGCTGAACCCAAAGACGGGTATCGGCATAAGCTTCGTCATAGGCCGCTGCGCCTTGCGTGCGGGAACCGGCCGGATCGTGCGACTGATTGCGCCATACACCAGCCGGGCTGACGCCAAACTCGACGTCCGGTTTGAGCTGTTTAATGGTGCGGGAAACCTGCTCGATCAACTGCTGGGTATTGTGTCGCCGCCAGTCCGCTTTAGAGGCAAACCCCTTGCCATATTTTTGGAACGTCAGGTTGTCGTTGAGGCTGGAGCCGGGGGATTCCGTATAGAAATAATCATCAAACTGCACACCATCGACAGGATAACGGGACACCACTTCAGCGACAATGCTGGTGATCCAGTCACGTGCATCGGGGATACCGGGGTCGAGCACAAAGCGATCGCTGGCGGTGCGGATCCAGTCGCGATGCAGGACAAAGACACTGGCCGGGTTCAGGGTCAGGGTATTATTGAGTTCCGCCACGGTGGAAGATTTGGTGTTAACCGAAACCCGATACGGATTAAACCAGGCGTGGACTTTCATGCCACGCTTGTGCGCTTCATCAAGCATGAACTGCAACGGATCATAGCCAGGATCCTGACCAATTTTACCGGTCATCATGTCTGACCACGGCAAAATTCTGGACGCCCACAGCGCAGTACCATCAGGTTTTACCTGGAAAAATACGGTGTTGATACCCAGCGTTTTCAGTTTATCAAGCTTATCCGTCAGCGCTTTTTTCTGCAGGCTGATGCGCAGGGCAGGGCTGCTGACATTGACGGAGGCCACCGGTGGCCAGTCCAGACGAGAAACCGTGGTCAGCCAGACGCCGCGTACCGGTTCCTTATCGTGGGTGGTTTTACCCGGCAGGGGCTTGGTACTGACCGGCGGAAGTGGCGTAACCAGAGACTTCGGCGGTTTGGAAGAACAACTGGCCAGCAAAAGCATGGCAGCCACCAAAGCAATGCCATGCTTCACTTTTTTGAGTGGAAGAACGCTGAGAGAGCAGACGATGGTAGACTCCGATTCTGTAAGGTAGTCGCTCGAAAGGAGACATTGTCTGTTTATGCCGCGTAAAGTCAATATCTTAGACACAGGGGTCACGCCCCCGCCGTGCCACTCAGTTATCCGAATCTCTTTTTAAACCTTTCCTTGCTGATTTTTCTCTCCATTTTGCCATTACAGCCTGGGCACAAATGCTGCTTTTTCCCTTCTAATTCCCATGTGTAATATTTGCGTTTAAACGCGATATTACACACATCGCACCGTCTGGGTTTTAACGCCGCGATAATGAATGAAATCAGAATCACCGCTCCAACTATCCATACAGACGTTTCCATAATAATGTCGGTTCCTTAATCCATGATGAAAAACAAGAGATGAAACTGCGCCATAAACCTTACAAGAAAAGGGGGTATCTGTAATTACCCATCTTACTCACCTCTTTTGACTTCATACCTCGCCTTTTGCCTGGTCACCACTGCGCACCCTGAGAAAGAATCGCCTATGTTTAACGTTCTGTTATCAGTTTTACGCTGTCCCGCAGGAATAACGCTTAAGCGGAAACACAGGATGAAAAGGATATGCTCAGAAAAAAAACCAATGCCAGGCTGGACGAAGATATTTCGGTGCACATATTTACCGCGTCGGCGGGAATGGTCGGCGTATGTATTACGGTCATCGGGATTTTTCAGGTTATTACCACTCTCAGACGAGAAGGGACGCTGGGCGATGATTTGCTGGCAATTAACGCCATTTTGTATCTGGCTACCACAATCATGTCTTACTGGGCGCTGAGAACCCGCGGGCAGCGTCGTAATGTGGTGCTGGAAAAAGTGATCGACATTCTTTTTCTGGTCGCGCTGACCTTCACTACGGTCGTCGCGGGTGTAATTACCTGGGCGATGACCTTTACATGAAGCTCTCTCCTCTGATCTTGTATTCGTATTAACACTACGGCTGGCATCAGAGGTAAAAGTCTTTTAGATAAATCATCAGAACAGAGTGGTGAAATATCTGACACGCTGATCAGGGATTTATCTTTGTCATTCAAAGCGGTTATTGGCTGCTGATGCCAGCAAAACGGCAGAGAGCGAAAGGATATAATCACAGGATGCTTCCATCCTGTGATTATCGGTCAGGGCGGGGGATGACGATTACTTGCGGTCGGTCCAGACGGTTTGCACGTTACAGAATTCACGTAAACCAAAGTGTGAAAGCTCGCGGCCATAACCACTTTTCTTCACGCCGCCGAAGGCGACGCGCGGATCCGATGCGCTGTAACCGTTGATAAAGACTCCGCCGGTTTCCAGTTCGCCGGTCATCTCATTTGCCAGATCGAGATTGGCCGTGAAGATCGTCGCACTCAAACCAAACTCGCTGTCGTTTGCCAGCTCAACGGCATGCCGCGCATCACGCGCCACGGTAATGGCGGCGACCGGACCAAACAGTTCCTGACGGAACGCCGTCATCTCCGGTGTCACGTCCCCGAGAACCGTCGGCGTATAGAAGTTACCTTTACCGGCCATCTTCTCTCCGCCGAGCAGCAAAGTTGCGCCCTGCGCCAGACTGTCCTGTACCTGTTGATCCAGCTCATCGCGCAGATCGTAACGGGCCATCGGGCCGATGTACGTGGCCTCGTCCAGCGGATCACCTGTCACCAGCGCCTGCGTTGCGGCGACAAATTTCTTCGTAAAGGCATTGAGCACGCCCGCTTCGACAATCATGCGTTTTGCGGCGGCACACACCTGCCCGGTATTTTGATAACGGCCTGCGACCGCAGCCGCCACGGCCGCATCCAGATCTGCGTCGTTAAGCACGATAAACGGATCTGAACCGCCGAGTTCGAGCACACATTTCTTCACCGCTTTACCCGCCAGTTCGGCAATGGCAGCCCCGGCGCGCACGCTGCCGGTGACGGTGACGGCGGTAACGCGACGATCGGCTATCATCCCCGCCACGGCGGGCGTATCGACATTAATGACACCAAACGCACCGGCAGGGAAACCGGCTTTCAGCACCGCCTGCTTCAACCTATAGGTAGTGCCCATAACGTTCGGCGCCGGTTTTAGCAGAAACGTATTTCCGGCGAGCAGCGCCGGCACTGCGCCGCGAAGTATCTGCCACACCGGAAAATTCCACGGCATTATCGCCAGAATCATCCCCGAGGGGCGGTAATGGATGTGCGCTTCACCGTTATCAACCTGCGTGGGTTCCGGTGCCAGCATGGCCGGGCCATGTTTGGCATACCATTCACACAGGCTGGCTGACTTCTCGACTTCCGCGCGCGCCTGTTTTACCGGTTTACCCATTTCAAGGGCGATCATGCGGGCAATGTCTTCACTGTCATCTCGCAATTCAGCGGCCAGTTGCAGCAGATGCGTGGCGCGATCGCTGATGTCCACATTGCGCCAGTGTTTAAAGGCGTCGCTGCCCTGAGAAACGGCGGCTTCCAGCGCCTGGGGTGAATCATAGGCGTAGTCAGCAAGGCGTTCGCCGTTGAACGGATTCAGTGAAATAGCGTGAGTCTGGGGAGTGGCCTGGGTCATTGATTTTTCCTCATCAGGAGTGATGGAGAGAGAATAACGGCTTGCGAGTTTCATTAAAAATGAATAAAAATGAACTTTCCTTTCATTTTTTGAGAATGGCTATGAATCTGTCACAACTGGAGATGTTCCGCGCCGTGGCCCAAACCGGCAGTATCAGCGCCGCCGCGCTGCTGGTGCACCGCGTACCCTCCAATCTCACCACCCGTATCAGGCAACTGGAAGCCGAACTGGGCGTGGAATTGTTTATCCGCGAGAACCAGCGGCTTCGCCTGTCACCGGCTGGCCGAAATTTTCTCAGCTACAACAACCGTATTCTGGATTTGGTGGAAGAGGCGCGGATGTCCGTATCCGGCAGTGAACCGCAGGGCGTATTCGCGCTGGGGGCACTGGAAAGTACCGCAGCGGTGCGCATTCCGCCGCTGCTCACGCGTTATCACCAGAAATTCGGCAAGGTCGAGCTGGCGCTCAGCACCGGTCCTTCCGGAGAGTTGCTGGAGAAAGTGCTCGAAGGGGAGCTGGAAGCCACCTTTGTTGATGGCCCTGTGCTGCATCCGGTGCTCGACGGTGTGCCGGTCTATCAGGAAGAGATGGTGATCGTCGCGCCACACGACCATCCGCCAGTGACCCGCGGTCAGGAAGTGAACGGCGAGATTGTGTATGCCTTTCGCGCCAACTGTTCCTACCGGCGGCATTTCGAAAGCTGGTTCAGGGAAGATGACGCTGCGCCGGGCAAAATCTATGAAATGGAGTCTTACCACGGGATGCTGGCGTGCGTTATTGCCGGTGGCGGGCTGGCGCTGATGCCGCGCAGTATGCTGGAAAGTATGCCCGGCAGCAGCACGGTCAGTTGCTGGCCGCTGGCGGAGAATTACCGGTTTCTGACGACCTGGCTGATATGGCGGCGGGCAAGTCTGACGCGAAATCTCTCGGAATTCGTGACCATGGCGTCGGAGATCAGCCCTCTGCTACCTGCAAAATAATTTGCCAGTCCAGCGCGAGTTTGAACATCAGGCAGCCCGCAAAGACGTAAAACAGGGTTTTGTACATGGTGAAAGGAACGACTCTTATGTGATTTGCGTCACATTCTAAGTCGGGTGATGTGAATTCTTCCAGCGGATTTTTCGCAAATTCTGTGTTTAACATCTGGAAAAGGGGACTTTTTCCGGAAGGGGGGTTAAAAAGATAAACTCTCTGCGGAGAATGGCGATATAAGCAACATTATATCGGGCGCATCATTCACTCTGCGACACTATTAAAACTAAGAGTAAAAATTTCACTTAATGGAAATGTCAGTTAATACAAAGAAACAAACAGACAGAATATTGCGTAACAAGCTGTAATATTACGCTGGCGCAATTGATATAGTTATTTGTTTGTGTAGAATCAGACGCACTTTCAAAAAATAAACTCTCATACTGGCAGGAACATCATGGACAACGCATTAAACGTTTTGAATAATATCCGTACACTTCGCGCACAGGCACGTGAAATGCCTTTAGAAACACTGGAAGAAATCCTCGAGAAGTTGACGGCCATTGTTGAAGAATCTCGCGAAAATGTAAAAGCAGTGAGCGCTCAACAGCAAGAACGTAACGAGAAATTATCTAAATATCGCAAAATGCTGGAAGAAGACGGCATTGATATCGATGATCTGGTCACGCATCAGGGCACGAAAGAAACCACCAAAACCAAGTCTAAACGCCAGCCACGCCCGGCCATTTATCAATACAAAGATACCAACGGCGAGCAAAAAACCTGGACCGGTCAGGGCCGTACGCCATCAGCAATTAAAATTGCTCTGGATGGCGGTGCGACGCTGGAAAGCTTCCTGATCGCGCGTTAATGATACGACCGTATTACTGATGTTTCTGGGATTTCCTGTTTTGTTAACGCGAAACAGGAAGTCACGGATAACAATATTGCTCTTTCCTTACCCGTTTTTATTTTCAAAAATCCCAGTCTATTGAGTCACCTGATAATACTTTTCCTCTGCGCGTTGCGATCTTTTAAGATCCTTTCCCGTCTCTGAACACATCTTCACCAGTAAAGTAAATGTAAGTTTTTCACTGCCGCTTCTGTGTTGGCCGGATATTGTTATATGTGAATGATGACGAACTGGCTGAAATTTTGCATCCCTGTAGCCAGTGGGGTTTATTCAGAGAATGTGCTTTATATTATTAGGGGATAAGATAAGGATCGAAAAAATAGCCCGCTACGGGAACGGGCATCAGGAAAGAATTAAGCGTTCTGGCGGTTCTTCTGGTACACACAAAGATGGGTATATGCCGCCTGTAAAAGCGGAACATTTATTCCCACACGAATTGCGCGTTCTACCAGATCGCCGACAATCTGGTCTGCTTCTACCGGGTTACCCTGCGTCATATCGCGGTACATGGAGGAGGTTTGCTCAGAGTGTTTGTCGGTGACGGCTTCTTTGACTTTCGCCACTGCCGCCGCGCGTTCTGCATAACCGAACGCTTTCATGGTGGTCAGCGCTTCATTAACGATGCCTGTCGCAAACTCCGTGCCGCCCGGTGCAGACGCTACCTGGCCGATATTGCCGTGCATGGTGCAGGTGATCGCGCCAAAACTGCAAAGCAAAAGCCATTTCTCCCACAGATCGGTCATGATCGTTTCAGAAAGGAATGCCTCGAAACCCGCCTCTTTGAACGCCTGATCGACACGCTGAATGCGCGCGGTTTTTTCGCCAGAGAGTTCACCGTAATAAATCTGGTGCATAGGGGTCATCTGGTGGATATGGCCATCGGCATCCAGGGTCGCGTTGATTTTGCATAAACCGCCGAGGAGGGCGTGTTCGCCAAAACGCTGGCTCAGCGTTTCTATATGCTTCATGCCGTTAAGCACGGGCAGGATCATCGTATCTTCACCTACCACCGGCGCGATGTCCTTAATCGCCGCTTCCAGCCCGAAGCTTTTCACTGTCAGCAGGATCAGGTCATAAGGTCCGGTGAGTTGCGATGCCTGTAATACTGACGGCTGGAAATGGAAATCACCGTGCGGACTGTGCACGGTCAGCCCGTCGCGCTGAACCGCAAGCGCGCGCTTTTCACGTAAAAGAAACGTCACATCCTGCCCGGCCTCCGCCAACCGCGCACCGAAATATCCGCCGGTCGCGCCCGCGCCCACAACGAGAATCCGCATATATATTCCTCATAGTTCAAGATATTCAGAAACAAACCCGAGGGTGTAAACTACGGCAGACAGTGCCTTTGAATCAAGTGTCAGGGAATAAAGGGCTGGGAGACAGTAAAGAAGAATTTTTGATGATTTTGTCGCGTGATACTATTCACTCTCATTTTTTCTTCAAGGAGCACTGAATGGCCGGTTATCAGCCACCGTACAGTATCACGCCGGCCATTTTGCACCGGGTCGTTGAGGTTGGCGAATTACTCGGGCGCTGGGCCGCGCATGCGGAACAGTCATCAGTCCTGCTGCGCAAAGAAAACCGCATCCGGACCATTCAGGCTTCCCTGGCGATTGAACATAACAGCCTGTCTACACAGCAGGTCACGGCCATCATGGACGGCAAGCGCGTGCTTGCCCCGCAAAAAGACATTCAGGAAGTGCGTAACGCCATTCTGACTTACGAACAGCTTTCCGTCTGGAAAAGCTATCGTCTTGAAGATGTCCTGAAAGCCCATCAGCTGATGATGACGGGTCTTGTGGATGCGCCGGGCTACCTGCGTCGCGGTGATGTCGGGGTCTATCGAGATAATCAGCTGATTCATATGGCTCCGCCCGCCGGTCAGCTCCCACGCCTGATGGCGGAGTTGCTGAACTGGCTGAAGGAAACCGATATTCATCCGTTGATTGCCAGCTGTATTTTCCATTACGAATTTGAATTCATCCACCCGTTTGCCGATGGCAACGGAAGAATGGGGCGTTTGTGGCAAACCTTGATCCTCAGCCAGTGGCGACCTGAGCTCGCCTGGCTGCCCGTGGAGACGCTGATTCACAATCAGCAACAGGATTATTATCGCGTGCTTGGCGAGTGCGACCGTGCCAGTGATTGCACTGCATTTGTCGCATTTATGCTGGAGAAACTTGTGGACGCATTACGCGAAGGGATTGAAACACAGCTCTCGAACTAAACTCCCCGCCCGCAGGCGGGGATAACACACCTGGCGCTATTTCCCCCGCGCCAGAACTTTGCGGTACAGCACCGGCAGCGAAATCACCACGATCAGCATCGCGCCGACAATCACCGACATCACAATGCCCGGTACATTCAGCAGGCTGAGGCCGAAGGTCAGCAGCCCCATCAGGAACGCGGCGATAATCACGCCGGTCATGCTGCCGGAGCCACCGAGCACGCTGACACCGCCGAGCACCGCCATGGTGATCACGCTCAGTTCCCAGCCGAGCGCCAGCGTCGGACGCGTGCTGCCGAGGCGTGAGGTCAGCAACACCGACGCCAGCCCGGACATCACACCCACCAGCACGAACAGCGTCAGGTTGTGGCGTTTGACGTTAATGCCTGAATACCACGCGGCGACCGGATTGTTGCCGATGGCGTAAGTGCGGCGGCCAAAATTCGTTTTGTGCAACAGGAAATAAAACACCGCGCCGAGCACCAGGAACAGCGCGAATTCAAACGACAGCGGCCCCCAGACGTAGCCCTGACCAAACCATGCAAAACTGGCCGGATACTGGTTGAGCGACTGGTCACCGAGCAGCACATAAGTGATGCCACGGAACAGACTCATGGTGCCGATGGTGATGACGATAGACGACAGATTCAGCCGCGTAACCAGCAGCCCGTTGACCAGCCCGCACAGCAATCCTACGCTTAGCCCGACGCCGACCAGCGCCGGCGTGGGTAAACCCGCCTGCGCGCAGAACCCCATCACCGTTGAGCTCAGCGCCATGGTTGAGGCGACTGACAAATCGATTTCGCGGGCGATGATCAGCATCGCCATCGGCAGCACAATGATGGCTTTTTCGGTGAAGTTAAAGGTCGCGTCCGACAGATTCCAGATATTGAGGAAGTAGGGCGAAGCGAGGGCATTCACGCCAAATACCAGCAGCGTGACCACCAGTAAAAAACCTTCCCAGCACATCAGGCGGCGGAAAAACGGCGTGGCGGCCAGGGTGGTTTTTTCTCCGGCGGCGGAATGCGGCGCGGTGCGCGATGCTAAGGTCTTGTTCATGATCTTACCCCGGTTTCAGTTCGCACAGGCTGGACAGCAGGAGAGTGACGCAGGATCAGCCGTCCTTTACGTTTATTGGCGCGTTCGTTGAGGATCACCGCGATCACAATCACGCCGCCGGAAATCGCCATCTGCCAGAACGGCGACACTTCAATCACCGGCAGGGCATTGTTGATAACGCCGAGGAACAGCGCGCCGAGCAGGCAGCCGACCACTGAACCGATGCCGCCCATGGTGCTGATGCCGCCGATGACGCACGCCGCAACAATCTGCAATTCAAAGCCGTTGGCGACATCGACGTACGCCACCGCGAAGCGTGAAATCCACAGATAGCCACAGAATCCGGCCAACGCGCCGGAAAGGCAGAAGCTGACGAACTGCATTTTGCCCGCATTGATGCCGGTGTAATACGCCGCCGTCGCGTTGCCGCCTGCGGTATATAACGCGCGACCGGTGCGGCTGTAACGCAGGAAGTACGCCACCAGAATCAGCGCGGCAATCGCGCACCAGCCGAGCAGCGGCAGGCCGATAAAGGTCGCACGTGGCAGGCTGAGAAAATCCGGGCTCATCTGATGGGCGTTGATCCAGCCACCGTTAGAGAGCAGAAAAATGATGCCGCGATAAATGCTCATGGTGCCGAGCGTGACCACAATCGGCGGAATACCGACTTTCCACACCAGCAGGCCGTTAATCGCGCCCATCACCAGCCCGAGCAGCGTCGCCAGCACCACCAGCGACCACACCGGAATATCCGGATGATGGAAGTTAATCAGCGCGACGATCATCCCGGTCAGCGCCAGATTCGCCGCCATCGATAAATCGATGCCTTTGGTCAGCAAAACCATCATCTGCCCGAGGGCGAGGATGATCAGAATCGAGGTATCGTTAAACATCTCCAGCAGATTACCGATGCCGATAAACTCCGGCGAACGCGCGCCCACGGCGAGCACCATCAGGACAATCACCACCGCCAGCAGCAGCTCGCGGTATTTCAGCAGGTTTCTGATCATGCTGCCTCCTCGCCCGCGCCACTGGCGGCGCTGACAATCATTTCTGCGCTGGCTTCACCGGCCCTGAATTCCGCCACCATCAGCCCTTCATGCATCACGATGATGCGATCTGCCATGCCCATCACTTCCGGTAATTCGGATGACACCATAATCACCGCCAGCCCGCGCCCGACCAGTTCAGACATAAACTGATGCACCGCCGCTTTGGAGCCGATATCAATGCCTTTTGTCGGCTCATCGAGAATGATGATGTCCGGTTTCGTGGCCAGCCATTTGGCAATGACCACTTTTTGCTGATTCCCGCCAGAAAGCGTGCCCACCGCCTGTTTCCAGCTCGATGCCTTGACCTGCAACCGCCGGGCGTAATCATCTGCCAGCGCCCACTCTTTTTTGTCATTGAGTACGCCACGCGGATTGAGCTGGCTGAGCTGCGGCAGGCTGATGTTCTGGCTTATGGGTAAATCAATGATCGCGCCCTGTTTCTGGCGCTCTTCCGGCACGTACACAATCCCCGCCCGGATGGCCTGAGAAGGGCGCGAGAAGTGCTGCTCTTTGCCGTTGATCAGGATCTTGCCGCCGCCCGGCTGTGTAACGCCAAACAGCGCCTGCATCAGCTCGGTGCGTCCGGCGCCCACCAGCCCGTAAAAGCCGAGGATTTCGCCTTTGCGCAGCGAGAAATTAATGCCTGAAAATTCGGTCGGATGGCTGAGGTTTTGCACCTCAAGCACCGTTTCGCCCGGCGCGCAGTTCACTTTCGGGTAAGCCTGACTGACTTCACGGCCAACCATCATGGTGACCATCTGCTGTTCGCTGATGTCGCTGATTTTGCCGGAACCGACATAGCTGCCATCGCGCAATACGGTGTAGTAATCGGAAATAGAGAAGATCTCGTCGAACTTGTGCGAGATAAACAGGATGGCTTTGCCTTCATGTTTCAGGCGTTCGACAATCTGATAAAACTCAACAATTTCATGCTGAGAAAGTGCGGCGGTCGGTTCGTCGAGGATCACCACCTGCGCATCAAACGACAGCGCGCGGGCGATCGCCACCATATGGCGCTGCGCAATGCTCAGGTCTTTCAGCGTGGCGTGCGGATCGATGTTCACTTCCAGGCGGGTCAGAATGTCGCGCGCCTGCTGATGCATCGCCGGCCAGTTCAGGCGTTTGAACAGCCCGCCGTAAACGTAGTGGCCGACGAAGATATTCTCGGTAACGGAAAGCTCGTCAAACAACACGGTTTCCTGATGAATGGCGGTGATCCCGACTTTGTGCGCGGATTCCGGCGTCGGCAGTTTGATCGGAATGGCTTTGTAGCGCAGTTCACCCTCTTCCGGCTGATAAATTCCGGTCATGACTTTCACCAGCGTCGATTTCCCCGCGCCGTTTTCGCCAATCAGGGCGGTGACTTTTCCCGGATATAAATCCACATGCACATTGTTCAGTGCCCTGACGCCCGGAAAGACTTTGCTGATGCCTTTTAGTGATAAAAGCGGTGTGGTATCGGTCATAGATGTCCCCTGACGAAGCACAACAAAACGGCTGACCGCAGACCGGTCAGCCGCATTCAGGATCAGAATATTTTAGAGAATTTGTCGATGTTGCTGGCGTCGTAAACGAACGGTTCTGCCATTGCGCCGCTGCCGTCAGCGTCCAGTTTGACTTTGCCTAAACGGCCCATGCTGGCTTCGGTTTTGGTGGCGGTACCTTTGACTAAATCGTCAGCCAGATAGGTGGCGGCGTAACCGAGATCGATCGGATTCCAGATGGCGAAGCTTTTGGTCGCGCCGGATTTTACGGCACCGGCCATTTCAGACGGCAGCCCCAGGCCGGTCACGTACACCTTGCCGATTTTGCCCTGATCTTTCACTGCCTGCGCCGCCGCCACGATACCCACGGAAGACGGAGAAATAATCACTTTCAGATCCGGATAGGATTTCAGCAGGCCGATGGTTTCACGGTAGCTTTTATCTGACAGATCATCGCCATACGCAACGGTCACCAGATTCACCGAAGGGTATTTCGGCAGCACCTTTTTCATCTCCGCAATCCACAGATTCTGGTTAGTGGAGGTTGGGGTAGCGCTCAGGATAGCCACGTCGCCTTTCTCAACGTTCAGGGCTTTCAGCGCGTCGGCGGCCAGTTTGACGTTGGTTTCGCCAATCAGCGCATTGTTAGACGGATTAAGGTGGATCTGACGGCCGTCTTTGGCGACACCGGAATCCCACGACACCACTTTAATGCCGCGCTGCATGGCTTTTTTCAGCACCGGTACTAACGCATCCGGGTCATTGGCGGAAACTGCGATGGCATCGACACCCTGCGCGATCAACCCGTTCAGCACTTCGATCTGCGCCTCGGCGGTGGTTGTCGTCGGGCCGGTGTAAATCACTTTCACGTCGCCCAGTTCTTTCGCTGCCTGCTGCGCGCCCACGTTGGCCGCTTCAAAAAATCCGTTTCCCAGTGATTTCGCGACCAGTGCAATTTTCACTTCTGCCGATGCCGCGCCTGCCAGCAGGATACTGCTCGCCATCAGGGTAAGGCTCAGTACGTGTTTTAATTTCATTGTTTGTACTCCGCATAAAGTTTAACGACCAAAAGTTGCCGACGCGCCAGGCGCATGATCACGACTCTAGGAGGTTGCTGATAAACTGACCTTTCCGCGAGTGCCAGTTCTAAGCCAACTATGGCAAAGGTGCAAAGGTTTAAGAGAACAACCTCACAAATTGATAACAATGTTGTGGCGGGCAACGCAAACGGTCAGAAAAACACAGGTTTTTGATACAGAAAACCCGCACTAAAATCAGGCGTAAACCTGCGTCGCACAGCGGATTTCGAAGGATCAGAGGCAGAAAGAAAGGTTTTGTTCAAAAGCGGCTGATGGGTCACAGTTTCAGCCTGATGCGAGGGGGCAGCGACGACTAAGATATTACGATAATGTTAATAAGGAGTCGCAAATGACCGTGTTACGCAGTAGCGAATATTTTGCCTCAGGAGATTTCCCGGTCGCCATTGAACCCCGTTATCCGCAGGAGACGTTTCCTGAACATCATCATCAGGATTTTAATGAAATAGTGCTGGTCGAACAGGGCACCGGCACCCACGTTTTTAACGATCAGCCGCTGTTGCTCAGCGCGGGCAGCGTCTGTTTTGTGCGCCACCGCGATCATCATCTCTACGAAGACACCGATAACCTGCACCTGACCAACGTGCTGTACCGCAGCCCGGAGGCTTTTCGCTTTCTGAATGGTCTTGGCGATCTGCTGCCGCAGGAAGTGGATGGCATTTATCCGGCGCACTGGCGTATCAATCCCGGCCAGATAGTGCAGGCAAAAACGCTGATCGACCTGCTGGCGCGCAAACCGGTCCGAACGTCACCGGAGTCTCAGGCGCAGCAGGAACTGTATTTTATGCAACTCTTACTGCTGCTGCGAAAAGGCAGCCGTGAGGTGGGATACAGCGGGCAGGGCGGTGACCTGAATAATTTGCTCGACTGGATGAATGAGCATTACGACGAAGAGATCGACTGGCCGGTGCTGGCTGAAAAGTTTTCGATGTCGCTGCGCACCCTGCACCGGCAGATGAAGCAGCAAACCGGCTGCACGCCGCTCAACAATCTCAACCGTCTGCGCCTGCTCAATGCCCGCAACCTGCTGCGATTCACCGACAGCTCGATCACTGATATTGCGCATCAGTGCGGCTTCTGCGACAGCAACTACTTCTCCACTCTCTTCAAACGTGAATTCGGCTACGCTCCCCGCAACGCGCGTTTGTGATCTTGAGACGTTATCTCCAATTTGCAAAAATGTTACGTCGGGCAGTCCGACCATGACATTTTTGCCATTTCCCACGCCGGGCTGGCAGTGACGGAAAGGTAAAACCCGGTCGGATAGAACAGGCTGTTAAAACTTCACAAAAAAGAACTTATTTTTTAACAACTCGTTCATCACCTCTATCCGTACTTTGGAGACTCCAGCTATGGGCACAGTTCAGAAACGTATGTACATCAACGGCGAATTTGTCGAAAACACCGGCGGAAAGTGGATTGACGTAGTGAATCCGGCGACAGAACAGGTGATTTCGCAGATCCCTGAAGGCTCGGCAGAAGATGCCAAAAGAGCCATTGATGCCGCCGAAGCGGCGCAGCCGGGCTGGGAAGCGCTGCCTGCGGTGGAACGCGGCGTGTGGCTGCACAAAATCGCCGCCGGTATCCGCGAACGCGAAGCCGAGCTGACGCAAACCATCATTGCCGAAGGCGGTAAAACCTACGGCCTGGCGCAAACCGAAGTGTTGTTCACGGCGGATTACCTGGATTACATGGCGGAATGGGCGCGCCGTTACGAAGGCGAAATCATTCAGAGCGACCGCCCAAACGAAAACATCTTTGTGTTCCGCAAAGCCATCGGTGTGACCACCGGTATTTTGCCGTGGAACTTCCCGTTCTTCCTGATCGCCCGCAAAGCGGCACCGGCGCTGATCACCGGTAACACCATCGTGATCAAACCGAGTGAAATCACCCCGAACAATGCGGTGATCTTTGCTGAAATCATTCACCACATCGGCCTGCCAAAAGGCGTGCTGAACATTGTCACCGGCTACGGCCCGACCGTCGGGCAGGAACTGGCAGCCAACCCGAAAGTTGGCATGGTCAGCCTGACCGGCAGCGTGGCGGCGGGTATCGCCACCATGACCGCTGCGGCGCAGAACGTCACCAAAGTTTCGCTGGAGCTGGGCGGCAAAGCGCCCGCCATCGTGATGAACGACGCCGATTTAGATCTGGCGGTAAAAGCCATCGTCAGCTCGCGCGTCATCAATACCGGGCAGGTGTGTAACTGCGCCGAACGTGTCTATGTGCAGCAAGGCGTCTACGACGAGTTCATTTCGCGCCTCAGCGCTGCCATGAAAGAAGTGACCTTCGGCAACACTGCGGAGAAAAAAGAGCTGGATATGGGGCCGCTTATCAGCGCTGCAGCATTACAGCGCGTGGAAGACAAAGTGGCGAAAGCTGTCTCACAGGGCGCGAAAGTGCTGCTTGGCGGTAAGCGCGAGGGCGGCACCGGCTTCTTCTACCCGCCAACGTTGCTGGTGGATGTGAAGCAGGAAATGCCGATCATGCACGAGGAAGTGTTCGGCCCGGTGCTGCCGGTCGCGACGTTCAACACGCTGGAAGAAGCCATCGCGATGGCGAACGACAGCGAATACGGCCTGACGTCGTCGATTTACACCAGCAACATCAATACGGCGATGAAAGCGCTGAAACAGCTGAAATTCGGTGAGACTTACATCAACCGCGAAAACTTTGAAGCGATGCAGGGCTTCCATGCGGGCTGGCGTAAATCGGGTGTCGGCGGCGCGGACGGTAAACACGGCTTGCAGGAATATCTGCAAACCCACGTGGCCTATCTGCAATTCCATTGATCATTTAACCCTCTCCGCCGGAACAGGATCGCCTGTTTCCGGCGTGAGGTGACTTCTACCAGACAAGGACACGCCATGCGCCGCAGCGATTTTCTGACCGCCATCCGCCAGCATAAATTCATTCACGCGCTGTTCCCGGCGGAAGATTCGCAGCCCGATCCTGTGCTGGCTTTTGCGCGCGCGCTGACCCTGAGCGGCGGCATCTGGGATGACCATTTTTTGCAGACACCGCTGACGGGCTATACCACGCTGAACGCTTACCTGCGCGAACTGTACCCGGCAGAATCCCTGTTTTGTTCCGCGACACCGGAGATTATCGCGGACATCGATTTTGACGCCCGTACCCCGGCGACCGCGTTGAAAGACGCGGATGTCGGCGTGGTGCGCGCCTGTTTTGGCGTCGCCGACACCGGTGCGATTTTTCTCAGCGACCCTGCGCTTGCCGTAAACACCCTCAGCGCAATGGCGAAAAACCTGGTGGTATTGCTCGACGTCAAACATATCGTCGCGCATCTGCACCTCGCCCACCGTCAGCCGCAGCCCTTTAATGCCCGCTACGCCATTATGATCACCGGCTCCGCCGCGACAGCCGACAGTGAAAGTGCGCTGATGCTGGGAGCAAAAGGGGTGACGAATCTGCGGGTGATCGGGATCTGACCTCAAAAAACCGCAACATCACCTGTCCTGCCCCGCTCAAAATAACTCCCCTAAATAAAAGAAATCCTATCTGATACAATCAGTAAATCGATGTACATCGGGCATGTCCTGAATATTTCCTGTGAGTGAGCGCGACAACCATGAGCGTGATACAAAGCCTTATCAAACAAGCCTTTGGCACCGGCAACGGTCACGAAGCGGCCACTTTCCTCGCCAGCGCCTGCAACCGCATGAAGGCCATGGATAAAATATCCATCGCCCGTGAAGTGGAAAGCGCGCTCAGAGGCGTCAGTTTCAGCCGTGCCGAGGCCGATAAAGCTAAAGTCAAAACCGTTTTTAAAGATACGGCTGTCACCGTCGAAAGGCTCGCCGCGCTGGAAAAACAGGTGCGCAGCCTGACGCATGAACTGGCGGTGGCGCGCAACAAAACCGACGGCGGCAACCCTGAAGAGCTGGCCCGGCTGCAAGGGGAGTTGTACCGCCTCAACACGCGGGTCAGTGAACTTCTTAACCAGTCTGAACGCCTCAAAAAACAGCACGCCGATGAACTGGCGCTCATGCGCTCACGCCAGCGCGCGGCGGGCAATTCCACCTCGGCAGAACTTGACGCCGCCAACAGCCTGATTGCCTATACCGGCAGCCAGATGTCCGCCATGGCGGCGGCACGCGACAGCCTGCAACAGCGGTTAACCGCGCTGGAAACGGAGTCCGAACGCCGCCTGCGTGACGAAGAAGATAAACGCCATGCCGCCAACCGTCGTGCAGACGGCAATTACGCACTGCTGGGCCAGCAAAAAGAGCTGACCGCCGAAGCCAACCGTAAAATCACCCAACTGCGGGTGAACCTGAAATCGCAAGAGTACGAAGGGCAATCGGCGAAGAGCGAGGCGGCAAAGCTGAATAAGCAGATCGCCGAACTGATCAGCGAAAACAGCCGCTTAGCGGCGCAATCTCAGCATCATGAAGCGCAGTGCGAAAGCCTGAACAGCGCCCTGGGGCGAACTCAAAAAGAGCTCGCCGCCTGTAAAGCACAAAAAGGACGTTTCACCCGCTGGATCCACATTCCCAGCGCCATCATGGGCCTCGCCGTGGTCGGCCTGGTGATGTACACCGATGACCACACCGGGCATCTGTCAGACAGCCTCACCCCGGCTGCATTTTTGGGGTGCGTGGTCTATGCCCTTTCGCTCATGATTGCTTTCACCCGCAGGGCGTAGAGCGGGGGAAACCTTACTTCACCCCCATTGCCGCCTGCTCAATCAGGGCGGCCACTTCTTTCGGATGTGACTCATACACTGAATGGCTGGCACCGGCGATTTCGACGGTGTGGCTGTGTGCGCGTCTGGCGTACATCCGCTCTAAATCCGGGTTAATGATTTTGTCGGACATGGCCACCATGTACCAGCTGGGTTTCACTTTCCATGCCGGGTCAGGAATGTTGGCGGTGAAGACGCTGGCGGAGGTCAGCATCTGCGCCTTAGCTTCAAATTCCGCCTGTTTACGTGGCAGGTCGGCCGCAAAGTCGGACGGGAACACCGCCGGGTTGATGTAGAGGAATCCGTCCGGCGTTTTGACAAACGGGTGCGCCGAGTTGGGGAATTTCTTACCGTTGGTCGCTTCCGTTTCACCGTTGTCCAGCGCGTGTGCCGCGATATACACCAGCCCCGCCACGTGCGGGTCATTTCCTGCTTCCGTGATGATCGCGCCGCCGTAGCTGTGGCCCACTAGGATCGCCGGGCCATTTTGCTGATCCAGAATGCGTCTGGTGGCCGCCACGTCTTCCGGGAAGGAAGTCAGCGGTTCCTGCACCAGCGTCACGTTATAACCATCGTGCGTCAGAATGTCATACACCGGACGCCATCCCGAGCCGCCCACAAATGCGCCGTGCACCAGCACGATATTTTTTACCGGAGCCGCCATCGCCGCCTGAGAAGCGAATGCCGCCGCAGCGGCTACTATTAATGTTGAAGCTAAACGAAAACGCATGGCAATACCTCATGGAGTTTCTGAAACCGGGGGTGAGGTGCCACTGTGGGCGTCTGGCTCTGTCAGGGGAGTGACGGGCGGATGACAAAAACGACATTGATTGCCGGTTGTTTCCATACGCGCAGATAACAGGCTGCCGCGCGCGCAAAGATCGCCCGCCATGTACCTTGCGTGCGGAATTTTGTTAAAAAGTTATATTTGTAAAGTTGCGTATGTACTAACAGGAAGAAAATAACTATAGTTAGCGCCTTCCTGATTCTCCATCAGATTGATGGTTTTTTGTCTACTCCTAAAGTCTAAAAGTGAGATGTGCATCGTATTTTAACGCGGCTCTCCGCTCGCACTTTTAGCTAACAGAAAAAGAACGCCTAAAGTGAACGCCAAAACCTCTGCTTTTATCATCACCTTTTTGTCATTTTGTAGCCCGGTTTCAGTCAGTTACGCACTCTCTGCTACCGATACACCGAAAAGTGACACTGACGACGCCTCCGACTCATCTTCACTGATGATCATCAAAAAACAGGGCACCGGTGGCCTGTCCGAGCTGGACACCCCGGCAGCGGTCAGCGTGATCGACGGCGACGATTTCAGAAACAGCAAAGCGCAGGTCAATCTCTCCGAAAGCCTCGGCAGCGTGCCGGGTTTACAGGTGCAGAACCGCCAGAACTATGCGCAGGACCTGCAACTTTCTGTGCGCGGGTTCGGCAGCCGTTCCATGTACGGCGTGCGCGGCGTGCGGATTTACGTTGATGGTATTCCGGCGACCATGCCGGACGGGCAGGGTCAGACGTCGAATATCGATCTCAATTCCGTCGAGCGCGTTGAAGTGCTGCGCGGGCCTTTCTCGGCGCTGTACGGTAATGCCTCCGGCGGCGTGGTGAACGTGGATACCCAGACCGGTTCTCAGCCCGCGAAACTGGAAGCAGGTACGTATTTCGGCAGTTACGGATCTTTTCGTAACAGTGTGAAAGCCAGCGGCGCGACCGGCGACGGCACCCACGCGGGCGATGTGAATTACCTGATCTCCGGCTCCCGTTTTACCACCGACGGTTATCGCGACCACAGCGGTACACAGAAAAATCTCGGCAACGGCAAACTGGGCGTGCGCATTGATGATGACAGCACCCTGACGCTGATGTTTAACAGCGTCTCTGTTGATGCCAACGATCCGGGCGGCCTGACAGAATCTGAATGGCACGATGACCCGAAGCAGGCCAAGCGTGCCGATCAGTACAACGCACGTAAATCGCTGGATCAGACACAGGTCGGGTTGCGCTATCAGCGTCAGATGGGTGAGAACGACGAATTCAGCCTGATGACCTATCACGGCGAGCGCCACACCACGCAATACCAGACCATTCCGGCCGCCTCGCAGAAAAATCCGCTGAATGCGGGCGGGGTGATTGTTCTTGAACGTAAATACTCCGGCGTGGATACCCGCTGGAAGCATGACGATCACATCGGTTCGGTGCCGTTCTCGGTCACCGGCGGGCTGGATTATGAAACCATGACCGAGCGTCGCTTCGGTTATGAGAATTTAGACAGTCAGGGCGATCTGGGCGTGAAGGGCAACGAGCGCCGTAATGAAAAGAACGTCATGTGGAACCTCGACCCGTATCTGCAAACGACGTGGAACCTGACGCCGCGCTGGACGCTGGACGTCGGCGCGCGTTACAGCACGGTCAGTTTTGATTCGAAGGATTACTACATTACCGGCAGCAATCCGGATGACAGCGGTTCGCGCCGTTATCACAAACTGTTGCCGATGGCGTCCCTGAACTATGCCGTGACCCCTGCGCTGAACACCTATATTTCAGCCGGTCGTGGTTTTGAAACGCCGACCATCAACGAACTCTCCTACCGCACCGACGGCAACTCTGGCCTGAATCTCGGGCTGGAACCTTCCACCAGCAACACCGTGGAGCTGGGCAGCAAATGGCGCGTGGGCAACGGTTTAGTCACCGCGGCGGTCTTCCAGACCGATACTGATGATGAGCTGATCGTGGCGCAAAGCGTCGGGGGTCGTTCAAGTTACACCAACGCCGGTAAAACCCGTCGTCGCGGCCTGGAACTGTCTTTAGATCAGCAGTTTGAAGAAAACTGGCGCGTCAAGATGGCCTGGACGCTGCTCGATGCCACCTTCCGTAATGAAACCTGCGGATCCGGTGACTGTACGCCAGCGGGCAACCGTCTTCCGGGTATTGCCCGTAACATGGGCTACGCTTCACTGGAGTGGGCACCGGTTGATGGCTGGCACGCCGGCGCCGATGTGCGCTACATGAGTGACATTGAAGTGAATGACGAAAACAGCGAGCAGGCACCGGCTTACACCGTCGCCAGCGTGAATGCGGGTTACCGCTTCAACTGGGACAAAGTGACCCTCGACCTGTTTACCCGCGTCGATAACCTGTTCGACAGAAACTATGTCGGTTCGGTGATCGTCAACGAGGGCAATGGCCGTTACTTCGAACCGGCACCTGGCCGTAATTACGGTGGCGGAGCGACGCTTTCTTACAGTTTCGAATAAATTCAGTTTGTAGAACCACGCAGTGCTGCCCGTGACCTGCACTTTTTGAAGTCGGGCAGCACACGCAAGGAATGACACCCGGTGAGAACCGGATGTTCTTGAAGATTCGGCTTACGCCTGAATCGACGATTATAAAAAATCAGTAAGGTCATCAACTATGGAAACGAAAGCCTCGTTATCACGCATCGTCGTCATAATTACCGCTTTGTTCGCCGCGTTAAGCGGGATTTATCTTCTTGTCGGCGGTATCTGGCTGGCAAAATTAGGTGGTTCTCTTTATTACATTATTGCCGGTGTTATCTCGCTGGTCACCGCGTGGCTGTTGTACCGCCGCCGCTCTTCCGCCTTATTGCTCTACGCGATTTTCCTGTTCGGCACCACCGTGTGGGCCGTATGGGAAGTGGGCACAGACTTCTGGGCACTGACGCCGCGTTTAGACGTCACCTTCTTCTTAGGTCTGTGGATCCTGCTGCCGGTGGTTTACAACCAGATGCTGGCGAAAAACGCTTTCGCACGCGGTGCGCTGGCGGTATCCCTGCTGTTCACCGTGATCGTGCTGGGTTACTCCATCTTCAACGACCCGCAAGTGATCAACGGCACCCTTAAAGCGGCGGATTCTGCTCCGGCAAAATCTGAATCCGGCATTCCTGATGGTGACTGGCCTGCTTATGGCCGCACTCAGGGCGGTACCCGTTACTCGCCACTGAGCCAGATCAACGATAAAAACGTCAGCAAGCTCGACGTGGCCTGGACTTTCCGTACCGGTGACCTGAAGACCCCGAACGATCCGGGCGAAATCACTGACGAAGTCACGCCAATCAAAATCGGCGACATGTTGTACCTGTGTACGCCGCACCAGAAGCTGTTTGCTCTGGATGCCGCGACCGGTAAAGAGAAGTGGAAATTCGATCCGCAGCTCAACTCCAACCCGACGTTCCAGCACGTGACCTGCCGTGGTGTGTCTTATCATGAGACGACGCCAGCGGCGGAAGGTAACGCCGCGAATGGCGCAGCGCCTGCTGTCTGTTCACGTCGTATCATTCTGCCGGTCAACGATGGCCGTCTGTTTGCGCTGGACGCTGAAACCGGCGCACGTTGCCCGGCATTCGGTAACAACGGTGAGCTGAACCTGCAAGGCAACATGCCTTACGCGACACCGGGTCACTACGAGCCAACCTCACCGCCAATCATCACAAAATCTGTGATCATCGTGGCCGGTGCAGTTACCGATAACTACTCAAACCGCGAGCCTTCAGGCGTTATCCGTGGCTTTGATGTGGAAACCGGCAAACTGCTGTGGGCCTTCGATCCGGGTGCGGCTGAACCGAACAAAATCCCTGCGGATGGTCAGCACTTCACGCCGAACTCCCCGAACTCATGGGCGCCTGCGTCTTATGATGACAAACTGGATCTGGTTTACCTGCCTATCGGCGTGGCAACACCGGACATCTGGGGCGGCAACCGTACGCCGGAAATGGAACGTTACGCGAGTGGCCTGCTGGCGCTGAATGCGACCACCGGTAAACTGGCGTGGTTCTACCAGACTGTTCACCATGATCTGTGGGATATGGACGTGCCTGCCCAGCCAACGCTGGCAGATATCACTGACAAGAGCGGCAACAAAGTTCCTGCGATTTATGTACCGACCAAAACCGGTAACATCTTCGTGCTGGATCGCCGTGACGGTAAGCTGATTGTTGAAGCCCCTGAAAAACCTGTTCCGCAAGGCGCAGCGAAAGGCGACCACGTTTCTCCGACTCAGCCGTTCTCCAAACTGACCTTCCGTCCGGAAGCGAAACTGACCGGTAAAGACATGTGGGGCGCAACGATCTACGACCAACTGATGTGTCGTGTGATCTTCCACAAACTGCGTTATGAAGGCACCTTCACACCGCCATCCGAGCAGGGCACTCTGGTGTTCCCAGGTAACCTCGGTATGTTCGAGTGGGGCGGTATCTCTGTGGACACTGACCGTCAGGTGGCTATCGCTAACCCGATCGCACTGCCATTCGTGTCTAAACTGATCCCACGCGGTCCGGGCAACCCTATCGAGCCAGATGCGAACGATAAGGGCGGTTCCGGTACTGAAACGGGCATTCAGCCACAGTACGGCGTGCCATTTGGCGTGACGCTGAACCCGTTCCTTTCTCCGCTGGGCTTCCCTTGTAAACAGCCTTCATGGGGTTACATCTCCGGCGTTGACCTGAAAACCAACGAAATCGTGTGGAAAAAACGTATCGGTACCGTGCGCGACAGCTCACCGTTACCGCTGCCGTTCAAAATGGGTATGCCGATGCTTGGCGCACCGATTTCTACCGCCGGTAACGTGTTCTTCATCGCAGCGACCGCAGATAACTACCTGCGCGCATTCGATATGAGCAACGGTGACAAACTGTGGGAAGCACGTCTGCCAGCAGGCGGCCAGGCGACGCCGATGACATATTCTGTGAACGGTAAACAGTACGTTGTTATCGCCGCAGGCGGTCACGGTTCGTTCGGCACCAAACTGGGCGATTACATCATCGCTTACGCACTGCCAGACGCTGACGCGAAATAATCAGCCGTCATACGCTGTGAAATGTGAAAGGCCGCGAAAGCGGCCTTTTTTTATGGGCGGTCAGGCATAAAATAAGGGATGATTCGCTGATTATTCCTGAGTGAATCCCGTCAGCATCGCCGACTTTCTGAAAGAGTTACACCGCTTAACAATCACCCGGTCGCCCTTTGCATGGAGACATTTTCGCTCTGCGCACGCACTGCCGCTCAACATGAGGCGGCGGATGCGGGTTTGTGTCAGTTTTATATAAGTTTTTTATAAAGGTGATATTAATAAATTTAATCTATAAAAATCATTTCCCGCCTAATTATATTTTCCTGATATCAATTTATTCACGCCCACTGAACAGTATGCGTATTTTAGACTGGCAATCTTTCACGGTTTAGCTATAACTCTTAAGGCAAATTACTTAAGAATCTTCTTAGATGCTCATCATTTTTAGTGACATGTCCGCATGCCGTTCAGGCATCTGAATTGTTGCAGATCTATTCCGCGCCGGGCTGTGCAGGGTGCGGGGATATATTTTATTACGTGAAAAAATTAAAACCTCATGGATAACAACTGAACTTAAACAGGGCGAGAGAATTATGCTAAGCACACAACATGCCGTTATATCCAACAAGAGAAAACGTGAGCTAAAAGATTATTCCTTAAACAAACTCTATATCGCCCTGAAGATCATCATCATCTCGTCCACGATAGGCATGCAAAACGCCTACGCTGTCGATTTGCCTTCGGCGGATGCAGGCTGCGATACCGGTACAGTCACCTGTACGGTGACCAGCGCATTGGGGACGGATTTTACGGTAACCAGCGATATCACCTCGTCAGGTGACGCGATTGACGCTGATGCCACCGTGACCGGCAGTACGTTCATCGTCAACAGCGGCATCAATGTAACAGGCGGCACCGGCGCATCAGGGTTCAATTTTGCCAGCGGAAGCAGCGGCAATACCATCACCAACAACGGGACGATCCAGGGCGATTTTGGTATTAATTTTAACGAGGGGAGCAATTTCACCGTTATCAATAATGGTCTGATTACCAGTAACAGCATTAGTAACACTGACTTTGCTCTGACAAACTTCGGCAGCGGATTTACCCTCACCAACAATGAAGGTGCGACGATTTCGGGCTATCATACCGTTATTCAGGGTTCGGCCAGCGGTAATGGTGTCACCATCAATAATGCCGGGGCAATAACCCCCTCTCTGGGTACCGGTGGAGTGGCGATAAAACTCTACGGCAGCAATAATATTCTTAATCTTAATACCAGCTCGGCCATTACCGGTGATATTCAGTTTGATGTGAATCAGGTCAATAACTCCATCAACCTGCTGGGCGGAAGCCTGGATACCGGTACCTTCAGTAATTACGTGAATGACAATACGGTTAATTTACTGAATATCAATGCGCCGGGTAAAACCTGGGATATCTCCGGGACCTTACCGGTCGCCGGTGCGATCCAGCTGCAAAGCGGCAATGTGGTGGTGACCGGCAGCTTAAGCAACTCGGGGTCGGGCGGAACAACCATTGCCAACGGCGCCTCACTGCAGATCGGTAACGGTGGTCTGACGGGCAGCCTGAACGACGACGTCATCAACAACGGCACCCTGACGTTTAACCGCGCTATTGCCAGCACCTTCAGTGGAAATATCAACGGTAACGGTAGCGTGGTTCAGGCAGGCTCGGGCATAACAAATCTTGCCAGTATCGGCACCTGGAGCGGCGGTACCCAGGTCACTTCCGGCACGCTTAACGGTATGGGCGCTACTGATGCGCTCGGCAGCGGTGCCATCAGCGTCACCAACGGCGCGATCCTCCAGCTGGGCGATACCTCGACGTTTACCAACTACAATTTCTCCGCCAGCGGGCTGTCGCTGGAAGCGTCCACCTTGCGCATGTACGGCTCGCAGGCCACGGCGCTGCCAGCGGACGTGAGTTACCTCTTCGGCAACCTCACCGCACCCATCGCTCTTTCAAACTCGACGTTGCAATTTGATCAGTTTGCTGCGGCGAACATTATTTTCGACGGCGACATCAACGCGTCTAACACCAGTTCGCTGAACTATGTCGCGGATAACGGTGCCCATACGCTGGCGATGAACGGCAACCTGACCGGTTCCGGTACTTTCAGTATCAACATGTCCGAGAACAACATGCCGGAGTCGCTCGGCCTCTCGTTTAATGGCACCGCAAATAATTACACCGGCACGATGAGCCTCAACGGTGATGCTTACATTGTGGACGTCAATACGCCGCTGGGGCAGGCCTCCTGGTCGGTGACCGGGCCGCAAACGCTCAATTTCAACGGTGCCAATACCCATGTGGTCACGGCGCTCAGCTCCGCCGCCAACAGTATCGTCAATATCACCGACGCGGGCACCACGCTGCAAGTGGGCGCGGGGACGGTCAACGGTGCGATTGGTGGCTCGGGCAGCCTGCTGAAAACCAGTACCGGCATTCTGGCGCTGGATGGCGTAAACACATACCTCGGCAGTACAAAAATCTCCGGCGGGACGATCAACCTGGGCGTGGCTGACGCCATTGCCGCCAGCAAATCGGTCGAAGTTGACGTGAATACCACGCTCGGCATGAAGAGTTTCGATCAGGTCTTACAGGATCTGACCGGGGCAGGCACCATCACCATGGGGTCGGGTGATCTCACGGCGCAAAACACGGCGGACACCCTGTTCACCGGTAAAATCAGCGGCACCGGCGATCTCATCAAAACCGGTACCGGCGTGCTGACGCTGTCCGGCCTGACTAACTCGGTCGGCGCGACCTCGGTCAACGCGGGCACGCTGCATTTTGCCCAAATTGGTGATTTCGCCACGACCGGCCTGACGGTGAACACCGGCGCGACGGCGCAGCTTGCCAGCACGGCGCAGGTGGTTTCCACGGGCGCAACAGATATTGAAGGCACGCTGGATGTGGCGCTCGGTGGCTCAACGGCCAAAATCAATTCGGATACCGCCACGCTGGGCAGCGGCTCGGCGCTCAGCGTCACCGGTTTTACCCCGGCCGCCGCCACCAAAGCCAGCGATCTGAGCGCGGCGCGCACCGTGATCATCCAGACCACAAACGGCATTACCGGGGATTTCGCCACGGTCACAGGCCTTACGCCGAGCGGCGTAGATTATTACTTCAATGACGCCAAACTCTCTGCAGACAGCAAAACCTACAGCCTGGGCAGCGAGCTGGCCTGGACCTCCGGCACCGCACAGGCAACCGGCAATTTCACTCTGACCGATGCGGGCGATGCGTTTAACGTTGACGTGGCGCTGGGTGATGAAACCGCCAACGGTGCCACCTGGGACGGCAAATCGCTCACCAAACTGGGGGCGGGTAACCTGACCTTGTCGGCGGCGAATACCTACACCGGCAGCACTGACATTCAGGCGGGCACGCTGACCACCGGCACCGACAACGCCTTTGCCACCAGCAGTTCGGTGAATGTGGCCACCGGCGCCACGCTGGCCCTCAACAATTTTAACCAGACGGCACAGGATCTGACCGGCGCGGGCGCTGTCACGCTCGGCACCGGCACCCTGACCGCGCAAAGCAACAACGACTCCACGTTTGACGGCACTCTCACCGGCACCGGCGGCATCACCAAAACCGGCACCGGCACGCTGACGCTCAGCAACAGCGGCAACAGCGTGGGTGCGGCGGACATCGCCGCCGGTATTTTGCATCTGACGCAAACCGGTACGTTCAGTGCCGCCAGTTTGCTGGTCGATACTGGTGCCACGGCGCAGCTCGACAGCAATGCGCTTATCGCCACCACCGGCACCTCGACCGTGAACGGGACGCTGGATGTCACCCTCGGCGGCAGCGCACCGATGCTCACCGCCGCAGACGCCACTCTGGGCAGCAACGCCGCGCTGACGGTCACCGGCTTTACGCCGCTGGCGGCCACCAAAGCCAGTGATCTGAACGGGGCGCGTACGGTGATCATTCAGACCACCGGCGGTATCACCGGTGATTTCGCCACGGTCAGCGGCATCACGGCGAGCGATGTCGACTACATCATCAACAGCGCGCGCAAATCCGCCGACGGCAACAGCTACAGCGTGGGCAGCGAGCTGACCTGGAATGCCGGGCCGACGCTCGCTTCCGGCAATTTTACGCTGACAGACGCCAGCGACACCTTTGACGCAGACGTGGTGCTGGCCGATCAGAGCGCCAGCAGCACCGGCTGGGATGGCACATCGCTGACCAAACTCGGCGCAGGCAATCTCACGCTGTCTGCCGCCAACACTTACACCGGCGGGACGACTGTGCAGGCCGGTACGCTGACCACGGGCATTGAGAACGCGATTGCCACCAGTGACACTGTCACCGTTGCTTCAGGTGCCACGCTGGCACTGAACAATTTCAATCAGCTGGTTCAGGATCTGAGCGGCGCGGGGATTATCACGCTGGGCACCGGCACGCTCTCGGCGCAAAACAATACCGATACGACGTTTGACGGGCAACTCACCGGCACCGGCGGTCTGACCAAAACCGGTACCGGCGTACTGACGCTGTCCGGCCTGACCAACTCGGTCGGGGACACCAGCGTCAGCGCCGGCACGCTGCATCTGACCCAAAACGGCATGTTTAACGTGGCGGGTCTGAATATCGACAGCGGCGCAACCTTACAGCTGGATGCAAATGCCCAGACGACGGCCAGCGGCAGCGCGGTCATCGACGGCACGCTGGATGTGACGCTGGGCGGCACGGCACCGTTGCTGACTGCCACCGATGCCACGCTCAACGCCACCAGTTCGGTGCTGAATATCTCCGGCTACACCAGCGGTCCGGTGGCGAAAGCCAGCGATCTGGACGGTGCGCGCACCGTGGTCATTCACACCACCGATGGCATCACCGGTGATTTCGGTTCGGTGGTGGGCGTGGGGGCGGGCAGCGCGGATTACATCATCAACGACGCGAAAAAATCTACCGACGGTCTGGATTACAGCATCGGCAGCTCGCTGGCATGGAATGCCGTCGCACCGCTTTCCTCCGGGACCTTTACCCTGACGGACGCCAATACCTTTGACGTTGACGTGGTGCTGGCCGATCAGGCGGCGAATGGCACGCTGTGGGACGGAAAATCGCTGACCAAAGCGGGCACCGGCACGCTGACGCTTTCGGCGGTAAATACCTACACCGGTACCACGCATTTAACCGGCGGCACGTTACAAACCGGCATCGCCAACGCGCTGGCCGACAGCAGTGCATTAGCGCTCAGCAGCGGAACGACGTTCGATCTCAATGATTTTGATCAGCAGGTGCAGAACATCGGCGGCAGCGGCGATATCACGCTCGGCAGCGCCACACTTACCATGCAGAACAATAGCGATTTCGGGATGAACGGGGTCATCAGCGGCACCGGCGGTCTGGTGAAAGAAGGCACCGGCACGCTGACGCTGGCCGGGGTGAATACCTATTCAGGCGGAACGGTGATCAATGCCGGGCGACTCAGTATCTTCAATGAAGGCGCACTCGGCGCGTCTTCCGGCGGTGTGACCATCAACAACAACGCAGCATTTGATATTGGTGTACCGGGGGAATTTGACCACAACATCACGCTGGGCACCGATGGCGGCACCATTATCGCTACCGCAGGGGCGAATCTCGCCGGTGTGATTGACGGCACCGGCCACCTGACCACGCAGGGCATTATCGACGTGACCGGCGAGAACACTTATACCGGCGGCACCACCATTAACACCGCGTCAACGCTCTCCCTGGGCCGTGGCACCACCACCGGCAGCATTGTGGGGGATATCACTAACAACGGCATCCTGGCACTGACCCGCAGCAATGATTTCACCGTTGCGGGTCTGATCAGCGGCAGCGGCAGGGTGGATGCGCTCGGCGCGGGCACGGCGACCTTAACCGGTGCGAATACCTATACCGGCGGCACCAACGTGTTCGGTGCGCTGCGTCTGACCGGTGACGGCGCGCTCGGCACCGGCGGGGTGTCTGTCGCCTCGCCAGGATCTTTACATATCGATGCGCCGAACGGCGGCAGTTACACCTTCACCCAGGCGCTGACCGGTAACGGTACGCTGCTGGCGAATCTGGCTGCCGCCACCGACACCTTCGCGTTCGGCGCAGCGACCGGCAGCGCCTTTACCGGCACGGTCGAATTAGGTCAGGGCCAGTTCTCACTCTCCGGTGATAACACCACGGCGCTGACACAGGCGACATTGCAGCTTGATGCGGGCAACGTCACCACCGTGGCCCCAGCAGATCAAACCATCGGTAATTTAACCCTTAACGGCGGCACCCTGGCCTGGAGCGGCCAGACACCACCGGGATCGCCGCTCGGCATTGTGAATGTCACCGACCTGACGCTCACCAGCGGCAACGTGCAGGTGGATGTGCCGGTGACCAGCGGGCTGCCTAATCCGGTGCCTTCGCCGGGCGTCAACCTGCTGGCGCAGGATGACGGTGAGATCCAGTCTCAGCTGATCGCCGCCGGTGGCACCGTGACCGGCGATGCCTCCTCGCTGACGCTGACCGACAGCGCCGGGCAGGTGGTGAATAATCCGCAGACGCTGGCGATCACCGAAGGCGGCACCACGGTTGCCAACGGCAGCTATGATTTCATGCTTTCTACCGGGGCGAACAACGACGGCCTGTATCTCGGTTACGGCCTGAAAGGACTGGATCTGCTGAGCGGCCAGACGTTGCATCTGGCAACGGACAGCGGCTCGGCGTCTTCCGGCGCGGTGCTCAACGCACAGCTGACCGGCAGCGGTAATCTCGACGTCAACGGCAGCGCCTCTGCCGGCCAGACGCTGACCCTGAGTAACGCCGGCAACAGCTATACCGGCACCACCACGGTCAGCGGCGGTACGCTGGTGGCGGGCAGTGATAATGCCCTCGGCGCAACCTCTGAGCTGTTATTGCAGGGCACCACCGGGTTCGATCTCAACGGCAAAACCCAGACAATCGGCAGCCTGAGCGGGGCGAGCGGTTCCACGCTGAACGTCAACGGCGGCAACCTGACCCTAAGCCAGGGCGGCCAGAGCGACGGCACGCTGTCCGGCGCCGGTAATCTGACGGTCAACGACGGTACCCTGACCGTGAACGGCGCGAACAGCGGCCTGAGTGCGGCGGTGATCCTCAATAATACCGCACAGGCGCTGCTCAGCGACGTGGCGGCGCTCGGCACCGGCAGCATCAATCTCAACGGCACCACCACCGGCGTTCAGCTTGACGGCGCAACCGGCACGCTGGCGAATTCGCTCAGTGGTAACGGCGTGGTCGGGATTCAGGGCGCGTCGGCGGTGACGCTTTCCGGCGATAACAGCGGGTTTGGCGGGACCTTTACGACCGATATCAACAGCAGTCTGATGGCAGGCACGGCGCAACATCTTGGCACCGCCGCCATCAGCAACGACGGCGCGCTGGTGCTCGACACCGCCACCGACTGGACATTCAACAACGTGGTCAGCGGCGGCGGTACGCTCGAGAAATCGGGCACCGGCAATCTGTCCATTGGCAGCAGCAATACCTACACCGGCGGCACTACCGTCAGCGCGGGTACACTGACGCTGACCAACGCTCAGGGTGCAGGCACGGGCACGGCGACCATCGCTGCACCGGGCACGCTGGCAGTTAATCTGACCGGCGGTAATTTCAGCAATGCCATCGATAACAGCGGGTTACTGACCCTCAGCGGTGCAGGTAACACCCTGAGCAGCGCAATCACCGGCAGCGGCACCAACCAGATTTCAGCCACCGATCTCGTCATCAGCGGCGATAACAGCGGATTTACCGGCGTGTGGGATCTGGCCTCCGGCAGCACTTCCACCGTCGCGGCTGAACAAAATCTTGGCGCGGGCAGTGTGCTGCTCAACGGCACGCTTAACGTGGCACCGGCAAGCGGCGATTTTGTATTTGATAATGCGCTGACCGGGCAGGGCGCGATGAACGTTGCGATGGCGACAGCGGTTGACCGCTTCTCCTTCGGCGCGGACAGCGGCACGGCCTTCGCCGGGCTGGTGAATCTCGGGCAGGGCGCGTTTACCTTGTCCGGCACGGACACGCAGGCACTGACCAGCGCCACGCTGCAAAACCAGTCGGCCAATATCGTGGTCGGCGCGGGGACACAGGCCATCGGTAATCTGGCGCTGAACGGCGGTACTGCTGCGTTTGACGTGCTCACCAGCACGCTGATCACCACCAACCAGCTGGTGCTGAACGGCGGTGAAATTCGGGTTGCCGGGCTGGAAACGCAGCCCGATCCGGCCAACGCCATCGGCGAACCTCTGCTTCAGCAGGATGACATCATTGGCGATCCGCTGATCCTCTCGCAGGGCAATACCGGCTCTTCTGCCAACCTGACGCTGACCGATGCCCTGGGTAATGTGCTGGCACCGACCACCGCCGATGTGTCGCAGTTCGGCAACGTGGTGGGGATCGGTACCTATAACTACGGCCTCACCGGCAGCAATCTGCAAGGACAGACCGGCCTGTTCCTCTACTCCGGCCTGGTGAAACTCGATTTGCTGGCAGGCCAGCAGGTTTCTCTGGTGCAGGATGCCAGCGCGCCGCTGGGCGGTAACGAGATGCACGCGCTGATCACCGGCGCGGGTGGGCTCAACGTGGACGTGGTGACAACCGCCACGCTCAACAACCCGCGTAACGATTACACCGGCAAGACCACGGTCACCAACGGCACCCTGCGTCTGGGCTTTGATCACACGCTGGGCAACACCTCTGCGGTGGATCTGCTGGGCACCAGTCAGCTGGATCTGAACGGCAGAACGCAGAGCATCGGCGCACTGAACAGCGCGGCCGGTACCACGGTGAATCTCAACGGCGGTACCCTGACCATCACGGACAGCCAGCGTACGGCGGGCGATACCAACGGCGGCACCGTCACCGGGCGTCTGACCGGCAGCGGCCAGCTGATCGTTGACCCGAGCGTGCTGACCGTTGATGGCGCGAACCCGAACCTGTCGGCGGCTACGCTTATCACCGGCGGCTCGGAAGTGCGCCTTAACAACGTGCAGGGTCTGGGCACCGGCAGCATCACCATGGATGCCGCCAACGACCTGCTGACCTTCGACACCTTCAACGGCCAGACTGCCAGCGGCTCGCTGGATAATGTGCTGACGGGTGCGGGTTCCGTACGGCTTCTCAGCAGTGAAGTGATCAGCCTCGGGGCGGATAACAGCGCCTTTAACGGTAATTTCACCGTCGGCAATGACGCCACGCTGGTCGCCTCGCAGGCGGCGAATCTCGGCACGGCGGGCATCACCGACAACGGTTTGTTGCAGATCGACAATGCCGCCGACATGACGCTTTCCAACAGCGTGACCGGCAGCGGCGGATTGCTGAAAACAGGCGCAGGCGCTCTGACGGTTTACCAGCCTGCCTATTCCGGCACCACGGCGATCAACAGCGGAGCGCTGATCGTCGGTAACGGCACGCAGGCCGGGGCAAAACTGGGGGCGGACGGGGCCGGTGAGGTCAGCGTGGCTTCGGGCGCAACGCTTTCCGGCGACGGCACCGTGAGCGGCAATGTCACCAACAGCGGAACCGTTGCTGCGCTTAACAGCCTCTCGGCTTACGGCTCGGCGGCAGCCAGCGTGCTGAACCTTAGCGGTAATCTGACCAACAGCGGGCTGCTGCAACTGGCAGGCGGCGCGGTCGGCAATACCTTGACGGTCGGCGGCAATTACATCGGGGGCGGCGTGCTGGCACTGCAAACCGTGCTCGGTGGCGATAACTCGGTGACGGATAAACTGGTGGTGGCGGGCGATACGTCCGGCACCACGCAGGTGACGGTGAAAAATGCCGGAGGCAGCGGCGCGCAGACCAGTACCGGGATCCAGGTGGTGGATGTCGGCGGACAATCGAACGGTGTGTTCAGCCTGAATGGCCGTGCGGTCGCGGGCGCGTATGAGTATCAGCTGGTGAAAAACAGCGCCAACGGCGACTGGTATCTGCAATCCGGGAGCACCGGACCGCAGCCGCCAGAGCCACCGACGCCGGAACCGCCAACGCCAACGCCGTCTTCTAACACCTATCGTCCTGAGCCGGGTGCCTATCTGGCTAACCAGCGGGCGGCACAGAACATGTTCCTGCACACGCTGTATGACCGTTCGGGCGCGGCGCGCAGCAGTCAGGATACCGACACGGCCAAAGGCTGGGTCCGTCTGGGGGGCGATTACACCAAACAGAAGAGCAACGGCGGGTTGTACGATGAGAAAACCCACACCACGCTGGTGCAGCTCGGCAGTGATTTGTATCAGCTCGACGGTGTCAACGGCGACCAGATCAATGCCGGTCTGATGGCGGGGTACGGGCATTCCAGCAGCAACGCCAGCGTGAAAAACAGCAGCTACGAGGCCAAAGGGCAGGTTAACGGTTACAGCATCGGCGCTTACGGCACCTGGTACGCGCAGGCCGACCGCGTCAGCGGCGCGTATGTAGACAGCTGGATCCAGCACGCCTGGTACAAAAATGACGTCAACGGCGACAGCCTGCCGCAGGAGTCTTACGACAGTCAGGGGACGGATGTCTCGCTCGAAACCGGTTACGGCTTCGCGCTGAAACAATCCGATGAAGTCCGCTGGGTGGTCACGCCTCAGGCACAATTGGTCTACAGCCACTACGAAACTGACGGGCATACCGAACAAAACGGCACCCGCATCAACGCCAACAGCGACGACGGCATCAGAACCCGTATGGGTGTGCGCCTGAGCCGCCAGAACACGGTGAAACTCAACAGCGCACAACCGTTCGTCGAGGTGAACTGGTACAACGGCAAACCGGCATCAGACAGCGTGGACTTCAATCAGGTTCGCTTTGAAAATGCCACGTCGGTTAACCGCTATGAAGTAAAAGCCGGGGTGACCGGTTCCATCAGCCAGAAATGGCAAACCTGGGGACAAGTCAGCAGCACCTGGGGCGACAACAACTATCAGGGCTATCAGGGGATGGTGGGTGTGAAATACCAGTGGTAAACCGCTGAGCAGAAAAAAAGCCGGGAGCGAATGCCCCGGCTTTTTTATGTGTTGCGAACGGTTATTTGCTGCAACCGTCCAGTTGCGGGTAATTGCGGCACACCAGCATGAGTTTCTTTTTCGGTTCGAAGCCATTTTTCAGCATGCATGCCTGCAGTTGTTTGGTGTGTCCGATGTTAGGCATCGCCAGCCGCGAACCCAGCGGTTTCGGATAGCCACACTGGTACATCACCGGTAACGCAATTGCATCATTTTCCGATGAATGGGAAAAATGCAGCGAGGCACCGGCTTTACGCCAGCTGATGAGCTCGTATTCCCGCGTGCCTGAATCGGGTTTGATCGGGTGTAATCCGCTGTCTGCGACAAAAGGCAGCGATTCAATTTCCTTGTTCGTCAAAGGACGCCCCAGCTGTTTGGCCCGGCAGGCGGGTGTGTCCTGGTAGACATCACAAATGTGAAAACCATGTTTATAGGTAAATCCTTTGGCTTCCATGCACTGGTAATACAGCACTGATTCGTTATCGGTAAAATCAGGTTCCGGCCCCGGCAGCGGCACCCCGCATTGCCCCATTGCCACGCGCGCGTCATCTATCGTGGAGTGGGGGCGCTGCCACTGGGTTAAATCCGGCGGCGGCGGGCAGCCGGTGAGCATAAACACCGAGCCGACCAGTGCCGATCTGAAAAGCAGAGACGAGATGCGGGGCATAAAAAATCCCTTTTAATTATCATGTTATAGATTTCTCAGCCGCCCTTTGGCCGACGGGCGCGAGGTAAGAATACCGTTTATGACATGCTTTCTCAGGGATTGCGAACGTTCCGAACATTCCTATTTCAGGGTTATCATTAGCTTGCTAATATTAAAGCTTGCTCAAATAGGGAGGTTGATATGGCAGAGAAAGACGCATATTCGATTTTACTGGAAGCTTCTCATGGAAAACTTTGCTCAGCAGACCTCTATAAAGGGAAACCGATCAGTTCGGTGATTTACGTGGCGCTGGACGCCATTATTGATTTAGAAACTGAAGTGAAGAGATTGAAATTTTTGCTCAGGCAGCGAAACATTGAATACTGACCGCTTCAGTCAACGCCGGGCTTCACGTGCCCGGCGTCACTCATCCCCTCATTCTTACTCTTCTTACGAAGCACACCCTGCCGGTTTATAAACCCGCGTGGTTGACGCCGGGTTATTTGCCAGTTTATTGGCGGGTCTGCGCGGGCGGGCCACCAACTCTCCGCCACAGTTAGGGCAAATCCCGTGAAGTTTCTCTCCGGCGCAGGGCACGCAGAACGTGCATTCAAACGAACAAATTCTCGCGTCAGCGGAAGGTGGCAGATCGGTATTGCAGCATTCACAGTTAGGTCTGAGTTCCAGCATAGAATTTATCCTTTTACGGGTGGCGGTTTTCAGCCATTTTGCAGGTGAGAAGCGGTCTTTCGCAAGCGAGTTACGCTTAACACCATCGCCAAGACCGTGGCGATCACCGCCACCCACAAACTTAGCTGTACCGCATGGGCTTCCTGGCTCAGGTTAGTGGCGGCATAGACTGACAGAATGACCCCGACGCAGGCGGCACCGAGACACTGCCCGAAGGTCCGCATGATCGCCAGCACGCCGGAGGCATAACCGCTGTTTTCCCGCGAGGCATTGGAGAGCATTTCACGGTTGTTCGGGCTCTGGAAGCAGCCGAAACCAATGCCGCAAACGAAGCTGCGCAGGCCGATATCCCAGACCTCTGGTTGCGCAGGAAGCCGGGCCAGTAACAGTAATCCTGCGGCAAAGATGGCCAGCCCGACGGTTGAAATAATCGCGGCCGGATAGCGGTCGGCGAGGCGTCCGGCGTGCGGCGCGGCCAGAATAATCCCCAGCGGCCACGGCGTGAAAAGTAAGGCTGAAACAAACGCGCTGTAACCGTAAACGCTCTGAAACAGGAACGGCAGCGCGACAAAAGTGATCCCCTGGCTGATAAACGAGGCCAGCGACGTGAAGGCCGCCAGCGTGAACGGGCCGGAAGCAAACATGCCAAGCGGCAGCAGCGGTTTTGGCGCACGGCGCTGACGCCAGATAAAAGCCACGCCGGAAACGATGGCGATCGCGCCATAGAGAAGGGCAATGATCAGGTCATCTTTATCCGGACGCGAGAAAACGTCTGCAGCCATGATAAGCGACCCCAGCGCAATGGCCGATAATATCGCGCCCGCCACATCAAAAGGCTGACGGGTCAACGCCGGGTTAGAGGGGACAACGCGCAGGGTCAGGATCACCGCAATAATGCCCAGCGGTATGTTGATCGCGAAAAGCCATTGCCAGCTCAGGGTAGACAATATAGTGCCGCCAAGCACCGGTGCGACGGCGGTACTGGTGGCGATCATCAGGGCGTTCAGCCCGAGAACCCGCCCGAGCAGGCGATTAGGAAAAACAGAGCGTAAAATCGCCGGGCCGATACTCAGCGTGGCCGCCGCGCCGATACCCTGAAGCACGCGCATGATAATCAGCATGTCCAGAGAGCCGGAGAGCGCACAGCCCGCCGACGCCAGCGTAAAGACGCTCAGGCCCGCGGCAAACAGCGACCGGTACCCTATGTGGCTGGCGAGCGCGGCGAAAATCGCCAGCGTCATGGACGCCGACAACAGATAACCGTTCGACACCCACACCGCCGCCCCCGCTGAGATACCCATCTCTCTGGCAATCTGCGGCAGTGCGATATTCACCATTGAGCCGTCAAACACCGCCATGGTCGCCATGGTCATCACGGCGGCCATCGCCAGCCCGCGTTCGCGGCCCGGTAATCCTTCGTCGCCCGGTTTGTCGGAGAATAATTCCATCATGCTTGTGCTCTCAGTTATGTGTAGTCGGGTCACTATAGCCACCGGCGAAAGCGTGCGGAAGACGCAGCATCTGCACTTAATACCTGCACCAAACGCCTTCTCTCCTTTTTACGGCTGCGTTAGTATGGCGGAATGAATGAACCCGATCTGAACTTACTCATTGCGCTTGATGTGCTTCTGGCTGAAGAAAGTGTAGCCGGTGCTGCCCGACGTCTGGGATTAAGTGCATCGGCGATGAGCCGCACGCTCAGCCGGTTGCGCGCCACCACCGGCGATCCGCTGCTGGTGCGCGCCGGGCGAATTATGGTGCTGACACCCTACGCCCAGGAGATACGCCAGCGTGCCCAAAACGCCAGCTTTGAAGCACGCGCCTTGTTGCGACCTTCCTCCGCAGACTTCAACATCGCCAGACTTGAACGCACGTTTCTGATCCGCTCTAACGATGGTTTTGTGGTGGCGTTTGGTGCCGCGATGATTGCCGCCGCGGCGAGCGCTGCGCCTGACGTGTGTTTGCGGTTTATGCCTAAACCGGAAAAAACCTCAAGCGCGTTGCGCGAAGGGCGGGTTGATCTTGAGATTGGTGTGCCAGGCGATATGGGGCCGGAGATCCGCTTACAGACCTTGTTCCGCGACAGGTTTATGGGAGTGGTGAGAAAAGATCATCCGCTGGCGCTCAGGCAGATCAGCGCGGAAGATTATGTGTCGTTCGGGCACGTTGTGGTTTCACGCCGTAACAACACCTATGGCCCGGTAGATGACGCGCTGGCGGAAGTCGGGCTGAAACGAAAAATCGCAGCCGTCGTGCCAGGCTTTTCCGCCGCGCTGGCGATTGCACAACACTCCGACCTGGTGGCGTTGATCCCGGCGTCATTCCTGATCGCCGGATCTGACCCGTTGTATGCCTTTGAGTTACCGGTGAAAACCCGCGAAATCACCATTTCCCAGATGTGGCATCCGCGTTCAGAAGTGGATCCGGCACACCGCTGGCTGCGACAGCTGGCGCTGAGTGTTTGCCGGGAGAAGGTAAAGAATGCGGGGTATTTTTAATGAAGGGCCGTGTTGATTATTTCTGCAATTAATATTAAGTCTGTAATGAATTAATGTCTTATTTATAAATATGCGATATATTTAAATTTATAATATATATGTACTTATCGTTCTTTTATTTGTATAGGTGAGTGTCTCTAAGCGATATGCTTATTTAGATGAAAGTGAAGATCACTTCCTGTCAGATTTAAATACCTCGTGTTTAGAATGGGTAGCTCACAAGTTATATAATAATAAATAAATTCATATAGTAATGAAAACAGGTAATGTAATAGCATCGCGTATGTGGGAATTATTCACTACGCATCAATACACAAGGATGGGATTTCAATGGCAAATTACAGGATCGATAATAAATACATCTTCAATGAGTCAGCAAAAGAAATAAGAAAGTTATATACCAATAAAAAACTGAAACTGACGTGTATGCGTTCACAATGCCTCGCCTATATACTCTTACATGCTAATGATGAAGTTATTACTAAGAATGAAATGTCTCAGGCGATTTGGGGAGACAGAAGTCAGTTTACCAGTGAAGCCAGTTTGACCCAGGCCTTGTATCTGATCAGGCGAGATCTTAAAACTATCGGCATCGATGATTTATTTATTACCGTGCCAAAAAAAGGTGTGGCCTTTAACAAGACGCTGATCATCGAAGATTTAGGGAACGGCACAATGAAAATGAGTGTGATGAAAGAAAAACGTGTTCTTCTTTTCGTTTCTGCGTGTATTTTGATGATCGCGGCACTTGTTGCTTTTAATTTTTCCTGAATGGTCTTCCCGAAGGGGTAATTTAACGTACGGGTTTTGTAACAGTATAAATTATGACGCTGCTTTAAGCATTTCCGTAAAAACAGGGCATTGAATTTATGAGGATCATGATGCATTTTTTCTAATTATACTGAGGTTGATTTGTATAATGAGGTAAGAAATGGTGAGCGGTAAAACAGATGAATTTGATTATAATCTGATCAAAACAATGAACGAAGTGATTGTCTCAGGAAATTTATCCAGGGCAGCGACTAATCTGAATCTTTCGGTGTCTGCGGTAAGTTCATCGCTAAAAAAACTCAGACAGCATTTTGGTGGAGAACTCTTCTATCGTACTGTCAATGGCCTTAAACCGACCCGCGCAGCGCTGGAGATAAATGATTCCTTTTCGAAGGCGATTTTCATTATTGAAAGTGCGGTAAAGAATAAAGAATTGATGCAGTCCGGCTATTCGACGTTGAAGGTGATATGCCCGGATGTACTGGAAAATTACTTTGGGGCTGACAAAAATGACAACATTGAATTCGCAGATCATGGCTATAGCGATCATGATGATGTGATTCAACATTTTTTGCATAAAAATATCGATATCCTTGCGGGAAATATTGTTTTACACCATGAAAGGGTGATCACGCGAAAACTGGCAGTGTTCGACGATTTTGTCATTGTGTGCAGCGCAAACAGTATTTTAGCCAGCCAGGATAATTTCACCCTGACACAGTATTATACGCTGCCACATGTTTGTTACTGCCACAGATTGCTGGGGCCTGAGAAAGCCCCGTTTGGCGGTAAAGTGTATATTGATGCAACTTATTCCGGAAACATCAGAACAGCCTATATGTCGTCCTCTATTAGCGGGGTCATTCATGCGCTGGAACACAGCAATATGCTGGCTGTCTTGCCCCGAAAAATTGCACATTATTTTATCCATGATCGCCAGTGCCCTCTTGTTGAGTTTAATCTTCCAGACGAAGTAAAGATTATTTGCCCTCCTCTTTATGTGAACTATTTGTTCGATGAAGACAGGGGGGTGGATATCAGTGAACTCATTAAATATCCTGTCTGATGCTATTAAAGTAAACCCGATGGTTAACGTTTTTAAAAGACATCATTAGCCTTGCCGAATGCGCGATCATCTGTGGTTTTTTGAATATGACATACTAGCAGGATTTCTGGTTCTTCTGATATGTCATATCTTTATTGTTCGATGAAGACTATTGTTCGATGAAGACACCAGTGTGTCATTTAATCTGTTGAGGAGGTTATTTTGACCCTGGAGGGAAGTGATCAACCCAGTCAGCAATTTTCTTTCCTAATATATTCAGAATAGGGCCAGAGAACACACCGCCTAATCCGGCAAATACTAATACCCGGTTATCACTGATATTTTTATTAATCAGGATAATACTCAGCATCGCCCCGCAAAAACATGAAACGATAATCTGCAACAAACAGTTAATAATGTCCTGCATTAAACCACGATTCACCCTTAACATGATGTACCGAACAATACCGCCCCAGCCAGACATCAGCAGAATAGCGAATATGATTTCATGGTTCATCTGCAATATATTATTAGCACCTTCAGCTACGCTCATACTGCATTTCCTTATGAGTGATGTCGGCTTTCATAAATGAAAGCCGATGCGAAAATATTACTGAATGAAATCCATGGCATCATAAGGGGCACGTTGCCATATAGGGAATGTTGTTCGGTCAAGAATGGGCAGGAACAGGGTGCTGCCGGCCAGATTAATGGCCGAACCGGCCGCCGTGATGCTGGCATTCTTGACGTCTCCTGCCCTGAGATAGTCCACTGTGTCTTTGGCAAAGCCTCTGAATTCACGAAGCGACGCCGCTGACTGGGTTCTTTCACCCGCATGCACCCGTGCGAGATTATCCGAAATACTTTCCAGTGAGTGTTCACTCAGCCCGATATTGTGGTTTTGCAGGAACGTGTTCACGAATTCCACGCCCTTAGGATAAATGGAATCCTCGCTATAGTTTTTCGGGATACGTGACCCTAAAAGCTTTCTACGCACCATCCCCGGATTTTCCGCCATCGCCGGATCAGGAAGAGGCATAATCTCCTGAGCGCCTGAGGGGAGTTGAATTTCAGGCGGTGCGATGCTTTGTGCAGAACCCGCTTCCGGCGCTGCTTCGTGCAAGGACCGCAGGGCTGAGGACTTGGTTTTCTTAAGTATACTTTCCGAAACCTGAGTGGCACTGGTACTGGCGGATTCCGCCTCCAGGGCACTCATGCTGGCTTCCTGGCGGACGACTTTAGGGACGGCGTTGAGTTCCTCTACGGAATCGAGAACCGTATTCACAGCCGTGAGTATTTTCCTGAAGAGTGCATGCCCGCTCGGATCCACGTTATTGACCGGATCCGCCTCGCAATAGACATAGGCATTGATCCCGCCTTTACCAAAGGGGCTGAGGCTGTCGGGGCAGGTAAAGCGCATTAATACCGGGCTGTAAGCGCGATAACCATTCCCTAAATGACTGCTGCCGGTCAGCGGGTCATGACGTTCACCATTAAAGCCCGGCGTAGTCTCGTGCAGATTATTCGTGCTGCCTGAGGGGCCATAATGGAAAGTCTGTCGGGCTTTTCCGTCAGTCGTTAATAACGTGCATCCGGTCGGGCTGGTGCCTGTAAGTTTTAATGACATGTCGATATTCCTTTAAAGAAAATGAACGGGCTACTCCTCCTGCCACCAGACTGGCGTCATAGCCCAGGGGTGACGCAGGATCATTGCGCCTGCGGTGCATTTTTAAAGTGGGCTGATTTGTAGGATTTCTGATGCAGGTCGCGGTTATTCATGCCAAAAATTCCCGCCGCCTTAATCATCCCGTTTTGGCTGTCATTTTCGGCTGAACTTTCAGATAACGCCGTCTGGTTAATTCCCTGTGCGTCAGTCTTTGTCTGCAAACGGGAAGGGTGGTATCCCATGGACTGAAGATAAGTGTTCCGCGCAGGCGTGCCCTGTATACCGGTCGATTTACGTACATCGGGTGTCTGAACTGAACGGGAGGCCCGGTTAGTGTTGAGCATCAGTCTTGAACCACTCACATTCATGTCCGTGAGATAAAGCGAAGGCTCCACGGCTGGCGAATAGGCATTCTGCGCAGCCATGGCCTGTTCCAGCGCAAAATGGGTAGAGACGGACATTTCCGCCGTGACGGTTTTGGCATTTTCGGCCAGTTTTCGGCCTAGTTTGGTGTAGAAAGAGGCGGCGATGCCTCCGTATTCCACACCCAGCCCTATCGCCACTTCGGCCACCGTAACCGACGATGTTTGAATTGCGGTACCTATCGCGGCATTGACAACCCCCAGCGTTGCCGCGCCCTGCAATCCTGATAATCCCGCGGTGCTTCCGGCTACGGCGACAGCGCCGGCCACTTCTGCACCTGCTCCTACGGCAGTCCCCACTCCCGCGAAAGCCGCTGAGGTTGAGGCCGTTGCCGTGGCGGCTGCGAATTCTGCTGTCGTCATGGCCGCACCTGTCCCGACGGCTGCACCCGCCGCCGCACCGGCCTCAGCACCGGCCGTCAATCCCGCTGCCGCTCCTGTGATGGCAGCGCCTACGGTTTGAATGGCAGAGGCAGCAAGCGAGGAGAATAAAGACGCGAAGAAGGTGATCAGGAAAAAGTGCCCTGACGGGTCAGTGTGGTTAATGGGATCGGATCCGCAATACACATAAGGGTTGATCCCGCCTTTCCCAAAGGGGCTCAGACTGTCCGGGCAGGTAAAACGCATCAGCGCAGGACTGTACGCGCGGTAGCCGTTTCCCAGATGATTCACGGCGGTGAGGGGATCATGACGCTGACCGTTAAAACCCGGCAGCTCCGCGTCTTTTTCGCTGGCCGTGCCCCAGGGTGAATAATTAAATCGGGTGGTTTTCCCCTGCTGTAACGCGCATAAGGGCGTACCGCTGAGGAAATTACCTGTTAATTTCAACATTGTGTTCTTCCTTAATAAAATCTGTGTGGCGCACCCGTCATGTGCCGGGTGCGTGAGAAACACTCAGAAAAGCCTGCGGGAATCCCGCGGGTTGAGTCCTTAACTGGTGAAGCCGTCTTCGCTGACTGCCGCACTGCCGCTGTTTCCCGGAATAAATCGGGTGATTTTCTGGGTTTTGCTGCATGCCTCATTGACCAGACGTTCGCCGGTATAGAACAACTGGCGGTCATCACCGGTCAGCGACTGCATGACCAGCTTATTCAGCGCATCGTAGTGGTAAGTGCTGAGCGGCTTGTTACTGGCATCACAGATGCGGGTCAGACGCCCAAGGGCGTCGTAACTCAGCATCCGGCCCGCTTCGTCCCGGGTCATGCGACCGTTGGCGTCGTATTGCAGAACAATGTGCGCCGGATAACAGGCCGTCAGGGAATGCTTCACTTCTGTCAGCTGGGTCGGATCCTGAGAATTGGTAAAGAGGAAGGTGGCAGTATCGGTGCCGCCGCCCGCAATCACCGTCACGCACCGGGTGATGTTGCTCAGTGCATCGAGGGTGAAGGTCTGTGATTTTACCGGCTGGCCATAGCCGTCAACCGTCGGCTCACTGCCACTGCATTCGTATTTAATCAACCGGTTACGGACATCATAAGTGAACGTCTCCGAGCGGATGACGGTGCTGGCGTCAGAAACCTGACGTGTCGCGATCAGATCACTGGCGGTAAAGGTTTGCACGATGCTCAGCGCACTGGCACCGGAAGGCGAAATCACCCGTTTAACTTCACGGTTAAAATCATCCCAGGTCAGTGTGGTCAGCAGACGGGTGCCGTCTTTCGCGAGTGCATTCTGCGAACTGACGCGGCCAGCGGCGTCATAAGCGATACTCACGGTCACTTGCGGATCGCTGATGGTGATCACCCGGCCATAATCGTCGTAATCCAGCGTTTGTTCGTTGCCTGCCACATCAATGTATTTGAGCGGCTGACCTTGCAGGGTCCAGGCGTAGCCTGCCGTGCGGGTCTGTTTGCCCGGCATAAAGAACGTTTCCTGCTGCAATTCACCGGTTGGCCACCAGCTCATGGTTTTGCTGCGGCCATTGGCTTCATGCGCTTCGAGCATTTTTCCCGTCTGTGTCGCGTAGATAAAGCGCTGATCGATATCGCCGCTGCTGCTTTTCACCGACGCCACGGCATCGTCAAGCTCGGTAATGTAGGCATAATTGAGCTGATTTTTCATGTTGTCGCGCACGGTCGCAGGGGAGGCGCATGCCCCTGAGTAGGTGTAAGTCTGGGTGCGGCCACCGCTGACGCTGGTGGTCAGACGGCCCAGGCCATCAAAGGTTTGGGTGCCCAGCAGCAGGGCATTGCCCCCTTTCGGTGTGACGCTAACCGAGGTGATCAGTTTGTCGGTCGAGTTCGGATCGTAGGTTTTTGTCACCACGGTGCCATCCGGCAATGTCTGGGTGAGCATGCGGCCAAAGACGTCCCAGGTGTAATGCGTCACATTATTCTGCGGATCAACGTGTTCACGCACGCGTCCAAGCCCGTCGTGGCGCAGTTGCTGTGTGGACATCTGCACGCCGGCGGCAGTCACTTTGGTGATTTTGTCAGCCAGGTTCTGCTTGTTATACAGCGTGTTCTGAGAAGCCAGTTTCAGCGTACTGCCACGGGTGACCTGTAGCTGTTCGATTTTTTCACGGGTAATCGGGTCGAATTGTTGCTGTTGTTGCTGGCCGGAACTCAGCACTTTCATGTAGTTCTGGCCCCAGCTGTCAAACAGGACATTTTGCGCAATCAGCATTTTGGAACTGGTGTCGCCTGGGGTTTTGTAATCGGTGTCCTGCGTTTTAATCAGACGGCTGGAGGCATCATAAAGATGCTCTTTGATCTGATAGAAGGTAGCGGCGCTTTTGTCTTTGTCGTTCAGCCATTCGGTAAGAACACGGCCCATGCGGTCAAAGTGTTTGCGGTGCGCGTTCCCTTCATTATCGGTGTAGGTGGTGGTGATTTCGCTGGCCTGGCCGCCGCTGGTTTTCATCGCATAAGCGATTTTCAACTCATTACTAAAGCCGTTATCCGGATTGATCACGCGGCGGACGAGGCGTCCGAGTGAATCGTAGTTCAGCCCGGTTTTTACGCCTTGTGAATTGATAAATGCCCGCAATTTATTGGTGAAACGTGAATGCTCGCGCTGAGTGGTTTGCGTGGTGGCGTCATGGCCGGTAAAGGTGCGGGTGTGGATCAGTGATTCGCCGGATTTCACATAGGTGAACGCGTTTTCAGACGTCGTTTGCACCCTGTTACCCACGCGTACCCGCGCCTTTTGAATTCGGCCATAGCTGACTTTATCCGACGCGGTGGCGTGATAGCTTATCTCGCGCACCAGTTGGCTCACGCCGTCGTTCAGGCGGGTCATTTTCACCGGGACAATATGGAAAGCCGCGCTGGTGCGATCGAGGGTCGCCAGCTTGTCGAATTTGCTATAGGTCAGTTCAACCGGCGCGTCAAAGCTGGTGGGTGCGGGCGTGATCTTGCGGCTTTTCTCAAAGCGCACAAAACCGTGCGGACAGGCAGGGCAGCCGGTATCCGCCGTGGTTTGCGATTCGCCCGAGGCAGGGTAATAAACGATTTCGGTCAGCGCGCCGACGGGATCAATCTGTCTGGTCAGATTGCCGCTGGTGTCATATTCGGTGGTGGTGGTTTCCGAATATTTTTTGGAGCCGCTGTTAATCCAGGTAATGGCCTGTTTTTTCAAACACTGCAGTTGCACGGGCTGCATGTCGAACGATTTGCCGGCGTCTTCGTAGTAGGTCATGGCGGTTTGTTTGTTGTCGCCGCCCTGTTTTTCCTCCGATAACGTCATCAGGTGGTAGTGGTTGTAGACGCGGCGGGTGGAAAGCGGGTTCGGTGAGGTGTTATCCACGACCTTTTCAGTACTTTCGTACACATAACTGCCCGGCAATGAATAGGTGTAATCGCTGTCTGCATTCCAGGCGGTGCTGCCGCCGTAGCCAAGATAGTTATTGCTGCTGTAGGTATAGGTACGCACCAGATCTGGCTGGCCCATACCCGGTTGGATCGTGTAACTGACCACGGCGGGCAGCGCTTTCTGGCCGGAAGAGGCCGGGAATTTCATCAGATCCTTCTGGTACACCACCGATTTTTTCAGCCCCAGCGGCGTGGTCATGCCGGTCAGGATCTGGCTGTTCATCAGTCCTGCGGTATAAGCAAGGCTCCAGGTTAAGGTGATGTCGGCACTGGAATGGCTGAGGGCGGTGAGGAAATTATTCTGTGTGGTCAGCGTGATGTCATATTTTTCGCTGTTGTTTGGCGTGAAATGGAAAACCGTGTTGGCCAGATAGTCAACGGCGCAGTGAACGTCATTGTCCATATCCACGACTTTTGTCAGGCGTGGCGTGCCGTGTGTGCCATCCCAGGTGAGCGTAAGATAATGTCCAAAAGCACCAATAATTTTTACCGGCAAATAGAGATTCTGGCACACCAGCCCCAGCACTTCGGTAATGCCACTTTTATGCACCACCTGATAACCCGAAGACGTTTTTGTCATGACAAAGGTTTTCAGTTTCATCTGGCGCACGCTTATCGTGTTGCCATTTTCATTGATCACATAATGTTCACCGGTATTCAGCGTCACGCGTTTCTTCTGACTGTCATACATCGTCATGCCGGTCGTAAAACCCAGACCAAAACCGATATTGGTTTCTGATGTGGGGGAATAGCTGATGGTAAAGGGAATTTCAGGTCCGTTGCCGCTATTACCGACAATGTTTCCGAGGCTCAGGCTTGCACTGTAAAGGCCTGTGCGTGGATCCACTTCATCATTCACTGAACTCATAAAGTTCTTCGTTTGTGTATAATAATTTTCACTCATGATTCATTCCTTTTTTTCATATAACGTCATTGTAAAAACAGCTATCCGTCAGGAACTCGCTCTGTTTCTCGTCATTAAACTGCGTTGTGACTAAATGACAGGGTAATAGTTTCGGCGTATAAATCATGTCATTGCTTCTCATTTTGTTTTTAATCCGTTTCGACAATGATTGTGAAGCGTGAAGTGATATAAAAAAATATCAGAAAGAATGGCTTTGATACGCAATGAGTTGTTCAGTTCGGCTTTTTCGCTATTGTTTTTCCCGTCGCCACTCCTATCGGTGGTGCGTCATTTAATTAATAAGGATAATGATTATGTCTGACACAGAGAGCAATAATGAATTTGGCAACGACGTTTTGGATAATAGCAACCGCGTATTGGATGGCTATGATTTGGCCAGCAGTGTGTGGGCCAACTTTGATCACTTCGAAAAGCTGGAGCTTTTCTTAAAATATAACGATGAACAAAACGGGCTCATCAATTATAATCTGAAAAATAAGACACAACTGACGGTTAAAGTCAGAGCTCGTGCTGTTGATAAAAACGGGAAAATCTTATCCCTCACCGTCGCTGATTTAAAAAGCGTTGCCTGTCTGTGTGTGTATGAATCAGACAGTAGTTTCTATCAGAATAATGGTTCGTGGAAGCTTTACCAGAAAAGCGATGGCTCTGATTACCAGCCAGTATTAACAGAGAAATTATCGAATCAAAATACCTATGATATTTACGGGGTAGGTAAAGAAACCGGAGATGCAGAATGCGATCTCTATATTGCGCCTAACGGCACCGCCTTTGACCTGGTGAATATTGCCGTCCATCTGGATATCCCGGGGCACGGACGTTCGGGCACGGCGAAAGGTAAAGCCACTGGTGCTTATCCCGAGTGTTATATCTCTGTCAGAGGGATAACCAGCGTATGGGATGTCTGCGAGAGTATCTCGAGCCTCGCAATTTCCTATGCGGAAAGCACCAATTCAAAATCTACGCTGTATGCTAACGGCCGTAACCAGGCTCCGGCGAAAATTTCAGTCTCTGCGGTGGATGCCCAGGGGCATTACCTTAATCTGATGGTCAGTGATTTTATTACTGAGTATAAGAAACAGTATTCAACTCCACGCCTCGAACTGATTAATACGCACAATAATGATGATGTGCTGGTTTTTAATGGGACAAAAGGTGCGTGCTATACCTTTACCGCCAATGAATGGAATAATCCGGTTAATTATGCTTCCGGACCCCGAGTCATTGCGTCAGCGGATAACGGTATTTGTGATATACCGGTTTATATTTACAGCCATACTGCCAGCGCAGGAAAAGATATTTCTGTACGCCTGAATATTCCGGATGTTGCCTGTATTACCACTGCACTGACCTCGACAGGGCAATGGTCATCTTATGCTTCGTCTAAAGTGACATTGACATTTTTAGCAAAAATTGATTATTCAGATGTTTCAAAACTGACGATTGTCGAGAAAGGCTGGAGTACGCTCTGTGATACCGTGCATATTACGTATCATGCCAATAACTGGGGTGGGTCAAGTCATTCGCAAAGTAATGCGGTTGTCAGGAGTAAACAGGTTTTAATTAAGCCTGATGTCGGAAATTCTGAGGTTAAACTCCTGAATGAAAAAACCGCTGTTCTTAACCGAACTCATTGTGCGCCATACAACACAAAAGAGAAAATCGGGATGTACGGTTATAGCTCAGCACATTCAGCCGATACTTATGTACAGTCACTTCTTGATTATACGCCAGAGCACGGCGGGCATATTGTTGCCTGGGGTGTGGAAGTTCCGCCTGACATGAAGAAATTCGGTTTTCTGTTTACTTCAGGGCATGATTGTCAGGATGAGACAAATTATGAGCCGTATGCATACCACTACATGCTGGATATAAACGAAAACTGCGGGAAAAGATCCTGGATCGTTTCACCGGCCAGCGTCGAAGGCGTGGTCACGCTTCATGCATTGGAAGCGTCTCACAGTATCGACAATTATTGTCACCACTTGCCGGCATGGACACCCAAAATCAATCCGGTAAAAGTCACGGTCTGGGATAATTTCGGTAATACCGGTACCTTCCAAATCTCCTGGGATCAGCGCACCTATACGCCGACGATTTCCGGTTAATCAGGCGCTTTATTCCTTCCTCAAATTGCCCTGGCACATTGTGTCAGGGCTTTTTATCCCTACATTCTTTCCGCCTACTTCCAGTACAGATCACACTTCTTCCTGCTTTCGTGAAAATGCTCACATTCCCCCGTGCGGATGCACAAACATACGGCAAAATTTTCGGCTTTTAGCCGTGGAAATGTGCAAAAAAAGTGGCTAACTTCAATTATGAAACGCTATTTTATTAATGTTGGATTGCGGTTTTAACGAAGTGTGAGTGCGCTCACAAAGCCGATGGAACGCGCAATTTGGAGCGCCCTGACGGGTGTTAACTCTCTCAGTAATGGCAGGTATCGCTGTGAAAATACGTTCTGTTGAAGTTTCTGTTTTTACTTATCCGACTCGCCGTGTTTCCGACAGCGCGGGTCATTCGCATCCGGGTGAAGAAAGTCTGGCAAAAATGGCGATGTTAACCATCACCACCGATGAAGGCGATTGCGGGTATTCCTTCGCGCCGCCGGAAGTGGTGCGTCCGCACGTCGTGAACGCCTTTTTCAGAAAAGTGCTGATCGGTCAGAACCCGTTTGACCGCGAACGCCTGTGGCAGGATCTGGTGCACTGGCAGCGCGGCAGTGCGCATCAGCTGACCGAACGGGCGCTGTCGTTTGTCGAGCAGGCGCTGTGGGACCTGATTGGCCGCAAACTGAAGATGCCGGTGCACAAACTGCTGGGCGGCTTTCGCGAGAAAGTGCCGGCGTACGGCAGCACCATGTGCGGCGATGAGCTGAAGGGCGGGTTATCGACGCCGGATGAATTCGGCCAGTTTGCCGAAAAACTGGTGGCGCGCGGTTATCAGGCCATCAAGCTGCACACCTGGATGCCGCCGGTGGCGTTTGCGCCAGACCCGAAAATGGACATCAAAGCCTGCGCCGCCGTGCGTGAAGCGGTCGGGCCGGATATCGAGCTGATGCTCGACGGTTATCACTGGTACAGCCGCAGTCAGGCGCTGACCATCGGCAAGGCGCTGGAAAAACTCAACTTCGCGTGGTTCGAAGAACCGATGGAAGAAGAAAGCATGGCGTCTTACGCGTGGCTGGCGGAAAACCTTTCCATTGATGTGATCGGGCCGGAAAGTCTCGGCGGCAAACATCACAGCCGTGCGGACTGGGTGAAAGCCGGCGCCTGCGACATTTTACGCGCCGGAGCCAACGGCGTGGGCGGCATCTCGCCGTGCATGAAAGTCGCCAGCCTGGCCGAAGCCTTCGGTATGGACTGCGAAGTGCACGGCAACGGCGCGGCCAGCCTGGCCGTGGTCGGCGCTATCCGCAACTGCCGCTGGTATGAACGCGGCCTGCTGCACCCGTTCCTTGAATATGACGAACCTGCTGCGTACCTCAACAGCATCGTTGACCCGATGGATGAACAGGGTTTTGTTCATCTTTCTGACCGCCCTGGCCTCGGAGAGGACATCAATTTTGATTACATAGAAACCCATACCGTCAGCCGAGACTGACCTGCGGGCAGAAAAAATAATAAACCTCTGACTCTACCCGGAAGGTACATCATGAACACAGGCACACCCTTCGGGGCGTGGATCCTCGCGCTCCTGCTTACGGTGAGTGGCGGGGCGGTGCAGGCGAAAACGCCGCCCGACCAGCTGCTTATCGGTATGAACATGAACAACCTGCTGACGCTCGATCCGGCCGCGATGACCGGCAACGATATCGTCGGCATTGTGGTGAATCTCTATGACCCCCTCATTGAGCTCGATCCGCAAGAACTGACGAATGTCCGCCCGGCGCTGGCGACCTCATGGGAGGTCAACGACGTCCGTAATCTGATCACATTCCATCTGCGCGAAGGCGTGACATTCCACTCGGGCAATCCGGTCACCGCAGACGATGTGGTGTGGTCGATGCGCCGGATCCTGCATCTGAATCTGGCGCAGGCATCGGTGTGGAAATCTTACGGTTTCACCAAAAAGAATGTCGATGAGATGGTGCGCACGCCGTCACCGGGTATTGTCGAAATTCAACTGCCAAAACCTAACGATCCGAAACTGGTGATTTACTCACTGGCCGCGCTCGGCAGCGTGGTGGCGTTAGACCGCAAAACCGTGCAGGCGCATGAAGTGAATGGCGACTGGGGTAACCGCTGGCTGACCACCAACGAAGCCGGTTCAGGGCCGTTCCGCCTCGACAGCTGGCAGGCGAAAGACGTGCTGAACATGAGCCGTAATCCGCAGTACTGGCGCGGTGAACCTAAATTGTCGCGCGTGGTGTTCCGTCACTTTCAGGAATCCCAGACCCTGCGTCTGATGATTGAAAAAGGCGATCTGGATATTGCCAATAATATGGCGGTGTCCGATGTGACGGCCCTGAGCCACGATCCGGCAATGAACGTCGATACGGTGAAAAAAGGCACCATTTATTACGTGGCGATGAGCATGAAAGAGCCGCATTTCGCCAACCCGAAAGTGCGCGAAGCGGTGCGCTATCTGATTGATTATCAGGGTATCGGCAAGGCGCTGATGAACGGTTATGGCATTGTGCATCAGCGTCCGATTCAGGTCGGTATGCCTGCCACGCTGCCGGATCCCGGCTATACGCTGGACATTCCGCGCGCCAAAACCCTGCTGGCAGAGGCCGGTTATCCTGACGGTTTTGATACCACGCTGCGGGTGCTGGCCGATCAGCCGTTCCTTAATATCGCGATTGCGGTGCAGTCCACGCTGATGCAGGCGGGCATTCGCGCCAAAATCGTCACCGGTACCGGCAACCAGATTTACGGTGCGATGCGTGAACGCAAGTTCGACATGCTGGTCGGGCGCGGCGGCAGCGGCGTGGAACCGCACCCGCACTCCAGCCTGCGCGCACTGGTGTATAACCCGGACAACAACGATGCGGCGCGGCTGACCAATTTTCAGGGCTGGCGCACCGGTTTTTATGACAAACAGCTCAACACGGATATCGATCATGCGCTGCTTGAGCGGGATCCGGAAAAGCAGAAACAGGATTACTTCGCCATTCAGGAACGCTACGACGCGCTGATCCCGGCGCTGGTGCCGCTCTCACAAATGGTCGATTCCATCGTGGTGCGCAAGGACGTCAAAAACTATCTGCCGCATCCTTCTGCCACCACGTTCCTGCGTGACGTCTATAAAGACGATAACGCCGACGCTCAGCCAACCGGAGGTAAAGGGTTATGACCATGCAAATTCCGGCTCCTGCTACTAAGCAAACTGCACGGATGTCGTTCCCCGCCGGGCGAATTGGCAAACGTCTGGTGCAGGTAGCGGTGACGCTGTTTGGCCTGCTGCTGCTGACGTTTTTTATTGGCCGCGTCATGCCGGTGGATCCGGTGCTGGCGATTGTCGGCCCGGATGCCGACCACAGCACCTATCAGCAGGTTTACCATCAGCTCGGCTTTGATAAACCGCTGTGGACACAGTTCGGCATCTACCTTTCCGGGCTGGCGCACGGTGATTTTGGTAACGCGCTGCTGACCGGTAAACCGGTGACGCAGGACATTCTGCGGGTGTTCCCTGCCACCATGGAGCTGGCGACGCTGGCGATCATCCTCGGCGCAGGCGTCGGCATTCCGTTAGGCGTGCTGGCAGCGGCGAAACGCAACAGCGTGGCGGATTACGTGGTGCGTATCATCAGTCTGGCCGGTTATTCCACCCCGATCTTCTGGGTAGGGATGATGGGATTGCTGGTGTTCTATGCCTGGCTCGGTTGGGTGGGCGGCGCAGGGCGTCTGGATTTCAGTCTCGACGGTCAGGTGACGCGTCACAGCGGTTTTATGCTGATCGACTCAGTGATTGCCGGAAACTGGGAGGTGTTTCGCAACGCGCTTAATCACCTGATCCTGCCTGCCTCGCTGCTCGGTTTCCACTCGCTGGCCTACATCAGCCGCATGACCCGCAGCTTTATGCTGGCGCAGCTTTCACAGGAATTCATCATCACCGCCAGGGTCAAGGGGCTGAGCGAATGGGATGTGCTGTGGAATCACGCGTTCCGCAACATTCTGGTTCAGCTTCTGACCGTGGTGGCGCTGGCGTACGGCTCACTGCTGGAAGGCGCGGTGTTGATCGAAACGGTATTTTCCTGGCCGGGCTTCGGTTCGTATCTCACCAGCAGCCTGATGCTGGGCGACATGAACGCGGTGATGGGCTGCGTGCTGGTGGTTGGCATGATTTTTGTGGTGCTGAATCTGCTGTCTGACCTGCTGTATCAGGTCTTTGACCCGAGGACAAAAGTATGACCCTTTCCCTCGATTCTGTAACGCTCAGCGCGGGCGATGAAAAACGTCAGCGCGTGAAAAGGGCGTTTGGCCGGGTAGGCCATTTTCTGTGGCAGATGGCGTGCAATCCGCTGACGGCCATTGGTGGCGCGATTGTGCTGGTGCTGATGATTGTGGCGATTTTCGCCCCGTGGATCGCTCCGTTCCACCCGCTGGTGCAGGATTTAAATAACGCGCTCAGCCCGCCGTCGGCGGCGCACTGGTTCGGCACCGACGAGTTTGGCCGCGATATTTTCAGCCGTCTGGTGTATGGCTCGCGCATCACGCTGTACATCGTTCTGCTGGTGTCGGTGACCGTGGGCCCGCTCGGGTTGCTGCTCGGTGTCACTGCCGGTTATTTCGGCGGTAAAACCGACATGGTGCTGATGCGCGTCACCGATATTTTCATCTCCTTCCCGAGTCTGGTGCTGGCGCTGGCATTTGTTGCCGCGCTCGGGCCGGGGCTGGAGCATGTGGTGATCGCCATTACACTCACTGCCTGGCCGCCGATTGCGCGTCTGGCCCGTGCCGAAACGCTCTCATTACGCCAGGCCGATTTCATTTCAGCCGTGCGCCTGCAAGGGGCAAGTCCGGTGCGGGTGCTGTGGCGTCACATCGTGCCGCTGTGCCTGCCGTCGGTGATCATCCGAATCACCATGAACATGGCCGGGATTATCCTGACCGCTGCCGGACTGGGTTTTCTCGGCCTCGGCGCGCAGCCGCCGGACCCGGAGTGGGGCGCGATGATTTCCAGCGGCCGTACGTACATGATGGAGTGCTGGTGGGTGGCGACCATCCCCGGTCTTGCGATCCTGATTAACAGCCTGGCGTTCAACTTTTTAGGAGATGGCCTACGTGACATCCTTGATCCCCGGAATGACTGACGCTCCGGCGTTACTCGACGTGCGCGATCTGCACGTCAGCTTTGTGAATGGTCGTCAGGTGACTCAGGCGGTGCGCGGCGTTTCTTTCCAGCTCGGGCGGGAAAAACTGGCTATCGTCGGTGAGTCGGGCTCCGGGAAATCCACCGTCGGGCGCGCCTTGCTGCAACTGCACCCCGCGAAAGCGCGGATCACCGCCGAGCGGATGCAGTTTGGTGATGTTGATTTGCTTAACGCCACGCCGAAGCAAATGCGTCAGGTGCGTGGAAAACGCATTTCGATGATTATGCAGGATCCGAAATACTCGCTGAACCCGGTGCTGTGCGTCGGCGACCAGATTGCCGAAGCATGGCGTTCGCACCACACATGTTCCTATCAGGAGGCCAAAAGCAAAGTGCTGAACATGCTCGATGTGGTGCGCATCCGCGAACCCGAACGGGTGTACGGCCTCTATCCGCACGAGATTTCCGGCGGGCAGGGGCAGCGCATCATGATCGCCATGATGCTGATCACCGATCCGGAAATGGTGATAGCCGATGAACCCACCTCAGCACTGGATGTGTCCGTGCGTTTACAGGTGCTGGCGCTGCTCGACGATCTGGTGAAAACGCGCGGTCTGGGGCTGATATTTATCAGTCACGACATCAATCTGGTGCGCAGCTTCTGCGACCGGGTGCTGGTGATGTATGCCGGACGCGTGGTCGAATCTATTGCTGCCACCGATCTGGATAACGCGCAGCATCCCTACACGCGCGGCCTGCTGAATGCGTTGCCGGACATGGATAACCGCCGTTATCCGCTGCCGGTGATGCAACGTCAGGCCAGCTGGCTGACCGACTAAGGAGCCAACATGACAGCGAAAACCATGATTGACGTGCGTAACCTGAACCTGACGTTTGGCGAAGGGGCGAAAACCACGCAGGTGCTGACAGAGGTGAATATTGCCGTGCGCGAAGGCGAGATTTTCGGGCTGGTGGGGGAATCCGGATCGGGTAAAACCACGGTGCTGAAATGTCTGGCAGGGCTGTTTACCCACTGGAAGGGTGAACTGGAAATCGACGGCCAGCAGCTCGAACACCGGATTGGCCGTGACCGCTGCCGGCTGGTGCAGATGGTGTTTCAGGATCCCTACGGTTCGCTGCATCCGCGCCACACCATCGGCGATATTCTGGAGGAGCCGTTGCAAATCCACCGTATTGACCAGCGGGATCAGCGGATCAATTCCATTCTGGAGAAAGTCGGCCTGAACCGGGCGTTTCGCAGCCGCTATCCGCATCAGCTTTCCGGCGGCCAGCGTCAGCGCGTGGCCATTGCGCGTGCGCTGATCCTCAAACCGCGCGTGTTGTTGCTCGACGAACCGACGTCTGCGCTGGATGTGTCAGTGCAGGCAGAAATTCTCAATTTGCTGTTCGATCTTCAAAAAGAGGAAGGGCTGACGTATCTGATGGTGACGCACGATTTGGGCGTTATTGCCCATCTGTGCCAGCGTGTCGCGGTGATGAAATTCGGCAGGATCCTCGAGACGCTGGAAACCGATGCACTGCTGCGCGGGGATATTCGTGATGATTACACTCGCGTGCTGGTGGATGCCAGCCGGGATTACAGCCGGGAAATGGCGGCGAAAGTGATGTTGTAAGGTGCGCGTGTACTGTCGTTCCGGTCTGAATGCCGGAACGACAGAGAAAGTCATGAGGTTATTTTTGCAGTGATTTTTCCGGCTGGCGCAGTGCGGTCATCACGTCAGCAATACAGCGGTCAACCAGCATTTCTACGGCATCACTGCGCGACGTCTCCACCAGCATCGCCAGGCGGTCGATTTTTCTCACCACCGACATGCGCAATGACAGCGACACTGTCTTTTTCTTTTCTTTATCCAGCGAGACGTGGCTGACCTGCTCTTCGGTTTTGAGATCGCCACTGGAATGTAAGGCCTGAGCCATCTGACGCAGGGTCTTTTTATCCAGCGAGCCCGCGTCGGTCATCTGATAAGAGTGCGTGGCTTTGCTGTATTTGATCTCAGCAGAATAGGTTTCGCGTAATTCCTTTAACGCCCGCGTCAATGTCGGTTCTGAACAGGCAAGCCGGGTGATGACTTTTGTCGCCGACACCGGTTGCCCGGTACCGAGCAATTGCGCCAGTCGGAAAATACGTGCTTGTCGTGTGCTGAGTTGCATGGTTAGTCGTTGCCTGTCGTCGTGTTATGGGCGATGGTGCATAGAAAATGTCAGTACACATCCTGTATCTCCTTCCCGTGGTTCTTCCTTTCCTTGGCGCCTGCAGGGCCAAAAATCCTATCAGGTCTTTCCTCAACATCAGCTAAATCAATCTGTCGCAATGGTGTTAGTTCAGCTGATTGGCCGTGAAAAATCTGACGCCGTCCTGTGTCTCTTCCTGCGCAATGCCGTAAATCTGTGCCTGTTCAAGCACGCGTGCGGCCCAGCGACGGTGAGTCGCGGGTTCACACATTGCGCCCTGGGATTTAAACACGGCCTGACTGGAGTTGAGAATCCGCAAAGCATCGGCGTGATCGGCGGATGTCACCATCAGCGCACGCTCAATTTTGGCGATCTGATTCGGATGAATGGCCGTTTTTCCCACCAGACCGTGCGCCATGTCCAGCGCCAGTTCTTTTTCCATCACGTCGTGATCGTCAATATGTTCGCAAACCGGCGATGTCAGGGCGAAATCCCGTGAGCCGAACACGGCAACCAGCATCTTGATCACGTAACCCATCGGGCTGTCGTACAGCGTCAGGTTGCGGGGACGGCGCAGCGAAATCACGTTCATCAGGTCATTGCCACCAATACGCAGGGCGATGATGCGTGAGTGACACGGATGGGCGAGCAGTTCGACGGCGAGTTTGCGCATTTCAGTGACGTCAAAAACTTCTTCCGTTTCCAGCGTTGGCATCATGCACAGGTGAGTATCTTTCATGATGTCCCACCATACCGGCAGAGACTCCAGCGTGAACTTCGGCAACACCAGCCCGTCAACCGGCGTGAGATCTTCCGTTGCGGTCAGGAACTTGCCCATTCCGGGATGACGCGGGCGGATAAACACCAGCGGCCAGTCAGCGCCCAAACCCGCATCCTTGGCGGCTTTCAGTGCGTTCAGCACCTGCTTCAGATTTTGCAGCGCGGCGGGCACGTCGGCGTCGCTGACCGCATCTTCAAGACAGATGACGATCGAGCGCAGCCCGTCAATTTCGTTGTGCAGAATACTGCCCGCGATGTCGTTGCGGGTGGCGGGCATGTATAGCGTGGCGCCCAGCCGGTATGGCGATAGTCTCTTTGTCATCAGTGAACCTTTTTAATAATGGTGACGGCACGGTATTGGCCGATGCGGTCACCGACTTCAGTGATGGTGATGTTTTTTTCGCGGGCGAGATAGACCAGCAGGGCGACGTCCGGATCGTTCACCGAACGCACCAGAACGTGTTCCGGCACGCGACGCAAAACGGCGCGGGTGGCCTCGGCAATGCCCGGTTTAATCCGGTTAATGCTGGAAATGTCATATTCGGCGGCCAGTGAAGAAATCACCTGCTCGCTGCGTATTTTCAGATGCACATACTCCTGCGGCACCCAAGTGCTGGCCGGAATGGCCGTGAGATCCAGCGAGCGGCGACACCCGGCCACGGTATCCACCAGCAGGCGGCTGCACTCAAATTCGCTCAGGTGATCGCACTTCACACAGCCGTGCAAACCTTCTGCAGACCAGATCGAACGTGAAATCAGACCTGAAACCGGCGCACCCATGATGCCAAACGGGATCAGCCAGTCGTCGTCGCTGGCAGCCAGCCAGGAAACGCCGCACGGGTCGGCCAGCACCACGAGACGCGGATCCTGTGGATAGCCCGCACGATTTTCCAGCGAACGTCTCAGCTGACCGGTGATCGCGCCTTTTCCGGTCCAGCCATCGACAAACACGATGCCTTCGGTGCCGTGTTGCGCTTCAATCCAGTCCATTGCCGTGTCGTCAATGCCACGGTCACGGATGATACTCACGCCGTAGTGGTGAGATGTTTTACCCATCTCCCGCAACGCCTGATGCAGCATCACGCCCAATGGCACACCGGCGCGCACCAGGCTGACGAGGATGACCGGCGTCTCGCCAAAGCGGTCGGCCAGCGCCTTCGCCAGCATCACCACTTCTTTCGCCAGACGTTCTGCGCCTTGTTCCAGTGCACGGGCAAATAAGTCCAGATGCCAGGCGGTCGGTTCAGGTTCCTGACTCAGCATCTCGGAATAATGCTTTTCACCGGACTGGATCAGCTGTTCTTTTTGCTCGACCGGCGTCATTTCCATTTCCACCGGCTTTAACAGAAAGTGCACGTCCTCTGGCAGGTATGAGCCTGAAAAAGGGATAAAAGGCTGCATGTTATTTCTCTCCGAAAATGTGCTGGTTGATGTGTTCAGCAAACTGACTCTGCTGTGGCATGCCAAACCAGTTACACAGTTTCATAAAACGGTGATCGCTCAGGCTGTCGCCCAGACCGATGACCGGGAACACGCCGCGCTCCGCCCGCAATTTCTTCAGTAAGTATTGCGTGGCCAGGCCTTTTTCAACCGGCAGCGGCAGCCAGGCAATGTTGTTGCTGTTGCGATGAATATAAAAACCTTCGGCAGGGAACAGGGCTTCGATCTCTTCGCCGAGGGTATAGAGTTCGTCGAGGCGGGTGCTGTCGGTGTGCTTCATCACCAGATAGATCGGGGTGTCGCCGTATTCATAATTAATACGCGCCCAGCCGTTGATCTTGCGCTCCGCCATCAGCGCCGTGATGCCCTGCTGCATGTTCAGCAAACGCTCACGAAAAGGTGCCAGACTGTCGAGAATATGGGCTTTCCACTCTGCGTCCGGTTCGCCCTGGGGCGTCAGAATGACCGCGCCGTGAGTGGCGATCGCCCAGGAGTTGAAAGGAATGGTCACGCGGCTTATCTCTTCGGTACCGCGGGCGGTGACCGGAATAAAGTCAGCGTTTTCAAGCAGCCAGTCCACCAGCATAGATTGTTCTTCGGTCATAAAGCTGCGCGCAGACATCGAGCGGTCTAAGGCCCCCGGACGGAAAGGCTCGAGGTCCAGTTCATCGACCATCTTACGGCGCGTCTGAAACAGAGTATCGTCCAGATCGGAAAGAATGACCGGCTTATTCATACACAACAACCTCAACAGTATTCGCCACGTTTTTCAGGGCATCGAGCAGGGAAGGATCAACGCTGTCGGCAGGGGTTTCAATACACAGCAGAATGCGATCAAAATGCTGATGCGCGACGTTGTAAACGAAATTCGGAATGCCCAGACCGTAGTTGTCGGTGAATGCAATGGCGGATTTGATGGCGTAACCGGTAGAAATCGGTGAGCGGGTGGTGCAGCTGAATTTCACGTCTGCCCCGGTTTTCTCCAGACGTTCCGCCAGCAGAAGAGGTTCCCAGACAAATTCCCCCGAACCTAACACCAGCACTTTTTCGCCCACGGCTGCCGTGAGGTGCTTACCCAGGTCGCGCGCCGGGATCGCCATGCCCAGACGCCCCCAGCTCTGTTTGCCGGTGATGGCGACGCTGCCGGTGGCGGTTACGTTCACCGCTGGCATTACCGGTACTGGCGCATCGGGTTTCATTTCCCAGTGCCAGTCGCCCTGAACCAGCGACACGGGCGTGACCGGCAGCGGGCAATTGGCTTCAATCGCGTTACCGCTCCAGTCTGTCAGTGTGACCGTGACCACACGTTCGAGTTGTGACAGCCCGGCATCCGCGCGCAGCGCTTCCAGCAGATTAATAAAGGTGTTGCCGGTGGTCGCTTCGTCATCGATCAGCACCAGACTGCGGGCATCCCGTACGCGGTCGCGCAACACCGGGTCTGCCGGATGGTAGATCAGGTGGTCTGTGGCATGGCTGTGATTTTCTTTGAATTCACACAGCAGATCGCCCTCAACCGGATGACGTGTTGATGTCAGATACACTGAATTCGCATAGCGGCCTGACGCCTCATCATAAACCCCCGCGCCCAGCCCTACGGCCGTCTCGGCCATGCCGATAAACAGCACCGGCTCTGGCAAATCGGTGGGGATTTGCACGGCCAGCTGGCGGTAAGCGGATCGCATAACCGAAGGGGCAATCGGAATATGACGTCCGAGCACTTTGCTGACGAACAAAAATGCGCGCTTCGGATTGCGGCGTTCAGCGATATCAAATAATGCATCCAGCGAATGTGTGCCGCCGGTCGGGGTCACGGTCAGCGTACCGCCGGAAAGCTCACGGCGATAAACAGAAGTGGCGTGGGACATACTCATGCGTTTCCTTGGCCTGAAGACAGGTTGTCGAGCGAAGTGGTGTAAGGGATGACATCCGTCATAGAACGCACAACCGCAGGAGAGAAGCTCTCCGTTGCCGCGTTCATGGCCTGCGTTTCGTTGAGCAAACCCAGTTTGCGGGCGGCGAACAGGCCGGGCAGATTGACGCCGCTGTGGCGGGTATAACCGATACCGCCGGAGGGGCGCATATTAATTTCCAGCAAAACTGGCTCGCCGTGATCGTTGTTGCGGGTCTGAACATTCACCAGACCGTCGGCCTGCATGACTTCAGCGCAACGCTTGCCCAGTTCATAGGCTGCCCCCGATTGCTCTAGATATTGCAGCGCGCCTTCTTTGCGGCGCGCAACGGCCGCGATGACTTTACCGCGCTCCACCAGCATATCGACCGAATATTCGGGGCCGGGCAGGTAAGGCATTAACACCAGCGGCTCGAAGATTTCCTGCTGTTCCAGGGCGTGCAGATACATATCCGGACGCACTTTGCGGCTGTCAGGATGGGTGAAAGCGGCCATATGGCCCACATTGTCATCAAAACGCCAGAATCCCATGCCATAAATACCGACAACGGGTTTCACGCACAGCATGGTCGCACCGGACCAGGATTCGGCGCTGGTATTGTCAGCCAGATGCCCGCGTAATTCTTCTGCCGATTCAATGCGGATCGACGGCACAACCGGCAGTCCGTGTTGTTGCATGGCGAGGGCGAAATCCACTTTATCGTCGGCCAGTTCAAACATGGCGTTGCTGACAGCGCCGGTGGTCAGCGTGACGCCCGACGCAACAATGTCCGCCCGGTGGGTTTCAAACCACTGGCAATTACGGCCAGTGTGGATGGCATTGACACCGTACTGCGCCACGGTTGCGGTGATAAAGGCCAGGCGTTCTTCATCTTCTGCCGGTTCGATGAGCGCGATGTCCGCCAGAGAAAGAATTTCATTTCTGTGATGGCGATGGGAGGCAATGACGGTGACATCTTGATTTGAAGATTTAAAAAAGTCTTTGATGCCCAAAATAATGTCGCGCTGTGACGACAGACCTTCCATTAACCAAATTACGTGACTCATCGGCGTATATATTCCAGAAATGAAGAGGGGAAAAAGAATTATTTGAGAGTCTAAGCAGGGATTTTAACCATGTCAATCATAACATGATTCATATCTGGATGTTATCAATTTGTCTTTTATCATACGTTTGGCAACGTCTGTTTTCGTCAAAAAACGTAAATTATCAAAAAATAAATATTTAATATCAAAGAATTAACTTTTGTTAAGGAAATTAGTGTCAAAATGTAGCTTGTGCAACTACTTCGTCATGATATGATTTTTCAGCACATGGATTTCTGATTCGAAAAAATAATGATTTAACCTATCTCTGAAGGAATAACTAATGGTTTCATTAAGCAAGAACCAAACTGTTTCACTCAGCAAACAAACGTCTTCGTTGAATCAACTCCAATTCGGTTTGGGTTGGGATCCTTTGAAAAAGAAAAAAGGGTTCCTGGGTGGTCTTTTAGGCGGCGGCAGCGATTCAATTGATTTAGACGCGGGATGCGTTCTGTTAGACCGCACTGGCCAGACCATCGACACCATCTGGTTCCGCAAGCTGAAGTCAAGCTGTGGTTCCGTTGTCCATTTGGGTGACAACCTGACCGGTGAAGGCGATGGCGACGACGAAGTGATCACCGTTGACCTGACCCGCCTGCCTTCTCAGGTAGAGTATCTGGCCTTCACGGTGAACAGCTTCCGTGGTCAGACATTTAATGAAGTCGATAACGCATTTTGCCGCGTCGTCGATCAGTCCCGTAAGGAACTGGCCCGTTATCAGCTGACGGAGCAGGGTTCTCACACCGGTATCATTATTGCCTCATTGTCCCGTAACAACGGCGAATGGGACTTCACCGCACACGGTAAAGCCTCCACCGGCCGCACAATTGACGATATGCACGCAGATATCGTGGCAACGGTGGTGCGCTAATGACGATGACGCCGGGGGGCAACGCCTCCATTCCTTCACAGGTATTGACGGTACGCGTACTCTCTGGCGTCGCGGTCGATGCCTCATCGTTTCGTCTCTACGCTTCAGGCAAGGTGCAGGGCGATCCTGACATGGTGTTTTACGGCCAACCCGTCAATGACGATGCGTCTGTAAAGCTGAGCGGCGCAGGCACGGACACCGCCTTTACCGTGGATATCAACCGCCTGCGGCCTGAAGTGCAGAAGCTGGCCTTTACCGCCACCTGCGACGGCAATATGACGCTTTCAGGCCTGAAGCGCCTGACCATTCAGGTGGAGCAAAACGGCAATGTCCTGCTGACCGGTGACGTTGATGTTACAGGCCGTCAGGAAGCCGCGCTGATTTTGGGCGAAATTTACCGCCGCAATGCGGAGTGGAAATTCCGCTTCATTGCTCAGGGCTTTAACGGCGGCCTGAAACCGCTGGCAGAGCACTTCGGGGTAGATATTTCGGATGCTCCGGCACCTGCTCCAACGCCTGCCCCAGCACCGGCACCGACCCCTGAACCTGCTAAAATTAGCCTGAGCAAAGTGTCGCTGACCAAAGAAAAACCGACGATCAGCCTGGCGAAGCGGGATAACTTTGGCGAAATCAAAATTAACCTTAACTGGAATCAGCAAAGCAGCACCGGTTCCGGCGGCGGGATGTTCGGCGGTATGTTTAACAAATCCAAAGGTATCGATCTGGATTTGGGGGCATTTGTCGAATTGCAGGACGGCACTAAAGGCGTGATTCAGGCACTGGGGAATACCTTTGGTCGTCTGAATGCAGAACCCTATGTTCAGTTGCAAGGCGATGACCGCACCGGTCAGGTGCGTGACGGCGAGTGGCTGCACATTAATGGCCGCGAGTGGAAGAAAATCCGCGAAGTGCTGATCTACGCGTTCATCTATGAAGGCGCAGCAAGCTGGGATAAAACGGACGGGGTGGTCACGATGCACATTCCTGAACAACCGCCGATCGAAACGCGCTTAACCGAAGGGTCGAACCGCCACAACATGTGTGCGATCGCCCGTCTGGTCAATGACAACGGTGCGATCAAGGTGGAACGTCTGAACCAGTTCTTCAGCGGTCACAAAGATATGGATAACGCGCTCGGCTGGGGCTTTCGCTGGTCTGCTGGCTCTAAGTGACAGTGATTCACCACATAATTTTAATTATCTGAGGGCAGAGAAAATGAGTTTCTTCGACAAAGTGAAAGGCGCCTTTAACAGCGGCCGTGACGAGCTGACCAAACAGGTTGGCCGTTTCAAAAACAAAAAATTCATGCAGGGCACCGTTGCTGTTTGTGCACGCATCGCCGTCTCAAGCAATGGCGTGAGCTCTGAAGAAAAGCAAAAGATGATCGGCTTCCTTCAGGCTTCTCCTGAACTGAAAGTGTTTGAAACGAAAGAAGTCATTGCGTTCTTTAATGAACTGGTGACCAGCTTCAGTTTCGACTACGAAATCGGTAAAGGCGAAACCATGAAATACATTCTGGCGCTGAAAAGCCAACCAGAAGCGGCACAACTGGCCGTTCGCGTCGGTATTGCCGTAGCAAAAAGCGACGGTGATTTCGATCAGGACGAGCAAACCGCCGTACGCGAAATTGCGCTGGCACTGGGCTTCACCCCGGCCGAATTCGGTCTTTAATTTCAACACTCTGGCTTAAGGGCTATTTATGGTATCCACGCATATCGGTTTCCCGGCTGAAACCGTCACGGTATTTGTTGTTCTGGCTATTGGGGCGATTGCTGTCGACCTGTTCATGCATCGTCATGACAAGCCGATTTCGCTGAAAAGTGCTTCGCTCTGGACGGTCTTCTGGATCGTTGTGGCGATGGCTTTTGCCGGTTTCCTCTACATTCATCACGGTTCTGAAGTGGCGAGCCTGTTTATTACCGGTTATGCGCTGGAGAAAGTCCTGTCAGTTGATAACCTGTTTGTCATGATGGCTATCTTCTCGTGGTTTGCCGTACCGGATAATCTGCGTCACCGCGTCCTCTATTGGGGCGTTATCGGGGCGATTGTTTTCCGCGGCATCTTCGTTGCCATCGGGTCGAGCCTGTTAACGCTGGGGCCTTGGGTCGAAATCGTCTTTGCACTGGTGGTGTTGTGGACGGCCGTCATGATGCTCAAAAGCGGCGGTGATGATGACGAGATCGAAGACTATTCTCAGCACATTGCTTACCGTATGGTAAAACGCTTCTTCCCGATTTGGCCGAAACTGAAAGGACATTCCTTCCTGTTAAGCCAGAAAGAAGTGGACGCTGAACTGGCGAAACCTGAAAACAAAGACATCAAAGTGGGCCGTGTAGGTAAAGCTGCACTTTATGCCACGCCGCTGATGCTGTGTCTGGCCGTGGTGGAATTGTCCGACGTAATGTTCGCGTTTGACTCCGTGCCTGCGGTTATCGCAGTGAGCCGTGAACCGCTGATTGTTTACAGCGCCATGATGTTTGCGATCCTCGGCCTGCGTACCATGTACTTCGTGCTGGAAGCCATGAAACAGTACCTGGCACACCTTGAGAAAGCGGTTATCGTGCTGCTGTTCTTCATCGGTGTGAAACTGGGTCTGAACGCCACCGACCACCTGTGGCATCACGGTTACAATATTTCTGCTAACGCAAGTCTGTTTGTTGTTCTGGGTGTACTGGCTGTGGGTATCATCGTCAGCGTACTGTTCCCGGGCAAATCGGATGCTGAGGAAGGCAAGCAGGGCTAAGCCCTTGCCTTCCCCCTTGAAAATAAACGTTAACAATTGAGGATATAATTATGGGCGTTTCTCTCTCTAAAGGCGGCAATGTTTCTTTAAGCAAAGAAGCACCGACAATGAAAAATGTGCTGATCGGTTTGGGTTGGGATGCCCGCTCAACCGACGGCCAGGATTTCGACCTTGATGCCTCAGCGTTCCTGCTGACCAGCGCCGGCAAAGTGCGCGGCGATACCGACTTCATTTTCTACAACAACCTGAAATCCACCGACGGTTCTGTGCTGCATACCGGCGACAACCGTACTGGTGAAGGCGATGGCGATGATGAAGCCCTGAAAATCAAACTGGATCAGATCCCGGCTGACGTTGATAAAATCGTCTTTGTGGTGACCATCCATGACGCCACTACACGTCGTCAAAGCTTCGGTCAGGTGTCTGGCGCATTCATTCGTTTAGTGAATGACGACAACCAACAGGAAGTCGCGCGTTACGACCTGACAGAAGATGCGTCAACCGAAACGGCCATGCTGTTCGGGGAACTGTATCGCCATAACACCGAGTGGAAATTCCGCGCGGTGGGTCAGGGTTATGCAGGCGGCCTGAGCTCCGTATGCGCACAGTACGGCATCAACGCATCGTAATTTCACACAGTTTTTTGAAACCCGGCAGGCGACATACTGTTGCCTGCTGTAATGAACATGACTTATTACAGGAGTTTTAAATGGCAGTTTCTCTGATTAAAGGCGGCAACGTATCCTTAACTAAAGAAGCCCCAACCATGAATGTGGCTATGGTCGGCCTCGGCTGGGATGCACGCGTAACTGATGGCGCTGAGTTTGACCTCGACGCTTCTGTGTTCATGGTCGGTGATGACGGTAAAGTTATTTCCGATGCGAGCTTCATCTTCTTCAACAACAAAACCAGCACCTGTGGTTCCGTGACTCACATGGGCGACAACCGTACTGGCGAAGGCGAAGGCGATGACGAGCAGGTTAAAATCGACCTGTCTAAAATCCCGGCCGAAGTGAAAAAGCTGGTATTTGCCGTGACTATTTATGACGCAGAAGCGCGTAAACAGAACTTCGGTATGGTCAGCAACAGCTTCATGCGCGTATTCAACAACGATAACGGCACTGAAATCGCCCGTTTCGACCTGTCTGAAGATGCGTCCACCGAAACGGCAATGGTGTTCGGCGAACTTTACCGTCACAACGTTGAGTGGAAATTTAAAGCCGTCGGTCAGGGCTTCGCAGGCGGCCTGTCTGCACTGGCCTCTCAGCATGGCGTGAACATCTAAATCACGCATAATTCTGACAGCCCCGTTGGTTTCCATCGGGGCTTTTTTGTATCTGCAGGAAACGCGGCCTGAAGAGCCGGTGTTTCCCCTTAAACAGGATAGCCAAAATGGAATTGCAATCCGGACAGAACATCGCGTTAAACCAGCCTCTCCTCCGTATCACTCTTTCATACCCCGTAACAGCCGCCTTTCGCAGTGAAATCGATGCTTCAGCCTTTATGTTGTCGGCGCAAAATAAGGTCAGAGGAGATGCAGATTTCATTTTTTTCAATCAGCCCTCTGCGCCAAATGGCAGCCTGAGCCTCACTTCTTCTGCTGGAAGCAGCCAGTTTTCGCTGGATCTGAGAAAGGTTGATGCTGACATCGTCAAAATTGCTCTCACACTGGTGATTGACGGCCCGGATTCCGTCTCAGGTCTGCAACGGATCCAGATGAATGCGGAAGGTGTGGCGACGTTCGACATTCCTCTCGCCGGGCGGAGTGAAAAAGCGCTTATTGTGACCGAAGTCTATCGGCACAACGGTAACTGGAAACTCAGGGCGTCAGGGCAGGGGTTCAACGGGGGGCTGGAACCGCTGGCAGTTCATTTCGGCGTGGATGTGACCTCGCCATCCCCGGCGCCAGCACCAGCACCGACGTCAACGACAGTCAGTCTTGAAAAACGGATACAGGAAAAAGCGCCGCGCCTTATCAGTCTGGCAAAAACCGTCACGGTCAGTCTGGCCAAACATAACCTCCAGTCAGTGAAAGCTAAAGTGGCTTTCGTGCTGGATGCCTCCGGTTCTATGACCGGCGAGTTCAAAAAAGGTAACGTTCAGGCTGTGCTGGATCGCATCGCGGTTCTCGCTGTCCAGTTTGATGATGATGGCGACATGGATATGTGGGGATTTGCCGAAAAACACCGCAAATACAAAGATGTAACACTGGATAATCTTGATGGCTATGTCGCTTATATCCAGAACTCAGCAAGGCGCGGGCGGTGGGAGAATTTACCAGGATTGGGCGGTATCAATAATGAGCCACCCGTGCTTGAAGAGATTATCGATACTTTTAAGCACAGTGATTTGCCCGTGTACGTTGTTTTCATTACGGATGGTGGCATCAGTAAAACCAGAGCAATTAAAGAAGCCATTCGCCGCTCAGCGAACTACCCGATTTTCTGGAAGTTTTTGGGTCTTGGTGGCAGCGGCTATGGCATCCTCGAGCAACTGGACACCTTCACAGACCGTCGTATCGACAACACGCATTTTTTCGCGATCGACGATTTCGCCACTATGAGTGATGAACGTCTCTATGACCTGTTACTTGAAGAGTTTAAGGACTGGACCGTAGCCGCACGAAAAGAGCGGATTATGCGGTAAATGCGGTGTCCTGAGGGCGGGGCTGTTGCACAGAAACGATATCCTCAGCCCCCGTTAAACCTCTTTATAGGATACGGCTGTGAACCGTATCCGATTGACGCGTGCAGTGGATGCGGATAGATTATCAGCATACGGCTATCAGCCGTACCATGAAAAGAGGTCATTATGTCCAAAGTCGCGACATTCCCTGCAGAGGGTCGAAACATCAAAACCGCCAGAGTTGAATTAAAAACCAGCCCGGATCTCAAAGATATGCTGCGTGAAGCCGCTGCCGCCGCAGGGCTGGATTTAAGTGCATTTATCCTAAATGCAGCCATAGAACGTGCTGAGAGCGTATTGGATAATCAGCGTCGAAGGGAACTGACAACGCAGGGTTGGCAGCAGCTCAATGAGCTTCTCGCTGAACCTGCAGCACCAACGTTGGCACTACAGGCATTAATGCGGAGAAAGAAAGATGGCAAACCTAAAGAATGAACATGATGGCCTTATGGTTTGCAGCTACCAGTCTGATATTTCCTATCCAGGTAACAAGCATTTTGACTGCGGCAATATTGTACTGAATGCATACGTTCGCAATTCACTCAAGAAAAGCGTCAGAGACGGAAACTGCGCAGCAAAAGCACTGATAGATACCCAGACAGGTGAGTTGCTTGGGGTGTGTACGTTTTCTGCATACTCTCTTGAGCGGGCGAAATTGGCCGGAGCCGTTGCGGGATCACTGCCTAATGACATCGGGGTTGTACGGCTTAATATGCTTGGCATCGCCAAAAAAGAACAAAACAAAGGTTACGGGCAGGATTTGCTCTACGAATTCTTCCAGCATATTAAAATTATTCATGAAGCCTTGCCGATCAAAGGCGTTTATCTGGATGCCGATCCTGGCGCCGTCAATTTCTACACGCGATTAGGTTTTGCCGAACTTACTGCACCCCCAAATGCCTTTGGCGCAATACCCATGTTTCTGGGAATTCAGCACATCCTCGCAGCGTAATTTTAACGGTAAGGGTATCGGATATCTTTTTTGACCTTTTTGCCAGAGCCAGCCCAGGCAGATCACTGTCTTATTAGCGCTGAGTCTTTTAATCTCCTCAGCGCTTTCGCAGTTTCAATTAAAAAATATCAGTGCGGAGTTTCTCATTTTCCACGTATTTATTTTCAGGAATATACAGAAAGTTCGATAAATTATTCACAACGATTTAAAACGTATAACCCAACCCTACACGAAAGCGGGTTTGTCTTTCATCACTGTTGCTTCGAACTGAAACATTCCCGACTTCAACAAATGGGGACCATGCGCCAATAATATAAGCGGTTCTGAAATTGTATTCATAGTTGTATTTGCTGTTATTATAGAGGTCATACTTATCGGCTTTTTTATAAATACCCTCCAGCGTCCAGTCAAAGTTATTCCATTTATATCCCGCCCAGACATCCATACGATTTACCGTATCGTCTTCACGGGAGTCGGATGAGCGTCGCGTATACTCGAAACGATATCGGGCACCCAGCCACCATGATTCATTAATCGTCCAGGTTGAGCGTAAATAGGGTTTATAGGTGGAATAGCCGCTGCCTGTTTCCAGTACAAAACCGGGCTGCCAGGCGACAGGGCCACTGCTGAACTGGTAGTTCACCGTATATTCGTTGCCCTGTACTTCGAGATCGTTAAACGCTTTGTTCGTGTCATCTCCTCCGGATTTTGAAATGGCTTCAACTGCAAATCCAAAGCCATTACTAAACCGGTTAGAGATATATACACGATCATAGTTGGCTTTACTGTCATCAAGATATTCATGACGTACATCCATATAGACGGCATGTGCATTGGTGACGGCCAGAGAGAATGAAAGCAAAAGGTATTTTTTCATGTTAAACCCATTTTTAATAATAATTAACTAAGAGGGGTGCTTAAGGCTGAACACGAAGTTATGCTTAATGAAAAGCTGTTTCAATATTTTAAATTGGTTTTTTAATAAAATTGAATATTCATCACAAGTATTCAAATTGGCGGGATTTTTGGATTACATTCAGGCGGTGATAAATATATCGGAAGTGTGAAATAAAAAGGGGTGTTCTTGATTTGGCTGCCACTTGATGAAATTTTTTGTCATTATCATCAAGGCAATGAAACAGGAATGGCAAGCGGGAAAACAGACTGGCCGGAAATGAAAATATCAACGAGAAGGCGGCAGAGCTGGCACACCTTCCCGTTAACTCAACTTACTTACTGCGCAGTTGTTTGATCCGCGCAATGGGCGGATTGCGTTTCGCCCATGAACCGTGGAAATGTCGCCAGTAAGGTTCCTGCGCGGCAGCCAGCATTTCATAGTCGCCGCGCGTGTCGCCCCAGGCGCGCAGATGGTATGAGGAAAGCGGGCCGTACTCCGCTTCAAGTCGCTCGACCTTCTGGCCGCAGCGGCAGTTGTGGCCGCTGATGCGTCCCGTCAGTACGCCGTCTTTCACTTCTAAATTCGTGCCGATCAGGCGAATGCCCAGACGCTCTGCGAACGGTTTAAGCACCATCGCCGGTGAGGCCGAGCAAATCGTCACGATGGCACCGGAATTTACCTGAGTAGCCACCGCAATCAGACCGGAAGGGCGCATCAGACGCTTCCAGTAACGCTCACAAAATTCTTCTGCCTTCTCTTCGACCCATTTAGCCTCAACGCCGGTCATAAATGTGTGGATCAGCACTTCCTTCAGTTCATCGCGTGTCAGCCTGCGGCCCATGCATTTCAGGGTAGGCAATACCAGGCGTACCAGGCGACGGGCGAAAACGCGTTTACCAAAGGCAAAGCGCAGGAAGGGCACGAAACTGTCGTGCTTTGTCAGCGTGCCGTCAAAATCAAACACAGACAGGGAATCGCCAACATTAATTACATCGCTAACCATTGTTCAATTGCTCCTTCGGTTGTGCCCGCCGGGATCAGGGGGACAACATCAATCATCTCTGGCATTAGTGTAATCGGTTTAGGCCTGTTGATCATTGTTGTCTGCTGCTTTGTTAAGTCGCAGACGAAAAAAAGCCCGCCGGTTTACATCGGCGGGCGGGGTCTTTTTAGTGCTGACCTGAACTTAAAATTTACTTCGCATCAGGCAATGCATAGGCAATCACGTAGTCGCCACGTTCGGCGGACTGACGTGCGCCACCGGCGCTGATGATGATGTATTGTTTACCGGTTTTCGGTGAAACATAGCTCATCGGGCCAGACTGGCTGCCGACCGGCAGACGAGATTTCCAGATCTCTTTACCGTTCGCGGTATCGAACGCACGCAGATAGAAATCCTGCGTACCGGCGAAGAACAGCAGGCCGGATTGCGTTGACAGGCTGGCGCCCAGCGTTGGCATACCCACTTCCATTGGCATGCGCATTTTGATGCCCAGCGGGCCGGTGTCTTTCACCGTACCGACCGGCACCTGCCAGACGATTTTACCGGTTTTCAGGTTAACCGCGGACATGGTACCAAACGGAGGTTTCTGGCAAGGAATGCCCAGCGGAGACAGGAAACGCTCACGCACCGCGCCGAACGGCGTACCGTCCATCGGCACCATACCCATCTCAATCCCGCTTGCGCCGGTTGGCACTTTGGCACGCGGAACCATGTAGTTCGCCAGACCCAGACGCATATCATTCACAAACATGATGGCGTTGTTCGGATCAACCGATACGCTGCCCCAGTTCATGCCGCCCAGAGAGCCTGGGAATTGCAGGGAACGATCGAGGCCCGGAGGCGTGTACACACCTTCGTGACGCATGCCTTTAAATTCGATGCGGCACAGCAACTGGTCCATCGGCGTGGCGCCCCACATATCAGACTCTTTCAGCGTCTGGTTGCCGATGTTTGGCATCCCGACAGAGAAAGGCTGTGTTTTGGAGTAGCGTTCGCCAGGGACGTTGCCCTGCGGGACTTCGCGGTTTTCGACTTTCGCGACCGGCTCACCGGTTTCGCGGTTCAGCATGAAGATCATGCCTTGTTTGGAGGTCTGCACCAGAACTGGCGTGCTGCCACCTTTGTCGTCCGGCAGGTCATACAGCAACGGCTGAGACGGCAGGTCAAAGTCCCACAGATCATGATGCGTGGTCTGGAAGGTCCAGCGAACTTTACCGGTAGCAACGTCAACCGCGACCACCGAAGAACTGAATTTGTCGTCAAGCGCGGTACGTGTGCCGCCAAAGAAGTCTGGCGTGGCGTTACCGGTTGGCATGTAAATCAGACCCAGTTTCGGATCGTATGACATGGCCGACCAGACGTTCGGTGTACCACGGGTGTAAGTCTGACCTTCCGGTGGCAGTTTGGTGATGTTCGGATTACCCGGATCCCATGCCCATGCCAGTGCGCCGGTATGAACATCGAATGCACGCACGACGCCCGGAGGCTCGCCGGTGGAGAAGTTATCCGCCACGCGACCACCGACCACCACCACGTTCCCCGCAACCAGCGGAGTTGAGGTTTGCTGGTAGTAACCCGGTTTGACTTCACCCATACCGACTTTCAAATCCACCACGCCGTTGTCACCGAAATCAGCACAAGGCTTGCCGGTGTCAGCGTTGATGGCGATCAGACGCGCATCGATGGTTGGCAGGAACAGACGACGTTCGCAGGTGCCGCTGACCGTACCGCCGGTTGCAGCCGGTGAGTGAGGTGCAGAGCTGGCAGAGGGAGTGGCTTCGGCAGCCGTTGAGGTGCTCGCTGTCGCCGTTGACTCCGCGACGGGTTGTGCCGCAGGTGCCGCCGGTGCAGAAGCATTCTCGTAATAACCCAGGCCACGACAACGCTGCCAGTTAGGCGCGGTGGAGTTGGAATCGTAAGACCACAGCTTTTTACCGTCGTCCACGTTCAGGGCAATCACTTTGCTGTAGGCGGTACAGACAAACAGTTTGTCGCCGATCTGCAACGGAGTGTTCTGATCTTCCGCGCCGGAGCCATTGCTCTGCGGAATATCGCCGGTGTGGGCAATCCACGCGACCTGAAGCTTGTCTACGTTGGTCTTGTTGATCTGATCCAATGCAGCGAAACGGTCACCGGCAGTCGTGTTACCCCAGCTTTCCCAGTTTTTCTGTTCAGCACCCGGAGCCACCGGTTTTACCGGTGCCTGGTCGTTTTCGGCGCTGATGATTGGCGTCGGGACGAAGGTGTTGGCGAAAGCGGCAATCAGCGCAACGGCTACCACACCTGCCAGCGAGAAGCTTGGCCCTTTACGCGCCACCAGACCCGCGCGTGCTTTCAGCAGCGGGTAGGCCAGTGCGACCAGGAAGGCCAGAACGCCGAAGGTGAACAGGCGGGAGAACAGTGGCCAGAACGTGAAGCCCGCGTCCCAGACTGCCCAGATAACAGAAAGCACAAAGGCCACGGCATAAAGCCAGGCACCTGAAGGCTTACCTTTGAAAATCAAAACGGCGGAAACGATGAGCGCCAGACCCATCAGCAGGAAGTAAACGCTTCCTCCCAATGTGGCCAGATACGCGCCACCGATGCCGAGTGTCAGGCCGATGACCAGCATCAGCGCACTCAGCAGCCAGAGGAGCCAGGTCCACTTGCTATTTGTTGTTGGCATGATTTATCTCACTGCATGGTTTTAGAAAACTGTTGATGAAAAGCGGGTAACACGTGGTGAGCACCCGTTATTAAATGAACCAAATAGAACAATTTCGCGCAAATAGTAATACTTCCCATCCGGGTTGTGAATGTGTAACGAAGAGTTTGAAATTAGGTAAATTATTATAGAAGAGATTATTATTTATGCAGGGAAATTTTACGCGTTGATTTTAAAGAATAAAATAAAGTGTGTTATTCATTATTTAAATGTTTATTGAGATTAATATACATTTTTCATCTAACCGATCGCACCAAGTGTCCAATTATTTAGGGTCATAAAACTGAAACAGACTATTTTGAACTCGCTGGTACGAAACGAGCGAACCTGATGGGGCGTTTTACAAATAGCCTTCGATTAACGTCTTCATTTCTTTGGTGATCTGTTCTATCAGACGGCTTTTCGGAATTTGCGGCGGGAACACGGCCAGGTAGGCGATGCTGATGTCCGGAGTGAAAGGTTTGATCACCAGATTGCACCTGTGGCTGCGGGCTGTGATGAAATCCACCACGCCGACACCCAGATTATTTCCCGCCATGATGCAGCAATTGTTCAGCGACGTTTCGATAGGATTGTTCATATATAAATCCTGACGGCTCATCACCTGATCCAGCTGTTCCCGCAGCGGCGTTTTACGGCCCGGAATAATGGGGCGGTACAGCGTCAGATCCTTCGCGGTCACCACATCCTGCTTTGCCAGCGGATGGCGCGGCGACATCACGGCGACGGCATTCGCCCGCGCCAGCATCTCCGCTTCCAGCCCTTTTACATCGGGTTTGCCAAAAACAAAGCCGACGTCGTACTGATTGCTGGTGACCACATCCATAATGTGCGTGGTGCTTTCGATATCCAGAAACAGCGAGATATCGTCAATGGTTTCAATGAGCGGCGGCAAAATATGCTCGACGCACAGCGCAGATAACGCCGCCACCGTGCCGATGCGCAGAACGCTGCCTTTGGAATGGCGGATTTCATCGGCAATACGTGAAATATGTTCAAGGCCAAGATACAAACGCTCCACTTCACGGTACAGCTTAATGGCGTCGTCGCGCGGGATCAGCCCGCGTCCGTCGCGATCGAAAAGCTTCAAATCCACCGCATATTCGAAATCACGTATCAGCCTGCTGACCGCCGGCTGAGTAATGTTCATCATGTTTGCTGCTGCCGTAATGCTGCCGGTGAGGATCACTTTGTGAAAAGCTTCTACCTGTCTGGGATTAATTTTCATAATATGTCCTCATGATCCATAACATTTGTTTATGGATGTAACACAAAATACAATTTTCAATTCAGATGTCCACCCCCTAGACTCCGGTTTACGATCTGACACACATTGCCTGAAAATCTAAAATAATTAAGGGTTAAATGAATGAAGAAGTCCGTTCTGGCAGGAGTGCTTTCCTCAGCACTGGCCACGCCTTTTGTATTACACGCCTCTTTTGTACAGGCTGCCGATCTTAAAATCGGTCTTGCCGCTTCAACGACCTCAATGGATCCGCAGTTTTACGTGGGCGGTGCGAACAGCGCCATGGCGCGTAACATTTTCGACGGGCTGGTCAATCAGGACGAAAAACAACATATTACGCCTGCGCTGGCGGTCTCGTGGAAAGTCATTAACGACACCACCTGGGAATTTGCCCTGCGTCCCGGTGTGAAATTCCACGACGGCAGCGATTTCACCGCGAAAGACGTGATCGCCAGCATCAAACGTGTGCCGCTGGCTTCGAAAAACAGCCCGAGCGCCTACACGCCTTACGTCAATGACATCGCTGATGTCGTTGAAGTGAACCCGCTAACGGTGAGAATTATCACCAAAGCGCCAACGCCTCTGTTACTCAACAATTTAAGCCGTGTGGCTATTTTACCGGCACGGCTTGAAAACGTTCCGCCACAAACCCTTAACGAAGGGAAAGAGGTGATCGGCACCGGACCTTTCAAATTTGTCAGCTGGACGCCGGATGACAACGTGGTATTGGCGCGTAATGACCAGTATTGGGGCGGAAAAGCGCAGTGGGACAACGTGACCCTGCGTGTGTTTAAAAACCCCAGCGCGCGCGTTGCGGCGATTCGTTCCGGCGACGTCGATGTGATTGAAAGTGTCCCGACGGCAGATGGCAGCAACCTGGCGAAACAGGCCGGTCTGCACATGGAATCCGTCGCGGGTAACCGTATTCTCTATTTACACCCGGATCAGGATCGTGACGATTCGCCGTTCGCCAAAGGCCCGGATGGCAGCAATCCGCTGAAAAAGCGTGAAGTGCGTGAGGCGATGTCGCTGGCGATAAACCGTCAGGCGATCGTGGACAGGATCATGGACGGCCAGGGCGTTCCGGCTTCGCAGCTGGTGCCAAAAGGTTACTTCGGCTACACGCCGTCGATTGGCGCACCGGAATACGATCCGGCCAAAGCCAAACAGTTGCTGGCGCAGGCCGGTTATCCGAACGGTTTTACGCTGACCTTCCATGCGTCGAACGACCGTTATCCTAACGATTCGAAAATTGCTCAGGCCCTCGGCCAGATGTTCACCCGCGTTGGCATAAAAACCGACGTGGTGACCATGCCCGGCAGCGTTTATTTCTCACGGGCTTCTAAACGCGATTTCAGCCTGATCATGGGCGGCGCGGCGATTGAAACCGGTGAAGCCTCCGGTGTGCTGGGACCGTTGCTGGAAACCTTCGGGCCGAATGGCGGGCAGGGCAATCGCGGGCGTTATTCGAACCCTGAATTTGATAAAACGCTGGCGCAGGCGCGTTCGACCCTCGACGACGCCAAACGCGAAACACTGTTACAACACGCCACAGAGATAGCGATGAAGGATCAGGGCACCATCCCGCTGCTGTTCCTCTCCTACACCTGGGCGATGAAAACACCTTATACCTACGTGGGCCGTTCCGACGGCTACACGTTGCCGTACTTTGTGCATGAGAAACAGTAAGTAAGCGCAAAGTACATACCGAACCCACGCGGGAATAGAGCGCCATCACCAGGGTTGTTCTAAGAAAAGAGAGAGAAGCTATGACTTCTTTTAGCGGTGTATTTCCCTATCTGGTTTCCCCCGTTACTGACGGTGGCCAGATAGACAAACCGGTGTTAACCGCACTGGTTGAACACCTGATTGCCAGTGGCGTGCAGGGTCTGACGCCGCTGGGCAGTACAGGTGAATTCGCCTATCTCAGTGCAGAACAGCGCACCGCAGTGGTCGAAACGGTTGTCCACGCCGCTCGAGGCCGCGTTCCGGTGATTGCCGGTGTCGCAGCCACCACCATTCAGGACGCCATAGCGCAAACCGCTCGTTATGTCGCTCTGGGTGTCGACGGTATTCTGGCTATTCTTGAAGCCTATTTCCCGGTGCCCGATCAGGGCGTCGAGGACTATTTCCGTGCCATCGCGGCTGCCGCAGGTCAACTGCCGGTCGTGCTGTACACCAATCCACAGTTTCAGCGCGCCGACCTCAGCCTGCCGGTCATTGAGCGCCTGAGTCACGTGGAGAATATCAACTATATTAAAGATGCCTCGACCAATACTGGCCGGTTGCTGTCGATCATCGAACGCACGCAGGGGCGGATGCAGGTGTTTGCTGCGTCGGCACACATCCCGGTGTGCGTGATGATGATTGGTGGCGTCGGCTGGATGGCCGGTCCGGCCTGCATCGTGCCCAAGCAAAGCCTGGCGCTGTATGAAGCGGCAAAGCAGGGCGACTGGGCTCAGGCCATGGCGTTACAGCGCCCTTTGTGGCGCATCAATGAAATCTTCGCCAAATACTCCATCGCCGGATGCATCAAGGCGGCGTTGCAGTTGCAGGGATTTGCCGTGGGCGATCCGCTGCCGCCACAGATTCCGCTCGATGCCGCTGCGCGTCAGGAAATCGCTGAAGTTTTACGTTCCGTAGGTGCCCTGTGAAAACGCTGCCTGTCATTATTGATTGCGATCCTGGTATCGACGACGCCATTGCGCTGCTCAGCGCGTTTGTCGCGCCACAGCTGAATATTCTCGGCATCTGCGCCGTGTGCGGTAATCAGCCTTTAGCCAATACATTGCGTAATGCGCTGCAAATCAGCGAACTTGGTCAGCGTACCGACATCCCGGTGTTTGCCGGTTGCCATCAGCCGATGTTCCGCGAGCCGATCCACGGCCAGTTCCATGGCGAAAACGGTCTGGGCAACACCGCGTTTCCCGCGCCGCAAAAAACGCCCGAAAAACTTCACGCCGTTAACTTCCTGATAAACCGTTGCCAGCAGGCGATCGACGATAATCAGCCGCTGACGCTGTGCGTGCTGGGGCCGCTGACCAATCTGGCAACGGCGCTGCGCATGAAACCCGACATTGCTGCCGGTATTGGCCGGGTGGTGCTGATGGGCGGCGCGTACCGTGAAGCCGGTAACCGCACCATGACGTCTGAATTCAACATGCTGGCCGATCCCCATGCCGCGCACATCGTGTTTTCCAGCGATCTTCGCATCACGGTGCTGCCGCTCGATGCCACCCATCAGGTGATCCTCACGCCGGAACATGTGGCGAAATTCATCAAAGTCTCAGGGCGGATTTCCGCGCCGCTGGGTGAGCTGATGGCGTTCTGGGATCGCAATGACGTACGCCGTTACGGCTCGCGTGGCGGGCCATTGCACGATCCGCTGGTGATCGCTTACGTGCTGGCGCCGGAGTTGTTTGGCACCGAGAAAGCGCGGGTGTTTGTTGAGTACGACAGCGAACTTTGTCTGGGGCAAACCGTGGCCGACTGGTACGGCAAATCCGGACAGACTGCCAATGTCGATATCGTCACGCGTGTGGACACTGCAAAAGTCTTCACCCTGTTTTATGAACTGTTATCACGCTATGCCGGGAACTGATCTTATGAGCCAGCGCATCATTATTGATACCGATCCCGGCGTGGATGACGCCATTGCATTGTGGCTGGCGCTGGCGTCACCGGAGCTGGACGTGCTGGGCATCACCGTGGTGGCGGGCAACGTGGCGCTGAAAGACACCATGCGCAACGCCTGTAAAATCGTCGCACTGTCGGGTAAAACCGACACGCCGGTCTTTGCCGGTGCGCCCGGTCCGCTGGTGCGCGAGCAGGTTTACGGAAAATACGCGCATATCGGTGCCTTCAGCGACGAGCTGGTGCCGGACAGCGAACTGCAACCGCAGAAAGAACATGCGGTGGATTTTCTGGTGCGCACCCTCAGACAGGCGGCGCAGGATAACGACCCTGTCACGGTATGCGCCATCGGGCCGATGACCAATCTGGCGCTGGCGCTGGGAATGCATCCGGACGTGGCGCGTGGCATCAGGCACATCGTCACCATGAGTTGTGCCTTTACGGCATTGGGGCACCGCGTGCCCTGGGCCGAATTCAATGTGTACGCCGATCCCCATGCGGCGGAAAAAGTGTTTAACAGCGGCGTTCCGCTGGTGATCATGCCGCTGGATATGACCTTTCAGGCGCTGATCGGTGCGGATGACATCGAGGCAATTCGTCAGGACGGCGGTCTGCCGGGAGCCTCTGTCGCGGCACTGCTGGGCGCCTTCGACCGCAGCGATCTCAGCCGTTTTGGTCGCGAAGGCGGCCCGGTGCATGATGCGACCACCATCGCCTGGCTGCTGCAACCGGGGCTATTCTCCGGCCAGAATGCCCGCGTCGGCGTGGCGGTGTCCGGCAAGACCGCCGGTTACACCTTCGCCGATTTCTGGCACAAACTGGCGACGCCGCCGAACGCAATGGTGATGCAGAACGTCGATGAATACGGCTTCTTCAGCCTGCTGCGGCGCGTCTTTTCCCGCTACGGCGCACAGCAAGACGATGCGCGCGCATGAGCCGGTACCTGCTGGGACGTTTCGGACAAACGCTGCTGACGCTGTTCGTGATGTCGCTGCTGGTATTTGGTGGCGTGTATCTGGTGGGCAATCCGGTGGATCTGTTGCTCAGCACCAGTGCGACGCCGGCCGAACGCCTTGACGTGATCCAGTCTTTCGGCCTGGATAAACCGGTGTGGGAACAATACGGCCTGTTCGTGGTGAACGCCCTGCACGGCGATATGGGCAATTCCTTTATTTACAACCAGCCCGCGTTACACCTGATTTTCCAGCGCATGCCCGCCACGCTCGAACTGGCGCTGGTGGCCTTCGTGCTGGCGCTGGTGATCGGCATTCCGCTTGGCGTTTACGCCGGTTTACGCCCCGAGGGCTGGCTGTCGAAAACAATCATGACCGTCTCCATTTTTGGCTTCAGCCTGCCGACGTTTTGGATCGGGCTGATGATGATCATGCTGTTCAGTGTCAAACTCGGCGTGCTGCCTGCCTCCGGGCGTGGCGAAACGGTGGACGTTTTCGGCGTCCCCGTCAGTCTTTTCACCGCTGACGGACTGGCGCATCTGATCCTTCCGGCCTTCAATCTGGCGCTGTTTAAAATCTCGCTGATTATCCGGCTGACCCGCGCCGGTGTGCTCGAATGCCTGCAACAAGATTTCATCCGGTTTGCCCGCGCCAAAGGGTTATCTGAAAGCCGCATCGTGCTGGTTCACGTTCTGAAAAATACCCTGATCCCGCTGATTACGGTGATCGGCCTTGAGCTCGGTTCGCTTATCGCCTTTGCGGTCGTCACCGAAACTATTTACGCCTGGCCGGGCATGGGCAAGCTGATCATTGATTCCATCGCCGTGCTGGATCGCCCGGTGATCCTGGCGTATCTGATGATTACCGTGGTGATGTTCAGCCTGATCAATCTGCTGGTCGACGTGCTGTATGTGCTGGTCGATCCGCGCGTGCGGCTGGGAGGAGAGGCGTGATGCCACCGGATTCCGTTCACTCCCGCACTGCCGCCGCGCAGACACCGCACACGGCGTTTTACAACACGCTCACCGCGCTGCTGCGTAACAAATTCTCGCTGTGCGGCCTGATTATTCTGGGCATCGCGGTGCTGCTCTCTGTGCTGGCACCCTGGATTTCCCCGCAAAATCCGTACGATTTATCGCAGCTCGACATCATGGATGGCCGCCTTAAGCCGGGTTCGGCCAGCCTGAGTGGCCTGGTTTACTGGCTGGGCACCGACGATCAGGGTCGTGATTTATTCAGCGCCATTCTTTACGGCATGCGCACCAGCCTGCTGGTGGGCGTATGCAGCGCGGTGATTGCGCTGACCATTGGCGCAATCCTCGGCATGACCAGCGCCTGGGCGGGTGGCAAAACAGACGCGCTGATCATGCGTATTGTGGATATCCAGCTGAGTTTTCCACCGATCCTGATCGCGCTTATCCTGCTGGCCGTGCTCGGGCAGGGCGTGGATAAAATCATCCTGGCGCTGGTGGTCACGCAATGGGCGTACTACGCCCGCACGGTGCGCGGTTCGGCGCTGCTTGAACGCCGCCGCAGCTACGTGGACGCCGCGCGCAGCATGGCGTTGTCAACTCCGCGCATTCTTCTGCGCCACATTTTCCCCAACTGCCTGCCGCCGCTGATTGTGGTCGCCACCATGCGTATCGCCTACGCCATCATGCTCGAGGCCACGCTGTCGTTTCTCGGCATCGGGTTGCCGGTGACCGAACCGTCGCTGGGGTTACTGATCGCCAACGGTTTCGATTACCTGATGTCCGGCGACTACTGGATAAGCGTCTTTCCCGGCGTCACATTGCTGGTGCTGATTGTCGCAATCAACTTAGTCGGTGACGCGCTGCGTGACATCCTCAACCCCAGGAATAAGGATTGATGATGCGCGATCCGGTGTTACAGGTCGAAAAACTCAATACCGCGTTTTCTGTGGAAGGCGAATGGCTGAATGTGGTGCGTGACCTGTCGTTCACGCTTGGCGCAAAAGAAACGCTGGCGCTGGTGGGCGAATCCGGCTCCGGTAAAAGCGTCACCGCCATGTCGATCATGCAACTGCTGGACCCGAGGCACACCCGCTATTCGGGCAGCGTCCTGTTCGACGGCCAGGATTTACTGACCCTGAACCCGCGGCAGATGCAGAGCATTCGCGGCAACCGTATCGGCATGATCTTTCAGGAGCCGATGACCAGCCTGAATCCGGTGCTCAAAATTGGTGTGCAAATCACCGAAGTGCTGAAACGCCACCGTGGGATGGACGACGCCACCGCCCGCGCCGAGGCGGTTCGCCTGCTGGAAAAAGTTCGCATTCCCGCCGCCGCGTCGCGGCTGAATGAATATCCGCTGAGTTTCTCCGGCGGTATGCGCCAGCGTGTGGTGATCGCCATTGCGCTGGCGTGTAATCCACGTTTACTGATTGCCGACGAACCGACCACCGCGCTGGATGTCACCATTCAGGCGCAGATCCTGGCGCTCATCAAATCTTTGCAGGAAGAAGAGGGGATGTCGGTGCTGTTCATCACTCACGATATGGGCGTGGTGGCCGAAGTGGCCGACCGCACGCTGGTGATGCACCGGGGCGAAGCGGTTGAGCAGGCGACCACGCGGGAGATTTTTCACCGTCCGCGCCATGCCTATACCCAGGCGCTGCTGGCAGCGGTGCCGCGTCTCGGCGCGATGACCGGCATTGCCTTGCCGCAGCGTTTTCCGCTGCGCGACCTGCACACCGGCGAACCGCAGCCGGTAGCAGATTCCGTCAATACGCTGCGTGCCGGCCAGCCGGTGCTCGAGGTCAAAAACCTCGTGACGCGCTTTGATGTGAAATCCGGTTTTTTGCGCCGGGTTTCCTCGCGCGTTCATGCGGTTGAAGATCTCTCTTTCAGCCTGCAACCGGGTGAAACGCTGTCGCTGGTGGGGGAATCCGGCTGCGGAAAATCCACCACCGGGCGCACGATTTTACGACTGACCGAAGCGACGTCCGGGGAGGTGCTGATCTCCGGGCAGGATATCCGCCGCGCCGATCGCAGCCAGCTTGCGGATTTCCGCACTCAGGCGCAGATGATTTTTCAGGATCCTTACGAAAGCCTGAATCCGCGGATGCGTATCGGCCAGGCCATTGCCGAACCGATGGTCAGCCTCGGGCTGCACGATAATGCCGGTGCGAAAATCCGCGTGGCGCAGTTGCTGGAGCAGGTCGGCCTGCAAAGCAGCATGGCGACGCGATTCCCGCATCAGTTTTCCGGCGGCCAGCGTCAGCGGATCTGCATCGCCCGCGCGCTGGCGCTGGAACCGAAACTCATTATTGCCGACGAAGCCGTTTCTGCGCTGGACGTTTCCGTCAAAGCGCAGGTGATCAATCTGATGCTCGATCTCCAGCAGCAGCTCGGGCTGGCGTATCTGTTTATTTCCCACGATATGGCCGTGGTAGAACGCATTAGCCACCGTGTCGCCGTGATGTATCTGGGCGAAATCGTGGAAATCGGCTCCCGCGCCGATATTTTCGACAATCCGCAACATCCTTACACCCGCAAATTGCTGGCCGCCGTGCCGGTTCCTGATCCCACCGTTCACCGCAAACGCACTGTGATCCCGGATGAACTCGCCAGCCCGTTACGCCCGGCCACGTATCAGCCGCTTGCCCGCCATTATCGCGAAGTCAGCAACGGCCATTTCGTCCAAATTTCCTGATTTTCTCGCCCGTCTTTTCGCTCAACGCTTTAGCGTACCAACTTAGTTACAACATACTTCTATGTGGAGGGATTTCCTGATCGGGGGATCTGTATGTGCCCTGCAAATGTGTCAGCTCCGATCCCTCTGTAAGCCGCATGGCAGGCGGGGACTGGCTTAGTGTATTTCGCTATGGGTTATAACTTTTCGATCCTGAGCAAAAATCTTGACCGCGTGATGGTGATCACGTTTTATGGCAGCCGAACACCCGTTAATTCACCTGCTAAGGATAATAATAATGACTGAGTGCGCATCGCTGGACACCCGGCCACAGACTTCTGCTTTCCGCCGATGGCTGGCGGTATTTTCTCTCGCCTGCGGCACATTCGTGCTGGTTAACACTGAATTTCTGCCGATCGGCCTGCTTTCGCCGATCGCCCGTTCGCTGGGCGTGACCGAAGGCCATGCCGGGCTGGCGGTAATGTTGCCGGGGCTGGTTGCGGCGATTTCTGCTCCGCTGATTATGCTGTTTGCCAAACGTATGGATCGTCGCAGACTCCTGCTTCTGCTGTCTGCCACGGTGATCCTCGCCAACGGCATTGCGGTGATGGCGGACTCGTTTAACGTTTTGCTGATCGGACGCATTATTCTCGGCGTCGGTGTCGGGGGATTCTGGTCTTTTGCCATCCCCTCCGGGCGGCGTCTGGTGCCGGAAGAGCAGGGTGCGCGGGCGATTTCGCTGATCACCGCTGGCGTGGCGGTCGGTACGGTGGCCGGCGTGCCCGCCGGCGCCTTTATCGGCGATCTGTTCGGCTGGAGAATGGCGTTCACGCTTAATGCGGTCATGGCGCTGGTGATTTTTGTCCTGCAATGGATAGCGCTGCCGTCCCTTCCGGCGCAGCAGTCGATTGGGCTGCGCGCCATGCTGGGCGTGACCAAAGTGCCGGGTATCCGCTACGCGCTGATTATCGGCGTCTTTATGGCGGGCGGGCATTTCGCGGCCTATACCTATCTTGAACCCTGGCTGCGTTTTGATTTGCACCTCTCCGCCAGCAGTATTTCTCTCTTGCTGATGGGATACGGTATTGCGGGGCTTATCGGTACGCTGGCGTCGGAATTCACCGTGCGGGAATTCGGTGTGAAGCGGGCGTTTATGCTCAACATGTTGTTACTCAGCCTGTCGGTGCTGGTGCTGTCAACATTTCATGTTCCGCTGGCGCTGGCCAGTGCGCTGGTGATCCTCTGGGGCCTGGCGTTCGGCGCATTGCCGGTATGTCTGAATATCTGGACGTATCAGGCATCGCCCGCGCTGTTTGAAACCGGTTCAGCACTGCTGGTTTGTGTGTTCCAGACATCGCTGGCGCTGGGGGCATTGTTTGGCGGCGTACTGGCGGATAACGCCGGTGTCAGCAGCGCATTCCTGCTCGGTGGAGTGCTGACTTTGCTGGCGGCGATCACCATTTATCTGTCACGTCCGCAGCCGGTAAACGTGCAGGGTGGGAAGAGATAATCGCGTCAGTCATCAGGAAATCTCTCCACATAAGCACTTTCCCCTTATTCCCCACGCCCTCTGCGGTGGGGAAATTTGATATAAAATAGACAATTGGCAATTTTAATGATTTATTATTCGCCACAATTGCAGTCGCCTGCTACTTTTTTATAATCGGAGTGAAAGGACAGGAGGATGTTAAATGAAAGTGCTGAAAAACGAGACGGACTATATTACATGGATGTTCGACAACTACTTTCAGCTGTCAAAGGCAACGGTATCCCCGTTAATGAGTGATGGTGAGATTAAAGAGGTACTGACCGAATTGCACCCAGAGTCTTTCCCGTGTATTGGGTATTTAACTTTTTCTTCAACAGGTTGTAATTGCGAGGTAAATTATATTTCCCGTGACATGGTTTCCGAGTGGGCTGTGGAACTGGACATACATTAATCTGGCGAATGTTATAATCTGGCACGAATGTTAAAAGGGCCTGGACAGATCCACCGGCCCTTTTTTCTATTTGTTCTCCCCTGTCCCGAAGGCGAATTCTTCATCTGTTTTCATACACAGACCTGCCACCACAAACATAAAGTCGAATAAGAATATTCTTTAAATAAACCCTTTGTTCCCAATCTGTGTCTATTTCGGATCATGAATCCTGTGATCATATGATCCCAGGATTGCATTTAAATAAGATTTTTTGTTACTGAGTAATAAACCATCAGTGCCTGAAAAGGGCGGCATCGTTGCGGGATGAGCATCAGCGTCTATACTTAAGGTGAATGTTAAAAAAACCGGAGGAATACATGACCATTCATAAGAAAGGACAGGCGCATTGGGAAGGCGACATCAAACACGGAAAAGGTTATATCTCTTCTGAAAGCGGTGCTCTGAAAGACCAGCCTTACGGATTCAATACCCGCTTCGAGGGTAAACCGGGGACTAACCCGGAAGAATTGCTCGGCGCGGCACATTCCGCCTGTTTCTCAATGGCGCTGTCATTGATGCTCGGCGAAGCAGGGCATGTCCCTGAAAGCATTGATACCGTGGCAGATGTTTCTCTTGATAAAGTCGATGGCGGCTTCGCCATTACTAAGATCGCGCTCGACAGCACGGTCAAACTGCCCGGCATTGATAAAGACAAATTCGACGAAATTATCAAAGCGGCGAAAGCCGGTTGCCCGGTTTCCAAAGTGCTTAACGCGGAAATCACCCTGACGTACAAGCTGGAAAATTGATCGTCAAATTCTGATTCTTTTTCTCAGAACAATGAGCCATGCGAATTTTGCATGGCTTTTGTGTTTCTGATCCCAAATCTGTCATCCTTCTGTCCTGCCATTTGACAAAAAATCCCTGCCTGCCTTAACTCAATCATTCCCTTAAACCGAATGGTGCCCGATGCTGTTCGGTTTTTTAATGAGATGTTGAGGCGCCCCATGCTGACGTTACGCCAGATCCGCCATTTTATTGCCGTTGCTGAAACCGGTTCGATTTCCGCTGCGGCGCAGGCCTCCTTTGTGTCTCAGTCATCGCTGACGCAGGCCATTCAGCAGCTTGAGGTGGAAACCGAAGCGCGGCTGTTCGACCGCCATGCGAAAGGCATGACGCTGACCCATCAGGGGCACCAGTTTTTACGCCAGTCTTATCTGATCCTCGCCACTGTCGATAACGCCAAACGCAGCCTGCAAATGGGGACAGAAAGCGTCACCGGTCAGATCACGCTCGGCGTGACCAGCCTGGTGGCTGGCTATTTTCTGGTGGATTTGCTCAAGCAATTCAATGCGTATTACCCGAATGTTGAGGTCAAAGTGGTGGAGGATGAGCGTCAGTACATCGAACATCTGCTGGTGAGCGGTGAAATCGATATCGGCGTGCTGATCCTCTCCAATCTGGAAGATCGCGATGCGCTGCAAACCGAAGTGCTGACCCATTCCTCCTACCGCCTGTGGCTGCCGCCGCTGCATCCGTTGCTGGAGCGCGAAAGTATTTCGCTGGCGGATATCGCGAATGAACCGCTGATCCAGCTCAACGTCGATGAAATGGAGAAACATGCGCAGCGGCTGTGGGCACGGGCGGGGCTGAAACCCAATATCGCGATGAAAACCGCCTCCACCGAGGCGGTACGCAGCCTGGTTGCGGCCGGTCTGGGCGTTTCGGTTCAGCCGGACATGGCCTACCGCGCCTGGTCGCTGGAAGGCAATATGATTGAAGCCAGCAAACTGGAGGATTCCATCGAACCGCTGGATATCGGGCTGGCGTGGCGGCGCGGCAGCGCGAGGCCGGAGCTGGTTACGCCATTCCTGACCATTGCACGTGAAAACAGCGCCAAGCGCAGACCCTGACAAGGAGCATTCGGTTTAACCGAACGCAGACTTCAATAATTGCTATTTGTTGCCCTCAGAGAAATTACCTACTGTGAATTAGCAGGTTTGTTACTAACTAATAACATTTTTGTTAATTAAGGATGATTCTCTGAACTGAGGGCAGTGCAATGTCGGATGCAGAATTTGTTGCCAGTTTTTCTGAAAAGCATGTAATCAATGGCGACCTTCTGCACGGTGAAGGCGCGACGCAAAACATTTTCAACCCTGCGACCGGTGACGTGATTGCCGAGGTCGCCGAAACCTCTCTGGCACAAGTCGCTCTGGCGGTGAATGCCGCCAATGCCGCTTTCAGCCGCTGGTCACGCACCACGCCAGCCGAACGGGCCTCCGTGCTTTTGCGTATCGCCGACGCCATCGAAAAACAGGCGCATTCGCTGGCACAGCTCGAAGCCATCAACTGCGGTAAACCGCTGCATCAGGCGCTGAAAGACGATTTACCTGCCGCTGTCGATGTCTTTCGCTTCTTTGCCGGGGCAGTGCGTTGCCAGCAGGGGCAACTTTCCGGCGAATATCTGCCCGGCCACACCTCGATGGTGCGCCGCGACCCGCTGGGCGTGGTGGCCTCGATTGCCCCCTGGAATTACCCGCTGATGATGTCAGCGTGGAAAATTGCTCCCGCGCTGGCGGCGGGCAACACCGTGGTGTTTAAACCCTCTGAACATACTCCGCTGACCATTTTGGCCTTGCTGCCCGCGTTGCAGGAGATCCTGCCGCCGGGTGTGCTGAACGTCATTACCGGCAGCGGTGAAGGGGTCGGTAATGCGCTGGTCAGTCATCCGCATGTCCGTCTGATTTCACTGACCGGCGACATCGTCACCGGGCAGCGCATTTTGCAGGCGGCGGTGAAAACGGTGAAACGCACTCATCTTGAGCTGGGCGGCAAAGCGCCGGTGATCGTTTGCAACGATGCCGACATTGATGACGTGGTGCAGGCGGTCAGCTGCTGGGGATATTACAACGCGGGGCAGGATTGTACTTCCGCCTGCCGCGTGTATGCGCAGGCCGGGATCTACGAACGGCTGGTGGAAAAATTGGGCGAGGCGGTATCGCAACTCTCTTTCGCCAGAAAGAATGACAGCGAAAACTTTATGGGGCCGCTTATCAGCGCACGCCAGCGGGATCGCGTGTCGAGCTTTGTCGAACGGGCGCTGAGTCAGCCGCATATCGAGCGTATCACCGGCGCGGCGTCCCATTCCGGTCCCGGCTTCTATTACCAGCCCACGCTGCTGGCGGGATGTCTGCAAACTGACGAAATCGTCCAGCGGGAAGTGTTTGGCCCGGTGGTCAGCGTCACCCGCTTCGACACCGTTCAGCAGGTCGTGGACTGGGCGAATGAATCAGAATACGGGCTGGCATCCTCGGTCTGGACGCAAAATATCGATCTTGCGATGCAAATTTCCTCCCATCTGCAATACGGCACCACCTGGATTAACACGCACTTTTCTTTAGTCAGCGAAATGCCCCACGGCGGATTAAAACGCTCCGGGTATGGCAACGATCTCTCGAGTTATTCGTTACAGGATTACAGCGTAGTCAGGCACATCATGGCGAAGTTCAAACCACAATTCTAATAACAGACAAATACGACGACAGGACAGGGGTATCCAATGAAAACACTTATTTTCAATAAAGAACCATCTGGCAGTAAAAAGTTATCTGCGGTTTGTTTAGGTCTGCTGAGTTTTCTTAATACGGCGGTGGCCGCAGACTTACCGACGGCGGTAGGAAAAGGCGAAGGACAATTAAATATCGTCGCCTGGCCGGGATATATTGAACGCGGCGAAAGTGACAAGAATTACGACTGGGTGACGCAGTTTGAAAAACAAACCAGCTGTAAGGTTAATGTCAAAACTGCGGCGACGTCAGATGAAATGGTCAGCCTGATGGCGAAGGGGGGCTATGATCTGGTCACCGCCTCGGGAGATGCTTCACTGCGGCTGATTTACGGTAAACGCGTTCAGCCGATCAACCCGGCGCTGATTGCCAACTGGAAGAATCTCGACCCGCGCCTGCTGAAAGGCGAATGGTTTAACGTTGCCGGAAAAGTCTATGGCACGCCTTATCAGTGGGGGCCGAACCTGTTGATGTACAACACCAAAACCTTCCCCACTGCGCCTGACAGCTGGTCAGTGATTTTCGTGCCGCAAAATTTGCCTGACGGCAAACCCAATCAGGGACGCGTGCAGGCGTATGACGGCCCGATCGCCATTGCGGATGCCGCGCTTTACCTGAAAAGCACCCAGCCTGATCTGAAAATCGACGATCCGTATCAGCTCAACGAAACCCAGTACCAGGCCGTGCTGAAATTGCTGCGCGGTCAGCATCCGCTGATCCACCGCTACTGGCACGATGCATCGGTACAGATGAGTGATTTCAAAAACGAAGGCGTGGTCGCCAGCAGCTCGTGGCCGTATCAGGCCAATGCGCTGAAAGGCGAAAAACAACCGATCGCCACCGTCTTCCCGAAAGAGGGCGTCACTGGCTGGGCGGATACCACCATGCTGGCTGCCGACGCCGAGCACCCGAACTGCGCCTATCAGTGGATGAACTGGTCGCTGGAGCCAAAAGTGCAGGGCGACGTTGCGGCATGGTTTGGTTCCGTGCCGAGCGTACCGGCCGGGTGTAAAGCCAGCCCGCTGTTAGGGGCGGAAGGTTGCGAAACGAACGGCTTTAATAAATTCACCGCGATTTCATTCTGGAAAACACCTCAGTCCGAAGGCGGTAAATACGTGCCGTACAGCAAGTGGACTCAGGACTATATCGCCATCATGGGCGGCCGGTAATCCGCTGTCATAGGTTGCGTTTAGCCCTTCTATTAAAAACCGAATCCGGGAGTCCGTTATGGCCGCCGTACAATTTATTAATGCTTCCCGATTATATGGGGAAACCAAAGCCGTCGATAATGTCTCAATTGACATTCAGGACGGTGAATTCTTTTCCATGCTCGGGCCTTCCGGCTCGGGCAAAACCACCTGCCTGCGTCTGATTGCCGGCTTTGAAACCCTGACCTCCGGCTCGGTGCGCATTCACGGCAAAGAAGCCTCGCAGCTCGCCCCCTATGAGCGGGACGTCAACACCGTGTTTCAGGATTACGCGCTGTTCCCGCACATGACCGTGCTGGAAAATGTCGCGTATGGCCTGATGGTGAAAGGCGTGGGGAAAAAGGAACGTCAAATCCGTGCGATGGAATCGCTGGAGCGGGTGGCGCTTGGCTTTACCGCGGCGCGCAAACCGGCGTTTTTGTCCGGCGGCCAGCGTCAGCGCGTGGCGCTGGCCAGGGCGCTGGTGAATCAGCCCAGCGTGCTGCTGCTGGATGAACCCCTCGGCGCGCTGGATTTAAAATTACGAGAGCAGATGCAGGGTGAGCTGAAAAAGCTGCAACGCGAACTGGGCATCACCTTTATTTTTGTCACCCACGACCAGGGCGAAGCGCTGTCGATGTCTGACCGCGTGGCGGTGTTCAACAATGGCCGTATCGAACAGGTTGATACGCCGCGTGAGCTGTACCTCAATCCGCGTACCGCGTTCGTTGCGCAGTTTGTCGGTACGGCGAACGTCCTGACCGCCGATCTCTCCTTCAAAATCACCGGTGTCTCCGGCAGCCGTTCTATTCGTCCGGAACACATCCGCCTCGCGCCACAGCCGCTGGCAGACAGCCAGTCGGTGCAGGTCAACGCCATCCTCAAAGACATCCATTTTCAGGGCGCGGCGACACGCTACGAACTGGCACTGGAAGGCGGCGAGCGTCTGTTTGTCAGTGAGCCCAACAACCTGGCGGCCAGTGCGCAACACCACTTCCGGCAAGGTCAGCCGGTGGTGGCGTGTTGGGACAGAGATGCCATGGTCACGCTGCTTGAGGGCTAAAAGATGGATATCAGTATGACTCCTTATGAAAAGCGTGTGGGGCGTGGCCGCGCACTGGTGACTTACCTGCATCACAGGCCGGGATTTTATCTGGCGCTGCTGCTGGTGCCGCCGCTGCTGTGGTTTGGCGCGATCTATTTAGGTTCGCTGTTCGCGCTGTTGTGGCAGGGTTTCTATACCTTTGACGATTTCACCATGACCGTCTCCTCGACGCTGACGACGGCCAATATCCGCGCCCTGTTTGATCCGGTGAATGCCGACATTATTGTCCGCACGGTGACGATGGCGCTGCTGGTGTCTTTCTTCAGCGCGGTGCTGGCGTTTCCGATTGCCTATTACATGGCGCGTTATATCACCGGCAAAAAGAAAGCTTTCTTTTACATCGCCATCATGATGCCGATGTGGGCCAGTTATATCGTCAAAGCCTATGCGTGGACCCTGCTGCTCTCTAAAGGCGGCGTGCTGCAATGGTTCCTCGAACACCTCGGGCTGCAACCGCTGCTGACGGCCATGCTGAGCCTGCCGGGCATCGGCGGCAATACGCTGTCAACCTCAGGCATCGGGCGCTTCTGGGTGTTCGTCTATATCTGGCTGCCGTTTATGATCTTGCCGATTCAGGCCGCACTCGAACGCCTGCCGCCGTCGCTGATTCATGCATCAGAAGATTTAGGTGCAAAACCCTGGCAGACGCTGCGCTACGTGATCTTCCCGCTGGCCGTACCGGGTATCGCCGCCGGTTCGATCTTCACGTTCTCGCTGACGCTGGGTGATTACATCATCCCGCAACTGGTGGGCCCGCCGGGGTATTACATCGGCAACATGGTCTACTCGCAGCAGGGTTCGATCGGCAATATGCCCATGGCCGCCGCGTTCACGCTGGTGCCTATCGTGCTGATTGCGTTGTATTTATCGATGGTCAAACGACTGGGAGCTTTCGATGCACTCTAAACGCGCACCCTGGTTACTCAAACTCTCCGCGTGGGGCGGACTGGTCTTTCTGCACTTCCCGCTGCTGATCATCGCGGTGTATGCCTTCAACACCGAAGATGCGGCGTTCAGCTTTCCGCCGAAAGGCTTCACGCTGCACTGGTTTGCCGTCGCGGCAGGGCGTCACGACATTCTCGACGCCATCTGGCTTTCGGTGCAAATCGCCTGTTGCGCCACGCTGATTGCCATGGTGCTCGGCACGCTGGCTGCCGCGGCGCTGTACCGGCGTGAATTTTATGGCAAAAACAGCATAACCCTGTTGTTTATGTTGCCGATTGCCCTGCCGGGGATCATCACCGGTCTGGCGCTGCTCAACGCTTTTCACGCGGCACACATCGAGCCGGGCATGCTGACGATTGTCATCGGCCATGCGACGTTTTGCATGGTGATTGTTTATAACAACGTGATCGCCCGTTTTCGCCGTATCACGCACAGCCTGATCGAAGCCTCGATGGATTTAGGCGCAGACGGCTGGCAAACCTTCCGCTATATCATTTTGCCAAACCTCAGCACCGCGCTGCTGGCGGGCGGCATGCTGGCGTTCGCGCTCTCTTTCGACGAAATCATTGTCACCACGTTTACCGCCGGTCATGAACGCACGTTGCCCATCTGGCTGCTTAACCAGCTGGGCAGGCCGCGCGAAGTGCCGGTGACCAACGTGGTGGCGCTGTGCCTGATGGTGCTCACCATGATCCCGATTCTGGGCGCGTGGTATCTCACAAGAAACGGGTCAGATGTGGCCGGTGACGGCAAATAATAAGGAATAACTGATGCAAACGAACATGCTGATTAACGGTGAGCTGGTGGCCGGAGAAGGAACGTCACTGCCGGTTTTCAACCCGCATACCGGGCAGGAGATTGTCCGTCTGGCGCAGGCCAGTGAACAACAAACCCGTCAGACGGTCGATCTGGCGCACAGTGCTTTTACCGACTGGGGCCAGACCACGCCGAAAACCCGTGCGGAACTGCTGCTGGCGCTGGCAGACCGCATCGAAGAAAACGCCGAAGCGCTGGCAAAGCTGGAGTCGCTGAACTGCGGTAAGCCTTTCCATCTGGCGCTGAATGATGAAATTCCGGCGGTGGTTGACGTGTTCCGCTTCTTTGCCGGTGCCAGCCGTTGCCTGAGCGGATTAGCCGGCGGCGAATATCTCGCCGGGCATACGTCAATGATCCGCCGCGATCCGCTGGGCGTGGTGGCCTCCATCGCCCCCTGGAACTACCCGCTGATGATGGCCGCGTGGAAAATCGCTCCGGCGCTGGCGGCAGGCAACTGCGTGGTGATCAAACCTTCCGAAATCACCCCGCTGACCGCACTGAAACTCGGCGAACTGGCGCGGGATATCTTTCCGGCTGGCGTGCTGAACGTGCTGTTTGGCGACGGTAAATCGGTCGGCAGCGCGCTCACCCATCACGATAAAGTGCGGATGATTTCGCTGACCGGTTCTGTTTCTACCGGCGAGAAAATTGTCGCTCAGGCGACCACCGGCATCAAACGCACGCATATGGAACTCGGCGGCAAAGCGCCGGTGATCGTTTTCGATGACGCCGATATCGACCAGGTGGTGGAAGGCGTGCGCACGTTCGGGTTCTACAACGCCGGACAGGATTGCACCGCCGCCTGCCGCATCTACGCGCAAAAAGGGGTGTATGCGCAGCTGGTGAAAGCGCTGGGCGAGGCCGTTTCCACCCTCAAACTGGGCACCGATGAAAGCAGCGAAACGGGCCCGCTGGTGTCAGCGGCGCATTTAGAGCGGGTGGAGGGCTTTGTGCAGCGGGCGAAAGACGTCGCGCATATTCAGGTCATCACCGGTGGCGAACGGGTGCGCGGCGAGGGGTATTACTTCCAGCCCACGGTGCTGGCGGGTGCGCGTCAGGAAGATGAAATTGTGCAACGCGAAGTGTTCGGCCCGGTGGTCAGCGTGACCGAGTTTGATACGGAAGAGCAGGTTCTGACGTGGGCAAATGAATCCAACTACGGGCTGGCATCTTCCGTCTGGACGCAAAACATTGGTCGCGCCCACCGCCTGAGCGCGCGTCTGCAATACGGTTGCACCTGGGTTAATACCCACTTCATGCTGGTCAGCGAGATGCCGCACGGAGGACAAAAACAATCCGGCTACGGAAAGGATATGTCGATGTACGGGCTGGAAGATTACACGGCGATCCGGCATGTGATGATAAAACACTGAGAAGGGGATAACTGGCTGTAATAGTTAACTATTCTATTCCGGCCAGTTTATTGTGGGGCGTTGAAGTCGAGATTCTGATTGAGGATGGCGATTTGGTCGCCATTTTGTTCAGCCATCCATTTTACATAAACGCTGAATACCATCTGCGCATTTGTGTGCCGACTGCCAGCTCGCTTTAACAGATTATTCCATGCCGCCGGAATGTAGCCCGGCCCATAGCAAATGCTCTTAGTCGGATGAACCCCGGGCACGGGTTGATTGAAGACAAATGTGCAAATGTCAGTTCGATGCTTTCCATACTCCCTTAGGTTCACAACACCCTCCTTTTGCTCCCGCATGCGTGTGAATTGCATCTGGCTTTTCAGCGCATTTATTGCCGGGTGTGAATAGACCCGGGTTTCGTAGACACTTTTTTGCCTCATAACGGAGGCTTAATGAAGGAGTGTTTATGTCAGCCAAAACGTTCCCTGAGGTATTCACGCAGATGCTCAGGCTGTTCACGCTCGATGATCATCAGCGATGACCGGCTGGTTGTATCGCTCTTTGAAAGCAACGCCGCCCGCAGCTAAATCCACGTTGATTTTGTCCATTTAGGCTTTGGGCAGGTCAGCAAGATTGTATGACATTACTTTGCCTCAGAATCAGCGATGATTTGACGAATTACCATCATGTTGCCGCCGTTCGTGTTGAACATAAATCCATTTGACAATCGAGAGGCTATGGTTGCTTTCTGTACAACCTGACCACCATAAGAAATGGTCATTGTTTTGCCAATGTTCATTGTGGTGATTTCAGACAAGGATTGAGAGCACGGCGACATAATCTCTAAATAAACACCACTATTGACCGTTTCTTCATTTTCATTATTTTGAACTTGCTTGATGCAAGAGGCTGGAATGGTGAGGTGTTGACCCATTGCCTCCAGATCAAAATCTTTGAGAGAGGCGGAAGACAGGGCGGGTATAAGCATTAAAGCTAACGGTGAAATACGCATTGAGATTCCTTTCAAATTTATATGCATCGATTATAGCATCAGGCTTCCGTGCCATAAGGGCTAAGATTCTTTGCGACAATAAATGGCTATCGGGTTGCTGATCCGGTCCTGATGCCGTGCTTAATATACAAAGACCTTGCCGATCAGCGGTATAACAGAAGTGTCTCCGACCGGACTTTCCTTGCATGTTACTCATGCTTATGCTGTATGCATAATCAGTATTTTGTGGGGTGGCTTATGGGTGGCAAAGATTTGGGATTTGATGTTGAGTTGCGCGGACAGACTCGCAATCACATCATGCCGGGTACATACATGTTCTTCCAACGGCTAAAGGTGCACGGCGGATGATTCTGGCTGGGTCAGGCATACGATGACTGGTTTGGGTTTGTGATGCCGCCGCCCGGACAGGGAATGTATCACCCGCCGGAGGCGCTGATTCTAAAGTCGTTACTTTTCAACTAGTATGACTCGCACAAAAAACTTTCCTCAGGGACGACCATGTTACGCACGGCACTCATCGTATTTTTAAGCGCCTTTTCAGTTTCTCTTTTTGCACAGGATAATGAGGGTCTGCGTTTTACCCGTAAAGACTGGTCGCTGGTGTGTGAGAATGTGCGTCTCTGTCATGCCACGGGAAGGATGAAAGGGGGCAACACGGCGTCCGTTTTGCTCACGCGAAAAACAGATGCTGCCGGGCAGGCGAGCGTCAGCCTGATTTTTTCCGATACTCACGCCTCAGACAATTCCCCGCAGCTGATTCTCGGCGGTCAGGCTGCCGGTATCTTAACCCGCGAAGAGAACGGGCAGTTTGCCTTCACCGCATCACAGGTCAGTGGTGCGTTACAGGCACTTCTTCATGACAAGCAGATTCAGATCGCGCAGCCGGATCAGGCTGCTGATCTCTCAGGTGAAGGGGTTAACGCCGTCTTGCTTAAAATGGATGACTTCCAGGGGCTGCTGGATACGCCAGCCGCCTTCGTGCAAAGAGCCGACGCCACATCAAAACCGGCTGACGACAGTGCAGCGCAGGATGAATTATTCGCCGCGCTGCAAAAGGAAAAAAACCTGAACAATCAGATGCCTGTCGAAACGCTGATGAGTCGTTACGCCAGCCCGGAAACGCAGGTGACCCGGTTTGATATCACCTACGAGGGGGAGGAAAAGAACAAGCTGCCAAAGAAAAAGCCCTCAGCGGATATCACAGATGACGAATGGCAGGCATTTCAGAAATCTAACGTGGTCGTCTTTACAGAAAACCAAACGGCCAGTTATACGCTGGTGGATCTCGACGGGGATGGCAAACGGGATCTCATTATTGATGCCTATATCGGGGGCACCGGCATATTCACCTATACCGGGATATTGAAAAGAGGAAAGGGCACCTTTTATTCCACCGTGAAGGCAGATCCGGATGCTTCGGTGCCCGGTTATTTGTATTCAACCAACGCACGCGGCGCAAATCAGGCGGGCTACTGGATCAGGCTCAATAAGCAGATTTATCTCGCCTACCGGGTCAGCTATTTCGGCGTGGACAATATTTATCTGCTTCGCCCCTTCAGCCACAACGCCAGCGTGGCAAAAATAACGGTCACGTACCGCTATGCGCTGTCGGTCACCTCCCCGGATCCGCGGGATAAAGAAACGTCCTGGCTGACGTTATCGGATAAACAAAAAGTCAGCGTCGGGAAAAGTTTAGCCGCTTTGCAGGCGCATCAGCCCAATGCAGGCAGTTCTGCTTCGCCAGCCGTTTCGGTCTGTCCGGTGCCGCCGTCTCTGAGTCAAAATGAGGCCGGGTTTTATGGCCGTTCGCCTCTACCGGGTTATGAAGTACAGGCTATCGGCGATATTCCGGTGTGGATCGATGAGCAGTGTTATGTCGGCGGCGTGTACAGCCATTTTGGCGACTACTCACCGAAAGAGGGCGTAGACATCATGCTTTATGTCTATTCGCCGCAGCAGGATGGGGAGTTGAAAGGGGATATTTCAGTTTTCGGTAAACGGGAAGTCGTTGCGATCGAACGCGCCCGTGGTGCGGTGCAAGGGGATAACGGCAGGTAGGGAAACAAGGAGTTGATGAAGCAGGGAGTGGGCCGCTCCCTGCTGAAGCATCATCAGAGAGAGTTATTCTGCCGTGGCAGAGGCGATCTTTTTGCGGGCAATATCGATAAACAAAATGCTGGAAGCAAAAGAGATCCCCGAACCAATTATCATTGAAAGAAGATATGAGGTGACGTAATTATATTCTTTGTCTATCAATGTAAGTTGCTCTGAAATTAAATCAATATTGTCAATGGCATATCCCCTGGCTGAATAGAGGCCAAACCATAATGCGCCGCAGACAATAAAGCAGGTGTAACAGACATAAGTGAATTTCTTGTCGATATATTCAAGGTAAAACTTAGGGTCGGAGTAAGCCATCTTAAGAAGACCTAAAAAACAGCCCAGATAAATACCGATCAACCACTTCATGACGTCCCAGTTCATACGAATCTCTGAATGTTGCCGCGCTTGGCGACGAATAATAAAAAGAAACCCTGTTCTGAACCGCTTTGGGCGCGAGAAAAACAGAGTCATTAAACGTTAAATTTATGATTTTACAGAGTATTTAAAGAATTGACGCGCGGTATTATCACACGGACGTCAACACTCTGGCAAGAATGTTCAGGCGAGAATTCTGGCAGGGATCACCGGGGAAATAAGGGCTGGCGACGCGTGCGCCAGCGTTATCCGTCTTACATTTTCTTCGCCAGCAAGGTGGCAAAGCGAAGCTTGTACCGGTCACCGTTTTCGTCACGTTTATGCAATTCGCCAATATCCTCGTTGTATTTCACGATTTCCCAGCCACGATAAGCGTGGCGCAATTCATCGGGCTTAAAGGTAAACGGGAAGGGCAGCGGGCAAGGATAATCCGGGCTGTCCATCGCGGCGACAATCAGGTTGTAGCCGCCGGTTTTGGTGGCCGCGTGCATGTCTTCGAGAATGTGCGGGATACTGTCGCGTTGCAGAAACATCATGACCACGGTGGAAAAGATGAAATCGTATTCGCCGCTGAAACGGTGCGTGTTCAGATCCTGTTCGCTGATGGCGATATTGTGCAGAGATTCCGCCGCAATAATGTCATTCACTTTCGCCACGCTCATGGCGTTATTGTCCCATCCCGTCACATCAAAGCCTTTCAGGTTGAGATACAGCGAGTTGCGCCCGCTGCCACAGCCCAGATCCAACGCTTTGCCCGGCTGAACATAACCGGCTGCATGGATGATTTCTGAATGGGTGCGGGTAAGGCCGTATTTTTCGGTGTAGTAATCTTCTGGCGCAGGTTGCTGGGTCATGCCCTGTGTTCCTTAAAGTGAGATCGATTGCCAGCGATTATCCTCCAAAATCTCCCCCGCGCCATGACTCTTAATGGTCAGCGCAACGTGCGCCGGTCGGTTTGCCGGTAAAGATAACTGCCCGTGCCGTGCAGAGGGTCGCCCTCAAAACCGACTTTTTGCATCCCGATTTTTTCCAGAACGCGCTGGGAAGCCAGATGGTTTTCGCGCACGGTGGCGGAGATCCGCGGTATTCCCAGTTTCTCAAAACCCGTATTGAGCGCCACGCTGGCAAACTCGGTCGCCAGCCCTTTTCCCCACGCCGTGGTGGCGAAGCGGTAGCCGAGAAACACCCGGTGATTCTCATAACCTTCACGGACTCCCAGCCCGCCAAACCCGATGACCTCATCGGGTTTATGGTTCAGCGTAATCGCCCAGTGGCCGAAGCCGTGCTCCGGCCATTCGCGTAACCAGCCGCTCAGTTTTTCCTGTGCCGCCGCCCTGTCCGGCAGCGGGCCGCGCGGGTTGAACAGATTGGTCTGCGGATCGCCGTAAATGGCAAAGAGGGAATACAGGTCAGCGTCTGCAACCGGACGCAGCAATAACCGCGATGTCTCAATGATCATAGTGACGTTTTTCCTCCTGTGAGATGACTTCAAGCTTAGCCGCACCGGGGCGCGTCGTCATCCGGCGCTGAAAAAATCACCCCGCCTGTCTGCAAAGGGATCTGCCGCACACTTTGGCGCGTGAGCAGCGTTCAGGGCTGCGGTGTTATTTTTCATCGTCAGTTATTTGCCCAAAATGTGAAGGGAGTCATAAGCAATGGTCAAGGAGAGACAATTTTTAACTTCTCAGAATTATCACCCGCTAAAGTGATGCCGTATACTCGACTCAAGCAGAGACAATTCGTATTACATCTTTTTTCGTTTAAATGCCCATTTGGCAGCAATGCAGGAACGCTTGTCTGGCCTGCAATCATAACTGGATATGAGGGTTTCATTATGGAAAAGAAAGTCATCTATTTGTTTTGCTCGGCAGGCATGTCCACTTCATTGCTGGTGACTAAAATGAAAGTGCAGGCCGAAAAATACGAAGTGCCGGTCATTATTGAAGCATTCCCGGAAACACTGGCCGCTGAAAAAGGGCATGCGGCGGATGTGGTACTTCTGGGGCCGCAGATTGCTTATATGTTGCCTGAGATTCAAAAAGTATTACCGGGTAAACCGGTTGAAGTGATCGATTCTGTGCTTTACGGCAAAATCGATGGTTTAGGTGTTTTGAAAGCCGCCGTTGCTGCCATCAAAAAAGCCGCCGCCACTCAGTAAGCGTAAATTTTTAGCGATACCTTGTCCTTTTTTACATTGAATTACTTTAGTCAAAGAGAAATCCAGTCAAAGAGCGAATTTCACACCCTGGCCGCCGAAGGGCGGCATTAAAGGAACACGCGAATGAGTAAAGTTATTGATTCCCTGGAGAAGATACTTCTTCCTTTTGCCGTTAAAATTGGTAAGCAGCCGCATATTAATGCCATCAAAAATGGTTTTATTAAATTAATGCCGCTGACCCTTGCCGGTGCCATGTTCGTTTTAATTAATAACGTTTTCCTGAATTTTGGTGCCGGTTCTTTCTTCTATTCTTTAGGCGTGCGTTTAGACCCTTCCACGATTGAAACCCTCAGTGGTTTAAAAACCATCGGTATTAATGTCTACAACGGTACGCTGGGTATTATGTCGCTGATGGCGCCGTTCTTTATCGGCATGGCTTTAGCCGAAGAACGCAAAGTGGATTCCCTGTCAGCGGGGTTATTAGCCGTTGCCGCCTTTATGACGGTCACACCTTACAGCGTAGGTGAAGCCTATGCGGTAGGCGCGAACTGGTTAGGCGGTGCGAACATTATTTCCGGTATGGTGATCGGATTAGTGGTCGCCGAAATGTTTACGTTTATTATCCGCAGAAATTGGGTGATTACTTTACCCGAAAGCGTGCCGACCTCTGTCGCCCGCTCATTCTCTGCGTTAATTCCCGGTTTTATCATTCTGTTTATTTTCGGTGTGATTTCATGGCTGCTGGGATTATACGGCCACAACTTCCACCAGATTATTATGGATTCTATCTCCAAACCGCTGGCATCTATGGGCAGCGTGGTGGGCTGGGCATACGTAATCTTCAACTCCCTGCTGTGGTTCTTTGGTGTCCACGGTTCTCTTGCGCTGACCGCGCTGGACAACGGCATCATGACCCCGTGGGCGCTGGAAAATATCGCGCTGTACACCGAATACGGTTCAGTGAGTGCTGCCATTGACGCGGGTAAAACGTTCCACTTCTGGGCGAAACCGATGCTCGATTCCTACATCCTGCTGGGCGGTTCCGGTGCGACGTTAGGTCTGATTATCGCCATTTTCATTGCCTCACGCCGTGCGGATCACCGCCAGGTGGCAAAACTGGCGCTGCCGTCAGGCATCTTCCAGATTAACGAGCCTATCCTGTTTGGTTTACCGATCATCATGAACCCGGTCATGTTTATTCCGTTCGTGCTGGTGCAACCCATTCTGGCGGCCATCACGCTCGCGGCTTACTCCATGGGCATTATTCCGCCGGTGACCAACCTGGCGCCCTGGACCATGCCGACCGGCCTTGGCGCTTTCTTTAACAGTAATGGCAGCATCGCGGCATTGTTAGTGGCCTTGTTTAACCTGGCTGTCGCCACGCTGGTTTACATGCCTTTCGTTATCCTGTCGAACAAAGCGCAGGAGATTATTGAAGAAGAAGAAAGCGAAGAAGATATCGCTGCCGCACTGAAATTCTAATCTGACCCGCAGAGGGCGGGCGCGTCCTTCCCTCTGCCCACTGGCTATCAAGGAGAGATTAAGATGATTGATTTAGACAGCATCGCGGATACGCAAGACGAGATGCAGGAACTCGAAGAAGTGGTCATGGGGTTAATTATTAACTCCGGACAAGCGCGTAGCCTGGCTTACGGTGCGCTGAAAAAAGCCAAAGAAGGCGATTTTGAGCAAGCCAAAGCGTTAATGGATCAGTCACGTTTATCGCTCAATGAAGCGCATCTGGTGCAGACGAAGCTGATTGAAGACGATATGGGCGAAGGCAAAATGAAAGTCAGCCTGATCCTGGTTCACGCGCAGGATCACCTGATGACCTCGATGCTGGCACGCGAGTTAATCACGGAACTCATTGAGCTTCACGAGAAAATAAAATAACGTAGGGAGTGATAATGCAGCCACCGGTATTGAGCATGGAAATCAAGACAGCACGCGAAAATCAACTCTTCGACGGTCAGAATTTCCATATGTTTATCTACAACAAAGTAGAAAGCATTTCCGGGTTGCATGAACATGATTACTACGAATTTACGGTGGTATTGACGGGCCGGTATTATCAGAGTGTGAATGGCAAACGGGTGCTGTTAGAGCGCGGCGATTTTGTCTTCATTCCGCTGGGTTCGAATCATCAGAGCTTTTATGAATTTGGCGCGACCCGAATATTAAATGTCGGGATCAGCAAAGCTTTTTTCGAACAACACTACGCCTCATTATTACCGGCACATTTTATTGCCTCACAAGTGTACAAAATTAAAACTGAATTTCTGACTTATATTGAATCGGTGGTGGCTTCGCTGAATTTCCGCAACGGGGAATTTAATGAATTTCTGGAGATGGTGACGTTTTATATCGTGAACCGGTTACGTCACCACAGAGAATCAGAAGCCACAACGGATGCGCCAGCCTGGTTAAAGGTGGCGGTTGAGAGAATGCATGATAAAACGCAGTTCGGTGATAAAGCCTTATCGAACATGGTGGCATTATCCGGTAAGTCGCAGGAATATCTGACCCGCGCCACGCAGCGTCATTATGGAATGACGCCGATGCAGATTATCAATGAAATCCGAATTGATTTCGCGAAAAAGCAACTTGAAATTACCAATTACTCGGTCACGGATATTGCCTTTGAATCCGGATATAGCAGCCCGAGTATGTTTATCAAGAACTTTAAAAAGCTGACATCATTTACACCGAATCATTACCGAAAGAAATTGTGCAGTATTAATTAACGCTCAGGTTTATTTTATATTTCTGTTTAAATTTGCAGTGCAATCACTTGCACGGGAGTCCCTATGAGCAAAAAACTGAAAGTCGTCACCATTGGTGGCGGGAGCAGCTATACCCCGGAATTACTTGAAGGCTTTATTAAACGTTACGACGAATTACCGGTTTCTGAATTATGGCTGGTGGATGTCGGGGCCGGAAAAGAGAAGCAGGATATTATTTTTGATCTCTGTGTGCGCATGGTGAAACGCGCCGGTGTGCCGATTGCGATCCACAAAACCCTCAACCGCCGTGAAGCGCTGGAAAATGCTGATTTCGTTACCACGCAATTGCGTGTCGGTCAGTTAAAGGCGCGCGAGCTTGATGAGCGTATCCCGCTGAGCCATGGATATCTGGGGCAGGAAACTAACGGCGCAGGCGGATTATTCAAAGGCCTTCGCACCATCCCGGTCATTTTCGACATCATCAAAGACGTTGAAGAGATTTGCCCGAACGCCTGGGTCATTAACTTCACCAACCCGGCGGGAATGGTCACGGAAGCCGTCTTCCGTCACACTCAGTTCAAGAAATTCATTGGCGTGTGCAATATTCCTGTCGGCATGAAAATGTTCATTCAGGATGTGCTGAAACTGACTCCGCAGGACGCGCTGTCTATCGATCTTTTCGGCCTCAACCATATGGTGTTTATCAAAGATGTGATTGTTAACGGTGAATCACGCTTTGCCGAACTGCTCGACGGCGTAGCCTCCGGCACGCTTACCGCCGGCTCGGTGAAAAACATCTTTGATTTACCTTTCAGTGAGGGCCTGATCCGCTCGCTCAACCTGCTGCCGTGCTCTTACCTGCTGTATTACTTCAAGCAAAAAGAGATGCTGGCGATTGAAATGGGTGAATTCTACAAAGGCGGGGCGCGCGCATCCGTGGTGCAAAAAGTTGAGAAGCAGCTGTTCGATCTCTATAAAGATCCTGAGCTGAGCGTCAAACCTAAAGAGCTGGAGTTGCGGGGCGGGGCGTACTATTCCGATGCGGCCTGCGAAGTGATCAGCGCGATTTATAACGATAAGCAAACCGAGCAGTACGTCAATTTCCCGCACAACGGGCACATTGATAATATTCCGGCAGAGTGGGCAATCGAGATGACCTGCACCATCGGGCGCGACGGCGCGACACCGCATCCGCGTCTGACGCATTTCGACGATAAAGTCCTCGGGCTGATCCACACCATCAAAGGCTTTGAAATCGCGGCCAGCGAAGCGGCACTGAGCGGCAAATTTAATGATGTGCTGCTGGCACTGAACCTCAGCCCGCTGATCCATTCAGATAAAGATGCTGAAGTGCTGGCGAGAGAAATGTTGCTGGCGCATGAGGCCTTGCTGCCAAACTTTGCAGAAACGATTGCCGCACTGAAATAACCCGCCGCCTTCCCGGTGCGGAAGGCGATGCAAAAGGGAAAATCATGGATAAGTTACTCATTGTGAATGCCGATGATTTCGGACTTTGCAAGGCGCAAAACTACGGCATTATCGAGGCCTGCAACAACGGCGTTGTGCGATCGACCACAGCGATGGTCACGATGGCGGCGGCGGAACATGCCGCCGTATTAAGCGCATCTCACCCGCAGCTTGCCGTCGGGATGCATTTTGTCCTGACGCTTGGAAAACCGCTTTCACCGATGCCAGGTCTGGTCCGAAACGGTGAGCTGGGCAAATGGATCTGGGAAATGGCGGAGGCTGGCACGCTGCCGCTTGATGAAATCGCGCATGAACTGGAATGTCAGTTCGCGCGCTTTATCGACGTGTTTGGCAAAGCGCCGGTGCATATCGACAGCCATCATCATGTGCACATGTTCCCGCAGATTTTCCCGATAGTGGAGGCGTTTGCGAAACAGAAGGGCGTGCCGCTGCGCATTGACCGCGACGAAATCCGCAAAGCGGACATTCCTCTGTGCGGCGCGAAGTGCACAGACGGTTTCGACAGCACGTTTTACGGAGAGGCGATTTCAGAAGCGCTGTTTCTGCAAACGCTGGACAACGCCACCCGGCGCGGCGACCGTTCCGTTGAGATCATGACACACCCTTCGTTTATCGATAACACGCTTCTGGCCAGTAAATATTGTTACCCGAGGCTGGCAGAGCTGGATGTATTGACGTCGGCGTCGCTGAAATCCGCGATTACTCAGCGCGGGTACCGGCTGGGATCATTTAAGGATTTACAAGCCCTGTAAAAACACAAAGGCCGCCGCGGGCATATTGCTCACGGCGGCCTTTTTGCGGGTTAATCACGCGTGATTATTTATCCGCGTCTTTATAGACAGTGGCGATGGCTTCAAAGTTTGGGCCTTTCTGCCCTGCTGCAATGATATGGTAATACTTACCCCCTTTCTCATCCGCTAACTTGGAAAGCTCTTCGTGCAATTCACTTGGAGAACCTACCTGCCCGCCACTTTGCGACACGGTGACGTTGCCAATTTTTACCAGTTTGAAGTGAGTGACCTCTTCTTTAGAGACTTGGTCAGCTGCTAATGCACTGAATGAAAAGGCAGTGATAAGCAGAGAGGCAGCTAAAATGATTTTTTTCATTTACATCATCCTTTTTAGAGGTAAGAGTTTGCTTCACGCTGATTAAGTTTAGACCGGATTTTCACCTGTCACCAAAACATGAACGGATTTTTACGGCACAAAGCCGGGGAGGCTTTTGCCGTCAGAACGGATCACAAGGATGAGTATGAAAACATCCTGCGCCCGCACCGGTATGTCTGTTTATTGCGACGAGAGAAACGACAGGCCGGGAAAAGGGGAACCGCAAAGCCCGCAATTCAAATGAACTGCGGGCTTTTTTACATCACGGACAAACGATCAGAACGAGAAACAGGAGCAGCCGAGTGCGCCCCAGAAGGCATTGTCATCGGATACCGGAACATCGGCCCCGCGGGCGAGGTCATGGCTGTGCTTATGCACACCGCATGGCCCGACGCACTGATGCATCTGCCGGATCTGCCCGACCCGTGCCGCTCCTTCTGGCGGAGCAGAACGGTAATGCCCCGGCACACGGGTGACCGGCGACCAGTCCGGCAATACCGGAATCGCCGGTGGCGAGAGCGGCGAGAAACTGCCTGCCGCGTAAACCACTTTACCATCGACCATGGTCAGTACCGATTCAATGCCTTTGATGCGCTCTTCTGTGACACTGAAGAAATCTTCCGATAAAACGGCCAGATCGGCCAGTTGCCCGGCTTTAATCTGCCCCTTTTTGCCCTGTTCGCTGGAGAACCAGGCGCTCCCCTGCGTCCACAACATCAGCGCCGTTTCGCGGTCGATTCGCGCATCGTCGTCATACATTGCCATGCCGCCGACGGTGCGGCCGGACACCAGCCAGTACAGCGCGGTCCACGGATTGTAACTGGCAACGCGGGTGGCGTCCGTCCCCAGCCCGACGGGTAATCCGGCAGAAAGCATTTTCGCCACCGGCGGCGTATGTTTTGTAGCTTCAGCGCCGTAGCGCTCTGCAAAATATTCACCCTGAAACGCCATGCGATGCTGCACCGCAATGCCGCCGCCCAGCGCTTTAACGCGTTCAATATTGCGTTCAGTAATAGTTTCCGCATGGTCGAAGAACCAGTGCAAACCGTTGAACGGAATGTCGTGGTTCACGTTTTCAAATACGTCCAGCATCCGGCTGATCGACTCGTCATAAGTGGCGTGCAGCCGGAAGGGCCAGCGGTGTTCCACCAGATGGCGCACCACGCGCTCAAGTTCAATTTCAGTCCCCGGTGGTAAATCCGGGCGCGGTTGCAGGAAATCTTCAAAGTCTGCGGCGGAAAACACCAGCATTTCGCCCGCGCCGTTATGGCGATAAAAGTCGGTGCCCTGGCCGGGTTTCAGCATGTCTGTCCACAGTTCGAAATCTTCCAGCTCATGCTGCGGGCGCTGGGTGAACAGGTTGTAGGCGATGCGGATCGTCAGCTGTTTTTTCTGATGAAGCTCATCAATGATCTGATAATCCTCGGGATAATTCTGGAAGCCGCCGCCCGCATCAATGGCACTGGTCAGCCCGAGGCGGTTAAGCTCGCGCATAAACTGTCGGGTGGAATTCACCTGTTGCTCCAGCGGCAGTTTTGGCCCTTTTGCCAGCGTGGAATACAAAATCATGGCGTTCGGTTTGGCGATGAGCATCCCGGTCGGATTGCCATTGCTGTCGCGCTGAATTTCACCGCCCGGCGGATTGGGCGTGTCTTTGGTGTAACCGACCACCTTTAGCGCCGCGCGGTTGAGCAGGGCACGGTCATATAAATGCAGAATAAAGACTGGCGTGTCGGGCGCGGCCTGATTGATTTCATCCAGCGTCGGCATCCGCCGTTCGGCGAACTGAAATTCCGTCCAGCCACCGACCACGCGAACCCACTGCGGGCTGGGTGTGCGCATTGCCTGATCTTTCAGCATTCGCAGCGCATCCGCCAGCGACGGAACACCTTCCCAGCGCAGCTCCAGATTGTAATTCAGCCCTCCACGGATCAGGTGCAGGTGCGAGTCATTAAGGCCGGGGACCGCCGTATGCCCCTGTAAGTCCACAACCTCCGTCTGCGCATCGGCAAACTGCATCACTTCATTTTCAGTACCGACGGCCAGAAATTTACCGTCTTTTATCGCCACCGCGTTTACCCGTGGTTTTTCACGATCGACGGTGTGGAATTGTCCATTTATCAGGATCAGGGATGCGAAACTGTTCATTGGGAAAGCTCCTGTCATTGCGCGGAAGTGCGCGTCAGCCATGAATGAAAAACTCGGGTGATAACGGGCATCCACAGGAAAACCACCAGCCCGACAACGGAAGCGTCATTCAGGATATGGCCGACTTCGGTGCCTTTGAGGTGCGGTAAAATCTGCCCCCAGAACCAGGGCACAATGTGGGTCGACGGGTAAATGACCAGCAGGGTCAGCAGATATTGTTTCCAGCGGGCAGGGGGGCGGACGTTGGCGGCGGGCGGTGTGAACCAGAATTCGGCACCGGGGCGCACTTCGGTATTGTCGTTTTGCAGTAACAGCGGGCTGACTTCTTTTACCAGCTCTTTACGCAGCTCGGAATTATGCCAGGCGTTGAGATTTTCCAGCGTATCGAAGCGCACCAGAATTGTGTAAGGATCGCCGCTGCGGCTCGGGCGGATCACATTCACGCCCAGATGCCCGGTAAAGCTGCCGGCCTGCGGCATAATTTTATTCAACCAGGCTTCATAGCGTGCTTCGCTGGCGGGTGCGATCCTGTGAGTAATGACGAGTGTTACATGTTGCTGATGGGACTGCGGCATACATCACCTCATTGAATTAAAGAATTTAACGAATCAATGAAATGATGTTAGTTGCCGGAACGGAGCAATGATAGGCGAGAATTTTGGGGTTCTTATCAAATTTTTTTTGTGAATCATTCCTCGCCCACCACGCGCAGATTGCGCTGCTTCATTACGCGATGCAGATTTGATTCCAGCCAGTTAGCCAGCCCGGCAATCTGGTCTTTAACTTCGATACCCAGCGGCGTCAGCCGGTACTCCACATGCGGCGGCACCACCGGATATGAGCGGCGGTCAATAAAGCCATCTTCTTCAAATGCCTGTAAGGTCTGGGCCAGCATCTTTTCACTGACGCCACCCACTTTGCGGCGCAGCTCGCTAAAGCGCAGCGTCTCCTCGCTCAGGGCGATCAGCACCAGTAATCCCCAGCGGCTGGTGATATGACGCAAGATCTCCCGTGACGGGCAATTAGGATCGAGCACCTCGCCACGCCGGATTTGCTCCGTGAGCGGTAATGCGTCAGCCGACTTATCGGACGATATTATTTTCATACTTACCTTTTAGTGCGTACTTACCAAAAGAAAGTATATCGCATAGGATGTTTCAACGGCGACGCATTTCGCGCCCTTCAGAACATAAATCTCGTGTCTTACACTTTTGGAGAAACAACATGATCGCAATTACCGGTGCCACCGGCCAGTTAGGCCGCCTCGTTATCGCTGCATTGTTGAAGAAAGTCCCGGCGAATCAGATTATTGCCGCCGTGCGCAGCCCGGAAAAAGCCAAAGATCTGGCGGAGCTGGGCGTGGAGTTACGTCAGGCCGATTACAGCCAGCCAGCGACGCTGGACAGCGCGTTCAAAGGTGTTGAAAAAGTGCTGCTGATTTCTTCAAGTGAAGTCGGTCAGCGTGAAGCGCAGCACGGCGCAGTGATTGATGCGGCAAAACGCGCAGGCGTAAAACTGCTGGCCTACACCAGCCTGCTGCACGCAGACAAAAGCCCGCTGGGGCTTGGCGTAGAACACCGCGCGACCGAAAAAGCCTTAAGTGAATCAGGCGTTCCCTTCGTGCTGTTGCGTAATGGCTGGTACACGGAAAACTACGCGGCGAGCATCGCCCCGGCGCTGGCGCACAATGCCTTTATTGGTGCGGTGGGTGAAGGCCGTATCTCCTCGGCAGCGCGTGAAGATTACGCCGAAGCGGCAGCAACGGTGCTGAGCCTGGATAATCAGGCGGGCAAAGTATACGAACTGGCGGGAGATGAGGCTTACACGCTGGCAGAATTTACCGCGCACATCGCGCAACTGTCAGGTAAAAAAGTGGATTACATCAACATGACGCAGGCGGATTTCGCAAAAGCACTGACCGGTGCAGGTTTGCCGGACTGGCTGGCGGAGATGCTGGCAGATTCTGATGCAGGCGCAGCGCAGGGCGGGCTGTTTGATGATTCACATACATTGAGCAAACTGATTGGTCGCCCGACAACGCCTGCGAAAGAGGTGATTGCTGCGACGCTGAAGTCTCTCTGAGGCGCGACCGCGGTTTGTTATCATAAAGTTTACGGCCTGTTAGCATCGCTTAACAGGCCGTATTTTTATTTAAATCACATCATCCTGCGTGGATAACAAGACCAGCTCAAGCAGATTGCGGCATGCCTGCTGATTACTGATGTTGGAATCGATTTCGATCTGGCGGATCAGACCTTCAATGATGGCTTTATTGCTTACCGGGAAGCGGCTGCACAACAGGCTGGACACCACTCTGCCCAAAATTTCCACTTCACTTAAGGTCTGGGATTCCTGCGGTTTGAAGTATTCGCTGATTTCAGTAACTGTTTGTTCTTCTTCGAGTTGCATATAGACCTCCTTAATACTTCGCATGGTAAATCATGACATGAGAAGTGTCTTTTGCGAGTGAGAAAACATAGTATTGTTTAGCAATGCTTCACAATTGGTTTCCCTGTTTCATCCCATGCCTTTTTTGCAAAAGAAAAAGGCCAGCATTAAAAAAAAGTTTTTGGAGGAGGGGAAATCCACATTCTCCTCCAAAAACCAGGCTGAATATGCCCGTAAATGACGGACTAATGATAAAGCAGGGGTGTAAATAAGTTATACAAAGATTGCAGATTTGTACAGTTTTGGGTGAGAAATATCTTAATAACCGGTTGCTAGCAATCAAAAACAGCACGAATAGTCCTGTGTGATTAACGATCGATACATTCACAGATTGAGTTAGTTCATTTTGTAATGATCAGGTGAGTAGTGTTTTTCACCACGGGACTGAGTGAGTCTCGGTTTCTTAAATGCGGTGAGCACTTAACTCACTGCGCTGCCACACGAATGAGAACGAAATACTGCCACTGGCCGCGCTCAAAAATCACGCCGGAGGAGCGGTGGAAAACCGCGCGTCAGTGTGCGCGGGTTGTAACCCGACCGGAGGGCACCGCGCAGCGGCGGGATTTTGCGGCAATAGCGAAAGCCCCTGAAACATAGCCCGCGAGCGACAGCGCGCAGTTTAAAGACGCGAGAGATCCAAGAGAGGCCCGTCCTGGCCTCTTTTGGTCGGTTTCGACGCAAAATGTTAAGCGATCACCGCACCTGAGAAACCGAAACCTGCCCGATCAACTATCCCTCTCCCCACGATGTTACCGGTATCACAGAAGCTAAATATCGTAAGAAATTTACAACATCTCGCAATTGTGACCGGCATTTAACCTCTCTATAACAGTTCTTCAGCCCATCGGACGGACTGACTTTTTTGTTTAACCGGACAAAAGGCAGAACGAGTTATGAGTGTAAAATTATCCGTCAAAGAGAAAGTGAGTTACGGTCTGGGGGATATGGCGAGCCATATTGGCCTGGATAACGTCATTATATTCTTAACCTTTTACTACACCGACGTGGTGGGCTTACCGGCGGTGTTTGTCGGCACCATGTTCCTGGTAGCGCGCGTCGCGGATGCGATTGTTGACCCCGCGATGGGGCTGATTGCCGACCGCACGCAGACCCGATTTGGTAAGTTCCGCCCGTATATTCTGTGGCTGGCGCTGCCTTTTGGTGCCAGTTGCCTGCTGGTGTATGCCGTGCCGGAATCCCTGACGCTGGGCGGAAAAATGGTGTATGCCAGCGTGACCTACTGCGTGATGATGCTGATGTACACCGCCATCAATATTCCTTATTGCTCGATGGGCGCGATCATTACGCCGGATAATACCCAGCGAATCTCCCTGCAATCCTATCGCTTTTTCCTCGCCACCCTGGGCGGTGCGATGTCCACCTTCCTGATGATGCCGCTGGCGGAAATGCTGGGCGGCGGCAATAAGCTTGACGGCTATTTCGGCGCGATGGCCATCATGGCCTCGGTGGCCGTGGTGATGTTCCTGCTGTGTTTTCTCAACACCAAAGAACGTATCAGCGCACCGCCGACGCATGAAAATTTCCTCTCCGATCTGCGCGATTTAGTGCGTAACGACCAGTGGCGCGTGGTCGCGGCGCTGATCTTCTTTAACATCTCCTTCGGCGTCGTGCGTCTCGGCGCGATGATGTATTACGTCACCTATTATCTCGGCAACGCCAGCTACTTTATGTGGCTGCTGGCCGCGCACATTATTGGTAAAAGCCTCGGCAGCCTGCTGGTCAAACCGCTGACCCGCAATCGCAGCAAACTGACGGCGTTCACACTTTGCGCCATTGTGACCGGCATCCTGAGCGCGGCGATCTTCTTCGTTCCGGCGTGGATCTCCCTGCTGGTGGGCATGACGCTGCTGGTGTCCACCTTCTATCAGGTCACGACCACGCTGATGTGGGTGATGATGTCTGACGTGGTGGATTACGGTGAATACAAACAGGGCAAACGCATGGACGGCACCGTGTTCTCGACCTTGCTGGCGATCCTCAAAATGGGGATGGCGGTGAGCGGGGCGGTGGTCGGCTGGACGCTCGGCATGAGCGGTTACGTGCCGCATGCCGCCCAGCAAAATACCGCCGCGATGCTGTCGATTATTGCGCTGTTCTCGCTGGTGCCGGGCGTGTTGTCGATGTTCAGCGCGCTGTCGATGCGCTGGTACAAGCTCAATGACGCCACCATGAAACAGATCAACCAGTCCAAAATTTCTCAGGAACGCGAGCCTGAACGTCAGGCCATCTTGCATACACAGGAGTCCGCATGAGCGAATTAATCGCCGAAAAAAACCGCATCCTCTGGCATTTCGATCAGCAAACGCTGGTGATTGAACCCTGGGGCGAAAACAGTCTGCGCGTGCGCGCCACCTGCCGCCCGGCGCTGAATGATCACCTGTGGGCGCTGTTGCCGCCATCCACACAGCCGCAGGCTGACATCCGCCACGGCACCGAAACCCTCACGCTGCGCAACGGCAACATCACGGCAACGGTGAACATCAAAGGGCAACTGGCGTTTTATAACCAGCGCGGCGAGCTGATCCTCGAAGAGTTCTGGCGCCAGCGTTCGACCGTGGGGATCGGCGCGACGGAGAAAAGTCAGGATAAATACATCAGCGCGCTGAAGATGGATGCCCGCGAATTCAAAGCCATTCCCGGTGGCAAACATCAGCTCACCGTACGTTTTGAATCCCGTCCGGACGAGAAAATCTACGGCATGGGGCAGTATCAGCAGAGTTGTCTGGATCTCAAAGGTTGCACGCTGGAACTGGCGCAGCGCAACTCGCAGGCCAGCGTGCCGTTTATGCTCTCGAGCCTCGGTTATGGTTTGCTGTGGAATAACCCGGCGATTGGCGAAGCGACGTTTGGCAAAAACATTACCCGCTGGGAAGCGCAGGTCACCGAGCAGATGGATTACTGGATAACCGCCGGTGATACGCCCGCTGACATCCTGCACCAGTATGGCCGCGCCACCGGTACCGCGCCGCAGATGCCGGAATACGCCACCGGTTTCTGGCAGTGCAAACTGCGTTACCGCACCCAGCAGGAAGTGCTGGAGGTGGCGCGTGAATACAAGCGGCGTAATCTGCCGATTTCGGTGATTGTCATCGATTTCTTCCACTGGCCGAATCAGGGCACCTGGTGTTTTGATCCGGTGGACTGGCCGGATCCGAAAGCGATGGTGGCAGAGCTTAAGTCCCTCGGCATCGAAACCATGGTGTCGGTGTGGCCGACGGTGGACAGCCGCACCGATAACTATAAAGAGATGAAATCCAAAGGTTATCTGGTGAATACCGATCGCGGTGTGTCAGTGAATCTGGATTTCCTCGGCAACTGTACGTTCTTCGATGCCACGCATCCCGGCGCACGACAGTTTGTCTGGGACAAAGTGAAACAAAATTATTTCGATCTGGGCATCCGCACTTTCTGGCTGGATGAAGCCGAGCCGGAATACCGTGCGTATGATTTTGATAACTATCGTTATCACCTTGGTCCGGTGCTGGAAGTGGGGAATATCTATCCGCAGAAATTCGCCCAGGGTTTTTACGACGGATTGCAGCAGGAAGGCGAAAACGAGATCGTCAATCTGGTGCGCTGCGCCTGGGCGGGCAGCCAGCGTTACGGCGTGCTGGCGTGGTCTGGCGACATCCACTCTTCCTTCCACGCGCTGCGCAATCAGATTGCTGCTGGCCTGAACATGGGGCTGGCGGGTATTCCGTGGTGGACGACCGATATCGGCGGTTTTCAGGGCGGCAACGTCAACGATCCGGCATTTCAGGAGTTGCTGATCCGCTGGTTCCAGTGGGGCGTGTTCTGTCCGGTGATGCGCCTGCACGGCTACCGCGAACCGCAAATTCAGCCGTTAGAACCCTGGCGTGAGGGCATCGCGCAGTGCAACAGCGGCGCACCAAATGAAGTCTGGAGCTATGGCGAAGAGAATTATGCCCTGATGAAAAGCGGGCTATTCCTGCGTGAAAAGCTGCGTCCGTACATCAGCCGCGTCATGCAACAAGCCCACGAAAACGGCAATCCGGCAATGCGCACGATGTTCTATCAGTATCCCGCTCAGCCGGAAAGCTGGCAGGTGGAAGATCAGTATCTGCTTGGTGCAGACATTCTGGTCGCGCCGATTTTGCATGCAGGCCAGCGCGAACGCGAGGTGTGGTTACCGGCGGGAGAAACCTGGGTGGCGCTTAATGGCGAACGCTATGAAGGAGGAAGGGCGGTGAGTGTCGCCGCACCGATGAGTGAGATCCCGGTATTTGTGCGGGAAGGTGCTGACCCGACTGCACTGGCTATCCTGTAAACCGGACGGTAACCGTTTCGGTTTCTCAAATGCGGTGGTCGCTCAGCGCGTAACGCCAGAGGATCACCGCAGAGAAGAAACCGAAACCTTCCACTATCTGTACCTGAAAGCCGCGCCATGCCGCGGCCTCCTGCCCCGACTTATCACAAAACTGTTAACTCTCCGCGAGGATTCCGTAATCCCTCGCCCTGTACTCTGATGCCATCGACAGCAACCGCAACGGTGGCAACAATGATCAACAGACGTAATTTCTTGCTGGGCAGTGGCGCGGTATCAGCTGCTGCGGTGATGGGGCTGATCCCGTCACTGTTTTCCCGCGATGCCGACGCGCAGGCGAAATCCGCTAAATTCGACATCATGCTGACGGATGCTCAGTGGCATCAGCGCCTGAACGACGATCAGTACCGCATTTTGCGCGAAGCCGGCACCGAGCGGCCTTATTCCAGCCCGCTGAACAACGAGCACCGGGCGGGGGAATTTGCCTGTGCGGGCTGCAATCTTCCTCTTTTCTCCTCAGCGACCAAATTTGACAGCCACACCGGCTGGCCGAGTTTCTGGAAACCCTTGCCCGATTCGGCGCTCACCAGCCGGGATACCTCGTTCGGCATGGTGCGCGATGAAGTCCATTGCCGCCGCTGCGGCGGGCATCTCGGTCATGTTTTCGACGACGGCCCGCAGCCGACCGGCCTGCGTTATTGCATGAACGGGCTGGCAATGACGTTCACCCCCAACGTTTAATCAGGCAGGAAGTTCATCATGAAGAAAATTACCGACAAAAGAGTGAAGTCGTTACGCAATTACAGCCTGATCGCCGGTCTGGTGCTGGCCTCTGCGTTTGTGTTTCAGAATAACGCCTGGTCTTGGGGCGGAGCCGAGCCCGCGGTGGTGATCGCCGCCCCGGCAAAAGATGAACCGGCAGCCACATCGCGCAGCGAAACCGCGCTGTTTGCCGGCGGGTGTTTCTGGGGGATCCAGGGGGTGTTCCAGCATGTGAAAGGCGTCACCAGCGCGGTATCCGGATATGCCGGCGGGGCAGCAGGAACGGCAAATTACGAGGAAGTCAGCACCGGTGAAACCGGCCATGCCGAATCAGTGAAAGTGACCTTTGACCCGACACAGGTGACCTACGGCGAGTTGCTGCATATCTTTTTTTCGGTCGGACATAACCCGACTCAGCTAAACCGTCAGGGGCCGGACACCGGCAGTCAGTACCGCTCGGCGGTGTTTCCGTTAAATGCCGCGCAGGCCGCAGTAGCAAAAGCGTACATCGCACAACTCAATGCCAGCAAAAGCTTCAGCGAACCGATGGTGACAAAAATTGAAAACAACGCCCACTTTTATCCGGCGGAAGCCTACCACCAGAATTTCTTAAACGATAACCCGGACTATCCGTACATTGTGGTGAACGATCTGCCGAAAATTAAAGACCTGCAACAGGTGTTCCCGGCGAATTACCGCGAGCAGCCCGTGCTGGTGAACCCTGAAAGTAAGAATTGAGGCTACCGGAATGGCGGCTGACATGATTCAGAAAGGGGGAAGGCGGGGTTAACGGTATTCACGGCAAGAGCAGTCATTCTTTGAAGTAAAAAATGACTGCTCGTCTGATCATGGCGTGGACGTTTTACGTATTACGCCCTTCAATCAGAAATCCAGCTCGGCACCTAAATATGCACCGTCGGCCACCTGACGGCAACGTGTGGCGTGGTTTGCTGTGCTGTTGACGTGACGTCGTCACGTAACCGACGCTAAAAATTTCCCCACGCACGCCATGCACGCTTCCCGTTCTTCAACGTGCGGCATATGGCTGGAGTGTTCGAAAATCACCCATTCTGCCCCTTTGATGTGGTCGGCGAAGGGCTGCACAACTTCCGGTGCGGCTTCGTCGTAACGGCCTGATATCAGCAGAACCGGCACATTAATGGCCGCGAGACGGTCGATCACTGTCCACGCTTTCATGCTGCCAATGACGTGAAACTCGGTCGGTCCGTTCATGGCGAGGTACACCGTCGGATCGGCATCCATGGCGGCGAACGTGCGTTTCACCTCTTCCGGCCACGGATCGAGGCGGCAGACGTGACGGGCATAAAATACCTGCGACGCGGATTTGTATTCGGCACTGTCGATCGTTCCGGCCTGTTCATGGGTGAGCAAGGTCTGCTGAACGTCCGGCGGCAGTTCGCTGCGCAACCTTGCGGCAGCCTGCAACCAGAGCGCCATCGAGGCTGGTGAATTGGCGATGATCAGCGCTTTCAAACCGGCGGGTTGGGTGACCGCGTGTTCGGCACCGAGCATTCCGCCCCACGACTGGCCGAGCAGCGCGTAATCTTTTTCGATGCACAGATGGCGCAGCAGATTGTCCAGTTCCGCCAGAAACAGCGACGGTTGCCAGAAATCTGCCGGTTTATCAGGAAGGTGGGTGGAGCGGCCATTACCGATCTGATCGTAATGGATCACCGCCCGGCCGGTTTGGGCAATATCGCGGAAGGCATCCACGTAATCGTGGGTGCAGCCCGGCCCGCCGTGCGCGATCACCAGCGGCGTGACGCCGTTGTTCAAATCGCCGCAAACGCGGTACCAGGTCTGGTATTCCTGAAACGGCGCAAAGCCTTCAGTGAGCTTGACCATGTTGTTTCCCCTGTCGGTGAATAATCCTCACAGGGTAAACATCGGGACGGCGCTGAACAGCTAGTAAAAAAGATAGAAAACGTGAAAGCTCAGCTGTCGAGCAGGCGGTAATGCATGGCGCGAACCACCGCCTGCACGCGGTTGCTGGCCCCCAGTTTGCGGCCGGCGGTGTTGAGATGCAGCGTGACGGTGGCGATTGACCGGTTCAGCTTACGGGCAATCTCTTTGGCGGTTAATCCCTCCGCCGCCCACGCCAGACATTCACATTCGCGTTTGCTTAACCTGACGTGCTGACAGGTCAGCACGCTGCTGTCGAACAGCGGAAACACGCACTCCTGAAAGGTCAGCGCCAGCAGGCTGAAATCGCCCAGCACGTCATGAATATCAAGCTCGTGCCCGGCGCCGGTGTGGATCCCGGTCACCGTAACAAATCCGCCGTTGGGCAGATGCAGCGGCACGGTCGCGCCACTGGGCATATTGTTATCGCACATGTAATGGGTGACCGGTTTATTGAGGTCACTCAGACGGTTTTGCAGCGAGGTATTGTCTGGCCGCTGATAAGACCAGACGAACGGCGCACAGCTCTCCAGCGCATAATGCTGCACCGGGTCCACCTGATAATATCCGCTCTCCAGCCACAGCCGCTGCATATCTCCCGGTACATTGCACATCTGCAACAAGGAAGGCGTGATCAGATCCCCTTCCAGCGAACGGGGAACCGGCGTGAAATCGTAAATCAGGGCATCAAATCCCAGGCGCGATGTCTGGGCGAAAAGCTGGGCAAACGCGCCTTCCACGGTACTTTCCCGCATCCCCTGCGCACTCTCTGTCACTGCGAGTTTCATGAATTCATCTCCGCCATGCTTCAACGTAAAAACGGCATTTGCCCCTCCGGCACGGTTCCTGCGTTGCCCAACCTGTGCCTGAAAAACATGCAATCGCGGTGCCAGATCACGGTGATAGCAAAACTAGTATTTTTGCTAACTACCGGTGCGGCACCACTGCGGCTAACGTAGTGCGACAGGGCAAAAGGCCATCGCAGGCGTGCCGAAAAAAGGGGAGAAACGCCGGGGTCCGCGCAGCCACACTGCACCGTGCTGGTGCGAATTTCGCCCGCCACGTCCGTTTTTGCACCGTTACACGCCATGAAGGGGACTGCCATGCACCGTTATCGTTTTCTGCTCTGGCGACCGCTGCAACTGCTGCCGGTGCTGCTGGGGATCAGCATTCTGACCTTTATTATGGTCCGCGCCATCCCCGGCGATCCGGCGAGGATCCTGCTTGGGGTGCACAGTTCGCCGGAAGCCATCGCCCGTATCCGCGCCCAGTTCGGGCTGGATTTGCCGATATGGCAGCAATACCTCTATTTCCTGCGCAATCTGCTTAACGGTGAAATGGGTAAATCGCTGATTTACCGTGTCGATACGCTCAAGCTGGTCACCACCCGTATCGAACCGACGCTGTATCTGGTGCTCGGCAGCGTGTTGCTGGCGCTGCTGATCGCGGTGCCACTGGCCGCCGCGGCGGCGAGACAGCGCGGAAAACTGGCCGATCAGGTGATCCGTTTGCTTTCCACCGTCGGCCTCGGCCTGCCCGCGTTCTGGCTGGCGATCATGATGATTTTGCTGTTCAGCCTGTCGCTGGGCTGGTTTCCGGTATCGGGGTACGGCAGTGACGCGGGTGAACGCCTCCGTCATCTGTTTTTGCCCTGCCTGACCGTCGCGCTGGCGCTGTCGGCGGTACTGACCCGCAACCTGCGCGCCAGCCTGCTGATGGAATTACAGAATGATTACGTGACGGCCGCCAGGGCGCGTGGTCAGAACGAAAACCGCATTTTCTGGCGTCACGTGATGCCCAATTCACTGGTGCCCACGGTCAACCTGCTGGCGGTGAACATCGGCTGGCTGATCGGCAGTACGGTGGTGATCGAAAGCGTATTTGCTATTCCCGGCATGGGGCAGTTGCTGGTGAAAGCCATCATCAGCCGTGACTACATGGTGGTGCAGGGCGTGGTGCTGGTGTTTGCGCTGGCGACGGTCGCCGTGAATCTGATCGCCGATCTGGTGACCGTGGCGCTGGATCCGAGGGTGACGTTATGAGCATGACAGAAAAGTTAATCACGCAGCGGCGGGTGTACTTTCCTCTGCGCTGGCTGCCGCGCCAGCAGGCGCTGCGGCTGGGCATTCTGATGTTGCTGGTGTGGATATTAGTGGCGCTGCTCAGCCCGTGGATCGCGCCATTTGACCCGGTTGCGCAGGATGCATCCGTGACGTTGTCACCGCCTTCATTCGCCCATCCGTTCGGCACGGATAACTTTGGCCGAGACATCCTTTCCCGCGTGATGTGGGGCGCGCGGGTGGATCTGCAAATTTGTCTGATTGGCGTCATTTTCCCGTTCACTTTCGGCACGCTGGCGGGGGCGTTTGCCGGGTATCTCGGCGGCGCGGTGGACACAATCTTTATGCGGGTGATCGACGTGGTGCTGGCGTTTCCGTTTCTGGTGCTGATGCTGTCGATCATCGCCATTCTCGGGCCGGGGCTGGGCAGTTTTTATATCGCGATGGCAATGGTCGGTTGGGTGTCGTATGCCCGTCTGGTGCGGTCGCAGGTGCTGACGCTGAAACACCGGGATTTCATTCTGGCGGCGCGCAGCCTCGGTTACAGCCACCCGCGCATTTTACTTTTACACCTGCTGCCCAACGCACTGACCAGTTCGCTGGTGTTCTCGATGTCCGACTGCGTGCTGGTGTTACTCAGCGGCGCGTCGGTGAGTTATCTCGGCCTTGGCGTTCAGCCGCCCGTTGCCGAATGGGGCGTAATGGTTGCCGAAGGCCAGAGTTTTATTACCACGGCGTGGTGGATAACCACATTTCCCGGCCTGGCCATTGTGGTGCTGGCGATGAGTTTCAGCCTGCTGGCCGACGGGCTGGGCGACAAACTGGGAGAGCGGCCATGACGTTATTGCAGGTGTCCGATTTAACCATTGAAGACCGGCAGGGCGTGGCGCTGGTGGACAGGCTCTCGCTGACGCTGAACGCGGGAGACATTCTCGGGCTGGTGGGCGAAAGTGGCTCCGGAAAAACCCTGAGCTGCCGCGCCATTATGCGGTTGCTGCCTGGCGAAGGGCTGAACATCCGCGCGGGAGAAATTCGCCTGAATGGCACAGATCTGCTGACGCTGAGCGACAAACGCATGACCGCCGTTCGCGGGCGTGAAATCGGCATGATTTTCCAGAACCCGGCCAGCCATCTGAATCCGGTGATGAGCATCGGCCAGCAGATTGCCGAAAGCCGCCGGCTGCATTTCGGGGCCAGCCGCCGCGACGCGCATTTGCAGGCGGTGGAACTGCTGCGTCAGGTCGGTATTCCTGATCCGCAGCGCCGCGCAGATAACTATCCGCATGAGTTTTCCGGCGGTATGCGCCAGCGCGCCATGATCGCCGTGGCGCTGGCCTGCGAACCCAAAATGCTGATTGCCGACGAACCGACTACCGCGCTGGACGTCACCGTGCAGATGCAGATTTTGCGGCTGCTGCGCGATCTGCGCGACAGGCTGGGCATCGCCATTATTCTGATCACCCACGATCTTGGCGTAGTGGCACAAACCTGTGACCGCATTGCGGTGATGTATGGCGGCCGCCTGTGTGAAACCGGCGAAAAACGTCAGGTGCTGGCACAGGCGCAGCATCCGTACACGCGCGGGCTGATTGATTGCCAGCCTGCCAGCGACGGCGGCAGCGGACGAATGATCACGCTGCCCGGCCAGCCGCCGGTGGCGGCACGTTTCCCCGCGGGCTGCCGGTTTCATCCGCGCTGCGCACGGGCATCCGCACAGTGCCGTGCCACCCAGCCCGCCATGGTGGCGGGCAGTCACGCGACGGCCTGCCACCATCCGCTGACCCACGGGAGGGAAAATGAATTTGCCATCTGAACTGAGTTCGCAGCCGTATCCGCTGCTGGAAGTGGAGGATCTGTGCGTGACGTTTCCGGTTTCCGGATTTGGTCTGAAAAAGCGCCACGTTCAGGCGGTGAACGGCGTGTCTTTACACATTCATGCGGGTGAAACGCTGGGGCTGGTGGGCGAATCAGGCAGCGGCAAAAGCACGCTGGGCCGGGCGATGTTGCATTTGGAAACGGCCAGTGCCGGACGGGTGCGTTTTCGCGGGCAACTGATCACCGACGGCGTCAGGCCCGATATCGCCCGTCTGCGCCAGCAAACCGCGATGATTTTTCAGGATCCTTACGCCTCGCTGAACCCGCGCCAGACGCTGGGTGAAAGCATCAGCGAAGTGTTGCGGGTGCACCAGAAAGTCGCGAAAGCGCACATCGCGGGGCGGGTGAGTGAACTGCTGATGCGCGTGGGCCTCAGCCCGGAACACGCCGCGAAACGGCCGCAGGCGCTGAGTGGCGGACAGTGTCAGCGTGCCGGTATCGCCCGCGCACTGGCGATCGAACCGCGTCTGATCGTGGCGGATGAATGCGTGGCTGCGCTGGATGTGTCGATCCAGGCGCAAATCATCAACTTACTGATGGATCTGCGCGAAAGCATGGGGCTGGCGATCTTGTTTATCGCGCACGATCTGGCGATTGTGCGCCGCCTGTGTGACCGCGTGGCGGTGATGTACCTCGGGCGCATTGTCGAAAGCGGCCCGACGCAAACGGTGTTTACTGCGCCGCGCCATCCTTATACCGCTGCGCTGGTGGCGGCGATCCCTGAAATCGACCCCGACCGGCCGCTGCCGGAGCATCCGTTACAAGGGGAGCCGCCGGGCCCGGTTTCTCTCCCTGCGGGCTGCGCTTTTCATCCTCGCTGTGCCTTTGCGCTTGCCGCGTGCAGGCAAGGCGCGGCACCAGAAACCCGGCATATTGCCGATCATGCTTTCGCCTGTGTGCTTGACGGCCACAAACGCGAAGGCGTCTATCCGATGACTGAAGGAATGTGACATGAAACAAAAGCATTTTAACGTTGTGGCCGCCGGGGTGCTGCTGGCGTTGAGCCTGGTCAGCGAAATGGCGCAGGCGGCGGGAGTTTTAACCATCGGTCGTCGTGAAGACAGCACCACATTTGACCCGATCAAGTCCGCGCAAAACGCGGATAACTGGGTGTTCTCCAACGTGTTCGATCCGCTGGTGCGGGTCGATAATACCGGCGCCAAACTGCTGCCGGGGCTGGCGGAGAGCTGGACGATTTCGCCGGACGGCAAAACCTATACGCTGAAATTGCGCGACGCGAAGTTCTCTGATGGCACGCCGGTCACCGCTTCCGATGCGGTATTCAGCCTGACGCGTATCCGCGATGATGCCGGTTCCATGTGGAAAGATTCCTACAGCATTATTGAAAGCCTCAGCGCGCCCGACGCCCGTACGCTGGTGATCACCCTGAAAACCCCGTCGGCGGCCTTTTTATCGCAACTGGCGCTGCCTAATGCCTCGGTAATTTCTCAGCAGGCCTTCACCAAACAGGGCGCGGATGATTTTGCCGAGCATCCGGTGGGTTCCGGCGCCTTCAGTGTGAAAGAGTGGACACGCGGTGAAAAAGTCGAGCTGGTGAAAAACCCGTATTACTGGGACGCCGCCAGGGTAAAACTGGACGGCGTCGAGTGGCTGACGTTGCCGGATGATAACACCCGTATGCTGAAGGTGCAGGCCGGCGAGCTGGATGCGGCGCTGTCGATTCCGTTCTCGCGCATCGCCTCGCTGCAAAAAGACCCGAAACTGAGCGTGGAGCTGGACACCTCAACCCGCGAAGATCATCTGCTGATCAACCATGCCCACGGCGATCTGGCAAAAGTGGAAGTCCGTCAGGCGCTGGATTTCGCAATCGATAAGAAATCTATCATAGACACCGTGACCTTCGGCTACGGCAAAATTGCTAACTCCTACATTCCTGACGGCGCGCTCTATCACTACGCCGCTAACCTGCAACGCCCGTATGACCCGGAAAAAGCCAGACAGCTGCTGGCGGCGGCTGGTGTCAAAAATCTGACACTGAAATATCTGGTCAACGCCGGTGATGAAGTGGACGAGCAGATCGCGGTTCTGCTGCAACAACAGCTGGCCAAAGCGGGCATCACCGCCAGTCTGCAAAAGGTGGATCCGAGCCAGAGCTGGGACATGCTGGTGGCGGGAGATTACGACATTTCGGTGATGTACTGGACCAACGATATTCTCGACCCGGATCAGAAAACCACCTTTACGCTGGGGCATGATTCCAACAACAACTACATGACGCACTACCACAACGAAAAAGTGAAAGCGCTGGTTGCGGCTGCGCGCGTAGAAATGGATCCGAAAAAGCGTGAACAGATGTATATCGATTTGCAGAAAATGGCGAAAGCCGATGTGAACTGGATTGATCTCTATTACAGCCCGTACCGCAATGTGACCCGTAAAAATATCAAAGACTTCCATCAGAATCCGTTAGGCCGTTTCACGTTAGAGGAAACGGTGAAAGAGTAATTTTTGCCACACCAGGGAAAATAAGTAGCACTTAAAAAAGTCAGTCTGTACCCCCCCTTAGCCCACTTTCGAGTGGGCTTTTTCGTGTCAGGTATCTGCCTTTGTGCACCCTGCGCAGGGTAAATCATTCATCAACGGACCGGCTGACATTGCTTGCTTTTGAGCGGGCGCTCAAGTACCTTTCGCGCTTGAGCAAGTGCTCAAAAACTTCAGAGGCTTCTATGTTTTCCCACAACCGCTGGCTGATCCTTGCCATTGTCACCAGTACACTTTTCCTGATCATCATTGATATGACGGTCTTATACACCGCACTGCCGCGCCTCACGCTGGCTTTGGGTGCATCGTCCTCGGAAAAATTATGGATAGTGAATGCCTATCCGCTGGTCGTCGCGGGGCTGTTACCCGGCGCGGGAATGCTCAGCGACCGGCTGGGCCACAAAAATCTGTTTATGTGGGGGCTGCCGGTGTTTGCGGTGGCGTCGCTGTGCGCGGCGTTTTCCACGTCCGCTGACATGCTGATCGCTTCGCGGGTTTTCCTGGCGGTGGGGGCGGCAATGATGATGCCTGCAACGCTTGCGATCGTGCGCCATGTGTTTACCGATGAGCGCGAAAGGGCGCTGGCGATCGGCATCTGGTCCGCCGTTGCCTCCGGTGCCGCTGCGCTCGGCCCGGTGATCGGCGGCGTATTGTTGGAGTATTACTGGTGGGGTTCGGTATTCCTGATTAACGTGCCGGTTGTGCTGGCCGTTTTCCCGTTCGCGCTGGCGCTGATCCCGCGTGGCAAAGGCAACAAGCAACGGCCTTGTGATTTTATCGGCTCCGCGCTGGTAATGGCGGGGCTGGTCGGGGTGATTTACGCGCTCAAAGAGCTGAGCCATATCAACTCTTCATGGCTGGTGATCGTCTGCGCCGCTGCCGCAGGGGTGATATTCCTCGGCTTCTTTGCCAGAAGGCAGCAGCGGGCCTTGCAGCCGATGATCGACTTCTCGCTGTTCCGTAACCGGGCGTTTGCCTGTGGTGTGGGGGTTGCGATCACGTCAATGATTGCGCTGATCGGCATCGAACTGGTGCTCAGCCAGCGGTTGCAGCTGGTACTCGGGCTGTCGCCGTTTATGGCCGCCATGTTTATTCTGCCGATCCCGGTGGCCTCTGCGCTGGCCTCACCGCTGGCGGGTATGCTGATCCCGCGAGTGGGTGTGCGCAGGATAATGGTTGGCGGTTTTGCGCTGTCGGCGCTGGGGATTGTGATGCATGCGCTGGTGTTTGATGCCGGAACCTTACTGCAACTCATCAGCCTGTTCATTCTCGGTTTTGGTCTGGGCGGTGCGGTAACGGCAGCCTCGACGTCCATCATGCTTAACGCACCGGAAGACAAAGCCGGGATGGTCGCCGCTATCGAAGATGTGTCGTGGGAAATGGGCGGCGTGCTGGGCGTGACCTTGCTGGGCGGCCTGATGACCGCGGTTTACAGCCGCAGCCTGGAACTGCCGGCAGGGCTGGTGAGCGGTGATGCCGCCTATGACAGCCTCGACGAAGCGTTGGCGCTGGCCAGCCATCTCAGCCCGGAACATGCGTCCTTAATCAGCAGCCTCGCCCGCGCTGCGTTCGACCAGGCCTTTATGGCCGTGCTGGTGTCGGCTGCCCTGCTGGTGATCGCCACCGTGATTGTGGTGAAAATCGTATTACGTAAGTCATTGGGCGCACGTCTGCCTTCCTGATAAAATGCGGGCAAGAGCGGTTGCTCAGGGCCAGCACAGGATTGATGATGAAAGAAAATCAGGAGGCGTTAAGGGCTAAAATTCTTGACGGTGCCATCAGTCTCTTTATCGAAAAGGGGATTGAGAAAGTGACGACGCGCGAACTGACCGAGCACGTGGGCATTTCACGCAGCCATATTTATCACTATTTTCGTGACTGGCAGACGCTGTGTATTGAAGCGTTATCGGTGGTGATGCTGGCGGAACTGAAAGAGTTCACCTCAGAAATTGCGACGCTGCATCCGCAGGAAAAACTGCATACGCTGGTGCGTAATTATCTGCCGGATACGCAGGGTGATATCTGGCAGCTTTACGGCTCGCTGTGGCAACTGGCGGCGCATAACGAGGCTTATGCCGAACTGGCGCGGCTGATGGTGCATAAGTGGCTGGAACTGCTGGCGGAAATTATCCGCGCGGGGATCGAGGCAGGGGTTTTCCGGTCGGCCAACGCAGACCGGGTCACCCGCCAGCTTTCCGCGATCATGAATGGCTATTCCGATCAGCTGATCGTCATGCCTTCTGCCGAAGCCCGTCAGGAAGCAATGGACGATATTCTCGATTTTGTGGCGTTGGTGCTGGAGAAATAACCCCATTTCCAGGCGGCTTTTAACATAGCAGCCCGGAACATCGGCTTCGGGCAGTCACTCATTTCTGAGCCGAAATCCCCTTACTGATGAAATCTTTCAGCACTCTTCCGGCAGATTCAATATGCCGGAAGGTTTCCTGCCGTGCCGCCTCTGCATTGCCTTCCCGGCACGCATTAAGAATCAATTCATGTTCGTGCTGAAATGCCTGAGTGTCTGAAAGCAGTCTGCGCTGAAAATGTTCGTACCTTTCTATCTGATTACGTAACTCGTCGATCATCGCCAGCAGGCGCTTATTTTGACATCCGCGGTACAGCAGACCGTGAAACTCACGGTTGTGCTCTCCTTGCCTGTCGGCGTCTTCGGCATTGCCGAGCAGTGTGTGCGTGAGTTCCGCTCTGGCCAGCGTTTCGGCATCCATATTCTGCACGCTGCTAAATATCGCTTCCCCCTCAAGTAAAGCCCGCAGTTCATAAATCTCAGCGATATCCTCAACAGACAGTGTTCTGACCACCGCCCCGCGGTTTCTGAAAATATCCACCATGCCTTCCTGCTCCAGCAGCCGGATAGCTTCCCGCATCGGAACACGGCTGACAGCAAACTGGCTGGCCAGATCCCTTTCTACCAGCCGCGAGCCATCAGGCAGCGAGCCATTGTTAATCATCTTCCTGAGTGATCCGGCAAGCATTTCGGCGGTGGACTGGGGTTTCAGCGTCATCATTTTCTCCTGTACATTATGGAATAATGGTATACCATTTTTGGCATCAAAGGGAGAACTATCCCTCTCCACCCCTCAGTATCCCCACTTAGCAACGACAGGAGCACCCGCTATGGCACATCGCGAGCATCATTATCAGGTCAACATTGAATGGACAGGCAACAAGGGTCGCGGAACAGAATCCTATAAAACTTACAGCCGCGATTATGAAATTTCCGAAGGGAAGAAACAAAGCATTGCCGGTTCATCAGACCCGGCATTTCTGGGGGATGCCGCGCGCTGGAACCCTGAAGACCTGCTGGTGGCTTCGGCTTCAGCCTGCCATCAGCTCTGGTATCTGCATTTATGCGCCGAGGCGGGTATCAGTGTTGATTCTTATACCGATAAGGCTGAAGGGGTCATGACAGAAGGTGAGAAAGGGTGTTTCACGAGTATCACACTCAAACCCGACATTGCGATCCGTGACGGGGATGATATTCAGCTCGCGAAGGAACTGCATCACCGCGCACATGAACTGTGCTTTATCGCGAATTCGCTGAACTTCCCGGTATTGTGTGAACCGGTGATTAGATATTGTTCAGCATCTTAACGGGCGGCAGAACGCCATGCTAAAAACAGAGTCCGGCACAGTGCCGGACTCTGTTCACTCAATGACTTCTCATTCCCGCTGCAAACATCAGCAGATGAAACGCCGTTGCCACAACAAATAGCGCCAGCACGCTGCCACCCCAGATGACGGCCATCCAGCCGACGCGTTTCCAGAACGGGGCTTTGGTGATGACGTTGTCATCCATCTTTTGAATCAGATTCATCAGGTTACTCCTCAGTGATAACCCTGATCCGGTGTGACTTTCCCGCGGAACACGTAGTAGCTCCAGAAGGTGTACACCAGAATAATAGGGATGATGAACAGGGCGCCGACCAGAATAAAGCCCTGACTTTGCGGAGGTGAAGCCGCTTCCCAGATGGAAATGGACGGCGGAATGATGTTCGGCCAGATGCTGATACCCAGCCCGGTATAGCCCAGGAACACCAGTGCAAGCGTCAGCAGGAACGGCGCGTGGTGCGCATTTTTGCTGATGGCGCGGAACATCCACGCAGAAACCAGCACCACCAGCACCGGGACCGGCAGGAACCAGTAAAGGTTAGGGCGCGAGAACCAGCGGGTGGCGATGTCGCCGTGGGAGAGCGGTGTCCACAGGCTGACCGCCGCCGTCACCAGCAGGAATACCACCAGCAGCGGTTTGGCGATCTTGTGCATCGCTTCCTGCAATTCGCCTTCGGTTTTCATAATCAGCCAGGTGCAGCCAAGCAGGGCGTAAGCCACCACCAGCGCAACACCACAGAACAGCGTGAACGGCGTCAGCCAGTCCAGTGCGCCACCCGCATAAGTGCGGTTTACCACCGGGATACCGTTGATCACCGCGCCCAGCACCACGCCCTGGCAGAACGTCGCCAGCACGGAACCGCCGATAAAGGATTTATCCCACACGTGGCGTTTGGCCGGGCTGGCTTTGAAACGAAATTCAAAGGCCACGCCACGGAAGATCAGGCCGAACAGCATCAGGGTCAGCGGGATGGTCAGCGCATCCAGAATCACCGAGTAGGCCAGCGGGAATGCGCCGTACAGCGCCGCGCCGCCGAGCACCAGCCAGGTTTCGTTGCCGTCCCAGACTGGCGCAACGGTGTTCATCATCACGTCACGGTCGTGTTCTTTTTTCACCAGCGGGAACAGCAGACCGATACCCAGGTCGAAGCCGTCCATCACCACATACATCATCACGCCGAAGATGATGATCAAAAACCAGATCAGCGGTAAGTCGATACCCATTATCAAGCTCCCTTCGTGTCGTCGGTCAGTGATTCTTTGATGGCAGACAGCGGACGCGCAGGCGTGCGGTGCTGGCCCGGACCGCCGTGGTCAACGCTTTCGCCTTCATGCGCCTGTGGCCCTTTGCGGATCAGACGCATCATGTAGCCGTAACCGACACCAAACACCGAGCAGTAAATAACGATGAACAGGATCAGGCTGACGCTCATTTGCAGCACGTTATGGTTGGATACCGCGTCTTTGGTGCGCAGCAGGCCATACACCACCCACGGCTGACGCCCCATTTCCGTGGTAATCCACCCCGCCAGTAACGCCAGCAGACCGGAAGGCCCCATCAGAAAAGCAAAGCGCAGGAAGGCTTTAGAGGTATACATTTTGCCGCCGCGACGCAGGATAAGGCTCAGCACACCCAGCAAAATCATCAGCATGCCGAGGCCAGCCATGATGCGGAAGGTGTAGAAGATGACGGACGAGTTCGGGCGGTCTTCTTTCGGGAAAGATTTCAGCGCCGGGATCTGATGCGTCAGGCTGTGCGTCAGGATCAGGCTGCCCAGATACGGGATTTCAACCGCGTAGCGGGTTTCTTCACGGTTCATGTCCGGATAACCAATCAGCACCAGCGGCGTCGGTTTGTTGTCTTTATTTTCCCAGTGGCCTTCAATGGCGGCGATTTTAGCCGGCTGATATTTCAGCGTATTCAGGCCATGCGCGTCGCCCAAAAATGCCTGAATGGGCGAGACGATCAGCGCCATCCACATCGCCATCGACAGCATGGTGCGGATTGCCGGGGTATCGCGACCGCGCAGTAAATGCCAGGCCGCCGCAGAACCGACGAAGAAGGCGGAAGCGAGGAACGCCGCCGTGGTCATGTGCATTAAGCGGAACGGGAACGACGGGTTGAAGATGATCTTCATCCAGCTGACCGGAACGACCAGATTGTTAACAATCTCATAGCCCTGCGGGGTCTGCATCCAGCTGTTGGAGGCGAGGATCCAGAACGTCGACATCAGCGTGCCGAGCGCCACCATGCAGGTAGAGAAGAAGTGCAGGCCGGGGCCGACGCGGTTCCAGCCGAACAGCATCACGCCGAGAAAACCCGCTTCCAGGAAGAACGCGGTTAACACTTCGTAGGTCAGCAGCGGGCCGGTAATGCTGCCGGCAAACGAGGAGAACATGCTCCAGTTGGTACCAAACTGGTAGGCCATCACCAGGCCGGACACCACGCCCATACCGAAGTTAACGGCAAAAATCTTTGACCAGAAATGGTACAGATCGCGATAAGCCTCTTTTTTGGTTTTTAGCCACATCCCTTCGAGAACCGCCAAAAAACTGGCCAGCCCGATGGTGATTGCGGGAAAAATGATGTGAAAAGAGACGGTGAAGGCAAACTGGATCCGGGCCAGTTCAAGCGCATCAAGACCAAACATAACAACCTCTTTTTGTGCGTCAGGTATTCCTTTCAAACACAGGCACCGGCACGGGAACCGGCGATGTCTGACATTCGCAGGTGAAGTCTTGAATGAAAGGAAAGTACAACGGGGTTTTGCGAGAGGGCGATTTAACCACAATGAACAAAGGCATTAACAGGGACGGTTTCGCAGGGAAAGTAGTCGCTGAAACACTTTAGCGGCGGTTCAAACGCCGGGGCAGAAAAACTAAATGAGAGGGAAACGGGCAGCAGGGGAATTATCCACAAAAAGGAAGAGGTCATGTTGTTGCATTGATCTGGATCAAAAAGTTTTGATGTTTTTCAAATGTAATTTCCCTGCATCCCGTAATGGCTTGTTGTGTGCAAAATTGGTAACAAGAAAGTTAAATCGGCAGGGGCCTCAGCGCATTCTGATTTTAATGCAATGTAAATTTATGTCATCGGTTTTGATGATATTGGCATCAAAAGGGGTAACGGTTGTAGCATCTTTTTACATTTGCGTGGCTGATTCAGTGAGTGCTGCAAAAAAAATGACGCCCGAAGGCGTCATGGTAGTGAACCCGCAATCATTTCGAAAAAAGCATCTTCATCGAATGTACCACCCGGCCCGGTGGGGGCGTTTGCCGGGCGCCAGGTCCAGTGACTGACTTCGCCCGCCCGCATAAACAACCGGCATAAGACACTGATGTGGCCCTGATCGCTGAGGCTGGCTTCCACACAGCCTGTCACGCCATGCCCGTACAAAAAGACAGGCGTGAATTTCACCAGTTTATCTTCGTATTGCAGCCGGATCCCCGGAACGCTGAAGGTTTTGCCTCCCATCAGAAGTTCAACCAGCGAGACATCGGTGCGTTCAACGCGGATGCCGGTGCCCGTCAGCCACTCTTCCATGTTTTCCTGAAGCAGGTTCATCCGTTCCCGGAACTCGGCAATATCTGCCTGACCTTTATTGGCAAATGAGCCGCTGCGCGGCTGACTGTCTTGCAACTTCTTTAAAAACCGCTCTTTTGCTGACATACATCCTCTGTAATTCAAAATGGCTCATCGTGATCACATGTTTTGATACTGCAACAGCGCCCGTGCTTCAGTGAGCCTCGTTACCCTTTTTATCGGCTGCTGGCGGGGTTTGCGTCAGCAACGCATAGCGGTTCAGCAACTGCGTGAACTGGTTATCCAGCTGCATGACCAGCTGCGCAGACGCATCCTTGTTTTGCTGTTTTGCCTCGGCAAGTTTGCGCAGCGATTCTTCGACCGGCGGTGAGCTGTTCAGCGCCTGCTGGATAGCAAACACGGAGGATTTAAGCTGTGAGACGGTCATGTATTTGCCGCGTTGTTCATCGAGGCCGTTGAGTTTGTCTGCCAGTTGCTGCAACTGGGTGTTGGCCGAGTTCCAGCCTGTCAGGTTTTCCAGCGGGAAGGCACGGGCGTTAAGGTTATCCGTCCATTCCTGCGCCAGGCGTTTTGCCGCCGGATTGTCCGGCAACAGCACCTGTGTCTGATGTACCAGCTGCGCACCGGTATCCTGCGCCCAGACCGGCGACAGGGATGCCAGTTGGCGGGTTTGCTGCTGCGTTGCGGCAATAATCTGCGGGGCTTCGCGGCGCAGCATCTCAGCCTCGCGGTGTTTAAGCGCATTGAGTGACGGCGCGTTCAACGGTTTCGGCATCCCCTTTAAGGTCGCCATCAGTTGCTCGCTGGTGGAAGGCGAATAAAAGGCGTTGATGCCCGCCTTCACGCCGCTGCCCGCCAGCACGGTGATCACCACGCCGGCGATAAATCCTTTCCATTGGATTGGGCGCTGAGGTGCCGGTGGCGGGGAGATCACCACCTGCGGCGTGACGGGTTCAGCCTGCGCGACATACACCCAGGGCTCGGATGCCTTGTGGGACCGGTCATCAGGTGTCAGGCTCGCCGTTGCCGGAAGGACCACCGGTGCATCGGTAGTGGCATGCATGTTCTCCAGCCGCACCGCCGCGCCGTGCATAATCGTAATCAGCGAAGCAAGCTGGCTGGCATGTTTCAGTTCAAGGCGTTGCAGGGCATCACATAATGAAGTGATCAGTTTTTCTGCCTGATAGATCGGCGGCAGATCGCCATATTCCAGCGTCATGCTGCGCAAAATCTGCTGCAGGCGCTGGCTCAGACCCGTGAGGATTTCCATACGCGCGTGAACCGGCTGCGGCCAGAGTCCGGGCCACTGACGGGAGATCAGTGCCTCGAGGATCGCCAGTCCTTCATTCAGCCCGGACAGCCCGACAAGCTGCGTTCTGGCCTGCGTATACCAGGATGCGGTTTGCAACTCGATACCGTTTTGCTGGAACAGGTTCAGACACAGCTGTTCGACTCTCTTCCAGTTCACATCAGGGCGCGCCGGATGGGTTAATTTGCTGAGCTCTTCGCGTAAAACGGCGTAATCAGGCAGCGCACGCGGGTCGCCCCCGGTGCGCAGCTGGCGTTCAATAGACATGGTTGTTTTCCTTAACTGACGTAATTCTGCTGTTTCATGTGGCGCATCAGCACCCGGCCTTCCGGCATAAATTCTGTGCCGAAACGCACTAAGCCGAGCTCTTTCAGCTCGGCGTCGATGGCGTATTCCAGATGTCCTGGTGTGGATTGCGGCAGTAAAATGACGTGCAGTTTTTTGATGCGTGGCTCGTACTTAAGCAGCGTCTCTGACAGGACGTTCAGCAATGAATGCGCCGTACCCGGCATCCCTTGCAGGATCTTACTCATGTCCGGCAGGCCGTAATCCGGCAGATGGCTGAGGGTGCCGGCGCGACAGTTAAGAATGCGCTGCATATTATCGAGTACCGACAGGATCACCTGATTCTCTTCGCTGACATTATGCAGGTCGAGGCCACCGGCAAAGTTGCCGAGCAGCATTTCGTAGAGTGAGGGAGAGCGGGAAAGTGGCATCAGTCCTTCACCGCCTGCAGCGTCAGGTGGTTTTCACCCAATTCAATGATGCGCGCTTTATCTGGATCTAAATCCTCACGGGCGAGAATCAAACGCCAGTGATTTTTTTCCATATCAGGGTGGCGGAACAGGGCGACGACGGCGACGAATTTAGCGTCTTTTTCCATCGGCATATCTAACGATGCAGCGGTGCCGGGTTTAACCACCACATTACGGCTGGCCAGCAGTTCATCTTTTAAGGCATCGTCACCGTCAACGGCCAGTTGCTGGTATACCGTTTTTTGGAAGTTTTTATCGTCGCGCAATTGATAAATCCGCACTAATACCGGCTCTGACGCTGAGTTTGCCTCCTGGGCGTCGGTATTCAGGGCTTCACGGGCAGTAAAATCCAGATGCAGAACTTTGATCTGTTTATAGAAGAGGGATTTCGTCGCAGATACCGTTCCGTCAGTCACAGTCTGCGTCAGCCCGCAGCCGCCCAGAACTAAGGCGAATGCTGGCAGGACAATTCTATTTTTCCACGCGGTATTTAATAACACGTTGCTTTCCTTCCTGATGCAAATAAGGAGCCATTCCATGGTAGTGGCCCAATTCAACGGTAAAATATTCGGGTATATCGTCCGACGGGGGCCCATCGCCGAGCCCAAGCACGCCGGTCAGACCCAGCCTGATTGGCGAATCACCTAAAATCGGTGCAGGCAGCAGATGAGAGGGAACTGTCAGTTGTATGCGTGCCTTGTAACGCCAGCCCAAATAGACGCGCAACAGCACCATAAAATCAGCCAGTATCATGCCATCCGGCAGCCATTCGGCGGCTTCAGTGGTGTCTGAGGTGTGCAGTGAAATCAGCAACTGGCTGTTGGCGTCTGTCCCTTCGTCTCCCATCACCGTGTCGCCTTCCATCCATTGCGCACCTTCATCTGCAAACGCCATTGGAGAAGCAATGCGTACCGTACGCAGGCAATGCGGCGTGACGTAAGCCCGGGTTTCAGGTGCCAGCAAGCGAACCAATGCCTGTACGCCTTCAGCCGTTCTCCCCGGCTGGCGCATGACACCCAGCAACGCCAGAAAGCGAGAGGTAGGTGTTGCAAAATGCTGCTGGGAACCGGGGATACCCATCCCGATCAACCCCAGCAAGCTTTGCGAGATATTGTCCTTGCCGCCTGCTTCAAACGTGGCCGGGTAGGAGTATTTGCGCCAGATGCGATAAAACTGCGTCATGATGCGATGGTTGAAAATATCGAGAAAACCTTCCAGCGCCTCATGTCCTTCGCGCTGCTGGGTGATGTCATCGATATAGGATGTCGGTAAAGGTGAATCGACGCCGTACAGCCCCATAAAAGTGGTGCGTACCGTCGGCGGTGCATCGACATGTGCTGCATCGGTTTCCAGCGACTTCAGTTCGCTGACCGGGAACCCCATCCCCGGATGGGGCCGAAAACGCACCCGGTCGTCCGCCGGATTCGCGGTGCCGCCGAGTGGAGATGTGCCGGATTTCTCGAGTAACTGGCAAAACCGAAAGAAGTTAATCTTTGCGATATCCCTTGCAAGCCGGGTATTCAACGAGGAATGCAGGGTTTGTGATTCTCTTCCCATTCCAGACGTTCTCCTGTGGGTTGCAGTATCAGTGTCAGGCGGTTAAACAGATGAATATCTGTGTAAAGCGCAAAAAATCGGCTGAGCATTTCACCAAAGAGGCAGATATCGCCGGTACCGGCAAAACCGTTGCTATCGAGGGTAATTTCTATATGTACGCCACGCAGCAGATACCCGCGTTCGAACCTCTCAATCTCGCTGTGTTTAACATCAGCAATGGCTTCCAGCCGACGGCGGTTCATTTCGCTTTCGGTCCAGTCGTACAGGGCAAGTGTTCCGCGCAGAACTTCCGCGCTGTCCATCATCCATAAGAAGCTGCTGCCAAGATGGCTGAGCACCCGCCAGTGAAAACGGTCACGGTTAGGCGGGTAGCACGGCATTGATGGCACGGACAAATTGCGCACCCGAACGTTGGCGCCGGTTGATTTCACGGCAGTGTCCAGCACGGTGCTTTGCAATGATTTGCGCGGCAACTGTCCGTTGGTTCCGGTCAGGCTCAGAGAGAGATTTTCGTTATCGGGCACCGTGTGGTTATCAAAGGCTTCGCCGCCGAGCACCAGCCAGGTATCGTGCAGGCCAGAAGGACCGCGCTTGACGCGGGTGTGGTAATAATATTCCGGCGCATCATGGCGCAGCATTCCCCCTTTATGACGAAAACTGGTGAAAGGTACGTATATCTGATGACCGGAATGTTTAGACGACACCACCGAATCCACTGAGTAGATTTCGGTATAACCGTCCTGAATGCGCATCGGACGCAGCAAATATTCGGTCTGCAGCGATGAGAGTGACAGGGGGTCGGACTCGAGCGGGAACAGATTGATAACCGGTACGCAGTGCAAGCGCAGGTGCTTTTCTGAGAATGAGAAATCGTGATCCCAGCGTTTTTCCAGCACCACATCAATGTCGAACCAGGCGAGTTCAGCAGGTAATTCAACGTTTTCCAGCCCCTTAAGAGCGACGAACATAAACTTTTCGCGGAAGGTGAAATATTCCAGCAGCAGCTGATAGCCGCTGAATGCACTGTCACCTTTGGGCCACAATTGATCCTGCTCACTGAACCCCTGCGGAGCAAAATAAGCGTCCAGCGGCTGCCGGTCGGTGTTACCCGGCAAGCGGATCCACAGTTTTGCAGTGTTGAGTGTCAGCGCTTCATGTAACGCGCAGGCCAGCGGCGCATCGGCATCAAAATAGAGCGGCAGATGGCTCAGGTTAATTTTGCTCCAGTCGGCCAGTTCACCACAGTTAAAGCGCAATCTCACCGCCGAGCGGCCATCCGGTTCTGTATCCAGCACGGCGCGACTGAGTGACAGCGGCAACAGTTCGATGTCCTGCGTCGTGGTGTAGCGGCAACGCGTAGCCCGCTCGCCGATAGGGCGGGAGAGCACCTCGAACCCTTTATTCACCGCCATACGCTCTTTCATTCCCCGCCATTCAGGGGTGAATTCAACAATAGAAAGGGAAGGGATCGTGCGCAGGTAATGTGGCCACAGCAGGCTGACTAAACCTTCGGTCAGTTCAGGCAGGTCGTCGTCGAGTTTTTCACGCAGGCGTCCCATCAGGAAGGCAAAACCTTCAAACAGGCGTTCTACATAAGGATCACGGGCACCGGCTTTGTCCAGATTCAATCCGGCAGCGCGGTCAGGATGCGCACGGGCAAATTCTTCGCCCGCTTCACGCAAATAACGCATTTCGGCGTCAAAATAACGCAGGGTTAAGTCTTCCATAAGATTCTCAGTAAATCTAATTATCCAAATATAGATGTTTATGTTTCATGTTTTTTCGTTATGCATTGCATTGTGAGAGTGTGAATTAGAATAAATAATATTAAATTGGTTTGATAATACCAATCAATAATTTAATTAACTTCATTGCAAAAACATTCACGCTTCATTTTCTATCGCAGAAAGATAGAATAAATTTCTCAAGGATTATACATTGTTAATGATTACGCCACATGTCTGTTATAAAAAAGACTTGTATTAATAAACTCATTGTTTCCGGAGTGTTTCTACGATGCTGTTTAACTGATTAATTTTTTAATTAACGAAAAGTATAACCTGATGGTAACAGTACTAAATGAGATATTTGACATCCTATGTTAAGTGTAAATCACGCAGGGCGTCCCGGAGATTAAGAATCTTTTACCCTCATAGAGGTGTTTATTGCATCTCGTCCATTAAGCCCTCAGTTAACCAAAACTAGTTCGATGTTAATTTAAGGAATTTAAAACAAAAATAACGGGGAGTATACTCTAGGGTATCTTCATGTTTGCCTACTAATATTTTTGCTGCGCAACTCCCTTCTGATTGGGTGAAATCGAAAATTTTGTAACCAACTCTTTTTGACGAATTAATCATCCCGTTGACTTTCCACCCCAGGTAGATCTGTTCATTATCTGTAAGTAAATCGGAAAGTGACAGGGGTATCTGAAGAGACTCGCCAGCGAGTAATTTTTGGGGTTGATTAGCTGATTTGGCCTCGCTTATATCAGGTTCAACCCCGAGCCTACCCATGCTGAAATAAACAGAAATTACCTTATCCGTATCGTTTCTTACAACAATATTGGGTTTCCCATACTGTATAATGGTGAAGATCGCCGCGACAGTAAATAACAAATATATTAATTTTTTAATTATCTAATCTCCCGGAACATGCACGATAATATTATAAATTCCGCGATTCTGACCGCAGGTCGCAGGTCGCAGGTCGCAGGCAACGTGTTTGCCCATGATGGTGTGAGTAAGTTCGTTACTAAGGATTTTCCCTTCGCAAATAGTTTTATCGCCAAAAACTAAGTAATAACCCTTTGCCATGTCAATATTCCTTTGCTGAAAATCAGTCGAGTAGCGTGATGAATCAAAGACTCAATAGTTAATCTATTTTTATACAATAATTTTTATTAATCGTATACTTGGTCGCCATACCTGGAGTCCATCCAGAAGGCGTTCCTTGACATTCAACATATCCTCTTTGTTTTAATGATTCCTTATAGTAAGCGGAGAATAAAACCATTGATATTGCGGTGAGTAACAAAAAGCAGAGAGATGTTTTTATTAGCTTTTTTGCTTTTTTTTCAGAAATGCTTTTACCGTTAATAAAAACAGGGGTTAACATAAGGGCGTAGGGCATAAAAAAAAGAGGAAAGAATACTGCAAAAACCCCCCATTCAGTAAAAATGATAGTTGGAGAATAATTATTATATTTTGAGATTAAATAAACTCCAGCATAAAAAACTGAAATAGAGATTATTACAAGAAACAAAAAACCACATAATGATAACACCCGCTGCTTTATGTTATATGTCATTAGTATACCTGTATTATACGAGTAAGAATGTCTGAGTTATTGAAAATGAAGAACATGCCTATTTCATTTAAATAACATGATTTTCATGCGTTTAAACTCATTGAGTTTTTTAATGTATTATCTATCGGAAGCAAAGTTTCTCATCAATTACAAATTTAATGGCAGTTCCTGCAGACCATCCAATAGGAGTGCTTTTGCATTTGTAATAGCCTTTGCTTTCAATGTGATGGGTGTACAGCATTGAAGCAATGATAGTTGATACAAAAATGAAAATAAATGCATAAATAACGAAGGTATTTATTTTTTTTTGTATTTTTTCAGGAGCCAGTTCTCCAGTGAAAATAATGTAAAATCCTAGAATAGAAAAAGGAATCGTGATAATTGGAGCAAGAATAACCACTATGCTAAATCTACTGTATATGATCTCTGTGTTATATGTAAAGTATTGGGCACATTCAATGAATTGATAATATGAAATTGTTGGTATAACAATCACAAAAATTAAAGTAACTAAAAGTGCAATCAATTTTTTTTTCATACAATTCCATTTTTTTAGTAAGTTTGGGGAGCTAATTCTTGAAGAGATGCTCGCAAGTACCTCATTATTTCTGATTTTATAACCACCACACCTTTTTCAAGCATTTGATCTACATACATCGCGCCGATGTCCCAGATGCCTTCTTCTAATTTCCTTGCCGTCAAAACGAATTCTTGTTGGGCTGATTCTATATATTTTACTAACTTATCAGTAATGCCGAATTTATTATCTAATTCATTCAAGACAACGACTGTAATAAAACCTACAACTACAGCAGCAATTAACGGCCCTGCCACAAAAGTTGTTAGGGAAGCAGCGGCTAATTGTGTTCCCCAGGTAATGGCTGAGACAATTCCAATTTTTGCGATATCTGTAGCCAGAGAGCCTATGAAAGTAGAAAGTGAAGTTTCATCGTTTAAAATGTAGTCAATAATCCTGTAAGCTGCAGCCACATAAAATGTAACTCTGGCTCCTTCTATAATTGATTTTGTAGCTCCAAATTTGCCGATTCCTAAATCTACAATTTTAGGATTTTTAGCAGCAAAAACAGGAGCGTTCAATATCTTCCTAACACCCGGATATCCACTTATTTTAATCAACGCAGTACCCTTAGCATTAGTAAAGTTTGTTGCTTTAATGCCAAAACTACCCAGTTGTGAAATAATCATAGAAGTAGTGACTACATCTTTCATATTTGTACCATAGTTGACTATAAATGCCCCCGGAGCTGACTGTGTTATCTGAAGCCATCCGCTCTTATATGTTCCCCATGAGCTTAGTACCTCGATACATTCTTCAGGGGTTAGCAGAGCTATGTCTTGATTGTTCGCTTGTAGCATTCCTCTAAGTTTCATGTCAGGCAATGTATGTGTATTAATCAAAGCAGTCGCAGGATAATCAGGCACATACCCAGAATTTGTGGTTTCTCCAGTGACATATGAAGACAGGGCCGGATTTTTCAACTGTGCTGAAGATTGCGTTGCTGAAGAGGGATTTTCTGAAAAGTCATACGCGTCATTTACCATTGACGGAACAAATTTTGCCTGGCAGGGGCAAGTACTTTTGCTGTGTAACGTACCAGCAAATTTTCGACCCAGTATTGAATCACCAGGTATATGCCCGACGATCTTATAAATTCCGGGATGTTGGCCACAAGTGACAGGGTCTTGTTCCCTTGCAACGGGGTTGCCCATGATCGTGTGAGTAGGTTCACCGCTAAGAATTTTTCCTCCGCAGGTGGTTTTATCGCCTAAAACTAAGTAATAACCTTTTGCCATAGTGATAGTCCTTTATTGAGTTCTAACCGCACAACACGGCGGCGCGGGCAGAGTCGATGGCTATTAATGCGTTAAGTAAGTTGTTCATTGGGATCAGCATCCGTCATCTTCCAGTAATTCCTACTTGTTGACGCACCGTTAGGTACAGATCTTTAGACCTTTATGGTCAACATTTTCCCATTCGGATAATGTTTTAAATTTCATCAGTCATCTTAATAACATTCTTTGACGATAGAGAACGGCTCTTTTGCGTTAACAAATTTTGGAGGGGAATTTAAATAGTAAAATATTATTTTCCGTTAATCGGTAATAGGCTCGGCATAAAAATGCCCCTAGTAAAAGTGCGTTTAAATCATCTAACTCTCTTAAAAATTAATAGGATCAAAGGCACGCATATAATAAATCCAATGGTGGCCACATAGAATATATTATCGGTGGCTTTTATTAAAGAATCTATTGTTTCTGAGTATTCACCTACGCTAACAGGACCAGAAATCTGCATGCTTTGATTTTCTATGAAAGCTGATAATGAAAATGAAGCTCCTATTAGACCAAAAAAATAGCATATAACAACAAGGCTAATAAACCCCCAACGAATAATGTATTTATTATTTTTATTAAAGCTCATACCCCCCCCAAGATACTCATCTACTGTTCCACCAGATTAAGGTGATAAAGGCTCACCAAGTGCCCAAACTTCATAATCTCAATTTTGAAGTTTGTACCTTAAGACTCTTCAAGAAGTTTAAACCCATCAATGAAGATTGTAAATAAATCACAGTGTAAAAATAGAGGCAAACAATCCTGAGGAAAGTATAAATCTCAAAAAAGGAAAGTTTTTATTATTGCATACAATAAATAAACCCCCGGTGTTATATCGTATTTTTATTATTCAATCCTTTCCTTTAATATCCTTGTTTGTTTGCTTTTCTTGTGTTTTCTTTCCGCTTCTCCTTCGCAATACATTGAAAAAATAATCTAACGCTCTCTTACTAGTTCACTTTCCACACAATTCCTTATTAATAGCATATTTTTCAGCAGTTCCAGGCATCCAGCCTGAGTGGATTTGTTGACAAGAAGCATACCCTTTGTTTTTTAAGATAGTGATGTACCCCAATGAAATGAGTATGACTAAAATGAAAGAGAACATGCATAACTGTTTAAAATAGGGCATTATCCTTTCCATCTTCTCAATTGTTACTTTTCGTTCATAGATACAGTCTAAAAAAACCAATAAATGGGAAAAGAGAAAATAATAGGGATGCATACTAAACCAATAGACATCCATGAAAAAATGATTACATGCCTAAACTCTAGATAATCGATTATTTCATGAACCCATAAATACAGAGATAATAAAGATGTGCTTAATATTATAAACAATGATGCGGCCGATCTTGTTTTTATTTCAATATTTTCTAAGGTTTATTCCACTAAGAGCATCTCTTAGGTAATTTCTAACTTCTTATTCAATGACTTTTGTACCTTTTATAAGTATTTCATCGGCAAACATGGCTCCCAAGTCCCAAAATCCATTTTCCATTTCTCGCGCTTTTCAACAAACCATAAATGAAATGGTAGGTGCTATTGCGATTTTAATACATCAGCTATAAGAGAATAAATGTATGTTGAAAGTGTATTTTAATTATTTAAATACAATCAAGAATTTTGTATGCTGCCACAATATACAATGTAATTTTAAGGGAATGAGTTAAATAAATCCGGAAGAGATAGCAATGAAAATAATCGATCAGTTTCTAGTGTAAAAGAACATTATAAAAATAATCTCAACTGTTACCATGGTTATCCCGTCCGTAGGTTACTTTACACAATAACTTTTTTTGATAGAGTATTTAGTTGCCATTCCTGGTGTCCAGCCCATTGGAGTCTCAATGCATTCTACATAACCTTTGTTATTTAAAAAAGTTTTATAGATAAATGAAAAGGCAAACATTATAATTATAATTAGAACTAATGATGTTAGTGAGAAAATCAATAGCCTTTTACCTGCCTTAATTTCAATCTGCTTTCCTCTTATAATTACTGGTATTATCATGAGTAGAAATGGAATTATGACGAGAGGTGATAGCGCTGCGAAAACACTCCATGAGGAAAAAGTGAAAGTCGGCAAATTATCAAAATATCCCAGGAGCGATTCAAATCCAAAAAAAGAGATCGTTGAGGTAAGCAATAAGAAAAAAAGCAATCCCAAAAAAGCGAAAAATCTGTGTTTAGCATCATACATGATCAATACACCTGAGGATTTACATTGTGAATGGTTGAGCGCAAATATTTTATTACTTGTTCTTCGATGACTTCCACTCCGACTTCAAGCATTTCTTCGGCATACTTTGTTCCTAAATCCCAAATGCCTTTTTCTATTTGCCTTGCTTTCCAAACGAACTCTTGCTGAGCTGATTCGATATATTTAACTACTTTATCAGTTATACCGAACTTCTCATCCATAAAGTTGAGTAACCAAGCAGTCCCAAAGCCGATAACAACTACAACAACTAAGGGTCCAACAACGAAAGGTGTCATTGAAATAAGGGCCCCTACCCCCCATACAGTCGCAGAAACAATACCAACCTTTACAACATCGGTAGCAAGACTACCAATAAACATCGCTAAAGTCGTTTGATCATTTAAAATAAAATCAACCGTTCTGTATGCAGTAGCAACATATATAGTTAGCCTTGCACCTTCGATTACTGATTTTGCCAGCCCATACTTTCCGATGCCAATGTCTACAACCTTTGGGTTTTTTAGCGAAAACACGGGAGCATTCAATATTTTTCGAATGCCAGCGTAGCCTGAAATTTTTATTAGCTCTGTTCCTTTTTCATTGACAAAAGTCGTAGCACGCAGGCCAAAACTACCTAATTTTGATATTACTAAAGAGGTATTTATTGCATCTCTTCCATTTAGTCCATAGTTGACTAAAATTTGCCCTGGTCCTGATTGAGTGATATCTACCCATCCTTCTTTAAACTCATTCCAATATACTAAAATTTCATAACCTTCTGTTGCGGTAAGTAACATCACGTCCTGATTTCTTGCTTCAAGCATGGCTCGGACACGATCATTAGGCAACGTATGCGTATTTATCAATGAGGTAGCAGGGTAATCAGGAACAAATCCCGACTTAGTGGTTTCGCCAGTGACGTAAGAGGACTGCACTGATTTTTTCGTGTCGGAAGGATTTTTAGTTTCTGCCGATGAACTACCTGAGAAGTCATACGCATCATTCACCATCGACGGAACAAATCTAGCCTGACAGGGGCAACTGCTTTTGCTGTGTAACGTACCAGCAAATTTTCGACCCAGTATTGAATCACCAGGTATATGCCCGACGATCTTATAAATTCCAGGATGATTGCCGCAAGTGACAGGGTCTTGTTCCCGGGCAACGGGGTTGCCCATGATGGTGTGAGTAGGTTCACCGCTAAGGATTTTTCCTCCGCAGGTGGTTTTATCCCCCAAAACTAAGTAATAACCTTTTGCCATAGTGAAAGTCCTTTATTGAGTTCTAACCGCACAACACGGCGGCGCGGGCAGGGTCGATGGCGATCAGTGCGCTGAGCAGGGTGTCCATGTCATTCAGCATGCGGTTTTTATCTCCGTCGCCTCGTTGCGATTTCATACGCAGTAATTTCAGCCGGCGCGCTTTGACTTCAAATACCAGCCCCGGCTCCCACTGCGGCAACGTGAGTGAGAGGCTGTCACTGTCTAGGGTGCTGAGCAGATGCAGCGCCATATCATTTTTACCGTACTGCTCCGACACACGCGCCATCACTAAGCGCAACAGCCATTGGTGGCGGTCAGTGTGGATGCCTGGTCTGGTCTGAAGCCAGGTCAGAGCCGACTCCACCCCGTCGCTGTCTGCCTGTGCCAGGGCTTCGGGTTCCAGCAGCAGGATGTCATCCTCACCGGACGCGACGGATGCCGCGGGTTCATTTCCCCAGCCAGAGACGGATCCCAGCACCTGCTGGTTAATCCAGCCCTGCGTCACTTCATCGGCAAACGGCGTGCCGTCGCTCCATGACAAACTTTCCAGACCCGGCAAACGGGTGAGGAACAGCGCCAGATCTTGCGTGATGCAGGTAGCCCAGCCTTCATAAGGTGCGCCGGCTTTGCTGAGTGCCTGGTGCAAATACCACTGCACGTCGAGCCAGAAATGGTTAACGCCTTCAGCAAACATCGATTCAGCCTGCTCCAGCAACTCCACCCAACTTTGTTGCAGATACAAACGCTTAAGCTGTGCACGATATTCAGGGCGGGGCGGCAACAGACGGGTGCGGCCACTGGCATCCAGCGGCGGCAGTTCGTGCACAGTGTCCCAGCGAACGCTCTTAATAAGATGGTGCCCTGAGAGCCAGCCTTGCGGTTGATCCCGCAGGTATTTTGCCAGCATTTTTGCCTGATCAAGCAGGTCCCGTCCTGACTGTACAGCACGCAGGGAAGGGGATAATCCCGCACTTTCTGACTGTGATGACGAGGCGCTGGTTTGCGGGACGACGGCGTTCATCCCGCCCGACTGAGCGAGGCGGTTTTCCAGTGCGGCATAGAGCGCACCCAGTTCTGGCCGTGAAGAGTCATTCCAGGTGCTAACACCCTGTTCAATTAACGCCAGTGCGCCAACGATGCGGGCAAAATCCGTTTTATCGACTTCAGGATAGAGCGACAGGCTGTCCAGCACGCGGGATCCTGCGATCCATTCCAGTGATGTCTTGCGGCTGTTTGCGCGAAGCGGATGCAGCGTTTCCCCGAAGCGGGCGATCAGCCCGGCCAGCAGGGAAAGTCCGTCAGCCAGACCGGCTTCGCCATCACGATGAAGGCGCGCCCAGATGTAGTACGTGGCAACGCGGACGTCTTTACACTGACTGGCGAGCAGTTTTTCTGCCAGTTCGCAGGTCAGGGTCGTATCCGCCCCGGAGAGTTTATTGACCTCTTCGCGCATCTGCTGGAAGTCGTCGTCGTAACCCGGATCTTCGCCTGCGGGTTGATCCGGCGTAACAGGCTGCAACCATTTATCCCAAAGGGCAGCCTGTTTTTCTGCCTGAGGTAAAAGCGATTCAGGCTTTGCCGCGCAGGCGGCAAGCAATGTAGTTAATGTGGCCATTACGGCTCCTCGGCGATTGCATCGGGATCAAAAGGTTGTTCAGAAACGGAGGGATTGTCCTGAATCAGGAAAATCTGCGCCGGTAACGTGAAGTTACGCAGTTGCAGCAGACCCAGCGGGCCTTTACCCAGTTCGGTACGCAGTATCCACTGCAGTTGCTGTTTGTCTGAGGTGTTGAACGTCAGCTGATATCGGCCTTCATCCAGCTTTTGTTGTTTAGCCTGCTCAAGCCAGCGGATAAGGCCCCAGGTTCCCTGATAATCCCCGTACAAGCGGGCACCGGCGGAGGTTGAAGTCCAGGTCAGCATGGTGCCCGGTTTATAGGTATCCCCCGGCCACCGAAAGCTTTGCCAGCTTTCCATCTGGTTGAAGTAATGAAGCTTTTGTCCATCGATCATGAGGTTGGTTTCCACCACGTTGGGTACCGGGCGGGCCAGCAATTCAAAGCGCATTCCCTGGCTGCCGTCCGTGAACAAAATGTCGGAGATCTGGCTCAGCTGGTTGATGGCGTTAAGAAATTCAGGGTTGAAGGTCAGCCCCTGACTGTTGACTTTATCCGGCACCCAGCGCGTCCCCTCCTTGTGCAGAACCCCGCTGAGTTCACGGGTCAGGAAGCTGTCGATGCGGCCACTGTCCTTGCGGATAAATTCGGCCAGCATCGGCAAGGAAGCATCGCTTTTACTGGCTGCAAACGGGTAGCGTCCATCAAACGCCGATTTCCAGTTGGCGACAATGGCGTTTTTCCACTGTTCATTCAGACTGGCAGAGGAGGGCTGAAGCACCGTTTCCCAGGCTTGAGTCAGTGGCTGAACAAACAGGGTATGGCCGAATCCGCTCCATTCTTCACCCAGACTGGCGGCAATAAGACTGCCGTATTCCTGTGTATCAGTCAGGTCTACGCTTTTGCCCTGGAATACGGTTTGTGCCAGCACCTGCGTCATTTCCTGTGGATCTGAAGCGTTAGCGATCTGCTGGAGTTTCAGACGTACTCGGGTGACACGGGTCAGCAGGGTTTGAAGGCTAAGCGACATGTCTGATGACATCATATTTTGCACGTTGCCTTTGCCCATCATGGCGAGCAGGGGACCAAATGTTTCATCAAGGGGGCCGACTGGACCGCTTGCGTGCTGATCGATAGCGGGTTGAGCTTCTTTGTTCATCAACGCCTTAGCAGATTTCACCAGCGAGTCTGAGAGCGCTTCATTTTTCTGCCCCGTCTGACCTTGCCATGCCAGTGTATTCATCAGGGCAATGAGCGGTGACTGGCGTACGTCACTCATCAGGGTAAGCTGGTCAATCACATCAGACAGATTTTTCGCTTCGTTCCATTGCAGGCCATTGAGGAAGTTGAGCCAGCTGCTGGCAAAGTCAGTGAAATACCGCTCGGTAAGACGTTTTTTTAGCGCTTCAGGAGAAATGTCTTCAGACGTTGCCCGTCGGTTGTCGCTTAATACCCAGTCGATTTCCTCGCGACGTGCGGTGACGGCTTTATCGATCGCCTGCTGGATTTGTTCATCCCATGCTTTGCGGGTAAACATCCCGGGTACCACGTCATCACTTTGGAACAGGCGCTGTGCGTCAGTGTCGCCCGTCATATCGACGAGCGTCATGTCCGCATAGTTACGGCGCACCGATAGCAGCATGTTTTCATATAACGTGCTTTCCGCATTACGCTGACCGATCTCCCCGAGCAGAACCTGCCGTGACTGGGAAACCAGTGAGCTATCCGGCTGAATCTTCCAGCCCGGCTGAGCGGGCAGGTTAATGGCATAAAATTGCCATAAGTCGGGTGCAAGACTTTGCCATAACCCAGGGGATACCCCTGTTCGCAGAGGCTCGGCGGTTTTCATGACTTGGGCGTAAAACGCGGCCTCGGACTTCTCCGGGCGAGCCATCATCAGATAGGCCTTTAACTGGTCATAACCTGATTTAGCCAGCGCAGCCCGTTTCGGGCTGTTAGCCGGGAGGCTGGCCAGTTCGTTGAGCTTACGCTGCAAACTTTCAGCCGCGGCATCGCGAATCAGACGGTTATTCGCGTTGCCATACGATGGCAGCAGAGCGGTGAGCAGTTGCGCGTTGTGGTCCAGACCAAAACGCTGATACCACGGTGCGCCCTGAGTCACGCGAGTCTGAAGACGACCGATATCATTGCGCAGAGCCTGCAAGGCAATCAGCTGCTCATCGGACACAGGGTGAGGTGTGGCGAGGTATTGCGCCTGTTCCGCTGCACTGACCATCTGATGACGGTTCACAGAAAACGACACCACGCTGCCAATACCCCACAGGACGATCAGCGCGAGCACACCGTAGCAGAGCGTTTGCTCCCACGGCAGACCGACGCGGCGACCGCGAGCGGAGCGACAGTCATCCATCACGCTCTGCCAGCTGGCAGACGGTGTCCAGGTTTTCTCGTGTACGACTGCCGGAACGTTTAAAGCCTGTGGCAGACTGAACATCAGGCCGCGCAGGGGAATGCGTGCGGCATAGTCGGCAAACCACGGTGTCAGGGACTGACGCCAGCGGGCAGCAGCGGTTTCGCCGAGCGACTGCGCCAGACGCAGCAGAAAATCGTGTGACTGTCGGGTGAATATCTGCTGCATCCCCTGCTGGCGAAGAAGGGGGATCAGCGATTTCAGCTGGCTTTCTACCGCCTGCGAAGTGGCATTGGCGGGGAAAATAACCCCGACCGGCTGCTCAATACGTTCGTCCTGCGGCCAGTCGCTTTCACAAACCTGCCACAGATACACTGCCGGCTGATAACGTAAAGCTTCGCCAGTTTTCTCAAGCGAACGCAGTCCGTCATCCATCCACTGAGGCGTTTTGCTTTGCGATCCGGTGACGGCCCAGACAATGCCATCCAGCGGACGGTTGTGACGCAGTTTCCGCCATTCATACAGACGAGAGTCATCACCGGCTTCATGCAGACTGCCACCGTGAATAAGTACGGTGCGCTGACCTTCCAGCCAGCCCTGAAGTGCCAGAGTAGGTGCCAGTGCTGTAATGTGCTCCGGTTCACCGACGACCATCAGCAGGCGGACTTTGTAACGCCAGAACAGGCCATAACGGCGGCGCAGGCGGGTTTTGAGTTGAGTTAGCGCAGTGACAGATTTCTCTTCCGGTGTAATCGTTTTTTCAGGCGAAGGATTATCATCTCCCTGGGCTTGTTTGAGAATTTCATCAAAATGCTTTTTTCCTGCGAGTCTTGTGCCAAAAAACGACAGCAGCGCACAACATGCAAGGATGGAGGTTCCGACTATCAGACCGGTCAGCCAAAGATCGCGCTCAGGCGTTCCCTGTACTAAACCTATATGTTCCGGGTGCTGCCAGGCCAGCCAGCAGAGAACCATGCCAGCGACTAAGAACAACAGAATGACAGTCCAGAACCCAATTTCTGGTTTTTTAACAGGCAGGGCAATACGCTTCACGCTTTATTCTCCTTGTGAGAAGCGACAGGGGATACGACGGTACTCCAGACAGTGTCACTGCCATGTTCGCCACTGAGGATCATATGTGGAGCGGAATGACTCCTCATGGCCAGAGCGGCAGCGGCGATAGCCAGCCAGGGGCCAGCGATACCGGGATCACCCAGAAATGAATTAAAATCATGTACTGATGAAGCTTGAGTAATATTGAGCAACGGCGGCTTTCCCTGAGCGGCAGTTGCACTAAGATATGCATCAGTTTCTGGATATATTTCAGCCATCCAGAGGTGCTGTATTTCATCAGGAACTAAGGGAACCCAGTCGGCGGATTGCAAAAGTCCCGCCTGTAACGGTGTTTGCTGTGGTGCAGAGCCCTCCGGACGGTGTAACAGCGCGAGCGGGCACACCGTTTTCTGGGTGAGGCGATTTCCCAGCAAAAGACTCACGACAGATTCTGCACTCATTGCCGATGTCTTTGGCGCAATCTGCACGGCAATAATCAGCAGCAGTTCATAACTTTTAATGCGATGATCTAACCAGTGATCGATGACACTCAGGCCGTGGCCTGACATGAAGCTGACAGGCTGGCAGATCTCACTGGCCTGCCAAGCTTGCATCCAAATTTCCTGCACATGCTCTTTAGGCAATGAGCAGGAAGTTTCAAATAAAATGACCACAGGGTTTTCAGGCGGCAGGGAAGAAAACTGCTCAGCCAGATTAATGAGGAGACGATCAAAAGAGTTCGAGATCAGCGCTTCTTGTGACATTTCCTCAGAAACAGGAAGGCGGCTATGGCGGATGCTGGTTTCTTCCTCCCACGACGTCTGAGGAAAGAGTTTGTTTTCATTATTGAGTAACGCATCCGCCACTGTGACAAATTGCTCATCATTACTATGCGCGGTAATACAATCAGCGGCCAAAATCTGCAACGCCCGACGCCCACGGCGAACTCCGTGCAAAATGACTTGCTCACGCCTCTTATCCCAGGCATTAGCCTGAATTTGTTGCATAAGATAAATAGCCAGACGAAAAATCATCAGCGTAAACCAGAAAACCGCAGGAATGCCTAAGGCAAACCACCAGAAAGACGTTTTTCCCACCAGATTTCCAAAAAAGCGCATCAGTAATACTCCTGCTCCAATCAGACAAACCAATGCACTTAACCAGCGTAAAGGTTTTGGTGGAGCAGGACGCACAGACGCGGCAGGGACGGTATTGAGTTTAACGGGCATGAGTGACTCGGATTAAAATGGAAACAAATTATGGGGTTTGTCTGAATACACGTACATATTAACTAGCAATTTTAAATCATTTACAAATGCAGCAAGTATTAGTTTTTTAATAAAATTGATCTATAAAACTTTTAGTTTAGAAAGTGGAAAAGTAGACTAAGGTCATTGGCAATGAAATCTTTTGTTTGTTAAGTCATTTAGATATTTCTTGGCAATCATATGAGCCATCACCCATATCAGTCACCATGCTGGTAACTTCTTCTAATTCAATTCTGGAGTTTTTTTCTGAATATGAAAAAATAGCCATATGCACCGTCATCGTCGCATAATTTCCTTATTTTTTCTGGCAGGCCGAATCTAATATTCAGGATGCAACTATTTTTTCTAAAAGATTAACTGATTTAGAATGTGAATTTTCACAGTCAAATCCCTCCATTGTATAAATAACTTCCGTTGCATTTTTTATAAAGCCGGGGTTTTTAATTAATACTGATTTATATTTTATTTCCTCGTAATCTTGAGTTGTAGGTGTTTTTTTAAATATTCATAATCACTCTTGCCGGAAATAAACTCTTTTTTTAAATTAATTATTTCATTCATTGAAAAGCAAATATTATCGGCAGAAAATGCGTTTAAAGATAATGAAATTAAACACAAAAAAATATTTTCAAAAATTCCTACCTTAAATTTATCGAGTTTTACCATTATCTGATGATATTGGTGTTGAACCAATTAATTTTCTCAGCTCATTTATATTTTTATATTGAGGCACTAAATCACCACCAGATTTCATCACCTCTTCATACGTTTTGCCCCTAACGTGACCTTGAATGGATGAGGTGGTTTCGCTCATTAGTTTTCCCAGAAACAGCATGAGCAATGTTCTCAACGCAATAAGCCTCTACAGTACAGAAAACCAGGGTAATGGCTTGGGCTGTAACGGGCGTAATGATGGGGCCGGGTATGGTATTTATATTTACGGGCATTGGAGGATTTGATTATTAAATGTCATAGGTCAAATTAAACTGAGGCGTAAATTAATAGCGCATTTAACCTAACTCACAATTATTTTAATAAATAAAATACACAGAATTTTTTTAAAAACAATTACTATATCAGTCTGAAAAGTGAAATTTTTTGGTCAGTAAATAAGCATTCTGTGGCGAGTGCCTATGGCAATTTAAGTTTTTTTGCTGCATCTTGTAAAACGAAATGCGGTAAAACAATACTGCTATTACCAAAGTGACATTTTATATCATTTACTTTCATGGTGAAAATACCAAAATCGACGATTTTATTCCATTTTCCATTATTATCTTTTATCAATATAACATCATTAACATCTATTGCATTACCCGTCCCATTAATAACTCCTGAATTTATATCTAGGCTAGTACCACAGAAATATGCGATCGAAGATGTTTTACACAATCTGGTAACGACGAACTGCTGATCCTTATCCTCTCGGATAGCATCAAGTATGCTTTTTCTTTCAGGAATTCCTTTATCAACAGGTAAACATATATCATTGGTTTTTTTTATCTCAGACAATAAGCTTTCTAACTCTCCGGATAGATGACATGTTACCTTAGTGTTTTTCGATGAAAAAGAATTAAAATTAGCAATTTCCTTCCAATTATCATCATCACTCCGCTTCAACAGCATGTCATATACTGTGACAAAATTATTCATTTCAAAATAATCACCGTTATCATATTGCGGAACACCACAGAAATACGCATAATCTTTAAAATATAGAGCTTTATGCACTGAGAAGTTCACATTGTTTAAATTTTCATAATTACTTCTAACGGCATTTATAAGTGAGTTGTGAGTAACATCTTTATCATTCGTCGCCAAAGACTTTCCACTCATAGAAATATAAATTATTATAAAAAAAAGATTATGTACCTTGATCATGACTCACTCCCATTACTTGGGTTGTTAATATCTAAAAAGGAATTCATCCTGTAAGCACACCCGTTTTAGCTCCACACAAATTTTGAGTTTTCGTCTTCTCAGCCATCAGCCGGTATTCTTCCGGCGTCAGGTTATTCAGGGATTCATGGGGCCGCTCACTTTTGTATTCCTTCAGCCAGCATTCCGTTATTTTCCGTGCTTCATTCAGTGTTCTGAACAGATAAAAAACCATTATTTCGGTCCGGTACGTTCGGTTAAACCGTTCGATAAATGCATTTTGCGTCGGTTTGCCTGGCTTGATAAATTCCAGCATTATGCCATGGTCCTCAGCCCATTGTGCCTGAGCCAGCGATATCAGTTCCGGCCCGTTATCCATTCGCATCTTCAGCGGATATCCTCGGTTTGCCACTATTCTGTCCAGCACCCTCACAACGCGCTGCGCCGGGATATTTAGGTCAATTTAGATGGCCAGAGCCTCGCGGTTAAAATCATCCACGAGGTTGAAGGTCCGAAAACATTGGCCACATGTCAGGGCGTCGTGCATAAAATCAATCGGCCAGCTTTGGTTGAGTACTTCCGGCGTTGCCAGCGGAGCCGGATTGCGCACCGTCAGGCGTTGTTTACCCTCACGACAAAAATTCAGTTTTAGTAGACAGTAAATCCGGTGTACACGTTTGTGGTTCCACACGTGCCACAGCATGCTAAGTACCTGAAAAAGCATCTTAAATCCTTAGCGGGGATAGCGTTCAGCTGCCTTAGTCAGCCTCTGGATCACCGGTTCATCATGTCGCGTATCAGGTTGATAACGAATCACCGTCCTGCGCAACGATAACATCCTGCATGCCTGGCGTATGCTCATCGTAAACTGCGTGGTCAGATAGCTGACGAGCTCACGCTTTATCGTTGGTTTTAAAGCTTTTTTTTCGATGACGTCTTTCAACGCCCGGCATTCCAAACTCAGATCGGCAAACATCTGCTTCAGACGACGATTCTCGTCCTCAAGATCTTTGATTTTTTTCATATCAGCGGCTTCCATCCCGCCATATATTGCTTTCCAGTTGTAGTAGTTGGCTTCAGAAATAGTGGCTTCGCGACAGACATCTTTGACGATCCTGCCAGCCTCGACTGATTTCAGGACGGCGATGATCTGGTGCTCAGTGAATCGGATCTTGCGCATAGCGATCTCCTCAGGTGACACAATTAGTATGTCGGAAGATCTCTAAAAGTGAATCTGCAGGTTAAGCGGGATAATTACAATATTCACTTTGCTTTTATAAAAAATCAATATTATTTAATCTGATTCATTAGGTGGTTTCGTGTTATTAAAGTTTAGCTTAAGTATGTTATATCACTATCGATATGAAATATTAATGTGTATAAATATTGTCAATATGCTTATTGGGGGAATTTATTATATGACCATCTTTTTGGTTTTTGGCATTTTTCAGATATGCTATCTAATTCCCCCAGCATTTTTTTATCGATATCTTTAGCCTCTCCAGTCTGTGTATTTACAATATAACCTCCACCTGTATCTAAAAATGCATTAACATTATCAGATAGGAAAATCGCACCAAAAATACCGTGGCTTACCAAGTTGGTTGCTATTGTTTTTTTTGTTTTTAGATCGAATATCACATACTCATTGTCAGCTGGGCTACAGTCAACAAATTTTACAGGATACCCCCACAAAACCATTTTTTCTCCTGAGCAATTAACCTCATAGCTATTTATGGAAATATTAAATATATATATATTGCTCGATTTGTAATCTGTAATGTTCAATTTGTTATTTGCTAAGCTCGTTATCTCTAGTTTTTGTTGGGATGAATAGCATTCATTAATTAAAAAGATGAATGAGAATAAGGCAATGGTTAGTGTCAATTTCCTTTTCATTATAACCTCAAATTTTAATGTTATCACCTAAAATACTAAATATTCTTAGCGTTTGTTTCCACCTATCACTATCTTGAGTATATCCGCCATTGATTGCATGTGTGACTACTCTAGAATGTTCGAAGGTCATATTTCGCTCAATAATTACTTTGTTTATAGAGCGATATCCTGCTGAGGCAGACCCACCGTTCCAGTACCAACCACTTGCATCAATTGAACTATACGGGTCAACAGATAGTAATTGAGGGTTATTAATAATTGGTGCGCGTTCTGATGTAGTATTATTTTAAAATATTAATTTAACTAATATTTTCATCATGCAAATTAGGAGTTTTTTTCAGTTAAGGCTATCTTAGTCAATAGGGATTATTTTTTATCAAGCAACAGTTCTCCTCCTAACTCCTTCAGTGATGCCTTGCCACTAAACAATATTTGACATTTTGACTTTATATCCTCATCACTATTTTTTGAAGATCTGAAAATAACTCTACCTTTATTTATTATATCCCACACACCTGGAAATGAATCAATTGAGCACCCTAAGCTTTCAGGGTAAACATATCTCCCATCTAATGATATTCGCCCGCTATATTCATTTTCTAGATTAAATCCATTTTCAGAATATGATGATTCGCTGAAAAAACCATCAGCTGAAATGATATTTTTCTTCGTATTAAAGTTCGACACTAAAGCTGTGTATGTTCTGCTTTGAACGTCTTCTAATATCATGAGGAGATATATTTTTTTATCAAAATTCATATCAACAACTACACCAAGTGGTATAGAGAAGGGAACAGGTACTTTGTGTAAAAGTACTTTATTATTTTGACAATTAACAAGTTCATTAACGTACAAATAAGAATCCGTGTTGGCCAAAACAATAGCTTTCCCATCAGTTGTCCGCGATATAACTCCTGCACCTTGTGAAAATTTACTCTCCCAATTTTCAATCAGACAAGTGTGTTTTTTATCATTATTAGTGATGTGCATTACATCGTGATTAATTTTGTCGAGAAAAAAATTATTTTTGTCAACTTTCACTTGATTGTAATATAGCGACGCATGAGATATCACCGGCGTTAAAATAATCATAAAAATCATTTTTTTAGCAAATATCATTCAAAGATCCCTTTGCATTATTTGTCATGGTTATTCTTCTTTGCAGACCATTATCGCCACCATTAATCGCTTGGGTGACTGCGGCTATAGCATTGTCATTCATAGTATTTTCAGCTTCATCAAGATCAATACTTCTAATGGTTCGCCCTCTAAAACAAATAATATAAAAAGATCCAGAGTCAATACAATTGTATGGAGACTCTGTTATTTTTTGTGGTTCTTCTATATTTGCTGGTCGCAATCTCATTGCTTCAGCATTTTTTTCGCGATATTGCGGATCATCCCACCAATGGTTATCGAAAGAGTCCTTTTGTAACCAGCCTCTATAGACCCAGTAGTCAGCATATTTGTCGCGCCCAGTCAACATTTTAAAGCCGCGTCCACGGAACTTCTGAGCATCAATATTTCCGCAGTTCCCATTACTCCAGCTGTATGAAGCTGCAATGAGCCCACCATTTCGGTTATATTTACTACCAGAAAAGTAATTATCTATTTCGTCAGGTTGCGAACCATACCAATGCCCTAAAACACTTTCGCGTTCTGCAGATTTTGTTACTATGCCACCACCGACCTGCCTACCATTCACAACACTTTGTGTTTGACTAACTTCTTGCATAGCTGTTAATGAACTAGATTCAACTGCACCTTGCCCTAAAAAATGACTTTGCCTATTAGGTGTAAGAATATTGTATTTTCTCATCACTAGGTTTAGTGCCACGTAATACTCATCTACCGCTATTTCTCTGTATTGAATTGTTGCTGCATTTCTTGATGTATTCAGTTCTGAGGTCATTATTTTTTTTAAATTTGCCGAGTCCAGCCACCCACATTTCCTAAAATGTGCTATAAACGAAATAGGGTGAAAGTGCCATACTCGTCCTGTAGGTAATCCACTGATATCAAAACATAATGCTTTGGCGTGTTCGATAAGCGCATTCCAGTCGGCTTCTGCCATTGCAGTATCATTTGCAGCTTGTTCAAAAGAAGATGCATCTTGTGCATTTAACACGCTCATATCAGGATTTATATTATCGAATGCATACCCTGAAGCATTATTCCAATTGGTATCTATCTGACGGTTTGCTTTTTGATTCTCAAGGCTTTCATTCACCACGGTTGTTTTCAGCCACAACAGACGTTTTTCTACTGTTGCGGCATCCCATTCCAATGGGAAATGGCAAATTAAGCCCCGCATATCGTCACCAAAACGGCATAGCACCTGCTCTGAATTGCATTGGCTGTTTTCATCTTTATCGTCATCAACTAGTTGCCAGCCGACCCAGTGCGGGAAATCACCATCACTAAACTTTTTTACTGCAGGAAGGGCGAGGTTTACGACTCCTTTGCCACCCGGATAACTGATGGTTCGCCACAATGGGGCGTCGGCAGGGACCAATGCTTCATAGTCGGTGTTGATGACCCGCCCAAACCTTAACAGCTCATAACCTGCACTTTGGCTTTGCGGGTATAACTTCTTAGCCTGCGCATACAAGTTGTATTCGTAATCTGCACCATCGGCGTTTACCAGTTTCTCACCTACTTCGCTGTATTTTCCATTAGAGAACACGCCTTTCTTACGCGTGAGCATGGTGCACTTACCCTTGTCAAAGCTCATGCTGACAAAGAGAGGTTCGGAACTGATATAGACTTCAGCTTCAGTGGCTGTGGTTGCGTTGTTGGTCGGCGCGTGGCTGTAAAATTTGGTGCCTGTTGGCAGATAAAAATGCATATCACCATAAATCGCATCTGTTCGACCATTTTTCGTCAAATCCAGTTCCGGCTTCGTGCGGCCCACTAATTTTGCCAAATTAGCATCATCACAAAATATCTGGAAATGGACTGCATTACGCCCATCAACCTGGCCGACTGTGCCCAGCGGATCTTTTCGATAAACTTTCTCACCTGTTTTTACCGCGACATTAATAGAAGCCAAATGCATATAGAGTGAGAAATAAACGACTTTGGCATTTTCACCTGAACCGATCTCAGTTTCATGTCTCAACAAAACGTAGCCGCAATCCGTAGCGCCATTGTAGTTATAAGGCGGAATGCCTTTTTTATCACCGACTGGCTGGCGGAGAGAGTGCACAATGCCCTCTGCGATAGCTCGGATCTTTTCTGCCGTACCGCCGCTGTCAGTATGAGGAATATGTATACCTCCGTGCCACGAGCGATGGCTATTTATGGGAAAACCGCGCTCAGGATCTACAGGCATCATTCTGGAGGCCCAGGAAGCATCGACTTCTGAGTCGGACTTATCTTTTAAAAATAAAGGGCTGATAATCATATTTTTAACGTCCTGTTAAGAGAATAACCAACGTTTAATGGGGTCTTCAGATTTAGCGGCTAAGGCTGGAAATTCAGTGGGGAGATTGGCTTTATCTAACCGCCCATAATGCCCGGCTTTAGTCAGATATTCCCCAGCAGTGCCCGACTCAATACCGTTTTCATCGATTCTGATATAACTGCCGCCGGCGTTAAGCGTGATCTTCTTCTTCGCGGTGATTTTAATTTCATCTTCGGTGCTGGTGATGGTGATCGCCTTGCGGGCCAGCAATTCCATCAGGTCGTTTTGAGCCTGAACCGTGATAGGCCCCTGATTGGCGATAAGCTTCATGCCCAGCTTTCTGACGAAGATACTTAGCGTGTTGCCGACGCCAATAAAGAAGTTCTTTGCGATGCTGACGTCAGCATTTTTACCGGCCGTGGCAATCAGATTATCGCTGGCACTCATTTGCAGATGTTCACCGCTACTCAGTGCGATCCCTTTCGGTGCACTCAGTAACAGGACGGCTTGCTTCAGTTCGGTGAGGTTTTGCTGCAACAGACTGATTTGGACCTGCAGGTCAGAGGGATTCGCTGTGGCAGTTTGCGCGTCAGTGGAAATACTCTGCATTTGCTCCTGCGCGGTTTTCAACAGGCTGATAGCCGGTTGCATCTCCAGCACTTTCCCTTGCGCCTTCGACTGTCCGTCAACACTGATGAAAATCCCTTTCTGTGCACGTATTGCCCCGAAGCTGTCGGTTCGCAGCTCAAACCCTTCACCGCGCTGCTGTTTGCCGCTGTCCACCAGATGGCCGAGATTTAGCTGGCTTTTGCCGCCGTATTCGGTGCTGAGCTTGATGTGCTCTTTGCCGCGCTCGTCGTCCAGGCGCAGTTTGTTGTTCGACGGGGTACGCAGAACGTTGCGCTTATAGTTCTGGATGGTGACGTGGTCGCCGTGCGCCGAGTCGTGCAGCACGTGGGCGATGTACGGGCGGTCAGGATTACCGTCTTCAAAGGCAATGGCCACTTCGGTGCCGGCCAGCAGCGGCATATGCATGCCGTAGGTATCCCCGGCGTACGGGCGCGCCTGACGGACCCACAGGCTTTCGTACCCCTGTTCCCACGCATCCCGGTCAAACATCATGTTGACGCGGTAACGGCCGTCTTTATCGATATGGCCGTAGGTATCGCTGGCGGTGGTGCTGGTGACGCGGGCGGGCAGGGTGCCGGCCATGACCGGTTTAGGCGCCGGCTCCGGGCGGAAGCCGTAGTCTTCGGAATACGCAATGGCGTCGAATTTCACTTCAAAGCTTTTGTCACGCCTCGCCGCGCTTTCGATGCTGACGATGACCACGCCTTGCGCAAACTGCGACGGGGCGTCGCTGCCGGTAACATGAAGTGCCTGACCCGGCACCAGGGTGGCTGCGTTGGCGACGCCGGAGAAACGCGCCTGATTATTCAGGTAACGCTCGTGGCGCAGGCGGGCGTAGAACGCGCCGCTTTCCGGTTCCGGTTCGCGGCCGCCGGGGGTCAGGTAGTTATCGGCGTAGTGATAGGCTTCGCCGTAGGTGGTGGTGTCTCCACGGGTGACGTCGGCGCTGCCGCTTAACTCCGCGGTGGCGGTGCGGTAGTTGTAATCGCGGGTGGACACCGTTTTCTCCACTACCTGATAATGGCTGGCCAGGTCCCAGGCGGACTCGACGCCGGCATCGTGCATGCCGGAAGGGGGCACGGCGGTCAGGGGCAGGGGTGGCAAATAATGCTGCTGGTCATCGTAAAACTCGACGACGTCAATGCTGAGTTTCGGGTCGGCAGTAAAGCGGAACCAGATACCGACTTCGGCCAGCAGACGGGAGATAAAGGTCAGGTCGTCCTCGCCGTACTGCATGACCTGCTCGCGCCGCGGGTACTCTTTACTCAGCGTGAAGACAAAATCCTGACCGCGCATAGCGTGGCGTTCGCGCAGGATTTTTTCGACAATCTGCGGCACGGACATGTCCTGATAAATGACATTCTGATGGCTGCGTGAAAGCAGGGCCAGGCGCGGCTGCAGGCGGACTTCGTAATGACTTTCATCCTTCGAGGTGGAAAGGCGCTTAAAGGCGGTGATGACGCCCTGTATCACGCGCTGCGGCTGTTGCACGGAAACGCCAAAGGCTTCAGCCACCGGCGCCTGCAGGGTCAGGGAGGCGTCCTGCAGCAGCATGGTTTTCGGGTCAATATTTTTGTCGGTGCTGGTGAACTCAATGTCGTAACGGAACGGCTGGCTGAGTGCTTCAAGGCTGTTAAAGCTCAGAACGTCGGGCTGTGCGCTGCTGCCGCGGACGGCGAGTTTGTGATGGCTGTGATCGAAAAATGGCAGTGAATTCGTCATGTACAAATGTCCTTATTAGCATTGTCAGCCACACCATATGAAATTTCTTGCGACTTACTTGAGGTTGAAAACTTTATAGCCTGTCTTAGAGGGTAGTTTATCTATATGACCCGAGCGTTCACCATCAGATTTATTGCTATTGCAGATGATGTATTTTTTATCTTTAACAGCGTTACTTTCTTTATTTTTACGACAACTAAGATGTTATCTTTACCGAACCTTATTGATTCGGATTTGTCTCTTTCTGCAAAGTAGAAACCTTCAGTATCACTTTACCTTTGTCGCTACTGTCCCAACCGTTGACCAAACTTGTGTTTGCTAGAGTTTTGTATTCTTCAAAGAAGATAACTTTTTATGTGTTGATTTTGATAAACTTAATTTTGCTGTCAGACGTCTTTTGTTGTACGCATACCTTCATGATTTTTTAAATTTATCTTTTCATAAAAAAATGGAGAAATAAAAATAAAAAGTCGGGATAAGTATTTTTTTAACATCTAAAGCAGTTCACCGTTAGGTCTTCTTGGCATTAATATGCGCATCATAAAAATCAAAGTACTCTACCCAACTGGCTGGTGCTGAATTTTCAATTAAATATTTATCTTTTTGATCTTTATTCATAGAATTCCAAAATGGCAACCACATCCAATCCCACCAAAATGAGAGATTGCCTTGCATACTCCCTAATCCATCAGGATCAATTTCTGGAAATGAAACCCATGGAGCTGGGGGGCTTATATTTAAATTCCATATTTCTTTGATGGTTTTTTCGGAATTTGTTACTAATCGCAAAACTTCAGCAGAAAAATCATTATAAAAATTGAAAGTAACGGCTTCTTGACTTGAAGATATTACAATATCTTTAGCATCATTAAGTTCGATGTTAGAATTGAAGTTTTTATTGATTACATCTATTACTTTCTGGGTGTGATTAATATCAGTACAAAAGAACAGCCTATACGCGTATATATTATCATTAACTAATGTAGACAAATTAGGGTATTTATCTATTTCCAAAATCTGTTGGAAATTTTCTTTAGGAAAGATTGAGGTAAGATCATCAGGTTTATCTTCTGAAATTAAATTGAGTATTTTTTTATAAAAATTAATTTTCATCTATTTGGTCCGCCACCCAGTCAGCCCCATAGTATCCGGCTACACCACCAATAATTCCCCCAATAGCACCCGTAATTATGGCGCCAGGTCCTGTTTCAATTCCACATGCTGCACCTATATATTCTGTGCATCGGTGCTATGATCTTCATGACTTAGTCCGGTTGATGTTTTGTGATTTTTGGCGATTGATCAGAAGGCTCAAACTGGATTGAGTTCCCTTCAGTGATTTAATATTAAGCGCAGTTATTTAGTTGTCGCAAACGAAACACTACTTAATAATTTTAATGCATCTTGAGAAGAGATAAATCCGCCATTATTTTTAATGCTCTCACCAGACCCACAAAGTGCATTATTATTATGTATTAGGCAAAAATAGAACCCTTCACCAATACTACCGTCTTTAAGTTTTTTCATTTTATTTATAGCTATGTAGCCGTTAGAATTTTCACTCTCAACTCTTATTAGTTCCAATTGATTTTTTTTGCCATTTCCTATGTAATTTCTATCTGGTGAGGATTTCCATTCTTTATTTTTATAGTCATATACTATTTTATTTTCTGTGCTGCTTTCGTTTACACCATTGTTGTTGATTTTTTGAGTATCATATCCTTCCTCAAATGCATCTCCAGAATAAAGGCAACTCCATTCTGAAATAGGATATTTTTTTTGGTAATATTCATCATCTGTTAGCTTGGGAAATACATAGTCTTTGAAGTGCATATTGCAAGCATCAAAGCTTGATGATGAAAAAATATCAGCATTGGAATTTGATGATAAGTTTCTAATAACTGAAGGTGATTTATCTTGATGCGATGGTACTGTACCTAAAGCAAATGTACTAAAGCTCAAAAAAATAGTAAGGCATGCTAATTTCATACTAATGCTTCCTATGAGTATACCCTTCTGGAAATGAAATTGTTAAATTTCCAGAAGGGTCCGGAAATTTATCTTCGGTTAATATAGCCAGCGCGACTCCGTAGGCACAGCATCTTGCATCAAATCCATTTAAAGATGAGCTATAAAGGCTGTTTATCCTACCGGGTAAATTAACTGCTGCACTAGCTTTCCAGAAGGAAGGGCTTCGATAATAATACTTCGTTCCATTATTAGTGTTAACTGAAACTCTTTCAAGAGTATTTTCCATATCTGCATATTTTGCCATCTTATTTTTCACCCAATAAAATCCAGCACTGTCTGCAGCTGATATATTAGATGAATTGTTCTCACTGACCACTTCTCTCAACCCGATAATTTCGGAAGGTAGTGTCGGAAAGTGACGGTCTTGTAACGTTACATTAGACCTTTCAGCTGGGGGTTGTGCAGCTATCGTAGCATATGCATCTACTAGACTGTGTTTTAGAGATGCTTGCACAGATGTCCCGATATATTCAAAGTAGTTAAGGTAGTTCTCTGGATTGGTTAATTGAAGAAATCCACGCCCATACCATGGGGCATACCACAAATTACTCCCACTACCTTCATGAAGCGTACTTAGCCACTGGGTTTCTTGTACCGCATTACCTAAAAAACATGAGATCCTATAAGGCGTATTTATGCAGTATTTTCTCATCATGTTGTTCAAGTTATTGATATGATTGACCAGTACCGAACCTGGTGTTTTCAAGTGACTATTAATTGCTTCCCAAGCATATTTGTCTCTGCTTGTTCTTCTCAACGCGCTACTTGGAACTGTTTGTATCATCTCAGATAAACTCAACCACCCACACTTCCTGAAATGTTCAATAAACCCACGAGGGTCAAAATGCCATACTTTCCCTGACCCCAAGACCCCTGAATCAAAACACAGAGCCTCTGCATGCTGTTTAAACCTACCGTAGTCTTCTTCGCTCATCAGAATTCGATCCTTCGATTCCTGAGATCCCGGGATTTGCCATGTTGCCGTTTTTTCCGATGTGCACTGCTCCCAGGGCAGACCAGTCATCAGCCATTTGTACCTGTTATCAATGGTGCTTTTTTCCCACTCAAACGGAATACAGCAGATAAGTTTACTGCTTTGTGCTGCGTACCTGTCTTCTTTCCTGAGCTTTCTTATTGCCGCTGAGTTGCACTGACTATGCGTATCTTTATCATCATCAATCAGCTGCCATCCCGCCCAATGAGGGAAATCCGCATCGCTGAATTTTTTAACATTTGGTACGGCAAGGTTCACAACACCTTGTCCACCGGGATAATTTACAGTCATCCATAAGGGTGCATCAGCAGGAACCAGGATTTCATGTTCAGTGTTGATAATGCGCCCAAAGCGCAGCAGTTCATACCCGGCACTCGGACTTTGCGGATAGCGTGAGGTGGCTGTTCTAAAAAGGTTGTATTCATAGTCCTCGCCGTCGGCATTTACCATGGGTGAGCCAATAGGCTCAAATGCACCTTCTGCATTCGCGCATGCCTGTCGCGTAATCATCGTGCATGCCCCTTTACTGAGACTCATGCTTGCGTACAACGGAATCGTACTGGTATGCACTTCATTCAGGTTCGTAGTGGTAGCTATATTTGCCGAAGGTCGCGCCTCATAAAATTTCGTTCCTGCAGGAAGATAAAAATGAACATCGCCGTAGACAACATCTGTCCGGCCACTTTCATTAATATTTAACTCGCCAGTAGCTCTACCGACCAATTTCCTGATATTCGTCTCATCACAAAAAATCTGGAAATGAAATTCATTCTGCCCATCAGTCATTCCCGAAGAGCCCAGAGAGGCTTTACGATAGATTTTAGCGTCAGTTTTAATCTCTGCTTCCAGATATTTAAGATGCATATACAAAGAGTAAAAAACAACCTTCCCGTCCTAACCGGAACCTATTTCAGTCTCATGTTTCAATTGTCGTAGCCAACTATCTGAAACTCTTACATACTCTATTTATCTCTATCTAATGTCAGGATGAGTTAATCTGGTTCTTATTTCTGGTGTTTTATATATATAGATTTCACTTCATCTCCATTAATAATGATTGATGTTTTGTTGGAGCGAATTAAAAAAGAACTCCCACTTTCGCCGTAGTAAGAAAGTTGAGTAAGAAAGTTTTCAATATTATCTTCATTGTGTAAAGAATTGCATTCGCTCGATGTGGTTAATATTGATTCTTTATTTTTAACTGCTTGGCAATTTTCTCTCCAATTTAATATGGAAAAAAACACTTTGTTAATATTACCTTGTATAAGCCATTTTTTATCGACTAGTAAATACTCTCGCGTCCCAATGTCATAATGATTTTTGCCAGGAAGGAATGCATATATATCATTAAGTTTTATTGTGAAAGATAAATTTGATTTTGCTGGGATTTCTAGCCAATCCTGCCGGTCGAAGATTGACCCGTAATTGCACATTGAACCAAGATAATCTAATTTAATATTGCCTGATGTTATCAAAAAAATAATATCACATGGTCGTAAAGATATTTTTGATTGAAAGTCGAAAGGTACATATTTTTTATTTATGAATCTTGCTGCTTTGCTATTGTTATAAAATATTACTTTCGCAAGAATATTCTCGCTTTTTATTTGTATGTTTACATGAATTTTGAAATCGTATGTTGATTCATTTTTATCACTTTCGATAGAGCTAATACTATAAGTGTGATCTATTTCATCTGATATTTCATTATCAGATTTATAACGGAAGGAATCAAGGAGTGAGTATATTTCAGGTTTACTATGATGCTCACCTGTACTACCCCAATACAGTGTGCCGTAACCATTTTGTATAAGTAGTACGTTCTGGTCACCTTTTGCATAAAATGAAGTGATAAAAATAACACTTAAAAACAACCATTTAAATATATTGTCACTCAAAATATCTTTCAATGTTATACGCATTCATCATTACTCCTGCATCATGTTTTTTCACTAAATTATCGGCAAAACTTTGAAAATCTTTCGGAGATGTTTTCATTGGATCATTGCCAGAAGGTGTCATGTCGGATGTATTCAAGATGATGCCGTAATGTGACATTTCATGACATAGAGTAGCAACGCGAGAGTCACGCCCTCTCATTTTATCATTGCCAAACTTTTTTCCAATGTCTATTATGAAATCCTTATCTTGAGTTTTATTAACCGATGCATGGACATTTTGATCAACAGGTCTAAAGTTAGTTGCTTTTAATTCACCATTGAGTATTAGCATCCTATTGACCCCCAGCAATATCCACTGCCTGGCTTTTTCATCTTTTATGCCAAAAATTTTTTCAAACTCTTTTTTTTCGTTCTCTCCCCAAGTTTCAAGATCCAATTTACGTTTTGTTAAAATTTTCTTTTGTTCTTCTAAGGTTTCAATTATCATCTTGTTAAATTTGTTTGTTATTTTGTTTGTGACAATGTTATTGTCATCTTTAGTTTGTGTGCCTGTAGTTATTTTGTCAGCCATGATTACCCTCCCAAGCTGGATCAAGATACTCACTAATTAATTTTATTTTTATTTCCTTAGCATCTTCATTGACAAACTTTTCTGTGTGTCCATTTTCATCAGTAATTCCTTTTCTTTCTGTGCCATCTGGGAGGTAGGCTATATATTTTGAATTGCTATAAGGTAATCCTTCGTCATCAGAAAATAAAAATCGAATATTGTATTCGTCACGATTAATTAATGGGAATGTCAGCATGTTTACTTTGTTTGTAGCTTGAGTCAAACGCCCGTAATTCCCCGCCTTAGTCAGAAACTCTCCGGCGGTGCCCGATTCAATCTTATTCTGGTCAAGCGTGATATAACTGCCGCCGGCGTTGAGCGTGATCTTCTTCTTCGCCGTGATTTTAATTTCATCTTCAGTGCTGGTGATGGTGATCGCCTTGCGGGCCAGCAATTCCATCAGATCGTTTTGTGCCTGAACCGTGATGGGCCCCTGATTGGCGATAAGCTTCATGCCCAGCTTTCTCACAAAGATGCTTAAGGTGTTTCCCACGCCGATGAAAAAATCTTTTGTTACGCTGATATCTGCATTATTTCCTGCCGTAGCGATAAGGTTTTGCTTTGCTGAGACCTGGAGATGTTCCCCGCTGCTCAGGGCGACGCCTTTAGGAGCGTGCATCAGCAAAACAGAAGCGGTCAGATCTTTTACACGGTCGTTGATCAATGAGATCTGGGCGGCCATATCGGCTGGATTTGCGGTAGCTGTTTGCGCATCGTCAGAGAGAGATTGTGCCTTGTCCTTCAGTGAATTCATCTCACTCATGACCGCATCCATCTCCAGCACTTTCCCTTGAGCCTTCGACTGACCGTCAGCACTGATGAAAATCCCTTTCTGTGCACGTATTGCCCCGAAGCTGTCGGTTCGCAGCTCAAACCCTTCACCGCGCTGCTGTTTGCCGCTGTCCACCAGATGGCCGAGATTTAGCTGGCTTTTGCCGCCGTATTCGGTGCTGAGCTTGATGTGCTCTTTGCCGCGCTCGTCGTCCAGGCGCAGTTTGTTGTTCGACGGGGTACGCAGGACGTTGCGCTTATAGTTCTGGATGGTGACGTGGTCGCCGTGCGCCGAGTCGTGCAGCACGTGGGCGATGTACGGGCGGTCAGGATTACCGTCTTCAAAGGCAATGGCCACTTCGGTGCCGGCCAGCAGCGGCATATGCATGCCGTAGGTATCCCCGGCGTACGGGCGCGCCTGACGGACCCACAGGCTTTCGTACCCCTGTTCCCACGCATCCCGGTCAAACATCATGTTGACGCGGTAACGGCCGTCTTTATCGATATGGCCGTAGGTATCGCTGGCGGTAGTGCTGGTGACGCGGGCGGGCAGGGTGCCGGCCATGATCGGTTTAGGCGCCGGCTCCGGGCGGAAGCCGTAGTCTTCGGAATACGCAATGGCGTCGAATTTCACTTCAAAGCTTTTGTCACGCCTCGCCGCGCTTTCGATGCTGACGATGACCACGCCTTGCGCAAACTGCGACGGGGCGTCGCTGCCGGTAACATGCAGTTCCTGACCCGGCACCAGGGTGGCTGCGTTGGCGACGCCGGAGAAACGCGCCTGATTATTCAGGTAACGCTCGTGGCGCAGGCGGGCGTAGAACGCGCCGCTTTCCGGTTCCGGTTCGCGGCCGCCGGGGGTCAGGTAGTTATCGGCGTAGTGATAGGCTTCGCCGTAGGTGGTGGTGTCTCCACGGGTGACGTCGGCGCTGCCGCTTAACTCCGCGGTGGCGGTGCGGTAGTTGTAATCGCGGGTGGACACCGTTTTCTCCACTACCTGATAATGGCTGGCCAGGTTCCAGGCGGACTCGACGCCGACATCGTGCATGCCGGAAGGGGGCACGGCGACCAGGGTCAGGGATGGCAAATAATGCTGCTGGCCATCGTAAAACTCGACGACGTCAATGCTGAGTTTGGGGTCGGCAGTAAAGCGGAACCAGATACCGACTTCGGCCAGCAGACGGGAGATAAAGGTCAGGTCGTCCTCGCCGTACTGCATGACCTGCTCGCGCCGCGGGTACTCTTTACTCAGCGTGAAGACAAAATCCTGACCGCGCATAGCGTGGCGTTCGCGCAGGATTTTTTCGACAATCTGCGGCACGGACATGTCCTGATAAATGACATTCTGATGGCTGCGTGAAAGCAGGGCCAGGCGCGGCTGCAGGCGGACTTCGTAATGACTTTCATCCTTCGAGGTGGAAAGGCGCTTAAAGGCGGTGATGACGCCCTGTATCACGCGCTGCGGCTGTTGCACGGAAACGCCAAAGGCTTCAGCCACCGGCGCCTGCAGGGTCAGGGAGGCGTCCTGCAGCAGCATGGTTTTCGGGTCAATATTTTTGTCGGTGCTGGTGAACTCAATTTCGTAACGGAATGGCGAACTGAGTGCTTCAAGGCTGTTAAAGCTCAGAACGTCGGGCTGTGCGCTGCTGCCGCGGACAGCTAATTTATGATGGCTGTGATCGAAAAATGGCAATGCGGATGTATTCATTTCTCTTCTCCGTCAAACTCCAGCGTGATCCCTTCTTCTTCATCCCAGCCCAGCGCCAGTGCGGTGGTGCGCTGTTGTCCGGCCATGCGTTGCAGCAGTTGCTGGCTCAGCACCGGCAAGATCTGCTGGTTGAGCAGGCTGTCGATGTTACGCGCGCCGGTGTCCGGCAGCAGGCAGGCGGCGACCAGCGTGTCGTAGAGGCTTTCTTCGATGGTGCACTTCAGGCCGTAATGCTTGTTCAGGCGTTTGGCGACTTGTGCCAGTTTCATCTCAACGATAGTGCGCAGGGCAACGGCATTCAGCGGACGATAAATCAGCGTCTGGAAACGGGCGAGCAGGGCCGGCTGGAAATGATCGCGCAGGATCGGGCGTAGCATTTCCTGTAGGTCGCCGTCGGTGGCTTCCGGTTGTTCATCCAGCAGTTGCATGATGTGGTCGCTGCCAAGGTTGGCGGTCATCAGGATGACGGTATTGCGAAAATCAATTTCACGACCTTCGCCATCGCGCATAAAGCCACGGTCAAACACCTGATAGAACAGGTTGATTACGTCGCGGTGCGCTTTTTCAACTTCATCAAGCAGGACAACGCTGTAAGGGCGTTTACGCACAGCCTCGGTCAGAATACCGCCCTGGCCGTAACCAACGTAGCCCGGAGGTGAACCCTTCAGCTGGGAAACGGTATGCGCTTCCTGATACTCGCTGAGATTGATGGTGATCAGTGATTTCTCGCCGCCGAACAGGCAGTCGGCGAGGGAAAGTGCCGTCTCGGTTTTACCCACGCCGCTCGGACCGACCAGAAGGAACACGCCCAGCGGACCATTCTCAGAAGTCAGACCGGTTTTGGCGGCGCGCAAACGTTGTGCCATGGCGGTCAATGCAGGGTCCTGGCCGACGACGCGTTTATTCAGCTGGTTTTCCAGTTGTAACAGGTCAGTCTGTTCGTCTTTCAGCAGGCTGGTCAGCGGCACACCGGTCCAGTCTGCAATCACGGTGGCGACGGTACGTATATCAACGTCCAGTGAAAGCAGCGGGGCGTGCCCCTGTAAATCACTGAGTTGCTGTTGCAGGCTGGCGATCTCTTCCTGCCGGCTGATGTCCTGACGCACATCGAGCAGTTGCTGAGTGAGCGCTTTCTCAGCGTGATACTGAGTGTCCAGCGCGGTGAGCTGATCAGTCAGCGCATTGGTCTGATGTTCAATCTGAGTCAGGCGCTCGCCGTGGGTCTGGCTACCCAGCGAAATGTCTTCCAGCAGCGCCTGTTCTTCCATCCCCAGTGCGCCGATCTTAGCCTTCAGGCGGGTCAGATCTTCCGGCAGCGTATCAAGGCTCATGCGCACGCGGGCGGAGGCGGTATCGAGCAGGTCGACGGCTTTGTCCGGCAACTGGCGGCCGGTAATGTAGCGGCGGGAGAGGCTGACGGCGGCTTTGACCGCTTCGTCGGTGATGTGCAAGCCGTGATGCTGCGCGTAGCGGGATTTCAGGCCGCGTAGCATCAGACAGGCCATCTCGTCGTCCGGCTCATCGACTTTGACAATCTGGAAGCGGCGCTCGAGTGCGGCGTCGCGTTCAAAATATTGTTTGTACTCGGACCAGGTGGTGGCGGCGATAGTTCGCAGCTCACCGCGGGCGAGGGCGGGTTTGAGGAGGTTGGCGGCGTCCGCGCCACCGGCCTGATTGCCTGCACCAATAATGGTGTGCGCTTCGTCTATAAACAGCAGCACCGGCGTCGGTGATTTTTGCACGGCGTCGATGACGTTTTTCAGGCGCTGTTCAAACTCACCTTTGACCCCGGCACCGGCCTGCAGCAAGCCTAAATCCAGGGTGCGCAGGCTGACGGTTTTCAGGCTGTCCGGCACGTTGCCTTCTGCAATGCGTAACGCCAGACCTTCGACCAGTGCGGTTTTCCCTACGCCTGGCTCGCCGACTAAAATCGGGTTGTTTTTACGACGGCGTGACAGGATGTCGACCATCTGACGAATTTCGTTATCGCGACCAAACACCGGGTCGATGTGTCCGGCTTTGGCTTTAGCAGTGACATCCAGCGTAAACTTATCCAGCGCAGCCTGCAGGGCTTCGCTCAGTGACTGACCGCCAGCGGCGATGTCATGTTTCGGGCTGGTGGCGTCACCGGCAAGGTCGGACGGCGTCCGGTTCAGGCTTTCCTGCTGTTGCAGTTCGGGGCGCTCTTCAGACAGCGCGTCCAGCACCGGTTTCAGGCGGCGGATATGCTCTTCGCTCAGGCTGAACAGCGGCCACAAACCCTCGCAGCGCAGCAGGCGCGGCTTAGCAAGCAGGGCTTCCAGCAGATGTACACTGCGGATATTTTCATTGTCGTCCTGCAGGGATGCGGCCAGCCATCCGGCTTTTATCAGCGCCTGTAAATCATCGGAAAGTTGCGGACGGGCATGCACGGAACGCGGCAGGGCATCGAGATGCGCGAGCAGATTTTGCCACAGCACGTCCATGTCCCACTCGTAGCGACGGGCCAGCACGGTGATGTCGCCTTCGCCCAGTTCAAGCAGCTTAAGCAGCCAGTGTTCGACCGTGATTTCCGCATGTGCCCGCGTCTGACACAGGGTCGCGGCGGCTTCAAGCGCTTTCGCGCAGTACGGGTTTAAGCGACGAAGTAAGACGGCTGACTGCTGTTCCATGCTGAATTCCTTTTTTGAGGTACGCTACCGCCCATAGCCTTTTCCTTTGCAGGAAACCCAGGCCCATAAGGTCGATGTCCGGTTCTGTTTTTGTTTGCTCAACCGCCAGACCGGCGGCTCAGAAAACAAAAACAGCAGACGGCGAACCGTCTGCTGTGAGGTCTTACGCGGTGGTACGTTCGTTCCAGGAATCGGAATGAATGATGTTGCCGTCTTTGTAGGTCCAGGTAATTTTTTCGTAACGCAGTTCAATCGCTTCAAGGTGGTTATGTTTTTCTTTGGCCGGATCTTTGATGTCGTGCATTTTAGGCGCGACTTTCACCAGCTTGACGTTTTCCAGTTTGGTATTGAAATACTCCACTTCCTGGCCCGCGTCATTGATGCGATACCATTTGAACTCAGCGGATTTCAGGGTCTGACCGGTGGTCACCGCTTTGTACAGGTACGGGCTGGAGGAGTCGATTTCCTTGGTAAACAGGAACGGGGTGTGAATACGGGTACCCGTCAATTTGCCGGTGTTGTTATCGGTCGGGATGTACAGGTTGTGTTCCTGCGCAACGACTTCGATGCTGCCTTCGCGATCTTTTACGTCTACGGAACCTTTAATGTCCGCACCGCCGTCGTCTTTCAGCCACAGATAAACAGGAATTGCCATGGGTAGTTCTCCATTTCTAAGTTAAGCATCCATCAATCATTTGATGAATGTGGGGTTGCTGCTGCCTGGCAGGCATCGGCCTGCGGCACCAGACTGATTTCGACACGACGGTTGGCCGCGCGGCCTTCCGGGGTGTCGTTTGTTGCTATAGGGCGCGTGGCTCCGAAGCCCTGAACTGCAAAGCAGGTCGGGGAAACGTCGCTGGTAGAAAGCATCCAGTCGCGCAGGGATTCAGCACGTTTTAAAGACAGTGTCTGGTTGGCTTTCGCATCTCCGGTAATATCCGAGTGCCCGGCGACCACAATCAGCCAACCTGGTTTGGCCTTGATATCCACCAGCGCACTCACCAGCATTTTGAGTGAGCCCGGTTTAAGCGCATATTTGCCACTTTCAAACAGCGACATAGCGTCAAGACGCACGATTTTAGGCGTGTGTTTCTCGGCGGGTGGCGGAGGAGGGGGTGGGGGAATGTAGCTTCTGATGGCTTCCAGCAATGGCAGGCGCAGGCGCTCACCCTGATAGAGGCCGAGCCCCAGACTCAGTGGCTCGCCGTTGCGGAACCAGTCATCCAGCTGTGCGGCATCCTGACGCAGTATTTCAACCGCTTTAGCCTTAGGTTCGTAGTCCTCCATTTTTACGCTGTAGTAATGATGGATATCAAAAGCTACGTGATGAAGAAGCTGACGGTTCTCCCAGGCGCTGCAACACAGTGCCATGGCAGCCGCAACGGTCAATAAAGTGACGCCATGCCGTAATGCCCGTCGGCGTGAAGACACACCGCTGCCGGAAGGCAGATCTGTGAAGATAAATTCCGGAAAGAGGAGGGTATCTTTATTTGCATGGGGTACTGGGTGCCAGCCCGACACGTTAGTCAAAGAGGTACGGGCGGCCAGCCACTGTTGCCAGAGTGATGCGGGTACAACAGCGTTCAGTCCGTCAACCTGATGCAGGATCACCTGCTGCGCAGAGACACAGGCAATATCATCGTTACGTGCCTGCAAAGCAGGCAATACATGCGCATTCAGCCAGTCATTTTGCTGATTGAAAATAACGGTTTGTTTGATCCTCTCAGCATGGCGGACGTTACCCTCCATGTGCAGCCAGTTGGTCAGGGTTTCCGGCATTGTGACGGTGGGCCACAGCGTGACCGGCGCGGCCTTTTGTTGTGATAACCAAACCGGCCCTTCAGCAATGCTGGTGGCAATTGTACTGCACAGGAGCAAAGGAAGCGGGCGACGGATATCGCGACGAAGCTGCACCAGTTGCCAGCGCAACTCATAGAGCTGCGTCGTCAGCATTTTATCGTCACCGTGCTGCTGCGGATTAACGGACAGCATAACGGCCATCTGCTTTGCCCATTCAGGACGCTGCCAGAGAACCTGCCGGGCGAACTGGCGTAAAGTGCTGGCGTCATCCACCCTTAACCAGCAGCCTTGTGCCGACTGATAAACAGTATCCTGACCGAACAATGATGTCAGACCGTCTCCGCAAACCAGCACGACGGGCAGACGGTAATTTTCGGCCGGAAGCCCGTCGAAAATACTATTTGCCACGAATTCAGACACCGGTTGCCGGCCCGCCCGCCACATGCCTGCCAGACAGATGAACGAAACAAGTCCAAAGACAATCCAGCGCGATGCTGGTGTGAAAGGCAGAAAGACCAGACACAGAATACCGGCCAGAATTCCTGCCCATAACCATAAACCACGTCGCCACATCGGACTCATTTCACTGACCCCGGTAACAGCATCGGGAGTAACTGAGACAGCCAGTGGTCCAGCCCCCACCACAGCAACGCCACAATTAGTGCGGCCAGCCCGAGACGTACCGGCCAATAGCGCAGCCACACCGCAAGACGGTTGCTGGATGAGCCGACGGCCAATACCGGACGGGAGGGAGCAAAGTTGAACGCCGGAACACGCGCCGATAACTGGTCGAGGAGTTGTTCACGTTCTGAAACTGCCCGTGACGCATAGCCACCCAGAAAACCCAGCATCAGTACGCGATGAAAACAAGTCAGCACGCTGATGTCCGGCGCAGGCTCATGCAGCACGTTGCGCATCCGTTCATACAGCTGATTGCCGGCATCTAAGGTGTTGAAAAAATGTGCCTGCAGGGGTGAGTTACACCAGACAAAATAAGCATCATCCTGCACACCGCGCCCTTTGACCGTTTCATCCAATATTGCGCACTGCGCATACATGATGTGCTGGCAGTTTTGCTCACTGATGTCTGCCTCTTTCAGCGCCCGTTGCACGTGCTCAATATCGGCCACGCAGCGCTTCCAGAAGATCTCACCTTCGCCTTCAGAACAGCTCATGCCCTGGCGCAGGCTGATGATCTGCAGCCAGGTATCGGCAAGCAGGGCATCAGTATCAACAGATTCAGTCTGTGCTTTCATCGATTCGCTCATGCACGTAACACCGCAAACAGTTCAAGCTGAATGTCGCCCAACGTGCCCGGCACATAGAAGACGCAGGTTCCGGCTTCTATCATCTGCTTCGCCGCCGGGTGGTTAAGGTCCAGGGAGAAATATTGATTCTCAAGCCGCAACGGAATAGCTGCCGGAACATGACTTAAAGGGCGGAGCGGAATACCGCTGAGTGCCACGTTGACCACGTTGCCGACATCATCCGGCGCACCGACTTTACACAGCTGCGGAAATTGAGTTTGCAGTTGAGCGGAAGAGAGCGTGGAACGGACTGACAGGTAAAAATCCACCTCTTCACGAAGGCGAGGATCGTGCAATGCAGCACGCCACTGATTGATCCGCGGCTCATGCACCAGCTCGATGGACACCACCCGCGAAGGCAGGCTCGCTTCCAGAAGGATATTCAGCAACCGAAAAATCGGCGGGAAAACCTTCGTCAGTTGGTCATGCTGATACACAGGAATGGCGGTGACATCATGTTCAAGAGAAAACGTAAGTAAGTTACCGGCAAGACGAGCCAGCTCCTGATATACGCGCTCCGGATGTACCTGCGGATAACGCTGGAAATTCCCCAGTACCGGTTCAGCACCGTTAAGGGCATTAAGCAGCCAAAAGAGTGAAACGTCGGCCACAGCGAAATCAGCCATGCGTGCGTTGCTTTCACGGCGCATGCCCATTAGGCGTTGCAGGCGTGCCCGCAATTGCACCATCAGCAACTCAAGTTGTTCACCGCACCAGTGGCTGGCCTTAAGACTCAACAAAGGGGGGATAAACAACATATCTTGCACCCAGCGTCCCTGGGGATCGCGCAAAAGGCGCGCAACAGGGCAAACCTGATAGTCGCTATTTTCCTGAGTATCCAGACGCAGCGTCAGTTCGTAAGTCATGACGGCGAGCTGTTTTTTATCATCCCCAAACTGGTTTTGTACGTCACGCCAGGCCTGCCGGTAGCGCACCGGTCGTTCGGCTCGCTCATCAGGTTGCAGACAATTTCCACCGTTTGCATACACCTGTGGCATTGCCAACATGACGACAGCTTCGTTTGCTTCTGCCGGCAGACTGGCCGCCAATGTCAGGGTAGGCGGGAGTTGATCGGCGCAGTCGGTGTCGATCAACATTCCTTCCTGAAAGCGAACGTGTAACCGCTCTGCCTTCAGACGCCCTTGTGCCAGGGCATCTTGCTCGAAGCTGGCATGGAGTACGCCCCAGGGATGCAGGGTACTCATTTGCGCGATGCACTCATTTGTCCAGGCCTCAAAAGAGGCCTGTTGTTGAAATTGCTGTGGAGACACGAGGATCCCTCGAGTCCACAGCGGACGCTCAATCTTCATCGTGCCTCCGGGCCTCAGGCTTTCGCCTTCGGCATCTGAGAAACTAATGACAGATTCACGTCCATGCCTTCTACCTGGAAGTGCGGTACGGCGTAGAGTTTCACGCGGAAGAAGCCAGGGTTGTCTTCGATATCTTCAACGGTCACTTTGGCATCACGCAGCGGGTGAGAAGCCTGCAGATCGTCGCCCGGATCGGTCATTTCGGTGACCAGCGTGCGTACCCAGGTGTTCAGTTCCAGTTCTAGCAGACGGCGGTCTTTGGTGGTACCGATGTTTTCACGCTGGATAAGCTTCAGATAATGCGCGATGCGTGACAGCAGGAAGATGTAAGGCAAACGCGCATTGATGCGGCTGTTAGCAGTGGCATCCGCGGTGTCGTACAGCGCCGGTTTCTGCGCAGAGTTGGCAGAGAAGAAGCAGGAGTAATCGCGGTTTTTGTAGTAAGACAACGGGATGAAGCCCAGGTTGGCAAACTCAAACTCGCGGGTTTCCGGGATCATCACCTCAGACGGAATTTTCACCTGATTACCGGTACCCAGGTCGTACAGGTGGATCGGCAGATCAGTCACTGCGCCGCCTGCCTGCGGACCACGGATTTGTACGCACCAGCCGTTTTTGATGAAGCTTTTCACCATGTTGGCAGCAAAGGCGAACGCGGCGTTGGTCCACAGGTATTTCTCGTGATCCGGGCCTTTCACTTCTTCTACGTAGTTGAAACTGCGAACCGGCACGGTATCCGGGCCATACGGCAGACGACCCAGCACGCGCGGCATGGTCAGACCGATATAGCGGGAATCGTCGGAATCGCGGAAGGATTTCCATTTGATGTATTCGGCGCGATCGAAGTAGTTACCGATGTCTTTAATCGCGGCAACTTCTTCCATGGAATCTTTCAGGAAGAATTTTGGACCGACGGCACCGACGAACGGCATGTGCGCAGCAGCAGAGACTTTAGAGATGTTACGCAGCAGCGCGACGTCTTGCGCAGACGCGTCAAACTCGTAGTTAGAAATGACGGAACCAATTGGCTCGCCGCCTGGTGTGTCATATTCCTGAATGTAGGTATGGCGGTACAGGCCGCTCTGAATGATCTCGGGACAATCTTCGAAGTCCTGACGCAGGTCATCTTTAGACACGTCCAGCAGTTCGATTTTCACGTTCTGGCGAAAATCAGTGCGGTCAACCAGAAACTTCAGGCCACGCCAGCCGGATTCCACTCGCTGGAATTCAGGGTGATGCATGACTTCATCCAACTGACGGCTGATCTGGCTGTCGAGTTCGGCGATGTGGTGATCGAGGAGCGTTTTATCCAGACGTTCAACAGTCTGACCGGACAGCTTCAGGCGTTCCAGGAAAACCTGAACGGCCGCAGTGACACGCTGGTCGGCAGTGACATCAGCCAGCGCTGAAGTATCCTGGAAATCGTTCAGGTCGCCCAGTGAGGAAACCGGTGTAAGATTAATTTTGTCGAACAGGGAGGCATAAATAGGGCTGGCTTCCGGGTTCTCGAGCACGGTCGTCTGACCGTTTGAAGAAGAGACGTTTTCGTTATTGACTGACATAAGCATTATCTCGCATTAATCCGTTAAGTGGAGGCAATCAGGCCTTTGGTGCCAGGGCATTCAGTTCGCTGCGCAGTTCATTGCTCAGAGACGGATCTTTAAGAATGGTTTCGAGCTCTTTGCGGAAGGTCGCGTTGTCGAGCAGATTGGATTTGAGATCGCGTAAAAGATTACGCATCGCGAGCATCGCGCGAAGCTGTGGGATCTGACGTGCCACTCGCTCTGGCTCGAAATCCTTCATTTCTTTGAAGTTAAGCTTGATGCTTTCTTCGCTGCGATCGCCTGACAGTGTGTTTTCGACGGTCAGGTTCAGCGACGGGCTAAAATCTGCGAGTACGCTGTTAAAGTTATTTTTATTAATATTGACTTTTTCACGCTCTGACAAAGGACGCGTCTCTTTACCATTGCTGTAGTCACCCATTACCATTAATTTTAAAGGTAATTCGACTTTTTTCTGCGCGCCGCCTGTATGTAAATCGAGTTTAATATTGACGCGAGCTTTGGGTATTTCTTCCTGAAAGCTATTAGACATGCCTATCCCTTATTGATGAGTGATAAACGCTGCCAATGAATCCATAAATAAATGAAAGGTAGGCAACCCTGCCATAAAACGATATCCATTTCTGCACCTGGTGGGGTGAGATAAATCAGGGTCACAATCAAGACAAAATATTTTGAGAAACATTCCGCAGTGTGTTTTGAGTTTATGTGAAAAAATTCCACATAAGTACCTGTGGCCGGTATTTTAGAAACATTGATGTTTATATTGAAAACTAAAATGTGTTACTGAATGTTACTGGTTAAGCTTATATACATGAAAGAATATTTCATTGATAAGTAAGATATTTCTTTATGAGTCTCTTTAAGTGCCATAGCGCAAGGGCTTGCGCTGAATTGTACCTTTCTACCCGGCGTAAAAATAACTAAGAGTTTTCGTATCAAGAGGGATTTGAGTTAGGGAATATTCTCATTAATTAATGAAAAAATAAATCATGGTCGTTGAGTAGGCAGCTTTAATTCATAAGATTTTTCCTCGGTAATTATTAGGAATATTCACATGACAAATGATTTGAGAATTTTATTTGATTGCATTTTATGAGGGAAATATCTTAGAGCCATTTTAAACTGGGCCGGAATAAGTCGGGTGAGTATCTCGTTCTGATAATGAAAGTTATAATACTTATTGCGAGTCACTTCACGTTAACGTGAAAAAAAGTTAAAGCATGAGATTTATCCCGCGTAAGAAAAATGAGCACTGGCGACATTCTGGCGTTAATGCCCTTGAGCAACGGTGGGCAGATCGATCATCCTGCCAAAAATTTGTGATAGTACGGGTGTAAGGCTAAACATTCGCAGGGATATGCCGATAAATAGACTCCTGATCCGCTGTATAAGAGCCGCACATGTCCCTAAAAAAGTCTTCTCTGCTTGTTTTAATTGTTCTTTTTGCTCTCTTTTTCGCCAGTATGATGTCTAACGTCTGGTTGCTGACACGCAGTAATCATTCACTGGATGATGTGAATAAAGAGATCCGCGTGGTGCTTTCCATTATTGACCCGATTAACCACAGCCGTACTTCTCGCGTACGGGTGATGGAACTGATGAAACAGATCGAGAGCGGGGATAACAGCCAGTTGAAACCGGCACTCGAGGGTGTGGACGAAGCTACCGGTAAAGCGGACGCAGCATTCCAGGCCTATCTGAGCGCACCCAAGCTGCCGGGCGAAGCTGCCCTGGCCGAGGCCTATCGCGCCACCTATCTTGATTACCGTCAGAATGGTATTCAGCCGCTGGTTGACGCTGCCCGTGCAGGCGATCAACAGCAGTTTAAAGCGCGTATTCCGGCAGTGATAAAACTGGATCGCCAGTATGAAATTGTGCTGGATCAGGTGCTGGCGTTGCATGAGAAATACGCCAAAAACCTCAACAGCGAAGCGCAAAACAACTTCAGTTTTGGCATCGGGCTGACCATCGCGTTCTGCGTATTATTCCTGGTGGTGATCCTTGCTGTGCTCATCTTCATGAAACGTTACGTGCTGAACCCGTTGCTGAGTTCCCGTGATCACTGCCGTCAGATCGCCGAAGGATTTCTGGATACGCCGGTGCCAGTGAAGATGAATTCGCGCAGTGAAATCGAACAACTGATGCAGTCGATGGAACATATGCGACTGGCACTGACGCAGATTATCAGTCAGGTGCGCGATACCAGCCACACGGTAGCGCATGCTTCACAAGAAATTACTGCCGGGAATATCGATCTTGCATCGCGCACTGAACAACAGGCGGCAGCGCTGACCGAAACGGCGGCCAGCATGGAAGAACTGGGGGCGACGGTAAAACAGAATACTGAAAATGTCGTGCGCGCCAGCAGCCTGACCCGCGAAGCCGTGAAAAATGCCCGTGCCGGTGAGAAAGTGGCGCAGGAAGTGATCCAGACCATGGGGCGCATCAACAGCAGCTCTAAAAAAATCGAAGACATCACCGGTGTGATTAACAGCATCGCTTTCCAGACCAACATTCTGGCGCTGAATGCTGCCGTTGAAGCGGCACGAGCAGGCGAGCAGGGGCGTGGATTTGCCGTGGTGGCCAGCGAAGTACGTAATCTGGCGCAGCGCAGTGCGGTGGCAGCGAAGGAGATTGAAAGCCTGATTTCAGAATCTGTCGCCAATATAAAAGAAGGGTCGGATCAGGTTTCCCGCACCGGTGATTCCATTAGTGCGATCATTACATCGGTGACTCAGGTGGATGTCCTGATGGAGCATATATCGACGGCGTCGGATGAACAAAGTCGTGGCATCAGCCAGATTGAACAGGCGGTGACGGAAATTGACGGAGTGACGCAACAAAATGCGGCGCTGGTTCAGGAGTCGGCGGCGGCGGCCGCTTCGCTGGAAGAGCAGGTGCATCATCTGACGCATTCGGTTTCGGCGTTCAGGTTAGCAGCGGTATAAAATAAGACCCAACTCCCGGCGACGAAAGTGCCGGGAGCGCTGTTTTGGGTTTTTATCAGACGAATTTAGCCAGAGGATCCGCTGCCGCAAAGGCAATCTCACGCTCAGCCCGAGGCGGGTAAATCAGCTCATTTGTAATGGCGATTTTGATTTTTTTCGCCTCCTCACGTACCGATTGTACTTTTTGATCCCAGCCTTCCGTAAACACTGCCCCCCAACTGCCCAGGTCAAGGCAGGTGACGTAATTCACCTGACGATATGGAATAGGCGGCAGGCCCAGGATGCTTGCCGCGACATTATTTCCGGCAAATTTACCTAACTGAATCGCATGCTGACAGGACATCAGCGCCGTATTGCCGACATCATCGGTGGCGGCATGAGCAACATCCCCGGTGGCGAAGACATCAGAAACCCCACGAATTTGCAGATTTTCATCGACATACAAACGCCCGACACTGTCACGCTCCGCTGCAAACTGTTCAGTCAGCGCATTGGCCTGCACGCCGGCGGTCCATACCACGGTTGAGGAGGCAATGTGGCTTCCATCACTCAATGTCACTCCGGTTGCGTCAATGGCGGTGATGTCTGCCTGTAAACGCCACTCGATGCCGATTTCCCTGGAGGCTTGTTCGATGACGTCGCGCAGCGCTTCACTGTAACGCCCGCCGATAACGTCACCACGCTCAACTACGATAACTCTAGTCTTGGTTTCTGTACCGAAGAGCTCGCGCAGGCGGGAAGGTAATTCAGTCGCCAGTTCGATGCCGGTAAAACCCCCGCCACACACTACCACCGTGTTGCGTGCCGGGGTTGGCGCTTGGTTTGCCAGCCCGGTCAGATGTTTTTCAAAAACGTGTGCCGATTCCAGCTGATCGATATTGAACGTGTATTGATCGGCACCGGGAACAGTGACCTGTCTTGCATTGCTGCCTGTGGCCAGCACCAGTCGGTCATAACTCGCCGATGCCAGTTGACCTTCCGCATCGGTTTTTTGTCTTGTTATCAATGCGTTTGGCGTTTCCCTGTATGAAGTGAATGTTCAGGGCTGTAAACAGTGGTGCCAGCGGAGAAACCAGAGAGGCAACATTATTTTCATAAAATCTCGGGCGCACACGCAGCTCAGGATGAGGTGCCAGAACGCTGATGTTGATGTCATCGCCGCCATTTATGTTCGCCAGCCGTGCTGCACTCACTGCGGCCCACATACCTGCAAAACCGCTACCGAGGATCAGAATATGCTTTTTCATGTGTTCAACCTTTAAATGTTCAGAACGCGTTAATAATCTGACTGCCACTATAATTGTCGTAGTTAACTGCGACAATAATTTTCGGAGTTAAAAAAGTAAGGATAAAAGAGGATATTCAACTGATTGATTAATTGTGAAATCGTCAAAGGGAATTACAGGCTCAAAAAGCGCGTCTTTCAGGTGCGGACAATTTCTGTATAATGACTCAGCTAAAGTTTAACGGAGTTCATCATGGCGTTTTACAGTTCTGGCGTGGAATATGGCATTCATAGTCTGGTGTGCATGGTCGATATCAGAGGCGACGATCGTGAAATGAATGTCCGCGAAATGGCAGAGTTGCAGGGCGTTCCCTATGATTATCTGGCGAAAATCTTCACCCGTCTTTCGCGCGGGGGGCTGGTGGTGAGCAGTGAGGGGAAGGGCGGCGGTTTCCGGCTGGCACGCCCCGCGGCACTGATCACCATGCTGGATGTGGTTCAGGCCATCGACGGGGAGAAAGGGATTTTTGAATGCAAAGAGATCAGACAACGGCTGGCTGTTTTTGAAGAAAGTCCGCCGGCCTGGGCGTGCGAAGGGCCTTGCGGGATCCGCGCGGTGATGGACAGCGCGCAACAACGTATGGAAGAAGAGTTAGCCCGCCACAGCATTTTAGATCTGGCGAGAAAAACATTTCGCAAGGCGCCGGACACTTTTGCCATCGAAGTGCAGGATTGGATTGCTGAACGGCGCCGTGCACAATAAATGATCCCGGCCAGTGTCTGTTTCACTGGCCTTGTATTTAACGGTTTAGCGGAAGACACCCACAGCATCCACTAATCTTTCCGCCTGTTTCTTTAAACCCGATGAGGCCATTGCGCCTTCCTGCACCTGAACGGAATTCTGATGGGTGATGCGATCCAGCTCTTCGATGGCTTTGGCGACATCCACCAGACCAAGATTTTGCTCGCCGGTTGCTGTTCTGATCTGCGCAATCAACGCAGAAACGTTTTGCACCTGGGTGACAATATCATCCATCGTCTTGCCTGCCTGAGCGACCTGTTTTGATCCCGAAATCACCGTGTCGGCGCTGGCATCGATCAATCGCTTAATTTCACTGGCGGCTGACGCGCTGCGTTGTGCAAGACTGCGAACTTCCCCGGCCACCACGGCGAACCCTTTGCCTTGTTCCCCGGCGCGTGCCGCTTCAACGGCAGCGTTCAGCGCGAGAATATTAGTCTGGAATGCGATGCCATCAATCACAGATGTAATAGTGGCGATCTGCTTTGAACTGTCGGTAATTTGCTGCATTGTGCCCACAACGCCCTGCATGGCATGGCTGCCTTTTTCCGCCGCCTGGCTGGCACTGAGAGATAACGTGTCTGCCTCGGCCGCCGTCTGAGTGTTGCTTTCAACGGTCGCGTTCATTTCATTCATGGCCGCAGCGGTTTCCCCCACATTGGCTGCCGTTTGTTCTGTTCGACGGCTAAGTAAATCGTTGCCCTGTGCCAGTGATTCGCTGGCCTGTTTTACTTTCTGCGCCTGGCTGTGTACATCATCGACCATCCAGCGGCATATCAATCCGAGCTGCCCGACCGAGCGCAGCGTCATACCAATTTCATCCGTCCGCGCCATCGGCGTGATGGTGTGGCTGGCGCCGCTCGCCACCTGTAATGTCTGTTTGCACAACTGTTCGAGCGGACGGGTGATCTGCCACTCAAGCCAAAGGCCAAGGAAAAAGATCAGCACGGCGTTCCCCACCAGCGCGGAAATCATTTGTATTGAAGGTAAGGCAGAGAGCGTTGATATAAGCAGGGTACCCGCCAGCAACACAGCGAATAATCCGCTACGGATCCGCCAGCGGACGGAAAGTGTTTTCAACACAGAAAGTCCGCGGGTAAGACCCGTTCGGATCAGCAAGCCTTTGTGAAGACGACGGTTGTTCAGTTCGCCGCGATTGATTTTATCGTACAGCAACTGCGTCTCAGTAATTTCTGCCGCGGTCGGTTTCGTTCGTACGGAAAGATAACCCCGCGTTTTGCCGCCGCGAATGATCGGTACCACGTTAGCGCGAACCCAATAGTGATCGCCGTTGCGTCGGCGGTTTTTGACCAGCGCTGTCCAGGGGAAACCTTGCTGCAGTGTGGCCCACATATCTTTAAAGGCCTGAGGAGGCATATCGGGATGGCGAACAATATTGTGCGGCTGGCCGATAATGTCTTCGCTGACAAAACCGCTCACTTCGATAAAAGCATCGTTAGCGTAGGTAATGTGACTGTTTACATCGGTCGTGGACATCAAGGTGGCGTCGTCCGGGTACTGATATTCCTGCTGAGTGACAGGCTGGTTATTGCGCATAGTGACATATTCCCTGGTCAGGCTGCGGTTGAATTTAGATTAAGTTCCTTAACAGTTAGTATGTCGGCATGAAAAAAATTTTCTTTAGGGATCCCTTTCGGATGTTCAAATAAATGTCCCTGCACGCCCCTGTTTGTTCATAAACGCGTCAGATCAGCACTTCATAAGTCCTCAGCTAAGTCTCTTATTTTTCACACTTCGCTGCCATTGTGACTCCAGACTTAATAGGTCTGGAGTCACAAACCTTTTGCCTATGATCTTCAGGCTTGTTATAACTGCCGCCCGCGATCTTTGTTGTGAAATTTAGCTGATGACTGAGCAGATATCTGAAACCGAAACCGACTTTGCTGCTGAAAATGTAGGGCGTCACGTGCTGGTCTATCTGCAACAGATAAAAGCAACGCCGCTGGCAAAACTGGACGATTTTGATGAAGAGGGGAATGCCACGGTCGGGCAGGTGATCAACGTGTGGATCCGGCTTTCGCTGATCCTGACACGTCGTCGGCCTGAAATTGCGGTTTCCTCCATAATGAAACACGTTTTGCCGGTGATCGGCGACGTTCCGTTGAACAAGATTACCCGCCTGCGCCTTAACCGTTTATTTAACGTATTGCTGGCCGAGGGAAAAATTTCGGAAGCGAAAAGGGTTTTTGCGTTGTGTAAGCAATTTTTCAGCTGGGCAGAAACACAGGGTTATCTTCCTCATTCTCCGCTCGGCGCCATGAAAAGACGTGATGTCGGTGGGCGTAATACGCCGCCGCGCGAACGTACGCTGACCGATGCGGAAATCTGGATATTCTGGCATGGTCTTGATTTGTGGGATATTTCAGAACAATGCCGCTGGGCGTTGCGATTATGTCTGCTGACTGCGCGCCGTCCGGATGAAGTGGTGCGGGCGCGCAAAGATGAATTCAATCTGCGCATCAGTGTCTGGCGGCAGGGCAAGCGTAATAAGTCAGCACGCGATCACAGCCTGCCGCTGACGCCACTGATGCTTGTTTGCATCAATGCGCTGATCGCCGCCAGTCCGAAAAACAGCCCGTGGCTGGTGCCTTCGCCGAAGGATCCAGGCAAACCGCTGTCGCGGGGCGCGATTACGCAGGTTATTCGCCGGATGCTGCGTGCGGAAAGGGGGCTTGGAATTGCCCCCTTTACCACCCGAGATTTGCGCCGAACGGCACGTTCAAAATTATCGGCTCTGGATGTTTCTAATGACGTCGCCCGTAAAATCATGAACCACTCACTGGAAGGTATCGACCGTGTTTATGATACGCATGATTATTTACCCCAGATGAAGCAGGCGCTCGACGCATTTTCTGACAATATTCATGACATTATTAATGCCCCGGATTACTTATCATTGCGGCACAAATTTGATGGCGAATTCTTGCAGATTCCTCAAATATCGCTGCTTTATATGGAGAATTAAGCGCTTTTAGCCGCATTGAGGTTTTTTATATTTTGCAGATGGATATAACGATAAACCCGTCAGGGATGCGTTGGGAAAAGGCAGCGGAAATGAGCTGCTACACTTGTGTATTGATTTGGCAATGCCAGAAGACTGAGGAATAAATGATGCATCCACAACACTCGCGCGCTGTCGGGCTGCCAGAAGCGACAAAAACTCTGCTGCTGAGTCATGGCACTGCAGAGGAAAAACGTCAGGAAATTCGTGAATACTTTATTCAGACCTGGGAACTGTATGAAAGCCTGTTTGACTGCCTGTCGGATGAACGGGCGTATTACAACAAAGCGATTTCCCTGCGTCATCCGCTGATTTTCTATTTCGGTCACACGGCGACGTTTTTCATCAATAAGCTGATGGCGGCGGGGCAACTCCCGCAGCGCATCGATTCGCAAATTGAATCGATGCTGGCAATCGGCGTCGATGAGATGAGCTGGGACGATCTCGACGATCAAAACTACAACTGGCCTTCCGTCGCAAATTTGCGTGAATACCGCCATCGCGTGCGTGAAGAAGTGCTGGGCATCATCGACACAATGCCGCTGACGTTGCCTGTGGACTGGAACAGCCCGGCCTGGGTGATCCTGATGGGCATCGAGCATGAGCGTATTCATCTTGAAACCTCCAGCGTGCTGATCCGTCAGTTACCGGTGGAGTGGGTGACTCCCCAGCCACACTGGCCTGCCTGTCAGGAAGCACGTGCGGATCGTAAAACCGTCCCCGAAAATGAAATGGTGGCCGTTAAAGGTGACATTGTCACGCTGGGTAAGCAAGACGATACTTACGGCTGGGATAATGAATACGGCACGTCAGAGCATAACATTCAGGCATTTAGCGCCAGTAAGATGCTGGTCAGTAACGCGGAATTTTATACCTTTATGCTGGCCGGGGGTTATCGCGATACCCAGTGGTGGGATGACGAAGGTGCCGGCTGGCGTGACTTTACTCAGGCAGAAATGCCGACGTTTTGGGTCGGTTCACCTCGTGAACCTGAACAATTGAAACTGCGCCTGATGACAGAAGAAATTCCGATGCCGTGGGACTGGCCAGCGGAAGTTAATCAGCTTGAAGCGGCAGCTTTTTGTCGCTGGAAGGCGGCGCAGACCGGTGAATCTGTACAGTTGCCGACCGAGGCAGAGTGGATGATTTTACGTGAACAGGTGCAGGGCGATCAGCCCGACTGGGACAGGGCGCCGGGTAATATCAATCTGGAATACTGGGCCTCATCTTGTCCGGTGGATCACTTCGCGCAGGGTGATTTTTACGATGTCATCGGCAATGTCTGGCAATGGTCATCCACGCCAATTGGCGGTTACAACGGTTTCCGCGTGCACCCTTTATATGATGATTTCTCGACGCCAACTTTTGATGGCAAACATTCGATGATCAAAGGCGGCAGCTGGATTTCTACGGGCAATGAAGCGCTGAAATCTGCACGTTACGCCTTCCGCCGTCACTTTTTCCAGCATGCCGGTTTCCGATATGTGGTGTCCAGTCATCAGGATGTGCAGACGGTAAATCCGTATGAGACGGACGGACTGGTCGCGCAATATCTGGATTTCCAGTACGGGCCGCGTCATTTTGATGTTCCAAATTACGCCACTCAACTGGTGGATATTGCCGTAAAACATGTATCAGGGCGCAGCAGGGCACTGGATATAGGTTGTGCGACCGGACGTGCGAGTTTCGAACTGGCCCGTCATTTCGATACTGTTGTTGGGATGGATTATTCCGCGCGCTTTATCGATGTGGCTTTGGCACTGGCCCGTGGAGAAGCCTGCCGGTATGTGATCCCGGAAGAGGGGGAGCTGGTCGATTATTGTCAGGCCGCACTGAGTGAGGCAGAAATCAGTGCCGAACAAACGGAGCGGGTGACTTTCGTTCAGGGCGATGCCTGTAATCTTAAACCGCAGGCTGAATTGTATGATTTGGTGCTGGCCGCCAATCTCCTGGATCGTCTGCGTGAACCGGCAAGTTTCCTGAAAGATATAGCGCCGATGATCCGCTCCGGCGGGTTACTGATGCTGTCATCACCTTACACCTGGATGGAAGAATACACGCCTAAGCAAAACTGGTTGGGTGGATTCCGCGAAAACGGTGAGGCAGTGACCACGCATCAGGCATTGCGACGTCTTTTAGCCAGTGAATTTGAGGAAGTGCAGGGTCCGCAGGATGTGCCCTTCGTGATCCGCGAAACCGCACGAAAATTCCAGCATACCGTCGCAGAATTAACGATCTGGCGTAAACGCTAAACGTTTCGCGAACTGACTCTTCAAACGGCCATTATCATGATGGCCGTTTTTTCGTCTGCACTTTCCTCCAGTCGCTTATGTCCATTCAGGCAGACATATCAGACTCTCCGCTTGCATCAGAGCCATAGGTCATTCAAAATGAATGAACGATCATTCATTTTGTAGTTTGCCGACGGGACGGGTGCATTTCGTAAGAAAGACCGAACCGTTTTATAACGGCAGATTTAGTGAAAACCAACAGCAGGTGAGATATGAACAAAAAGACTTTACGACTCTCTTTCCCACAGTGGCAGGGCGGAAACAACCCTCCTTATCACCTTGGCTCCCTTCTGCTTTCCTTTCTTTCGCCGGAAGCGAAAGGACCTGTCGAAACAGTTCCTGTCGCTTTACCGGGTGCTGAACCGCTGAAAGAGGTGGACGGTATAACCGCCAAACCTCAGCTCCTCAGGCAGCTTGGCGATGCAGCGGCCCTGATTGAAAAGCACGACCCTGAGGCCATTGTCGTTTTAGGCGGAGACTGCCTGGTTTCTCTCGCACCTTTTGCGCACCTGCTGAATAAATACGGTGAAAAACTCGGCGTGCTCTGGGTTGACGCTCATCCCGACGTGCAAACGGCAGAGCAGTATTCAAATGCCCATGCGCATGTCTTGGGGGCATTGACAGGCACCGGGGACAAAGATTTAGTCAGTCATGTTCGGCACAAATTGTCACCGTCGAAAATCATGATCGCCGGCATTCATGACCCGCTGGATTATGAGCGTGACTACCTTGCCAGCCATAAGGTGGCAACCTGCGGCCCGCAGCAGGTCAAAACCGGAGCCGTTGAGGTTATGGAGTGGATTGCAAAAGAGAAAATCGAATATCTGGCCATCCACCTTGATCTTGACGTACTGGATCCGGCGCTGTTCCGCTCGGTTCTGTTCGCAAAACCCGGCCGAGGTGAGCATGATTTTGGTGATGCTGCAGAAGGGAAACTGACCATTCAGGATGTGATTACGTTAATTAATCAGGCCACTTCGCAAGCAGAGGCTGTCGGCCTCACCATCGCGGAACACATGCCCTGGGACATGGTCAACCTTAAGCATTTGCTCAGCGAGCTGCCCCTTATGAAATAAACCAGAAAGCCTCACGATGTGAGGCTTTTTTCGAGCATAAACATCCCTAAACTGGCCTGCAGGCAGTAACGGGCTCACTTTGGGATACGGAAAATATTGTACGTTAAGACTAAAATTTGACCATTCCGATACGAAAGAACCGCAACCTGAATGTTTTCTCGTACACTTAGGGGTGCGCGCCCCTCAAAGGATCTTAAGAAGATCCTTCTGAGTCTTTGATCGTAATCATATAGGTTTTGTCGAATTCTCCTGATTTTGAAAGCATTCCGCCACCTAAGCCGCCATGTACTCGCACTTTAGCTATACCTGCTTTTGTTGGTGTCCCCCTAATCTGAATGCAATTATTGAATTCATCATCATCACAATACTGTAGGTAGAGACCTAAACTATCTGGATGAATATCTCCTGCAATGACTTGCTTACCATAAATATCATAAGAAAGAACTACTCCGCCAAATATATTTATTTGGTTATAATAGGGGACCCCAACAGTTGCATCATTAAGTATTTCTCCTTCTGGAGTAAACTCTGCCTGTAACGAACAGGCAGATAGTAAAAACAAAGATAAAACAAAAAACATTCTTCTCATTTTTATTTTAATGGTTTAAAAACCATTCCTCCGAAAAATCTGTTAGTAAAAAATTGCAAATCTCTTTTAGGTTGTATCCAGTTTCTTGTTTTCCCCCAAGAAAACAACTCCAAACTAATATATCCGTTGGGATCTTGTGTGACTGAACCATCCCACACAATCCAGTGTGTAGGTAACGTTGTTTTGTTTGTACTATTTACAAGAAGTCCATCGTTTATTAATGTGACGACTTTATAGCCTTGCTCTATATATTTATTTAAATCTCTGATTCCCTGGACGCCTGCCTGAGTAATTCCTACATTACTAAAGACCATTTCATAACCGGCTTTTTCAAACCATTCTGTCAGTGTTTGCCACATGGTGATCCCCGCCACTGGAGAATCTATAGCATCAAAGTTCAGCACCGTATTCTCTGAATCCCTTAGCCCAGCTAGCGTCATCCAGTCAGTACCGGCTATCTTCGGTCTGCCGTCATCATAGTAAAATGCACCTGTCGGATGCCGACAGCCTTCACCTGGTGAGATGATTAAGTCACCTATTTTAGTTTTCCCATACCTCCAAAGTTCACGGGAAGCTTGCGCATACGCATCAGGGCGATCCTTTTGCAGGCAGTAAAAAAATGCAGCAGGTCCACATACACTTGCTGCTATTTGATTAGGGAAATCAAATCCGTTAAATCTTTCATCTATTTGACGCTCTATTAAATTTTTATCAAAAGGGTCTCTGGAATTACCAATGGGGTATTCTTTCGCAACAAATGGTCGTTCCGGGATAGTAATTTTAATCTGTTTTGTTTCGCTCCCCTGACTCTCAGGCTTCATTGTCCCTTTCGATTCAAAATAACAGGGGTTCTCCCGCTTCACCGGAGACCAGGCTTTGCCTGACGCAAATTCTTCAAGAGTGTACATCTTAGTGAACGGAACAGGCGTCACACAGTGCGTATGCAACATAGTTTTTCGGTAAAGCTTCATTTTCATAATATAAATGGTCGAGAGTGACTCATTTATATTTCCGGTAATGTGGCTCTGTGTTTGACAATTGCCCAGAAACGGCTGTTGTTTCACATCCACTAGGGGATATTTATTCCTGCTGGCGTCCATGCGATAAATACACAGGTCATACAACAAAGAATCAGCCGGGACATTAGAGTTAATACGGGTACTGAGGTGGTAAACAGCCATCATTAATCCATTAATATATGCAGGTTAATATTTTCAGCAGATTCAGCAGATTCAGCAGATTCAGCATAATGCCACTCTGTCATCCCGTGGTTATCCGTACTCCCCGTTTCGGTGCGACCGTCCGGTAACCTTGTTTTGTCATCCAGGCAGGCCAGTATTCTTGCCATTATTAATCCCTCAGTATATAAGCGGTTATACTCATCGGCATCATACAGCAATCACGACTTAACCAAAATAACTCGCCTCTGATTGTCGGCACAGCGCCTGAATGCGGCATATCTGGGAAGGCCTGTATCCCGCTGCATCCGCTGTTTACCTGATACTGAGTTTCTTGACCTGCCGGTAGTACAGGACTTTCTGATGCTGGTCCTGATCAGCTTGCTTACCCCCAGCGTATGCGCCCGCTCAATTCCCTGTTTTTGTTGCTGGCGGAGAATCAGACAGTCCTTATGTGACATTGCGGCTATCAGGACGATAAGCATATTGATAATGGCGGTTATTACTGCGCGGGTGAGAGGTTCGACCTGCGAAGGGTTTTTATCTGACAGTGCCTGCCATGAAGTGGAGACATCCAGGCTGATAATCCGCAACTCGTGTTGTTCTATCTGCTTTTTCAGCGTCATCCAGTCACTATTGCTGAGACGGGTCAGGCGGTCTATCTGCTCGATCAGCAAAATGGAACATATTTTTGCGCTGATGTATCTGCTGGGGTTCACTTTTGCACCAAGGATCCGGGATCTTCATGACTAGCGGTTATTTATTCAGGCGAAGGCTGATAAATATCCGGCTCTACAGTCAATTATTTCTATAATTACATGGAATATCATAGAGATAGAATCCCACTTGGATGAAATTCTGAGGCTGGCGACCTCAATAAAGCAGGGAACTGTGACCGCTTCTCTAATGCTGAAAAAGCTGGCCAGTTATCCGAAACAGAATGGGCTTGCCAAGGCACAGAGGGAAATCGGTCGCATTGAGCGAACGCTATTTATGCTGGACTGGATTCGCGATCTTTCACTGCGTCGCAGAGTTCAGGCAGGCCTGAACAAAGGGGAAACCCGGAATGCCCTTGCCAGAGCCGTTTTCATGCATCGTCTGGGCGAAATAAGGGATCGAGGTCTGGAAAACCAGAGTTACCGGGCCAGCGGACTGACGCTGATCACCGCCGCGATCACATTGTGGAATACCGTATATATAGAGAACGACGTTAACCTGCTGAAGAGGAAGGGGGTACATATCAATGAGCAATTGCTGTAACACTTGTCTCCGATGGGCTGGGAACACATCAATCTGACGGGAGACAATGTCTGGCGAAACATTAAAAAACTGGCTGAAGGGAAGTATCAACCTTTGCGGGCAGTTGATATCAGTCAGTACAAAAATCACCTAAACGTACAATGTTTTCCATTTCCCAAAAGGAGCCCATAACAGTGAATTACTATAGGGCAGGAAAATTTTCCATCGGCATGGATAGCGGCCTGAGCCGCAGTGACTCTGGTCTGTAGCATAAAAGCACGTTAAAGTGCCGCTCTTAACTCACTATTGAAGGCCGCTATGTTAAAGGATACGGAAACCTACCATAAGCTCATTACTGCCGCCGCCGCCTGTTTTGCTAATAAAGGATTCAGCGCAACCAGCGTGCGTGAAATCTCCACGTGCGCCGGTATAAGTCAGGGGGCCATGTATACCTATTTCAAAAGCAAGGATGAGCTCATACGCGCTATTGTTCTCGAAGAGCAGAATTCTGCCCTGATGATGCATGATGAGCCCTACACCGGTTCGCATTTCGATCGACTTTGCGTACAGGTGGCCTCCTGTATCAGCGATGTAGGTTACCCGGTAACTCATCGTCTTTGGGTTGAAATTATGGCCGAGTCTGCCAGGAACCCGCATTTGCAGAAAACGTTCGTTTCCAGCGACAAAATCATGCGTGAGGGTATCGCGGGGATTATTGAGAAGGGGATAGGGGCAGGCGAGTTTCCGCGTGAACTTAATTCTGAAGAAGTCACCATCATATTGTTTGCGTTTATCGACGGCCTGATAGCCCGCAAGGCAATCAATCCCGATTTCTCATTCAGCCGGGATGTACCTGCATTCAGGGAGCTGATGGCTAAAATACTTTGTAAAGTATCCTGATAGCCACTCTCCGTGCAATGCGATCCGGGTTGCCCATCTGCCTGCAAAGATGTTACAGCGCCTTTTAAGATGGAAGGCGTTAAACATGCCCGTTCTGTTTACATCAGGTCACCTGCAGAAAAAGTTCAAGCTGGCTTCCACCTGACAGACTCAAAAGACGCAAGTGTCAAAGCTTTACTCCGTTGGTTTTAAACCCAAAGCATTAGAATGTTGTAACTAAAAAAGGGTTTTTAAAAAGGGAGATAACTCTCCCTGTATAAAGATCCGGGTGTGATGAATGCCGGACCATCACGCGAGTAGCGTGATTATTGACTTATTTATCAGTCGGGCCGCAACCGCCAATCCATTTGGAAATAGACAGGCTTGGTGTCAGTAAATAATCATAGCTGCAGTTTTTATCTTTGTTAGACACGCTGCCGGTGCAACCGGAAAGGGTGGAAATAACCGCACCAAGAAGTACAACTTTAATTACGTTTTTCATAAAAAATCCTTTTAAAATATTATGTTAGTAGCGCTTAATGGGCATCTGCTATCAAATGCCTGCAGCAATATACTCTGACGTACAACAAGGGACAAATCAAAAGTCATTATTTCTAAATTTTATTTTTATTAATAATTTCGCTAAGTAAATCATCCAGGATATATATCATTTAAAAATATTCATGACCTATATGGTAATTATAGACACATAGAAAACACATATATTAACGAGCAAAAATTATTCAAAAAGGTCACGAAAGCGGTCAGGCAGCGCTTTTTTCGTTCCCTTTTTAATGACACACTGCGGCAACTCATTTGACGGAATGAACACAGCCTGATGAAAGCGTCCCTCCTTACGGGTTTGTTATTGGTGATCAGCACTGCTGTACTCGCAGCACCGCAAAAGCAATTGACTCAGGCACAGTGCATAGGCCTGAAAACCGCCCGCATTGATGCTGCCAGTATCGGGCTGCCTACGCGCGGTGCAGTGATCACCGCCGTGGCGATGGCCGGGCAGCCGAATGAACCGCACTGTAAGCTGGAAGGGCAGATTAAACCTGTAGATCTGAAATCCCCCGATATTGAATTTCAGCTGTATTTACCGCTCATGTGGAATGGTAAAGCGTTGCAACTTGGCGGTGGCGGTTTCGATGGTTCTGTAAAAGGCGCAGATACAGCGCGTCTGGCTCCGGCGGCCACACCCGGTGCGCTGAAGCAGGGCTACGCAACGTTTGGAAGTGATTCCGGACATCAGGGCGGCGTGTCTGATGCCTCATTTACTCTCAATGATGAAGCCTGGCAAAACTTCGCCGGTGCGCAAATAAAGAAAACTCACGATGTGGCAGTTGCGCTAATTCAGCAAGCTTATGGACGTAAACCTTCGCGGATGTATTTTCAGGGCAACTCGCAGGGCGGTCATGAAGCGCTGGCCGCCATTCAGCGCTTTCCCCTTGACTACGATGGTGCCATCGCCATCCACCCGGTTTACAACGTGGTCGAATTACATATGGCGGGCATCCGCATTGGTCAGGCCATTTACAACACACCGGGCGCGTGGATATCTCCCGCGAAGTCAGCCCTGATCGCCAACGCGGTCAATGGTGCGTGTGACAAGCTTGACGGTCTGGCCGATGGCGTGGTTGCCAATATCAAAGCCTGCGATGCCACCTTCAAACTCGCCCATCTGCGTTGCAAAGACGGTAAAGATGAGGGCGCGGGTTGCCTGTCCGACACCCAAATTGCGATGGTACATAGGCTGAGTAAGCCGGTGTCACTCGGGGTCAGTTTGCCTTCGGGCGACAGTTTTGCGCCATGGCCGATATTGCAGGGCGCTGATGCGCCGTCCATTGTCAGCGTGTTTGGTTCTGGTGCAGACAAACCCAAACCTGAAGCCTCAAATCTGATCATCTCCTTTCCCTACATGATGGGCGATCAGGCGGTGCGTTATGAAGTGATGCGCTCGCCGCAATACGATTCGCTGACCTTTGACCCGGCAGCCCATAAGCAGCGTCTGCTGGAACTGGCTTCGCAGGTTGATAACAACGAAGCGGATATCCGCGCGTTTGTGCAGCACGGGGGCAAACTGCTGCTGATGCACGGCACTGCCGATATGGCCGTACCGCCGGGAAATACCGTGGCGTATTACGAGAAACTTCAGGCGCAGTTTGGCGAAAAAACCGTGCGTCAGTTTGCCCGCCTTTATCTGGCGCCGGGATTCACCCACAGCAGCGGGGCGTTTCGTGTCAGCTGGGATTCTCTGGGCACGCTGGATAAATGGGTAGATCACGGAATTGACCCCGGTCAGCAAGTCATGATCGACACCAATAAAGGCACTGCCGGGCGAGAAATGCCGCTTTGTGATTATCCGTTGTTTCCGAAATATAAAGGTCAGGGTGATACACACGCGGCGAGCAGTTTTGTGTGCGCAAGTGAATAATTTGATTTAATAATCGTGCGGCCTGTCAAGTCTGGCGGGTACCTTTTTCAATTCGATTGCAAGTTATTTTCGTATTATTAACTGTATATATCCCTATGTGAATGAACGTTCTCAAAAAACTTGAACATCCGTTCAAGTCTTGGCATTATCGTCCGCTGTCCGTCCCTCATTTTGGATCCTTCGTTGGCTTATCTGTGTAAAAAAGAACGTCGCGCCTCGCTTCTGGAAGCCGCCGCATGCATCGCACGTCAGGAAGGTCTGGCGGCGACCACCGTCCGGCGCGTCGCTCAGGTAGCCGGCGTTGCGGTCGGGCAGGTTCACCATCATTTTTCCAGCGCAGCTGAATTGCGTGCCCAGGCGTATGCGCGGGTAATGAAGATCCTCAAGGAGCAACTGGATAATGATTGTCAGTCCCTGAGTGCACGTGAACGCTTAACACTGTTTCTGATAAGCCCGCAGGATCAGGAATCGCTGATGGCGATCCCGTTGTGGCACGAGGCAATGCTGCTGACTGAACAGGAACCGCTGATGAAATCCGCTTTTGCGGCGTCTGTTGCCGACTGGCATCAGCTCGTTTCATCAGCCATTGAATACGGCAGGGATACCCACGAATTTATCGCAGGGGAGTCCGCCGCGCACATTGCCTGGCGTCTGATTGGCCTGAGCAGCAGCATGGATGCCATGTCGCGTCTTGAATCTCTCGGGCTGACCAGCGTCTGCGCCGAATACAACCTTAACCGCGCTATCCAAAACGAGCTTTACCGCAAGGAAACTTCTGATGTTTAAAACCTACCTGATCCTCGGACTCGCCATTGTGGCCGAAGTCATCGCCACCAGCAGCCTGAAGAGCTCGGAAGGGTTTACCCGTTTATGGCCCAGTGTGGTCACGTTACTGGGTTACACCATTGCGATATTTTTGCTGTCGCTGACGCTGAAAACGCTGCCCACCGGGATTGCATACGCCATCTGGTCCGGTGTCGGTATCGTTCTTGTCTCAGCGATAGGGTGGTTTGGTTACGGTCAAAAGCTGGATACGCCCGCCGTCATTGGCCTCGGACTTATCATCGCCGGCGTGATCGTTGTGAACGTGTTTTCAAAATCTGTTGCGCACTAAGCGCGCGACGTTATAGCAGCACCGGGAGTCCATCTTGCAGAGCGAACAAAAACCTGATTTTCATGACGACTTGATCAAAGAGCTTCTCTACTGGATCGAAGTCAACTTAAGTGATCGTCTGACGATGGAAAAAGCCTCGAAAAAAACCGGCTATTCTCCGTGGTATCTTCAGCGATTATTTAAAAGCAAAACGGGCCACGCGCTGGGTAAATACATCCGTGACCGTCGTCTGACGATGGCGGCGATTGCTTTGCGTCTGACCAATATGCCGATCCTCGATATCTCACTGTATTATTCTTATGATTCGCAGCAGACGTTTACCCGTTCATTCAAAAAGAACTTTGCAGAAACGCCGGGAATGTACCGGCGCAACGCCTCATGGACCATGAATGGCATCACCGCGCCATTGACCGTTGACGAATTCCCACAGCCGGAATACGAAATTGTTGAGTTGCCGGAAATGGCCTTTGAAGGCGAAACCACCACGCATTCTTATCCGATCGAAGCGCTTTTCAACAGTAAAAACCACGTTCACCGGGCTGAACTGCTGCGTTATCTGGCCACGCCGGAATCATTGCTCGCGCCGGTATGGGGGCTGTCTGATTGTCGCCCTGATACTCACGATGAAGTGGCGAATGCGTTACAGATGGAATATACCGTGGCCCATGAAGTCAGGATCGGTGCCAGTCACGACATTTTTGTGCCTGCCAGTCGTTATCTGAAGATCAATTACCCTTACGATCTCAGCCGACTGAATGATTTCATTCTCTACATGTACTCGGTATTTTTGCCCACCCTCGGCCTGGAATTTATCATGCAGCCCGATCTCGAAAAATACTCACGGGAATCCGCACTTAACGGCGTGACCTGCGAGTATTACATACCGCTGGCGAACGCCTGACGGTTAACCGCCAGGCATAAAAAAGCCTCTCATGATGAGAGGCCTGATTGACGCACACACACTCAGTTAAAGACCATGCCGCCATCGATTAACAATGACTGACCGGTCATATAATCAGAATCCGGGCCTGCCAGGTAAGAGACGCAGCCAGCGACATCTTCCGGTTCTGAGAGGCGTTTCAGCGTAATGTTTTTCGCAAACTCCTGGGTACCATAACCCACCGGTTTGCCTGCTGCTGCAGACACCTGCCGGTCAATCTCTTCCCACATAGGTGTTTTCACAATCCCCGGGCAATACGCGTTCACGGTGATGCCCAGCGGCGCTAAATCCCGTGCAGCAGTCTGAGTCAGGCCGCGGACCGCGAATTTACTCGAGCTGTAAATCGCCAGCTCCGGGTTACCGACATGCCCGGCCTGAGAACAGGCATTAATGATTTTCCCGCCGTGCCCCTGCGATTTAAAAGCTTTGATCGCCGCCTGAATGCCCCAGATAACGCCTTTTACATTGATGTTATAGACTTTATCGACAATCTCAGGGGTGATGTCTTCAATCAGCGTGGTTGGCGCAATACCGGCGTTATTGACGATGACATCAAAACCACCGAGTTGCGCTGTGGCGGCTTCGACCGCAGCAAACACCTGATCGCGGTCTGACACATCGGCCAGCTGGGCAATGGCCTTGCCGCCAGCATGATTGATTTCTTCAGCCACTTTCTTCGCCGTTTCATGATTAAAATCCACAACAGCCACGGCAAAACCATCTTTGGCAAGACGCAGGGCAATTGCACGGCCAATCCCCTGACCGCCACCTGTCACTAAAGCCACTTTTCCATTTTTAGACATACAACCATCCTCTATGTATTCGGTATCTTCTTCAGGTGCTGCGCGCAACGCACGGAAATACCGTCTCCGTACCGTTACGTGAGCTGCTTACTGGTTTACGCCCCTGAGACGGCATGTGCAATTGTTAACCACCGTCACTAACTGTATCGATTCGAATAAGTAGGAAGGTACAGATTGGCCGCGAAACAAGGCCGCACTCGGGTAGAATAGGGGATTAACAGGAATAAACAGGGCAACACCATGACCGATAACAGCCTCACTCTGTTTCACGAGCGTCTCACCACGCTGACGCGCTCATTACAAATTTCACCGCAGGTTGCTGAAAATCAGGTATTGGACCGCATGGCACTGAGTTTCCGCAAACTGCTTAATTTTCTGGCTGAAGATGCCAGCCTAACGGAGCGCGCTTTTCTCCTGCCACCGCACAGCGCCGGGACCCAGGCGCTACTGTCACAGCTTATCGCTGAAAATCTGGCACACAGTCAGCAGCATGGCCTGTTTCGTGACGATATCCCTGCGCCACTGCTCGGTCAGTGTTTTACCGGCATGCTGGTACAGCTGGCACAGAACAGCGGCGATCCGGCGTTACGCCACCAACACAGCGTCGCCTGTGCAAAATTATTCTGTGAAGGTATCTGGCCGGGCGCGGCTTAGTCGATTTATCGCTTTGCAAAGCAAAAATGGTTGGTTCAGTTTAGGGCGCAGAAACGGTTAACTGACGTCATTCCAGCGAAAGACAATGTCTGCGCTGATCAGTGATGAACTTACAGTGAATACCCGGAGGCCCGTATGTCAACGAATGCACCAGCTGCTGCGCCACGCTCGTTCTGGCAACGCCTGACTCGCCGCAAGGTGAGCGCGCACACAGAAGATAAAACGCAGGATACAACGCGTTTGCTGGAAAGTTTTCTGGCGACCGGGTGTCTGTATGGCATTGATGTGGGGAACAGTGACCCGGCGTGGTTTCGCCGCTCCTGACCGGTATACCCGTTTAATGCGCATCAGTTACTGGAACGAACTGTGCGTTTAACAAACTCTTCTCCTGAGAGTAGCCGTTGTGCCTGAATAGCGGGTGTTGGCCTTGCGGATGCGCAATCACAGCATCAGATATGCAGGTTGTTGTGGACGTTTAACGTTTCTCTGACCTCGTCGTATTTCTTAGTTCTCTCTCATTTGCAGAGCCCATAACTTTCGCCGGTTATGGGTTTTTTTATGCAAAAAAAACCCCGCAGTCAGGCGGGGTAATCATTGCGGTCGCGGACAGGGGGATCGCGACGGATAAATATAAACAATAAAACCAAGGAAGGGTAAAAATGAATTGCAGTGATGATGCCGCAATCCGGAAAGTAAATTACCACAAGATGAAAGCTAAAAATAAATACAATTTATATATATTTAATTTTAATTCATTCATACCAAATATATGTCAATAGCATTGAAATACTTAGCAATAAATAATAAAAACAAACGCGATAATTTCCCTACATAACAAGGGAACTAGTTGGTTAGTATTACTGCGAGCTCTGACTCATAAATAAAGTATATATAAAAAAATTAAGTATTCAATTAAATGATAAAGGAATGACGTCATGAAATTAAAAGCATTGGCCCTGATTGTTCCAGCCTTATTAGTTGCTGGCGCAGCACACTCCGCGGAAGTTTATAATAAAGACGGCAACAAACTTGACCTGTACGGTAAAGTGGATGCCCGTCATCAGTTTTCTGACAACGTGGCTGACGATGGTGATGAAACCTACGTCCGCGTTGGCTTTAAAGGTGAAACCCAAATTTCTGACCAACTGACCGGTTACGGCCAATGGGAATACAACGTTCAGGCGAACAACACTGAAGGTAGCAATTCAGGCAATGCGACCCGTCTGGGCTTTGCAGGTCTGAAATTCGATAACTACGGTTCTTTCGATTATGGCCGTAACTACGGCGTGGTGTATGACGTTGAAGCCTGGACCGATATGCTGCCAGTGTTCGGTGGCGATACCTACACTACCACCGATAACTTCATGGTTGGCCGTACCAACGGCGTTGCAACTTACCGTAACACTGACTTCTTCGGCGAAGTGAAAGGCCTGAACTTTGCACTGCAATATCAGGGTGCTAACGATGGCACCAACGATACTGAAGGCACAAACAATCACCGCGATGTCGGTCATCAGAACGGTGACGGCTATGGTTTGTCCACCACCTATGATTTCGGCATGGGTATCAACTGCTAACTTCATATTATTACGAGATAAATGTGCATTCCTGCAAAACTCCTGCAAAATTCTTCTGCAAAACCACCAACGAATTAAACGATAACCTCCTTCCAGTCTTTACCCCGATCGTCGTGATATTTCTCCGTCATCTGGCTATTTTTGTGTCCGAGTAAAACCTGTGTGTTCACACCCTGTTCACTGAAAAGCCGTTCTGACAGAGAACGCTGCTCGTGAAAGGTGGGGGGACTTTCCCCCGTCCATTTTAGGCCGCAGTTATCTCGCGCTTCTGCAAATCCCTTTGAAAGTGTGCTCTTAGTGATCTGCCCACCACGCGTACAATTTCTTCTCGCTCTGTGATGATGCAAGATCCATTGGCTCAAAACTGAATCACGACATTCAGCAATGACATCCTGAAGTGTAATGCCCAACGCTTCACATTTTAAAGAAAGCGGAATGGCAACTTTTGCCCCGGTTTTTTGTTGTACTATATGAAGCTTGTTATCCCAAATATCCGCGAATTTTAATTTTGAAATATCTCCAATTCGCTGTCCGGTAATCATTGCCAACAACATTGCACGGGGAATGTGCACTGGCATCTTCAAAGCCTCTTTATATATTTCCTTCCACTCATCCAAAGAAAGCCTTTGCCTTGTAACTTTCGCTCTTGGTTGCTTAGTTGCTTTCGCCGGATTATATCCAGCAGGAACCTCCCCAGCATGCTGGGCTTCCTTAAAAACATCACTTAGTGTGGAGCGTACCATTTGCGCCATTCGGCCTTGGCCTTTTTCTATATATAGATCCAGAATTCCGGCGATATCTCTGGCACCTACATCTGATAAGGTTTTTATGCCACAGTGAGAAACCAAAGCTCTTAATGATGGTTCACGAAGCTTTGCAGTATCAGCTTTGATCTCCCCGGCATTAACTCTTTCTAATTGAATTAGTCTGTACTTATCAACCCATGCATTTGTGGTAATCCCTTTGCTTACCTCACGGCTAATTTCATTTCTTACCCGGAGAAGGTTTGCCATTTTCCGCTGGTTTAATTGCATATTTGCATCTATTGCGATTGCTTTTGCTTCCTCTTCATTGTCTCCAAGCCCGTGAAATTTTCCTGTTCCTGGATGTTTATAACGCCAGTAAACCTTTTTGGTTCTGGCGTCGGTGTAGCAGGAAAGACCTGGGATATTCACGTTGTATTTACGTGGACGTGCCATCTTCGAGAATCCTCATTAAACGTGGATCTAAGTCCTTGCTGATCTCGGGCTTCTCGGCCATGCCAATAAAACGCGCTGTCGCTTCAACACGCCAGCAACGTCCAGCCTTAAAGGGAAGGGGGTAAATCATTCCGTTTTTGGCATACCTCATCAGCGTTGCTCTGCTGGGTATTGGTGCTGAAAACTCATCGAGAGCCCATTCATCTAACGTTAATGTTCTCGCCATAAATCACCCCACACGTTTAAGTTATAGCTGGCTGCACACCGGCTTACAGATTTGAAAGTTTTTCGATTGCTTGGTCGATAGAACCGATCGCTGTATTCAGATCAGACAGGCTAACCCGGCTCCTCAGTTCTCTGAGCTCTTCCAGGGTGTTGCAGGCTTTAACCTGTTCCATTAAACCCAGAAGATATGCTGGCGCGGATTCAGCAGTAACCGCGGCCACTTCACCAGGACGCAAAACTAAAAGCTCTCTTGCCATTGCTTCAGCCTCTCCCCAACGCAGAGAAGGGGAGCGGTGCGCGATGATTTCCTTCAGACGTTCGTTTGTTAAATTCTTCATTATTCATCTTCCTTTTTAACGATGCACTTGCAGTGATGAGCAAAACAATTAGCGAATGCATCGCGCTGGCTATCATCGATATCAAAATTATCTTCTAACCAGTCACACAGTTTTTCTTTGCTGATGACTGGCTTTTGCGGCGTAATGTATTTTTCCCGGTAAACAGGAATCATACCCGGACCGGCATCCTCTTCACCCGCCTCACCTTCGATGTGGCCGCGCGCAAGGTGCGCGTCGTTTAACCAAGCCACTGGCACCTGATCGCCTTTCAGCGCTGCGAGTTCTGCCTCAAGCCGCGAGTTGGTGTGGCGTTCTGCTTCGAGCTGCTGATTGGCATCCGCGAAAAGCACATATGCACCGTCATATTGTTCGCTGATATAGGCTTCATGAGGCCATATCTCAAAATTGAATCTTCTTAACTCTGGAATATCAGTTTTGTCAGTCATGACAGTTCTCCTGCTGGCGCTAAGAGCTTAAATTCGGCCACCCATACCCACGGGTTTGCTTGCCAGCATCGTTTTGAATCGCCACCGTATATAGAATCCCATAACCAATAAAAAACCTCTCTGGCATCGTGGCTGGCGCCACCCAAATACTGATCACCAGGATTGATGCAGTACCGGCCAGAAGCCGGAAGTTGGCAAATACCCTCGCGGACAACATCACCTGAACTGATATCCTGAAGACGCTGTACGCCAACGTTGGTTATTTCCAACTGAATACGACTGGCCCAGCGCGGCATGTGGATGGATGGGCGCCATTTTATTTTTTCCAGCCAACCTTCCTCCAAATCCTCAGCCTTATGGCTTGCTTTGTATGCCATAGTGGTTTTAGTGCATAACCCTGTAGCAAAGGTCTCACGCACCCAGAGCTGATCACCGGTCTGACCTAGTGGGCAAACAAGTTCCCTGCCGTGGCCGTCTTCAACACCGGATTTGACGAGCACTGATTTGCGCACGCCGGAAGAAGGTTGCGGATTAATAACTCGGCGTGTCTGCGTCTTGCGAACGCTGAGAATGGCGCGAACCATATTTCCATTGAATAAAACAGGGCGCTCTTTCATATCTGCATTCCCAAATAAGTGATTGCCATAACCACGCCGAGGACCAGATAGAAAGCGATATCAGTTTTCATGAAATACACCTTTGCTGATTTCGGCGTGAACGAATCCCTTGCCAGTGATGGCAATTTAATTTCAGTAATAACGATTCACTAAATGCCCCAGCGGATCAGGGCATTTAAGGCCACGCTATCAGGCTTTGAATTCACCGATGAAGGTTTCAACTTCTACGTCGGTGAAGTTGGTTTCGAGCAGTTCGCGGAACTCTGTAGCCATATGCTCTTCTTCGGTTTCCAGCTGGACAATGCGCAGAACCAGCACCGGAGCATTGCCGCCCGTCAACACGCTGTAACGCAGGCGTAAGCGGCGATCGCCCAAACCTTCATACGGCACGCACTTAAATTCAAAAGCCGCTGGCATGACTTCTTTGCTTTTGGCTTCCACGCTTTCCATTACAGAGCGCTTGGCACCGAAATCACTGTCTTCATGATCCGCCGAGCTGGATGCTTCGATGGTGATCTTACGAACGCCGCCGATCGCTTTCTTGATGTCCAGCACTTCGCCGTCAGCGGTAAATGCAATCAGGAATTCAGACCAGTCTTCCAGCCACTCAGCCAGATCTTTCTGTGAGTTTTTGGCACCGTTGATATTCAGCAAAGCTTGGAATGGGGCAGTGCGTTTCAACTTCAGTACAGCGGTGTTATCGGCGTGCCCTGGCAAATCCAGTGTGCCGAAGTTGAATACTGTCACCGCTGCCATGTTGTCGGCGTTGATGAAGCTGCGGACGCCAGCACCTGCATACTGTTTACAGTAGCGGCAGAAGTCGTGAATGCTGGCAGTTTCCATTTTCCCGCGGAAGCGGAAGCGTCCATCCTGCAGGTTTTCGAGAGAATGAATGCGCACTGACTCTGGCAGAGCGACAGCGGGGCAATCAGCGGAGGAAAGACGCTCTTCCAGCAGCGTCGAAAAAGACATGTCGCGGACTTCTTTGATTGCTGATGCGTCTAAAACTTGAGACATAACGATTTCCTTTTTCAGAAGATTTAATGCGATGGTTATCGCGCGTCGCGGAGTTTGCCGTCAGCAGCACCCGCCATTGTGAACAACTGGCCTTGGTCTTCCTGCATGATGGACAACTTGCCGCCTTTGCCGACGTACATCGGGGTTTCGGTGGTGTCTTCTTCCGACGTTTTCCCGCGCGGCGTTGGTGCTGAGAACTTCAGTTTGTGAGCCAGCATTACGCGTTTTTCTTCCATCGAATTACTGATGCGGGAAACATCAATCTCGATGGTGACTTTGCCTTTACCGCCATTGTTGAGAACGCCCAAAGCAGCGGCATTCAGTGCAGCGGCGATTTTGTTTTCGAAAATACCGGCGTCCAGTTCGGATAGAAACTCCGGGACGTTGGTCATACGACTTTCAGCCATTTTCATGCCCTCGTTATCGCGGCGCACACCGCGGGAAATTACTCACACACATAGAAAAGGGCCACCGGTTGCGCACTGGGTGTGCTGGTGGGGCCAGCGAACCCTTGTCTATGTCTGCGAAAAAATTGGCGGTGGTCATGATCAGAACATTATCTTCGCTCCCCCTTGGGTAGGTTGAAGAGTCATGCCACCGCCGAAAGACAAGTACACACAGCAATTATCGAGTTCCACGTCGATCTGATAGGGCGGCGGTAGTCGAAACCGCAACCGGGCGGGATAGGCCCGGCCATCACCTGATGCTTGCCACAACGTTAAGAGCACTGATTCTGTGGTTCAGAAGTTGATTGTTAGTGAGACGCTCAACAACCAATACTCTTATCGTTGTGCTAATTCGGCGAAAACCGAGAAACCTGCTACACTAAAACATGAATAGGAAAATTCTTAATAATTCTAATTAAGTCCCGCACCTATCCCCGAGTTGTAAAAATGCCTGACATAAAACTCTCTTGTGAGAAATGTACTTCTGAACGTTTTGTTGCCTCTTCCAATTACCCCAGCTCTGACATGGTTTCCTCGCTCGTCTGCGCTCTTTGCCACCACCCAGTAGATGTGAGCTCAGTAGTCACATTTAGGGACACTCCATATATAGCCCTCGTTCCGCCTCTGCCAGACCACCTCTTCCAGCATATTGAATCCAGCCGCCAAGGTTAAAATTACTCAAACTCCCATCAAGTTGCAGTTCTCTTATCGTTGTGTGCCTGGTTACTTCTCCACCTCAGGCGGCGGTGGTATCTTGGTGTTTCCACACAACCAAGAAGGAAATACTTATGGAAACCATTCCAGTTGATCTGATAACTCTCGCAAGAAGAATTCAAACCCTTGAAAACGCATTCACTGTCGCAATTCATTCCATTTCTACTGCTTTACCTACAGTTAAAAGCGACGTTATTGAAAATTTAAATCGCCACGCGCAAGCTTATGAAGTTAAAGATCCGGTTATTGCAGAGACAGCCAAATCTCTTGTTAAACGGATTGAGTCTTTGAACCCTCAAGTGAAATCTTAGCTTTCGTAATTTCTGAATCTTCAATATATGCGGATTCAAAAAACTCAAAAATAACAGCAGGTTTAATTGATGCTTCTACCTGTAGCGCCGCAGATTTTTGAAGCATCTCAATTCTGTCCGTTACTTCTTGCAGCGCTTTCTGATAATGCTTTTGCATAGAAAGCGCTTCTTTCAATTGAACCGCCGCTCCGATCTTGTCCTGCATCCACTTCAGTAACTCTCCATTACTCAGGTTACTGGCAATAATTACCGGCTCTTGCTTATCCATTCTGATACCTCATTAAGCTGAAGTGCTCTTATCGTTGTGCTGCCCTGATGTGATTCAGTATTAGCAAACTTACATTTACTGTCAATAAAAAGTTAAGTTAACTTACACTTAAATTTTGGACACAAAAAAGCCCGCGCATGGCGGGCCTTAAAAGATAGCTATGATTAGTGGAAATCGATGATGATCTGTTTCACGACACCAACCAACTTGCAGCTGCTATCAATTAAAATAGGTTTGAAGTCTGGATTAAGCGGCATTAGGTAGTGATTTGGGCCATCTATTTCCAATTTCTTAATAGTGGCCTGGCTGCTCCCATCAACTTGCGCCACCACAATGCGGCCGTTGGCCTCATCGATGAACCCAAATTCAGGATCCACAATAACTATGGAACCATCGGGAATGCTCAAGGCACCAGTTGAGGTCATAGACGCCCCCTTTACCTTGAGGGCAAACGAGTTATCTGAAACCTTCGCAGTTGTCTCTATCCATTCCGTATTGCTCGCAGTCAACTTATCGCTGATTACGTCAGTCCATGCCCCGGCCTGAACCCAAGATATGAGCGGAACACTTTTAGAACGACCGGCATTGATCCTGCTTGGAGCGTCGATTTCACCTTGACCCTTCAACAGCCAGTCAGGCGAAGACTGTAGAACAGTGGCTAATTTCAGCAGGCTTTCGCTTGATGGTACGGTGGCGTCGTTTTCCCATTGGGTGACAGCCGAGGCGGAGACGCCCACATATTCAGCCACATCCTTTTGAGTCATTTTCAACTGACGCCGCCTAAATTTTACACGGCTTCCCACGGTATTCATCAGAACCTCCCGTCATTTTCAATGTTAGCTATCTTACATTTAGTTGACGTAAGTATTCTGTGAATATACGATGTAAGTATACTTACTTTAAGGGTGGGGGAAGCATGTTTAAAAGTGATGTTCTCAAACATTTTGGCGGAACTTCGAAGGCAGCAAGCGCATTGGATATTTCTCATAGTGCCGTTTGTCAGTGGGGCAACGTTATCCCGGAAAAACAGGCGATGAAAGTTGAAAGAATTACGAAGGGGAAAATTAAGTACGTCCCTTCCATGTACGAAAAGGCTAGCACCGCTGGCGCCCAGCCATAACTACCGAAGGAAAAACGAAATGGTAGACCTGAAATCAACAGTTAAAGCGATGTGCAAAGCATTCCCCGGCGGGCGTTCTGCCATGGCTGGCGCTTTGGGCATGACCGAAACGCAATTCAACAACAACCTGTACGAAAAGAATGGCTGTCGCTTCTTCGAGGTTGCAGAGCTTGAAGCGATGGATGACATCAGTGGTGCCAATCAACTGGCGAACTACTTCGCTCAGCGCCGCGGCGGCTTTTTCGTTGAAATCCCAAATCGTGACGAACTGGACCACGTTGATCTGTTCATCAAGGGGGTAAAGGTTGCGGCTAAGAGCGGGAAGGTTGATCAGCAGATAAATACTTCGATAGCAGACGACGGGGTTATTGATGAAAACGAGAGGACAGAAATTATGGCGCTTCATCGTAAGCATTTAGCTGCCCGTGATGAGTATGTGAAGTCAGTAGTGGCCTTGCATGAAAAGGTTGACGCCCCAAGTGTGCAGCTCGGGGCGTCGGGTGCATTAACTAAACGTGTGGAGTAATCAACGCATGAACAGTTTACTCATAAAAGCCGGAGTTCCGCAAATCCGCTGTATAGCGACTGTCGGTACCGCTGGATCTCTTTCGTACGAAGTGATGATAGGCAACCGCTGGATCCCGTGCAACTACCAGTTCGCGGCATGGTGGGTAGGTTACGTCTGTGAGCACAGCCGGAAGGTGAGCGCATGCCTGAAGAAATCCAAAAGCTGGACCGGCGTTACAAGGATTGGCGGGGCGTTGTGGTACACGTCGTGGGATTCGACCGAGCGGGGGATCGCGTCATCTTCCTGCGCACCGGCTATCCGCATGAATGCGCCCAGCCTACTGAACAATTCCGGCGAAAATTCACGAGGATCCTATGAGCGTTAAGTTATCCGCATACGTCTGGGACGGGCTGGCTCAGGCTGGCGTGAAAGGTACCCAATTGCTGGTAATGCTGCGTCTTGCGGATTTCTCCAGCGATGAAGGGACCTGCTATCCGGGTATTGAGACGATTGCGCGTCAGATTGGCGCTGGCCGCAGCACTGTCATTACGGCCATCACTCAGTTGCAGAAAGATGGCTGGTTATCTCGAGAAGAACGCCGCAAGGGCAACCGCAATAAAACCAACCTGTATTACCTGAACGTGAAGAAGCTCCGCGAGGCAGCTGCGGGTTTCTATTCTGATAGTCCAGTTTCTGAACATTCAGATTCTGAACGTTCAAATTCTGAATATTCAGATTCTGAACGTCCAGAAAACGTGAATAAAAGCGGTTTTGACCGTCCAGAATCTGGAGGGGATCCGTTAGTAAATTCAAAACAAGATCCATCAGATATAAAAACCTTTTGTCAGCCTGCTGCGCAGACCGACGCCGAGGTTGAAATTACTGATCAGGCTAAACAGGCACTGAAACACCTGAACCAAATCACCGGATCACGTTACCAGCCTGCCAACAGCTCGCTAGAAAACATGCGTGCCCGTCTGCGAGAAGGCCACACCTTGGAAGAACTGCTGCTGGTTATCGAATACAAGCAGGTTCACTGGGGCGACTCTCCGAAGATGGCCGAGTATCTGCGCCCGGCAACGTTGTTCCAGCCAGCAAAATTCGAAGGCTACCTGCTCAGCGCGACCAAATGGGGGAAGAGTGGCCGCCCGGTCTGTGTGAACGGAAAGTGGACCGTTGATGGTGAAGTTGCAGTTGATACCGCCGAGCGTGATGCGGCATACCGTCGGTTCATCAGTGGTGTAGCGGCAACCAAAGCCCCGAGCGAGTTGGAAAAACTGGTGTGCACCGAGGCCAGCAAGGCCAGCGTCCGCAGCATGCGCAGTGACTTCGCCATCACCACATGGGCCAAGATTTGGAAAGACTGCGCCCAGCGTCAGCAGGGAGTGAAAGCAGCATGAAATCATACCCAGAATTAGTTCTCGAAGAGCTACAACACGATAACACCCCGCGTACATCGGCACAGATTGAAGCCCAGATCGCCGCCAGAACGGGTGTGACACCGCACAAGACGGCAGTGCACGGCGCAATCATCGCATTAAGAGCCCGGCCTGAAGTGCACCTGATTCATACCGAGACTTATCCGCGCAAATACAGCCTTGCAACACTATCAGGTTCAGTGAAAACCAAGGCAGAAATCAGTGCTTAGTTTGAACGCAATCTGTGGGCAGTACGTCAGGGAAGGGGACATGCATGACAGTTCAAGTTGTTAGTTTTTCCGGCGGCAGAACGTCGGCTTACCTGGTTCATCGGATGGAACAGCGCCGCGCAGCTGGTGAAGATATCCGTTACGTGTTCATGGACACTGGCGCTGAGCATCCGAAGACTTATGAATTCGTACGCAACGTTGCGAATCACTGGGCTATTGATCTGGTCTGTCTACGTGTTGTTGTGACACCAGAACTGGGTAAAGCGAACAGCTATCGTCAGATTGGCTTGGATGAGATAGGGCCGGATCTTCAACCGTGGCGCGATGTTTGCGAAAAGTATGGGACCCCTTATGTTCATGGCGCTTTTTGCACCCGCACTATGAAAATTGAGCCATTCGACCGCTACTGCAAAGACAATTTCGAAAGCTTTGATAAATGGCTGGGGATCCGCATCGATGAGCCGCGCCGCCTGAAGGAGCGTGAAGGTTTTCACTATTTGGCTGCAATCAGTGATTTTGAAAAACAGGATGTGCTCGATTGGTGGGCGGCTCAGCCTTTCGATTTGGGGTTGGCTGAACATCTTGGTAATTGTGTGTTCTGCATTAAAAAAGGCATCAATAAGGTCGCGCTCGCTACCCGCGATGAACCACAAATGGCTGCAGATTTTATGGATGTGATCACCAGCGAAAGCGTCCGAGTAGTAGAACGCAGCCAGCAGGAAAACAAGATCATGTATCGAGGTGATAACTCGCTTGAGTCCATCATTGGGATTTTTTCTGAACATTCCCGTGATGAAATCGCGGCCACAGTTCGAGGTATGGGTGGGTATGATTCCGGATCTTGCAGCGAATCCTGCGAGGCTTTATCAGATGAAGAAGACTGCGCCACTCAGGCTGATGAAGTAACATCAGAACCAATTCATCAATACGCAGACACTCTCTCAGCGCTGAGGAACAAACCTGCCCACAAGCTGAAGGAAGTCGGAGATCAATGGTGCACACCTGACGCGCTTTTCTGGGGCATAAATGCGATGTTTGGCCCCTTAGTCCTCGACCTTTTCACAGACGGTCAAAATAGCAAATGCCCAGCGTTCTACACCGTTGAAGATAACGCGTTAGCTCAGGATTGGGCGGCGCGCTTAGGCAACCTGAATGGTGCAGCATTTGCTAATCCGCCTTATTCCCGCGCCAGCAAACACGATGGTCAATACATTACCGGCATGAGCCATATCATCAATCATGCATTCCAGATGCGTGAGCTAGGTGGTCGCTATGTATTCCTTATTAAAGCTGCCACGTCAGAAACATGGTGGCCTGAAGGCGCGGATCACGTCTCATTTATTCGCGGACGTATTGGTTTTGATTCCCCGTCATGGTTTGTTCCGGCTGATAAAGACCAGGTTCCGACTGGCGCTTTCTTTGCTGGCGCGATCGTCGTGTTTGATAAGAAATGGCGTGGCCCGGCAATCAGTTATGTCAGCAGAGAACAGTTGCTGGCGCAGGGAGAGGCATTCCTTGGGCAAATCCGCTGGCAGGCGGCGCGCCTTAACAATTCAACGTCGGAGGTGGCAGCGTGAACGAACTTCAGAAAATCTGGCTTGATGCCTATCGTGGCTATCTTAAGGCTGCATCTGCGACTGGCGAGCATTGCCCGTCGGATTACGACAACGCGCATGAACATGCTGATGCTGTGCTGAATAGCCTGGCCAAAGCCGGGGAGGGCGCAAAATGAGGGCATTATTGAAGCCATACCCACAGAGGGATTTGGGGATCGTGCTGTTGCGGCCGCCGGGCGACATGCTGCAGCACTTCACAGGGAAACGTCTGCTGATCACCGACGAGCCCGCTGATTTGCGTAATGCGCCAGATGGGCTTGTTCTTCCAGAAGTGCAGCCGATCGCCAAACACCCACTGATAATCAGTTTTCTTGCGTCAGAGCCCGTTCTTTATGCTGCTGGCGGCTGGGAGGAGATGACTAACTGGGTTAAACACAATCGCGGTTGCCAATGCTCCGATCATGCTGGATATCACCACCACGAAATGACGCATGCGCGCCGGAAGCGCGGAGTTATATCCCTATGCTGGTATCACGACACTCAGTTACGGAACAAAGAATCAGTCGATCTGGATGACTTAGCTCTGGCGAACACCATGGAATTTGTCACTGAAAGGATCCGCCGCTGGCTGGGCGAGCCTGTTGGTCACAAAATATCACTGGGCGAGTTGTGCTGGTGGGCGGTCGGAAAGGGCATAGCTGACAAGTTACCGCAGAAAATTATCAGTGAAGCCATGGGGATTCCTTACGACGTACCTGGTGGACAGCGTAAAGAGGCGGACGTGAACCCATGGGCGAAACAGCCTGGTGAAGTGCTGGCGGAAAACATCAAACCGGTGCTGGCGCTGGCAATCGATCCGGAGACGCCTGAGTCCTATTTGCTTCGCCCGAAGCGCCGCCGGTATGAGAACACAAAATACACCCAGTGGGTAAAGCGCCAGCCCTGCTGTGCCTGTGGTAACGGATCTGATGATCCGCATCACATCACCGGAAATGGCTTTGGCGGTATGGCGACAAAAGCGCATGACCTGTTCGTGATCCCGCTGTGCAGACGGTGTCACGACTCACTTCATGCGAATACCCAGGATTGGGAAAGAGAACACGGTACACAGGAACATCTGTTACTGACGACATTAGACCGCGCGCTGGCGATGGGTGTTATCGCTACCGGCAAAGCAAAATAAGAGTGTGGAGAGAATAATGCGTGATATTCAACTGGTACTGGCTCGTTACGGTGTGTGGGCTCGAGATAACTCTGGCGTGAGTTGGTCACCGATTGCCGCTGGTTTCAAAGGCCTGCTTCCCGCCGAATCCAGCAAGGTAGAATCTTGCTGTGATAATGATGGCCTGATTGTGGATGCCGCTGTGGGGCGCCTGGCCGCAGTTCGGAAACCGGAAGAGGTGGACCTGATCATGCTTCATTATCGCAGTGGCCTGTCGAAACGAAAAATAGCGAAGATGCGAAAAGTTAGCGAGGGGCTAATTCGACAACAGTTGCAGGTAGCTGAAGGGTTTATCGATGGCTGTCTGGCGATGACCGGCGCGGTGCTGGAGATGGACGCTTACACTCAGAAAATCAGGGTAGCTGAAGTCGCTTAAAATAGTTCTAGTGCGCTACGCAAAAACTCTTGTAACTTGTTAAGAGTGGTCACTTAGTCTCAAAGCTTAGGGAATCACAGAGTCTCGCTCCAGCGGTTTTTTATTTAGAAAAGACTGAGGACTATCCTAAAGTTTGCCTTAAGTATTGTGCGTGTATTTTCAGGTGTATAGAATGCGCCACTAGGCTCTTTAGCTCAGTAAGTCAGGCCGATGGACCATGTAGCAATTTTATTGATATAGGTCCTAGGCTTAAGTGTCGGCCGCAAAATTTGCGGGCATCGTATAATGGCTATTACCTCAGCCTTCCAAGCTGATGATGTGGGTTCGATTCCCACTGCCCGCTCCAAACAATGCTTTTCAATCTGCGAAGAAGGGATAACCCGGAGTGGTTGGAAAGTGCTTTCGCATGAGCGTTGGGATTTCATCAACATCACGTTGTGACCGCACCGTTTCAGCGCTCAGTCGAATGTGGTTGATACTCTTATCTGGCGAGGCTTTGCAAAATGAAATAAGTGAATGACTTGGGGGGAGCTTACTTAGTTCGATCGGAGTCTTCCGACAAAGGAGAATTATCTGAATACTCCTTAAATTTGAAAAATATATTCGCATGAGCGCTGGGTAAACGATACGCACTATCGATCCCCTTCACACTCTCAGCGCTCAGCCGAATGTAAACCCAAGCCCGCCTCATGCGGTTTTCTCGTATTAATGGCTGCCAGTTGGCGGCCTTTTTTATTCCAAAGAAAAGCCCCGGCATTTGCCGGGGCTTATTTGTTTGTGGAATGGGCGGCGTACATGATGCTGATAACATCGTGAACGCCATTCGCCCGTTAGTTGGTCACGAGCGAACCTAGGCCCATTGCTGATGTGCACACAGCAAATGGAGCCTATCAAAAAGGGCGTCTCTGATCCATGAAAAACACTGTGAATTTAAACAGTATAAATATTATTTGTGCTGACTCACTCCAATACATCAAAACCTTACCTGATAACTGCATTGACCTGATAGCCACGGATCCTCCGTACTTCAGGGTTAAATCATGTAAATGGGACAATCAATGGCCTGACGAGTCAGCTTATCTGGCATGGCTTGACGAGATGTTTGCGGAGTTCTGGCGCGTACTAAAGCCATCTGGCAGCCTGTACGTCTTTTGCGGTTCGCGTTTGGCTGCTGACACTGAGTTACTGATGCGTGAGCGTTTCAAGATTCTGAACCACATCATCTGGGCTAAACCTTCCGGGCCATGGAACAGGCAGCACAAAGAAGACTTGAGGTCGTATTTCCCAGCCACTGAGCGGATCCTCTTCGCTGAGCATTACAGCGGGCCTTATAGAGGTAAGGCATCAAGTTATTCCACGCAGTGCAAGGAACAACGTAAAAAATACACTCAAGCCTCTGGTTGATTATTTTAGTGATGCCCGCAAAGCGTTGGGGATCAGTGCTAAAGAAATTCATCAGGCAACTGGTAAGCAAATGGCTTCGCATTGGTTCAGCGAGAGCCAGTGGCAATTACCCAGTGAGAAAGACTATCTGGCGCTTCAAGGCTTATTTGATCGCGTAGCCCGCGAAAAGCATGCGCGGCAAGAGCTGGAATTTCCTCATCATCAGTTGGTAGTTGAATATCATTCATTATCCCGACGTTATACGGATCTGGTGGATGAGCTAAAGCAATTGCGACGGCATTTCACAGTGACGAGTCTCGTACCGTTTACAGACGTATGGACGTATAAGTCAGTTCCTTATTATCCTGGAAAACACCCATGCGAAAAGCCAGCGGAGATGATGAGAGACATCATCAACGCCAGCAGCCGACCGGGTGATGTAGTGGCTGATTTTTTCATGGGATCAGGTTCCACGATAAAAGAAGCCATCAACCTGGGACGTTTCGCGCTGGGCGTGGAACTCGAAGAGGAACGGTATAACCAGACGTTGGGAGAAGTATTCCCTGAACAGTCGAATACCTCATAACACATTACAGCCCCGGCATTGTCTGGGCTTTTTTATGCCCACTATTCGCGGAGGACAATAACAGTGATAAGGGGTTTACCAATGCCCGTTACTCAATCTAACACTGCGAGAGTGTGGATCTAAATCATCGTTCAGTAGCCTGATGCCTGCTATCCTGTTCATAGACATTAGCGTGGGGTGATTTGCATGAAGCTACTAAATACTGAGTTTGAATATAGACAATGGATGGAGAAAGATTACTTTCATCTTGATGAGAAATACCCATCCGTTTTCGAGCCCGATGAGTTAGAAAGAGAACTTTTGCATCAGATGCCAGATCAATTTCCATGCATTGTTTTCGTAGTAAAAGGTCCAAGCCCTTTAGAGCCTGAAGCTTTGCAATTTGTCTACCGTTCTCAGGTTGTAGAGTGGGCCAGGCTATTCGGTATCTTGGACTAGAAAAGTCAAGTGCCCAACGGCTGCCGCAGGTGACCTGTTAAAAATGTGTCAATTAATTACCGTTTGGCAGAATCATTGCTATCCTTTTTAGAAAAAAAGGAGGGGCTATGAAACTGTTAAAAAACGAACTCGAATACAAATTGTGGATGACACATGATTTTCTGCGTTTAGATGAAGGGTTGAGTCCGTTATTTGATCCCAACTTACTTGAGCGGGAGCTATTAGCTCAGATGCCTGAGCAGTTTCCCTGCATAGCATGCATAGTTAAAGGTCCAAGCCTTTTCGAACCCGATGAGGCTAAATTCATTTATCGTCCTCAGATAGAAGAGTGGTCGCAGCTCATGAGTTCAGTAACTTCATAGTATTATAGAACTTTCGGAAGACTGTCTGCATACGGGATTTTTTATTGCCATCAATTCGGTTGTGAGGACAGCAAAAGCGATAAGGAGTTTATTAATACCCGAGCCGGTATCAGCCAGAGACTATTAGTACAGTCTAAGAATTCAACGCTGTTTTAGTCTTATCGGCACATATGATAAGTTTATGTCGTTGCGGTGAATCCTACCTAAGCGGTAGGGCTAATAGCTGAGCCCTTGTAGTGAAGACAGCGGACCACGGTTAGCTTACCAACGGTTCACCGGGAGGCACCCGGCACTGCAACGATCAAACAATGCTTTTCAGTCTGCGAAGATGGGATAACCCGGAGTGTCTGGAAAGCACATTCGCACGAGCGTTGCCGGAAAAATCTGCTGTAATGCCTCATATGGTTATATTCAACAAGAATGCAAGCCTGCCGAAACAAACTCATCATCAACTTTAGATAAAGGAGACACTTCATTACGTTATGCCCTCTAATATAGATTTCTCTTGATATTTAAATCATTGGAGGCGCTGTGAAGAGAAGGGTTTGGTTCGTTTGGCTATTTATGTTGGCATCTTTTGGTGGGTATGCGGAAGGCGTTCACCCCATAGACCTAAAGCTTGCACATGGTGCCGTGCCCCATTTCAACATTATTGACACCTCAGAGACGCCTGACGAACATATTAGTGAAAAAATGGATGAAATAGCCGTAAGACATTGAAATATTGAAAATCAATACAAAACCTCGAAGAAATGCGTTTTTTGCTTTCTTAAGGTTAGAAATACACCAGTAAATGGATAGACCGCAGGCATCAGCCAACGCAGCAGTAGTGACGCTACTCCGAGTCCCCATAGTGGGAGCCAGATGCAGATCCGAACTGCAATATGCGCTGGTGAGGGTTAATAACGAAAAAGGCATACCGGTAGAGCATCTCGAACGCCAAGCGAGCACCGGTTATTAGCGGCGAGGAGCGACATAGACTCAAGGGCATGAGCGCGGCCACTGCGAAAAGTGGCAAAAAATTTAGGGCTGCGCTTTTGCGTGGCTTTTTTATGCCCTCAATTCCGTTGTGAGGACACCAACAGCGATAAGGTTTGTTCGTTTCACCGTCCGATGATTGCCTCACCCTGATACCAGGTACCGCAACTCATTACTTGTCCGTTTGATATCGAACAACTGCGGTAGCTACCCTCTCGCATAATGGCGGCTGATCCCTGATACCATCCTCTGCAACTGGTTACTTGCCCATTACTTATAGTGCATTCGTGATAAGAGCCATCAGCTTGTAGCACTGGTTCAGAGCCTGACTGAGCCCAGCCGGCACAGCTCATTACAGATCCGTTAGCCACTCTGCAATTTTCATAGGCAGCCGCGCATGAGAAGCTGGCTATCATTAGTGCCACAAAGATAATTTTCTTCATTTGATATCCATATATAGATTATGAACGTCAATATAAATGACTTACGTAAGGCTGCAAAATTGGCGGCCTTTTCTCGTTTTGGCGGCCAGTCAATCAGCTAACCACTCATCCTTTCGCAAAAGGACTGCGCCGCTAAATTACCCTCGACTACGCACCCAACCGGCAAACCGGAGGGGGAGACTATGAAAATGGACGAAAAATACAGTAACGCTACATACGGTGGTGCTGGAATTACGGCCTTCTTTGCAAGCTTATCCCTTCAGGATTGGGGCTTTATCGCTGGCGTGCTGATCGGGGCGCTCTTTACTGCTTTGACGTATTTCCTGAATCGTCGCGAACAGATGAAGCGCACCCGGATACTCCAAGAAATCGCCGATAAGGTTGATGCCAAAAACCCATCAGCAACGGTACAGCTGGTGAATGATCTCGCACAGAAAACCAACGAGGTCTGATTTGGCAAAGCTTAAGACAAAGCTCAGTACAGCAATGCTGGCGCTGATTGCTGCTGGCGCCTCGGCCCCGGCTCTGATGGGTCAATTTCAGGATGAGAAAGAAGGCACAAGCCTCATTGCCTACCCTGATCAAGGTGGCATCTGGACAATCTGCGGCGGCGTGACGTATGTGAATGGCAAGCCTGTACTTAAAGGCATGAAGCTAACGCCGTCACAGTGCGATGCTATCGACAAAGCCGAGCAGGCCAAAGCGCTGGCGTGGGTTGATAAAAACATTCACGTTCCGCTTACTCCTCCCCAGAAGGTAGGGATCGCCTCGTTCTGTCCTTGGAACATCGGGCCGAGCAAATGCTTCCCTTCTACGTTCTACCGAAAAATTAACGCCGGTGACCGCCTTGGTGCTTGCGCAGAGATTAAACGCTGGATCTGGGACGGTGGGAAAGATTGCCGAATTTGGGCGAACAACTGCGCTGGTCAGGTCATCAGGCGTGATCAAGAAAGCGAACTGACCTGCTGGGGGCTGGATGAATAACAATTTATCGATCGTGCTGGCCTTCGTAGCTGGCGGGGCGCTGACCTGGTGGATTGAAGGAATACGCTGGGACGCTGACGTATCAAAGTTGAATGAATTCCACACCGCAGAGCTGAAGAAATTCAGTGATCAGGCCGTGATTGACCTGACTAAGCAGAAGAAGCGAACCGAAGCGGCACAAACCGCGCTGGCGGCGCTGGATGCCAAACACACGAAGGAATTAGCCGATGAACAGGCCAAAAATGACCGGTTGCGTGCTGATGTCGCTGCTGGCACTCGCCGGGTGCGGATCGCGGCAGCAAACCTTGCCACCTGCGAGCTCGTCGGGAACAGCACTACCGGAACCGGCGGCCTGGGCGATGCAGCACAAGTCGAACTCTCTGGCGCTGGTGGACGGGCTGTTCTCGATCTCCGAGCCAGCGCCATCAAAGACAACGAAGTGATTGAATATCTCCAAGGCTATGTCGAGCAAGTTGCAAAACAATGCAAACCTTAATTGTCTGGAGAAACTTCCTAGATAACAACTTCATCCTCATTGACCGACTGGGTTGGTTGTTGGGCTGATTTAAGGTGCTCCCACTGATTGATGCTAAATGGCACAACTTTTTGGATAGCAACAAAATGGCCTTTGTCATGGTTGGCAATATATCCATCGATCACAGGCGTTAGCATGCAACAAAGTGGCACTTCGAGATTAGATTTAACCCAGATTGAGAACTTCAGATTTCCTGGTGCAGTCACTTTTAAAATCTGCAGGTTTTCTGCCGTTGAAAAGATTCTGTCTACAACTTTCCATTCCATAGGTTTTCACTCTGTTGAAAGGATATCCTAACAATAGAGCACAAAATGCTTAAAGTCCTTAGAAAATTACAATAGTTGAGCTATGAGTTCTCAATATTGCAGTCAACCAGCACGAGTAACAAGTGATCCAATACCTTCAGGGCTATGCCGCTGAAGCTCAGAAGCGATATCATACTGATTGACAGGATATTGTTTGCTAATGGACAGTTTTATTAAGTTGAAAGATAAATTGGGTACATAAATAATAAGTTAAATACCCGACTGTAATTTAATGCAATCGGGTGGAAAGGATAAAAGCTAATATGTTAACAATTGATCCACCAAGTTGCGTTGGGATTAGCGATAGTGGCCTCTTGTACACCTTCGATAAGTCCCAGTGCGGCAGCTCGTTCAGGGTTGAGAATAGTGGATGTTCTGATAAACTCCCGCCAGTCGCAGAGCATAGTTGCTCCGATAGTTTCTTCGTTAAACAAAGAGACCAAACGGTCGAGATCGTGGTCTAAACTTGAAACCCATTCTCGCATTCTTTCATGATCGACACTTTGCATCCCTCCGAATTGCCATTGGAAAGGATGTAAAAGAAATCTCGCGCCATGATTAGCAAAGCGACGTGACCCAGCAAGGAAAATTGCATTAGCTATTGAATCGATATTGCTGATGTTGAAGCAGTGAACAGGTATAGGGAGGGTTTTTATAAAGTTGTAAGCTGTGAATCCTGAGGTTACGTCCCCCCCTGAACTGGATATGTGTAAATTTATTTGCGTCGCACCTTGCGCCAGTGCTGATAAGCAACTGTTCTGAAGGCTACAGACTGTGCTCGGATTAACTGGACATAAAAAATGAGCTGTATGAATCATTATAATTACCAGAAGGTTAACCCCAAGTGGGTATGACCAGTATCAGGTACAATATACGTGATTTCAACATGAATGTTATTCCTCTCATAGGAAGGTTAAGGTCGATTAAGTATGTGCATCGCAGTGAGAAATGCCCCATCTTGTTTTTTCAATTCAGTGCTTCGCTGATTGCATAATCCTAATGAATCTTATGTAGTGTTATTCATTAGCATGTAATTAAATGCTTGGACCTGAGAGGGAATTAAGTCATGGCAGATAACGACGCACATACAATTTTACTGAACGCTTCTCATGGTAGGCTATGCTCATCAGATTTATATAAAGGTAAGCCTGTCAGTTCTTTAGTCGATGTCGCATTAGACGCAATAGTTGAACTTGAAACTGAAATTGTAAGGCTAAAGGTCCTGCTCGGCCGAAAATAGCACGAATGTAAGCCGCCTCCGGGCGGTTTTTTATTTTCCGGAGAAAAGTCTTAACAAATTCAGGATGATCTAACAGCAAGCAATAATGAGTATTAAACTCAACTACTCATAATTCCGGATTAAATGGCGCATTACGATATAGTTGCATTTTTAATCATTAGCATTAAAAGGTACTCCCAGCAGGGGGCCTCTCCACGGGGCGGCGGACTCGCGGAAAACGGCTAGTTTTCGCGATCTAGTGTCATCATCATCATCTGCGCAGGTTATTGATTTTGCAGTATGCGAAATTGCAAAGATGTCGAATCGTTTAAAAAGTGTTCACCATCATGGACCAAGAAATCGCCTCGCTCAAACTGAACATCAACCAGCTTGCAGGGATCACCGGTGTGCATCGGCAGACGGTCGCGGCGCGCCTGAAAAACGTCGATCCCGCACCGGGCAGTAACGCGAAACTGAAATTATTTTCCGTCACCGATGTGTTAACCGAATTGATGATCCCGACGGTTTCTGGCGACGTGGCAGAAATGACGCCGTCCGATCGGCTGGCGCACTGGAAAGCCGAGAATGAGCGTCTGACCTTTGAACAAAGCATGGGGCAGCTCATTCCTGCAGATGATGTGGCAAGAGAGTTTTCAGTGATGGCGAAAGCCGTGGTTCAGGTGCTGGAAACGTTGCCGGACGTTCTCGAGCGAGATTGCGCGTTACCGCCGGCCGCCGTGATGCGTATACAAAATATTATTGATGATCTGCGTGACCAGATTGCGCAGAAGGTCACTGATGCAGAACCGGAGGAGGACACGTCTGAGGAGGACTGATGGCAAAGCGGGCTTCAGCGCGTGGCATCCGGAGAGATGTACCGGGCATTCTTCGCGCACCGCGGCGCATGCTGGTTGCCGATGCGGTCAGCCAATATATGCGCGTGCCAATGGGGGCGGGAAACTCCGTTCCCTGGGATCCGAATCTGGCACCGTATGTTGTCGACCCCATGAACTGCCTGGCATCCCGCGAGTACGACGCCGTGATCTTCGTCGGTCCGTCCCGAACAGGTAAAACCATCGGTCTGATCGACGGCTGGATTGTTTACAACGTTGTCTGTGACCCTTCGGATATGTTGCTTATCCAGATGACGGAAGAGAAGGCGCGTGAGCACAGCAAAAAGCGCCTTGACCGGACCTTTCGCAGCAGCCCTGAAGTGGCTAAACGCCTGAGCCCGCGCCGTAATGATAACAACGTATACGACCGGACATTCCGGGCAGGGAACTACCTCAAAATCGGCTGGCCCTCTATTAATATTATGTCCTCGTCCGATTATAAGTGCGTCGCACTGACGGACTATGACCGATTCCCCGAAGATATTGACGGTGAGGGGGACGCTTTTACGCTGGCCTCAAAACGTACGACGACATTTATGTCTTCGGGCATGACGCTGGTGGAGAGCTCACCGGGTCGCGATATTCGTGATACCAAATGGCGCCGCAGTTCGCTGCATGAGGCGCCGCCGACCACCGGCATTCTTTCTTTATATAACCGTGGCGATCGCCGACGTTGGTACTGGCCTTGTCCGCACTGCGGCGAACACTTCCAGCCCGCGAAAGACGTGGTGCAGGGTTATCAGAATATTGCCGACCCTGTGGTCGCTAGCGAGGCGGCATTCATAGAGTGTCCGCATTGCCGGGGAAAAATCACTGCAGGGCAGAAACGCGCACTTAATCAGAAAGGTGTCTGGCTGCGCGATGGTGAACAGATTGACTGTCATGGCACTGTCACGGGAACGGCCAGACGATCGCGCATTGCGTCATTCTGGATGGAGGGACCCGCCGCGGCGTACCAAACGCTTTCGCAGCTGGTCTACAAGTTGCTGTCCGCTCAGCAGGACTACGAGGCGAACGGCAGTGAAGAAACCCTTAAAGCGGTAATCAATACTGACTGGGGTCTGCCTTATATCCCTCAGTCCAGCGTTGAGCAGCGCAAATCCGAAACCCTCATGGCGCGCGCCTCGACCGTGACCAAGCGCACCGTGCCTGACGGGGTGCGTTTTCTGGTGGCGACCGTTGACGTACAGGGCGGACGCAACCGGCGGTTCGTTGTGCAGGTGATCGGCTATGGCGCCCACGGTGAGCGTTGGGTCGTTGACCGATACAACATTAAACAGTCGATGCGCACGGGGCCGAACGGCGAAAGCCTGCCGATTGACCCGGCTGGCTATCTGGAAGACTGGGATTTGCTGCGCACGGACGTGCTGGATAAGCAGTGGCCACTCAACAGCAATCCGGGCGTTTCTCTGCCCGTGCTGGCGATGGCCGTCGACTCCGGCGGTGAAGACGGTGTCACCGGCAATGCCTATGAGTTCTGGCGCCAATGCCGCCGCGATGGCGTGCACAAGCGCGTTTATCTCTTCAAAGGCGACAGCACCACCCGCAGCAAGCTGATCACCAAGTCACTGCCGGACAATACCGACCGCCCAAACCGCCGGGCGGAGGCCCGCGGTGACGTGCCGCTTTACCTTCTGCAGACCAACATGCTCAAAGACCGGATCAGTAACGCCCTTCAGCGCGATACGCCGGGGGCTAACTACGTCCACTTTCCTGACTGGCTGGGGGAGTGGTTCTATGACGAACTGACCTACGAAGAACGGGGCGCTGACGGCAAGTGGACTAAGCCGGGCAAGGGGGCAAACGAGGCGTTCGACCTGATGGTCTATGCCCATGCTCTGGTGATATTGCGCGGGTATGAGCGAATAAACTGGGTAAAACCGCCTTCGTGGGCGCAGCCCATTGCGCACCCCACACCCGGCACGCAGTCAGAACCGCCAGCCTTGCACGCCCGCAGTAATCATCCAAAACCGAAAACAACCCGCGCCCGGGCAGAGGATAAACCTTCTGCCTGGGCGCCATCGACATCAGGAGGCTGGGTATGAATCAGGCCGATATTGAAGACATGATCCAGCAGTATATGACCGCCGAGCGCGCCGTTCTGCAGGGGAAATCCATCACGTTCAACGGGCAGTCCATGACGATGGAGAACCTGAGCGAAATCCAGAAGGGGCGAAACGTCTGGGAGCGGCGTCTCAGCACGCTGCTGGCGTCACAGCGCGGGCGACCGCAGTACCGGCTGGCGAGGTTCCCGCGATGAGCCTGATTGATGACGCAATTGGCCTGTTTTCACCCGGCTGGAAGGCATCCCGCCTGCGTTCACGCGTGGCGGTAAACGCCTACGAGGCGGCATTACCGACGCGCACGCACCGGGGGAAGCGCGAAAACCGCAATGCCAACCAGCTTACCCAGTTCGCCGGACGTTCGATCCGCGAGCAGGCGCGCTGGCTGGACAATAATCACGACCTGGTGATCGGCCTGCTGGACAAGCTGGAAGAGCGCATCGTCGGCGCGCGGGGCATCGTTGTTGATCCCCAGCCTATCCTGAAAACGGGGCTGGTGGCCGATGACCTGTCCAAACAAATACGTGCTGCGTGGGCGGAGTGGTCTATTTCTCCCGACGTTACCGGGCAGTTTACCCGCCCGGTCCTTGAGCGTCTGATGGCGCGAACCTGGCTGCGCGACGGCGAGGTTTTCGGGCAAATGGTTCGGGGTGCTGCACCCGGACTGACGCCTACGGCCAACATCCCCTTCTGGGTCGAGGCGCTGGAGCCGGATTACATCCCGCTTGAGATGAGCGATACCGGCAGGGGAATTTGCCAGGGCATTTATCTCAACAGCTGGGGATGCCCGACAAAGTACGTCGTGTATAAGAATCTGGTGACCTCCGGCGTGGCGCTGGGCAACACCAAAGAAATCGCCGCAGACGGCATGATGCACCTGAAATTCATGCGCCGTCTTCATCAGGTCCGCGGCAACAGCCTGCTCTCCGGCATCCTTATCCGTCTGAGTGCGCTGAAAGAGTACGAGGATTCAGAACTGACCGCCGCCCGCATTGCCGCCGCGCTGGGCATGTACGTGAAAAAAGGCGACGGCCAGACATACAGCGACGAAGGTAATGACAAAGGTCCCCGTGAGCTCAACATCGAACCCGGCATGCTTTTCGATGAACTGGCGCCGGGTGAAGAGATTGGGATGATTAAATCAGACCGGCCCAATCCTAACCTTGAGAGTTTCCGCAACGGTCAGCTCAGGGCGGTGGCCGCCGGCAGCCGCAGCAGCTTTTCCAGCATATCCCGCAACTATAACGGCACCTACAGCTCCCAGCGTCAGGAGCTGGTCGAGTCCTTTGAAGGGTACGGCATTCTTCAGGATGCGTTTATCGCCGCCGTGACCCGTCCGATGTACCGCAGCTGGTTGCAGATGGCCATCACCGCGGGGGTGATCAACGTGCCCCCCGACGTGGACACGGCGACGCTGTTTAACGCCGTGTACAGCGGACCGGTCATGCCGTGGATTGACCCAATGAAAGAGGCCAATTCGTGGCGCGTACTTTTGCGCGGCGGGGCGGCAACGGAAGGTGACTGGATCCGGGCGCGCGGCGCCAATCCGGGCGATGTAAAACGCCGCCGCAAGGCGGAAGTCGACGAAAATAAAGCGTTAGATCTGGTCTTCGACACGGATCCGGCAAACGAAAAAGGGGAAGCCAGTGCGCAAGAATCCAAGAAATAAACTGAGTGTGTCACCCAAAGCCTCGGCGGGCGATAAAAGCTGGTTCCGCATGAAGGCCAGCGGTGACAAGACCGCCGATATTTATATTTACGACGAGATTGGTTACTGGGGCGTGACGGCCCGCCAGTTTGCCAGCAGCATGAAAGCGCTGGGCGACCTCGACCATATCAACCTGCACATCCATTCACCGGGCGGTGACGTCTTTGACGGCATTGCCATTTACAACCTGCTCAACAGCCATACGGCCAGCAAAACCGTGTATATCGACGGCCTTGCCGCCTCGATGGCGTCGGTGATTGCGATGGTGGGGAACCCCATCATCATGCCTGAAAATGCCATGATGATGATCCACAAACCCTGGGGGATCACCGGCGGCGACGCCAACGACATGCGCGACTATGCCGACCTGCTGGACAAGGTCGAGGCCGTGCTGATCCCGTCCTATGCCAAAAAAACCGGTAAAACCTCCGACGAACTTTCCCTGATGCTGGGTGAGGAAACGTGGATGACCGCTCAGGAATGCCTTGAGCACGGTTTTGCCGACCAGATCTCTACCGCGGTGCAGGCGATGGCCCGCATTAATTCAAAACGTATCGAGGAATTCGACGCTATGCCAAACGCACTGAAAAACATGATCACTAAGCCGAAAGCGACTACCCAGAACCCGCCGGCGCCGCAGAATCCGCTCGCTGCACCGGTTGTTCCTGCCCCCGCCGCGCTGGATGAAAATACCATTCGTAATCAGGTGATTGCGGCACAGAAACAGCGTGTCACGGGGATCAAAGACCTGTTCGCGATGTTCGGCGGCCGCCATCAGGAATTGCAGGCGACGTGCATCGAAGACATCGACTGCACGGTCGAGCAGGCCAAGGACCAACTGCTGGTCATGCTGGGCAAAGACGCCAGTCCGTCGAATAAAAACGGCGGCAATGCACACATCTACGCAGGGAACGGTAACTTTACCGGCGACGGCATTCGTCAGGCACTGATGGCGCGCGCGGGCTATGAGGACCGCCAAAACGACAACGTCTACAACGGCATGACGCTGCGCGAATATGCGCGCATGTCGCTGACCGAACGCGGCGTCAGCGTGGGGGCGTTCAACCCGATGCAGATGGTCGGCCTTTCCCTGACCCACAGCACCTCCGACTTCGGCAATATCCTGCTGGACGTGGCGAATAAGTCCCTGCTGCAGGGCTGGGAAGAGTCGGAAGAGACCTTCGAAGCCTGGACGAAGAAAGGGCAGCTCTCCGACTTTAAAACGGCGCACCGCGTCGGCATGGGCGGCTTCCCGTCTTTGCGTAAGGTGCGCGAAGGGGCGGAGTACAAATACGTGACCACCGCAGATAACAGCGAAACCATCGCGCTGGCCACCTACGGTGAAATCTTCTCCATTACCCGTCAGGCCATCATCAATGACGATCTGAACCAGCTGACCGACGTGCCGATGAAAATGGGGCGCGCGGCGAAGGCCACAATCGGCGATCTGGTCTACGCCGTGCTCACCGGCAACCCGAAGTTATCCGACGGCAAGGCGTTGTTCAGCAGCGATCACAAAAACCTGGCCTCCGGCGCCATTGACGTGACCAATCTGGACGCCGGCCGCCAGCTGATGCGCGTACAGAAAGAGCCGACCACCGGGCGCACACTGAACATTCGCCCGGCCTTCCTGCTGGTGCCGACCTCGCTTGAGACGGTCGCCAACCAGACGATCAAATCAGCCAGCGTGAAAGGGGCCGACGTGAACGCCGGCATCATCAACCCGATCCAGAACTTTGCGACGGTTATCGGTGAGCCACGCCTCGATGACAACAGCGCGAAAGCCTGGTATCTGGCGGCGGCGCAGGGCATGGACACCATCGAGGTGGCTTACCTGAACGGGGTCGAGCTGCCGTACATCGACCAGCAGGAAGGCTTCAATACCGACGGCATCGCGACGAAAGTGCGCATCGACGCCGGCGTGGCGCCGCTGGATTACCGCGGCCTGGTCAAGTCCAGCGGCCAGTAACATTTCCCCGCGTTACCTTCACGCCCGTCAGGGCTTTTTTTATACCTAAAATTCGCCCTTCGCGGGGCGTATGGAGCTTTGTTATGGCTAAGAATTTTGTGCAGGAAGGGCAGACCATTTCCATTACCAATACCGGTCAGGCGGTGATTGAGAGCGGCGCCCCCGTGGTGCTGGGTTCCCTGCTCGTTGTCTCACTGGTGGATATTGCCCCGAATGAAACCGGTACGGGCATGGCGGAAGGGGTATTCCTGCTGCCGAAAGTCTCCGCCGACGCCATTCCGGCGGGGACAAAAGTGTATATCGCGGACGGTGAAATCCAGCTGGCGGCGGCGGATGCCGTGGCGGCGGGGATCGCGTGGGAACAGGCCGGTGCAGGTTCGACCGTCGTTGAAGTCAAAATCAATGCCTAACCCGTTCGATGCGCTGGCGGCGCGGATGGATGCCACCACCGTCGCGCGCTTTGGGCGAGACGTGGTGATTAACGGCGCCGTGCTTACCGGCGTTGAAAGCCACTTTTTGCCCGAAATGGGGCCGGTCAGCGGTGACGGCCTGTCCGTGGTGATTTTTTCTGCCGCTTACCGGCCTCACCGTAACGATCAGGTGATGTATCAGGGCGAAAGTTACATCGTCACCCGCCATCAGGTGTTTAACGGAAAGCCGCAAATCTGGCTGGAATAAAGGGGAGCACATGACCATCAAAGGGCTTGAACAGGCGATCAGTAATCTTAACAACATCAGTAAGACCGCCGTTCCCCGCGCCTCGGCGCAGGCCGTGAACCGGGTGGTGGGGCGGGCGATCAGCCGGAGCAGTTCGTCGGTATCGAAGGAAACGAAGGTGCCGAGAAAGCTGGTCATGCAACGCGCAAAGCTGAAAAAGGCCACGATGAACCGGCCTGTCGCCACGTTAAAAATCAACCGGGGCAACCTGCCCGCCATCAAGCTCGGGGCCGCGCAAATGCGTATCTCCCGGCGTAAGGGCAACGTGCGCGGGCAGGGCAGCGTGCTGAAAATCGGGCGCTTCACCTTCCGCGACGCCTTTATTCAGCAGCTTGCCAACGGACGCTGGCACGTTCTCCAGCGCTCGGGGAAAAGCCGGTACCCGATTGACGTGGTGAAAATCCCCCTGACGACGCCGCTAACCAACGCCTATACGGTGGAGACAAACCGCCTGATGCAAAGCGATATGCCTAAAGAGATGGCGGCGGCCCTGAAAAATCAACTGAGGCTTATCGTTAAACGATGATTAAGCACCCGAAAATCCGCAACGCCGTGCTGGACGCGCTCAAGCTTTCGGTGACCGCCCCCTCCGTGACCTGGTATGACGGTCGCCCGAGCTTTTTGACCGCCGAAGACCTGCCCGCCGTCGCCGTCTATCTTTCGGGCGCTGAACCTACCGGGGAAACACTTGATGAAGACGAATGGCGGGCAACGCTTCACGTCGAGGTTTTTCTCAAGGCGGTGAGCCCCGACACCGAGCTCGACCGGTGGATGGAGCAGCATATTTATCCGGTGGTAGGCGACATCCCGGCACTTTCAGACCTTATCGAAAACATCACGCCGGAGGGCTACGACTACCAGCGCGATGATGAAATGTCGACGTGGGGCTCTGCTGACCTGCGTTACACCCTGACTTACTTAATGTGAGGAATCTATGACCACACAACTCGAACCGACCAAAGGTGCGGGCACCACGCTTTGGATTTACACCGGCAGCGGCGATCCCTATGCCAATCCGTTATCGGATCAGGACTGGACGCGGCTGGCAAAAATCAAGGAGCTGACGCCGGGTGAAATGACGGCGGAATCCTACGATGACACCTATCTTGATGATGCCGACGCCGACTGGAACGGCACCGCGCAGGGCGCTAAATCGTCGGGTGACACCTCCTTTACGCTGGCCTGGAAGCCGGGCGAAAGCGGCCAGCAGGATCTGGTTAACTGGTTCTACGACGGTGCGGTGCGCGGGTACAAAATCCGTTACCCCAACACCGCCGTGGACGTTTTCCGGGGCTGGATCAGCAGCCTGGGCAAAGCGGTACCGGTAAAAGAGGTGATCACTCGCACGGTGAAAATCACCAATACCGGCAAGCCGGCGCTGGCGGAGAGTAATCAGGCTGCCGCGGTTCCGGTCTCGGGCGTCACCGTCACCCCGTCCGCCGCGAGCGTCGTGGTCGGGCAGAGCAGCGTCATCGGCGTCACGGTGTTGCCTGACGGCGCGACTAACGGTTCTTTCAGCGCGGCGTCATCTGATCTGACCGTTGCCACCATCACCGTCTCCGGTAAAAACGTGACGGCAAAAGGCGTCAAAGCGGGCACGGCGCAAATCATCATCATGACCAATGAGGGTCAGAAAGTGGCCATCTGTAAACTGACCGTCACGGCGGCCTAACGGAGCGAGCATGTTTTTAAAGTCTGAACTGTTTGAGTTTAACGGGGCGAAAACCACGCTCTATGAGCTCTCGGCGCTGCAGCGCGTTGAGTTGCTGCATTATCTGGCGGGGCAGGAAAAGGCCCTGCCGAAAGATGAGCCTGATGATCAGACTCTGACGTCCGCGCTGGTCGAGCTCAATATCCGCGCCGGCGCGATGATCATTGCCATGTCGCTCTGGCACAGTGAGTCACCAAAGCCGGATATTCACGATCTGCAGCAGCAGGTCATGAGCACCTGGCCGGTCGAGGCCATCGGCAAAGCGGATACGCAGGTCAAAATCCTGTCCGGCATGCTGAACCCGGAGCAGGGCGAGGTCACCACGGAAGCTGCGCCCTCAGAGTCCGTCGCTGAAGAGGAGACGGCGGAAAAGCGCTAACCCGTGAAAAGGGCTTTGTTATGCAGCTGGCGCGCGAGTTGAGACGACCCAACTGGCGCACCATGCTTTCAAACATGTCCTCCAGCGAGCTCGAGGAGTGGCATCAGTTCTATCAGACCCATTACTTCGAAGAGGCGTTACTTGATGCCCACTTTGCCTCGCTTAGCCTCCATATTTTATCGCTGGTGTGCGGGGAAACAGAACTGACCGCGGGTCATTTTAGCCTGCTTAAACCCAAGGTCGTGGAAGAAAATCACGAACCTGATGATGAACAACTAATGGCGATCGCAGAAAGCCTGCCAGGAGGAGTGCGCTATGGCCCAGCCAGTGGGTGATCTGGTCGTTAATCTTGACGTTGACGCCGCGAAATTCAATGAACAGCTCGGCTACGTGCGTAAGCAGTTTACCGGGCTGAGCGCCGCCGCCGTTGAGACGTCCGCACAGGTTCAGCAGTCCTTCTCCCGCCAGGAGCTGGTGGCAAAACGGGTGGGGATATCCGTGGGGCAGTACAACAACGCCCTGCGCAACCTCCCCGCACAGTTTACCGATATCGCGACCCAGCTCGCCGGTGGGCAAAGCCCCTTCCTTATCATGCTCCAGCAGGGCGGGCAGGTTAAAGATTCCTTCGGCGGCGTATCGAACCTCTTCCGTGCGATCCAGGCCGCGCTCTTTGGCGTCAGTGATTCGGCTGAAAAGTCTGAAGATTCGTTATCTGAGAATGCCAATGCGCTGGCGGAGAACGCCGAAAATCTGGGGAAGGTGCGTGGCCTGCTCACGCCGGCGACCCTGGGCTTTGTGGCGCTGGCCGTTGCCATGGTGGCCGTGGCCTATTCGTTTGTAAAGGGTCAGGGGGTGCTCAGCGAATTTAACAAATCGCTGGTGATGACCGGTGACCGCTCGGGGCAGACTGCCAACAACCTGCTGGTAATGGCCGAGGCGATTGCGCAGGGCGGCGACTCCTTTACCGCCGGTACCGCGGCGCTCAATGCGTTAGTCAAAGCGGGGGCCAATCTCGGGGAAAACTTCCTGGGCGTGGCCACCTCCATTTCTACCCTGTCTGATGCCACCGGCACCAAAGTAGAAGATTTGGCGGCGGCGTTTGGCCGCATTACCTCAGATGCGCAAAGCGGGCTGCGGGCGATGGCCGAGCAATATGGTCACGTTACCGCCCAGCAGCTGGACTACGTGAAAAGCCTGCAGGACTCAGGCAAAAACACCGAGGCGCTTAACTACGCCAACACAGCCGCCGCCGCCGGCTTCAAGGACATGGCCGGCAACATTAAAGAGAACATGGGCGCGCTGGAAACCGCGGCGGACTACGTCGGCGACTCTTTCAAATCCATGTGGAACCGCCTGCTGGATATAGGCCGGGCGGACTCGCTTCAGAAACAGCTCGCGGATGCCACGGACAGGCTGTATGAGTTGGACAAAGGGCTGAGAAACACCGCCGCGCAGGGGCAGCAGCGGTTTGGGCTGGAAACCGCCCGCGATCAGGCACGTCAGATGGTCTCCTCCCTGACCGAGCAGCTTCACGCCGAGCAGCGAAAAATCGACGAAAAACAGAAGCAGTCAAACCTTGAGCGCAGCTCGCTTCAGAATCAGCAGCACTTCCAGTCGATTTCAGACGCGGGTCAGAGCAAGGAAGAGCAAAGAACGCAGGAGTACCAGCGTCTTAATCAGTACATCGCCGAACGCCGCCGGCTTAATCAGGCGCTGAGCGACGATGAAATTGCCCAGATTAAAAAGGGTATTGAAGAGAAATATAAAGATCCGAAAACGCCCAAAGCGAAAGCGATCACCACCTCGGCGGGGGACAAGGCGACGGATAATGCGCAGGGTGAGCTGATGACCCTGCAGGCCCAGCTCAAAGTCCTGCAGCAGCACACCAGCGTGAACGACGTTATCAGCCAGCAGCGCAAAGATCTGTGGCAGACGGAGAATCAGTATACGGTGCTGGAGCAGGCGGCCAGCACCCGCCAGCTGTCCGCGCAGGAAAAGTCACTGCTGGCGCATAAAGAAGAAACGCTGGAGTACAAACGGCAGCTGGCGGCGATAGGGGATAAAGTCGCGGCCCAGCAGCGCCTGAATGCGCTCTCCGATCAGGCCGATAAGTTTGCTCTGCAGCAGTCGGCAAAACGCGCGGCGCTGGATTCTCAGGCGGATGGCGTTTCATCAAAACAGGCGGAAAGAGCCGCGACGCTGCAGCGTCTGCAGGAAACCTATGCATTCAATCCGGACGCTCAGAAACGGGTATTGCAGGAGCAGCAGGCAACGTATGCGGCAGAGGACGCGCTGCGGTCGAACTGGGTGGCGGGCGCGAAGCAGGGCTGGGCCGAATACGCCGAATCTGCAACCGATGTATTCACTTCGGTGCAACAGGTGACGCAGGCGGGATTCAACGGCCTTGCTGACAGCCTGACAAGCCTGACGACCACCGGTAAAGCCAGCTTTCGGGATTTCTCAACGTCGATTTTAAAAATGATCGCTCAGATAATTAACCGGCTAATCGTCGCCTATACCGTCCAGTCTGCGTTGGGTTGGATAAGCGGCAGCGCCTCCTCCTCTTCGTCAAACACATCGTTCTCATCAGGGGCCTACAGTAATTTGCAGCTGGCTTATAACGGCGGCTATATCCGCGAGTTTGACGTGGGCGGCTACACCGGGCACGGCGGTAAGTATGAGCCCAAAGGCATCGTTCACGGCGGGGAGTTCGTTTTCACAAAGGAGGCGACCAGCCGTCTGGGCGTGGCTAATCTTTATCGCCTGATGAAGGGCTACGCCACGGGTGGGTATGTGGGATCCCGCGGGGCGGCGGGCAGGTTCGGCGCGACCGACATCAGCGTTTACGCCCCGGTAACCATCGGCGAGCAGTCTTCATCGAATGACGTCAGCAGCAGCGATACGGCAAACACGGCCAAACAACTGCAGGGCATTGTTCAGCAGACAATATCGGACAGGCTCAGGAAGGAAATGGCTCCCGGCGGCCTGCTGTATAAAAAATAATTCCGCATGACGCATTCTGTAATTTTGGGAGAAGTGATGCCTACAGAAACCTTTACCTGGCGAACGCAGAAAAGTGCCCAGGGTACCGACACTGTCAGAACGCTACAAGCGCAGTTCGGCGACGGTTACAAGCAGGTTGCCGCCAGCGGCATCAATGCCAAAGCTGAAACGTGGAATCTGAGCTGGACGGGTAAAAAAACGGAGGCGTCGGCGATCCGTCAATTTCTCCTGAGCCACGTGATTTCATCCTTCTGGTGGACGACTCCTTGGGGAGAACGGCTCCTCTGGCGGGTAAAGTCTGATTCAGTGTCGGTCAGTTTTCCCGCGGGAGACAAGGCGACGCTGAGTTTTACTTTCGAGCAGGCGTTTGCGCCTTAAAACCACCACAACTATCTGAGGCTGCCTTTGGGTGGCCTTTTTTATTTGGAGATATCATGAGCTTTACCCAGGACGTGCAGGCGCTTGAACCGGGGCAGCTGATCCAGCTGATAGAAATCGACGGGACGGCGTTTGGCTTCGACACCGTGCTGCGCTTTCATGCGCACAACATAGACTCCGCGGGCTGGAAGTCTTTCGCCGCCGACAACCTGCCTTCAATCATTTGGCAGGGTAATGAATACGATCCGCACCCCTACGAGTTAACCGGTCTGGAGCTATCCAGCACGGGGTCGCAGCCAACGCCAACGCTTTCGGTGGGTAACGTGGGCAACTACGTCACGGCGCTGTGCCTGCAGTACGACGACATGGTGAAGGCGAAAGTCAAAGTGCACACCACGCTGGCCAAATATCTTGATGCCGCGAACTGGACAGCGGGCAACCCGACTGCCAGCCCGATTGATGAACGCGTTCAGCTTTACTACATCAACGCCAAAAAAGCCGAGACGCGGATTCAGGTCGACTTCGAACTGTGTTCGCCGTTCGACGTTCAAAGCCTGCAGCTGCCAACCCGCCAGATAACCCCGGTGTGCACCTGGTGCATGCGTGGATGGTATCGAACGGGAACCGGCTGCGATTACAACGGCACCAATTACTTTCTGAAAGACGGCACGCCCACGAGCAATCCCGCGCTGGATGTGTGCGGCGGCCGGATGTCGGATTGCAAGTTGCGGTTTGGTACCGAAAACCCACTACCCTTTGGCGGCTTCCCGGCGGCCAATCTACAGGGGAAATAACTATGCGTGAAAAACTCATCAGCCAAATCCGGGCGCACGTGGCCGCTGAATATCCGAACGAGGCCTGCGGGCTGATCGTCGAAACCGGTACCGGCCAGCGTTTCATTCCCTGTAGCAATATTGCCGAGAACGCGGCTGAAACCTTCATGCTGTCGCCGGATGATTATCTGGCGGCGGCCAAGGTCGGGGAAGTCATCATGGTGATCCACTCACACCCCGATGTGGTGCATCTGGTCCCGTCAGAAATGGACCGCATCCAGTGCGACCACTCCGGCGTGGAGTGGGGGATCATGTCGTGGCCGGACGGTGATTTTTGTACGCTGTCACCGCGCGGCGATCGCGAGCTTGCTGGCCGCCGCTGGGTTCTGGGCCATGCTGACTGCTGGTCGATCATCATGGACTACTACCGGATGGAGTACGGCATTACCGTAAAAAATTACTCAGTTGACCGTGAGTGGTGGGTCGACGGGAAAGAAAATCTCTATGACGATAACTGGCAGGCTGAAGGGTTCGTCGAGATTGATGCCAGCAGCATGCAGCCTGGCGATATGATCATGATGCGGGTTCAAGCACCGGTCACCAATCACGCGGCGATTTATCTTGGAGATAACATCATGGTTCACCACATGTTTGGCAACCTTTCTGCCCGCGTTCCATACGGTAAATATTTCCGGGATCGGACGGTTCGCGTCGTCCGTCGCAAGGAGTTAGTTAATGCTTAAGACCATGACGCTCAAAGGCGCAATCGGAAAGAAATTCGGCAGGGTTCACCGTTTCCACGTGGCGGACATCAACGAGTTTTTGCGCGCGATGTGCTCCCAGGTGAAGGGCTTCAAAAAGTACGTTTCAAACGCCCATCTCAACGGGGTGAAGTTCGCTTTCTACAGCGGCAAGAACAACATCTCGCTTGAGGAGTTCGACATGTCCGCGGCGGCGACCGAGTACACAATGGTGCCGGTGATTGAAGGGGCGAAACAGGCAGGCATGCTGCAGATTGTGATTGGCGCTGTTGCTTTGGTGGCAGCCTTCTTTACCGCTGGCGCCTCATTCGCGGCGTTTGCCGGGATCAGTGCGGCTACGGCGGCGGCAACAACCACAGCGCTGGTGGGTATTGGTCTTAGTATGACCATCGGCGGCGTGGTGCAGATGCTCACGCCACAGCCCAGCTTTAACGTTGGGGCTTCGTCTGACTCTGACAACAAAGCAAACTACGCATTCGGCGCCCCGGTTAATACGGTGGCAATGGGATACCCCGTGCCGCTACTTTACGGGCAGCGTGAAATCGGCGGTGCGATCATCAGCGCAGGTATTTTCTCCAGCGATCAGCAATAAAAATGCCTGTTTAGTTTAGGAGTCAGGTTCAGGAGGATAATTGTGTAGCCCAAAGAAGCTATCTTTTGCAAATTTACTCAAGAACAAATTGAGTAAATTGCTTGGAAAATTCATTCAAGCCGAACCCATTAAGTTCGAGAATAATATTTTCTCTTTGATCTAATGGCATTTTTGCAATAAGTAAACCAATTACCATTTTGAGCTGCACAACCTCAAGTTCAGCATCTTTTAGGTTATCAAACTTACAGTTAAGCTCAATTTTTCTATTAACAAGTGGCATGGTTATCCTCATTTTAGGCTATTTAGTTGGAGAATGTTACGCGGGATAAATATTTCGATTTCAATCTATAACATATATCCATCATGAAATTTTTAACATCCTGATATTCGAACAGTGATCTATTAACAGCCGCCGTGGGGCGGTTTTTTTATGGGCGACATATGCAACTACTTCAAGGCGAAACTATTCTCCTAGGCGCTAAAGGCGGTGGCGGGAGTGCTCATACGCCGGTTGAGCAGGCCGATGATCTTTTGTCGCAAGCGAAGCTTAAGATGGTTCTCGCGCTCTCTGAAGGTGAGATTCAGGGTGACCTGGTCGCGCAGAAAATCTTCCTCAATGATACCCCGTTGGCGAACGATGACGGCACCTATAATTTTACCGGCGTGAAGTGGGATTACCGTAAAGGCACGCAGGATCAGGCCTACCTGCAGGGCATGCCTGAAATTGATAACGAATCCTCGGTGGGCATCGAGGTAAAAGCCTCCACGCCGTGGACCCGGCAATTCTCAAACCTGACACTCGATGCTATCCGGATCAAGCTGAGCCTGCCGATTCAGTACCAGTACAAAGACAACGGCGACATGGTCGGCACCGTCACGGAATATGCCATCGACCTATCTACCGACGGTGCGGCGTATAAAACGGTCGTCAACGGTAAGTTTGAAGGAAAAACAACGTCAGAATATCAGCGTGACCATCGCATCGATCTACCTGACTCGGCGTCAGGCTGGACAATCCGCGTGCGCCGCATCACCCCAGATTCAACCTCAACCAAGCTGATAAACGCCTTCAAGGTGTTTTCCTTTGCTGAGGTAATCGACAGTAAGTTGCGCTATCCGAATACAGCGCTGCTTTATGTCGAGCTCGACTCCAGCCAATTTAACGGCAGCGTGCCGAAAACCACCTGCAAGCCAAAGGGCAAACTGATCCGGGTACCGACCACCTATGACCCAGTGACCAGAACCTACAGCGGGACATGGTCGGGTGATTTCAAAATCGCCTACAGCAATAACCCCGCGTGGATTTTTTACGACCTGGTGCTCGATGAAATTTACGGCATGGGCAACCGCGTAGACGCGACCATCATCGACAAATGGGAGCTGTACAGCATCGCGCAATACTGCGACGCGGCAGTGTCAGACGGCGCCGGTGGCACAGAACCACGCTTTACCTGCAACGTGTTCATCCAGAGCCAGCAGGATGCCTACACCGTGTTGCGGGATCTGGCCGCCATCTTCCGGGGCATTACCTTCTGGGGGAACGACCAGATTTTCGTGCGCGCCGACGTTCCGCAGGACGACGTGGATTTTACCTACCACAGCTCAAACGTGGTTGACGGCATGTTTACTTACGCCGGAGGCTCCTATAAAAACCGCTTTTCTTCCTGTCAGGTCAGCTGGTCAGATCCGATTAATCATTATTCTGACACGATCGAGAGCGTTTATGAGCCTGATCTTGTCGCACGATATAACTGGAATGAAACCCAGCTGACGGCCATTGGCTGCACATCTCAGAGCGAGGCGCACCGCCGCGGGCGCTGGGTGATCCTGTCCAATGCGAAAGACGGCACCGTGTCCTTTGGCGTTGGGCTGGACGGTTACATTCCCATGCCGGCAGAAATTATTGGCATCGCTGACCCGTTCAGAGCCGGGAAAGCCAACGGCGGACGCATCAGTGCGGTTAACGGCAAAAACATCACCGTTGACCGGGTAGCGGATTACGGCATCGGCGACCGTCTGGTAGTGAATTTGCCCGATGGAACGGCGCAAACCCGGACGATCAGCGGCGTCAGCGCCGATAAGAAAACGTTCACGGTTATCACCGCATACCGCATGACGCCGGTGAGCGGCGCCGTGTGGTCCATCGACAGCGATAACTTAGCGATTCAATACTTTCGTATCACGTCAATCTCTTCAAATGACGACGGCACGTTCACGATTGCGGGCGTGCAGCACGACCCGAATAAATACCGTTACATCGATGACGGGGTGAAAGTCGATTCAGCACCGATCACTGTCACGCCGACCAACGTGATGAAGGTACCGGCAAATATCGTGGTCACAGAAGTTGACCACATCGCACAGGGGCTTACCGTCGCGTCGCTGCAGGCGTCATGGGACAAAGTGGAAGGGGCGATCAATTACACCGCGCAGTGGCGCAAAGACAACGGCGACTGGGTTAACGTAGGTAAGACCAGCGCGCAGGGTTTTACCGTTCAGGGAATTTATGCGGGCGTGTACGACGTGCGCGTCCGGGCGATCAACGCCGTCGATGTGTCCTCTCCGTGGGGATACGCAGATTCGACTACGCTGAACGGCAAAGTGGGTAAACCCGGCACGCCGACAAATCTGCTCGCCAGCGACAACGTCGTCTGGAATATCAACGTGACCTGGGCATTTCCTGCAGGCAGCGGTGATACCGCCTATACCGAGTTGCAGCAGTCCACCACGGATGACCATCAAAACCCGACATTACTGGTGACGGTTCCCTATCCGGGTTCGTCGTATCAGCACGGACCGATGGCGGCAGGCGTTCGCCGCTGGTACCGCGCCCGGTTGGTCGACAGGATTGGTAACGCAGGGGAGTGGACTGAGTTCGTCATGGGGACGTCATCGGTTGATGTGTCCGAGATACTGGGCGACATCGCCGAAGAAGTGCTGAACTCGGAACTGGGCAAACAGTTGGTTTCTCGGGTCGATTCTGTAGAGGATAGCGTCAAAGAGCTGGATGACGCTGTCACGTCAGCCAACGATAAAATTGATGCAACCAATACTCACATTGATGAGGTGAACACTGAGCTGCAAGGCAAGGTAGACGCCATAACCGGCGGCAGCACATCTTCAATCGCTCAGGTTGTCTCACAGGTCAACATCCTCCAGCAGAATGATGTTAACCAGGCTCAGCAGATTTCAGCGGTAACCGCTACTGCGAACGGTAATAAGACGGCGATTGCCACAGAAACTACCGCACGCGCCACCGCTGATACGGCGCTGGGCAAGCGTATTGATCTGACTAATGCTCAGGTGGGGGACAATAAAACTGCAATCACCACGGAGACAACTGCCCGCGCTACGGCAGATACGGCGCTGGGTACACGTATTGATAATCTAACGACAACCGTTGGAAATAATACGACGTCTATCACAAGCGAAGCGACGGCTCGCGCTACAGCAGACACCGCTCTGGGTGATCGTATTGATAGCCTGACAACGACGGTCGGAAATAACACCACAGCAATAACGTCTGAGGCGACGGCGCGCTCTACTGCAGATACAGCCCTGGGGACAAGGATTGACAGCGTCAAGGCAACGACCGACGGGAATACGGCCTCGATAGGCTCATTGCAAACGGCGCAGACGACAACGGAACAGGCTATCGCAAGCCTTGCCAGCGTTACTGAAGCCTCTTTCGATAGTTCCGCATTAGCGGCTATTGAGAATTCGCTTTCCAATGACAAAGATGCCACCGGGCAGCGTGCAGCTACAGGGATTATTCGGGCTCGCGTGACAGCCACCGAAACAGCGCAGGCTGATGCGGGCAGAGCCTTTGCTGAGTATCAGCAGACCGTAGAAGCTCAATTCAGTGAAACAAATGCCGTCGTGCAGACAACCGCCAGCGCAATGGCTGATTTAGCTGGGAATGTGTCTGCGCAGTACAGCATAAAGTTGGGCGTGACCAGCAATGGTACCTATTATGCAGCGGGCATGGGTATTGGCATTGAAAATACTCCGGAAGGCATGCAGACGAACGTGGCATTTTTGGCGAGCAATTTCACAGTCATGTCTGATGTGAACGGTACACCAAAAGCGTTCTTTGCCATTCGCAGCGGGCAGACGTTCATTGATGAAGGTTTCATTCAGGACGGCACAATTACCAACGCCAAGATCGGCAACTTCATTCAGTCCACCAATTACGTAGCCAACGTCTCCGGCTGGCGATTGGATAAAGGCGGTACCTTTGTGAACTTCGGTACCGGCAGCGGTGGCAAGATGAAAACCACCAACACAACGATCAGCGTTGCAGATGGTAACGGAGTCCTGCGTGTGCAGATCGGGGAACTGACGGGGGTATTCTGATTGGCGAATTTTGGTATTCAAACATGGAGTGCTTCGAGGACCCCCAATAACACGGGGCTGGTGAGGATCCTGATACTGGGCTCAATCTATCTATCAAAAGACCAGGTGTCGGGGGCATGGTCCTATGTCGTACCTTCTGGTTATAAGGTGTCTGTGATGCAGTCGCCGGTCATGGGGGCTGAGCTTTCATCGGCCCGGCGAAAAATCACCACCTCCACGACCGGCGTATCCCTCTCAAATGCCGGTTCTGATTATTCAACCGGTACATTCACGGCAGCTGAAGGTTGGCTGATCGTTTACTTAGTGAAGCAATGACATGGCAAATTACGGGGCAATATTGGTCGATGAGTATGGTATTCCATTCTCAACGCCAGACACGACGCCGATGAGTCTGGTCTCAAAGAATGTGTACAACTTTGGCGGAAGCGGCGGGGTGATTAACTTAGCCGTCTCTGTCTCGAGCCCCTTTGTTGTCGCCTTCAAATCTGATGTAACCGGTGTTTACGGCAGGCTCAGTAATAATAGTGGTGTATATACGCTTACGGTAGGCAGACTTGTCGGCGGCAGCGTAGGTAATGTCACTGTTTATATTTTTGGCATCGTCATTCCCCAGCCGAAACCGGCGTGGGGGATAGCGATAAACGACGCTCAGGGACAGTGCATACTGACCAATGAAACCAAGGTGATGAATCCACCCATTGCTGTTGGAACGCCGGGTAATCCGGTCAACCTGGGGTACAACATCGATACCTCAATCAGCGGAAATTACGCGGTAATGCCACAGATGACTGGCTTAATGGTCGGCGTTATTCATTCTGGGGGCGCAACGCGCCCTTTCCAGTCACCCATTCAGACCTATGCATACTTCAACGGGTCAACTACTCGAATATCCTCTACCCAGACAGACAGTCCGGGAGGTGATCAGCTCGAGAATGTTGGCTATGCAAACTCAAACGACGTGGTATACGCAATTGATGTATCTGCTTATTAATCAATTCATTGAATTGAACGATCGTTTTGAACGATCAATTTCAAGTAATTGATCTATTTAACCAATTATCCCTCTCCAAATATCGTTGTTATCGTCCCGATATCCAGTATCGAAGGGACATAAAAATGAAAAAAATTTTATTGGTGATTGCATTGGCGGGAGTACTTACGGGATGTTCAGGCGTTATTGAGAAGCAGCAACCCGTCTGTAGCGGTACCGCGCTCATCGGTGGACAGGAAACGTCTGTACAGATTTATGGCGTACGTAAGGTTGCAGGCCAAACCCAGTATAAAGCCGGAGACCCTTTTGGCTGGCGCTGGGTTAGCAGATCAAACTTCACATCGACGACGTGTGAAAAATAAATTACCCAACCTAAACAGACCCGCTTCGGCGGGTTTTTTATTATCTGGAGTAACGTAAATATGGCTTGGTATAAAACAGGCACAGTCTCCGTAGCGGCAACAAAGGTCACCGGCACCGGCACTAACTTTTTAGATGCTAAGTTCGGCGTCGGACCGGGGCAGGCCTTTCTGCTTCCGGCATCTGGAACAGTTAAAATCTATGAAATCGCCAGCGTGGAGGATGCTACTCATCTGACTATCACCACATCAGCCGGTACCGTGGCTGCTGGAGCCGCTTACGCGGTGATGAGCTTTTATACGGATTCGATACCTGACTTTTCCAAACGCCTGGCCGCGCAGCTCGGTTACTACCAGTCACAGATGGACGGCTGGCAAACTATCATGACGGGAACTGGCACTGTCAGCGTGACAGCTCCTGACGGCACCGTTGTGAACATCAGCAGCTTTGCGAAACTGACCTCTGACATGGCGAAAGCTTATGCCGACGGTGGCCTTCTGAATGCCACAGTGACGCCAAACAGTCTGGGGAATGTGACTGATTTCAATATTTACTACCAGACAGCAAACGCCAATGCGATCGTTGCCAACGGATACCCGATTGCAAAAGCCGGGACGCTCTATGTGACTAAATCAGCCTATGGCTGCCAGCAAATGTACATCTCCTTTCAAGGAGAGACATATACCCGTGGTTTGACGGGTGCATTCACCCCTGCATCCCCTAACTGGTCTGAATGGGTTCCTCAGTACGGCAAAATACAAGTGCCTCTTGGTTCTGGCGTTAATGGCACCTTGCCGATTGTAAACGGTGGAACAGGTGCTGTAACCGCCGCCGCTGCCAGAACGGCATTGGGTGCTTACCCAACTACCGGCGGTACTATTAACGGTGCCGTTACTGCTACCGGAGCGGTCACCGGGGGCGCGGGCGGGGGTTTAGGCGTTACTGCGAGTGAACAGAACAGAGTGGAGGTGAATAACAACTCTGCCGGGGGGTCAGGCCCTGGTACACCGATGGGGTGGACGGTATACCGGTGGTACACCGAACTGGCGCAGACAGGTATTCGGCGCGCGGGGGACACTACGATCCAATCGTATTTCGTTGCGTTGTCTGGCGGCGGCGGATGGGAGTTTCTCCGAGGCGGCAATGCGACAGCGTCCGGCACCTGGACATCTGGATCAGATATCCGTCACAAGTTCGACATTGAAAAAGTAAAAAACGCATTAGCATCCGTTCTAACTTTTAACGGTTCTATCTACGGTAAAAAAGACGGGGGAAGAGAAGTCGGGCTGATTGCGCAGGATGTTGAACGGGCATGTAAAGAGGCGATCACCTACAACGGTGACAGGAAGTTTAGCGACGGTACCGTTATCCCCAACTTCAAATACCTGAACACAACAGGCGCGGCAGCGGCGTATCACACGGAGGCTATCAAGACTCTATTCGAACTTGTGGAGTTGGCACTGGATAAGCCGGATGATGCAAGAGCACTGATCGCAAGCATCAAAGAGCAATCCGAAGTTATTAAAAATACCGCGATTGAAAATGAAGACCCGCGGATGGAAGCGCCACCTATCTTTGATGTCCCCAGCTCCGAAGATTATGAAGAACCCACCACATAAATTCTTACCTTGCCTATAAGCACGGGCTTTCCTAACCTATTAACAAGGGTGAGCAAAGTCATATCGATAGGTGAACATATGGACGAATCAGAAAAGTACGCCGAGATGTGTGTGATTCTTGGGGATGTTGTCTTTGGTTTGCGTCAAAATGGTTACGAAATCAGCCGTGAAAACTTAATAAAGGTTTTCGCTAATAAGCGCATGCATTGCGTCAGTGAGCGTGAGGCAGAGTGTTACCAGTCTATTATCAACAAGCTTTCTGATGCATAAAAAACCACCATAGGCGGGTAATGAACATCAGTTTTTACATCTGGAAATTACAGGGGTAGAACGCATTGACTATAACGCGAACATGTTAACTCAAGCGGAAGAGTAGCTAATCATAAGGGTTTAGTTTTTTAGGTGGGGTAAGGTGGAAGTGTAGATTTAGAAATGGCACCTTAAAAGCTAAGAATTCATTAACGCTCATTTTGCGAACGAAAAATAATTTCACTTAGTAGTAATTTATATTATCTTGGCAACTTAACTAAAATAAATAGTCTTTTATCAAAGTTAAATTATTTTATTAACTAATAAGAGGGATTTCTCACGGTGGTGAACATTGATTTCATTGGTTTTTATAACTAAAGTTTATAAATGTATTTTATTTATCAATAATCATTATCTATATCATTCATTCTGGACTTGACCACCCAAAAAACCAGCCCGATGACCAAAACCAAAACGACAATCACAATCAATGTGGTTTTCACAATATTTTGAGCCTTTTTTCATTCAAACTCTTGTGACAATAATTCTACTCTTACGGTACATATAAGTTATCTTAAAATTTAAATTATTTTTGTAATAAATTTGTACAATGAATACTAATCAATATCTTAACCATTATTATCTGATAAGAAAAAAGAATGCTCGCTGGCTAGGTTGGGAAATTCTTGTTCCGGAAATTTCAAAGGTAAATCTATCCCTACATTGAGATTTTTGCGTTGCCTGAGGGAAGCCCTTTAATGCAGTAGTTAGGGGCTCAAGTGAACACATCCCTCTACGACGCCAGGAATAATGTGTTTGACGACATGCCATGCATTTGAAGGTTTAAGCAAATCTGTGTGCTAATCTCAGTGAAAAACTACTTGAGGTTGATATGCATACTGAAGAAGAAAATTTATTAGTCAGAAGAGAAATTGGGGACGCAGTATTGGCTGTGCTTGAGCAGGGTAGAGTGGTGAGTGTAGAGAGCATAATTACATACATTAATATTTAAAATCAATAAGTTATACATATGCAATGCCAAGACAGATATAGGCATGCTGTAAACTTACTGATAAAGAACTCATAAAAAAGACCGCGACAGGCGGGCAATAAACATCAGTTTTTACAGTTGAACTTTACTTGAGATAGAACGAAATAAAGATAGCATGGCAATCAAATCTCAATCCGTCAGATCAGTGCCCATAAATGAGGTTGTTTGCTGAATTGGCGGTGTTAGGGCGTAAAAAAGCCTCCGCGAACGAAGGCCAGTGAATCGCCACTAAATTTAGTTTTGGAACGAGAGCGATGCTCCCAAAAGCATAATAGTAGCTCTTGAGAATTTGGCTTATGAAACATGGTTTAGTAATTAAAGAAATCCCCCCCGTTTTGATTATTAAAAAAGAGCCCGCGTTAAAGGCGGGCAAAAATCAAAGGTATCAATATTACGCTTCTGGATGGCGGTTATCCCACCCACTCTAAAGATTAGCTAATGCTTAGATATTCACCATAAAACAGGTAAAAAAAGAGCCCGCGTTAACGGCGGGCTATCAGTAGGTAGGTACTCATGGCCTTGGCAGGCTTGCTGATCTTTTGTCAGCTGCTATGAGAATAGTGCAGGGCGGTGATTTTGCCAGATTACAGGCACAAAAAACCCGGCGCATTGGCCGGGTTATATTTCAAAAGGTTGCGTTAAACCCATTCGGGCAACTCGCGAAGTGAGTATTTGGGTTTCCCATCGACAATCTGAGTGCAAAGAAACATCTCTTCAACTATTCCCGCCAGAACTGCCTTCCATGCTTTGCTGGCGTCCGTGTTGATGCTGCTGACCGTCACCATCGGTTTAACCTTCACGTCAGCATCAGGAAAGGTGCCATGCACGCGTTTGGTCAATTCAGCCAAGATCAGCGCGTTGGCGTTCGGTACACCGGCCATGTTTCTTTTGTCGTAAATCAGCTCAACAAACATAAAATCGCCCAAACAAGTTAACTGGTTATACATACAGCAATGTTTGTTTTTGTAAAATAAAACCCTTCTGCAAAACTAATTTTAATTCGTTGAAACATATAGGGATAGGAAGAGATATTTGCAAACCAAAAAACTTGATAATTAGGTTGTATTAATAATATAAAACAATAGGTTAGTGCATATTTAATTACCTAGGATTTCGGTATGGGTATCAGTGCAGGTGCAGCTTATGCCTCTTCTGACCGTACTAATGATCAAACTGCTGATAACCGTGGTGACAAAGCTGACGTCTGGACAATTGGCGCGAAATACGACGCAAATAATGTCTACCTGGCAACCATGTATGCTGAAACCCGTAATATGACCATGTACGGCAATGACGGCATTGCAAATAAAACGCAGAACTTTGAAGTCACTGCACAATATCAATTCGACTTCGGTCTGCGTCCGGAAGTTTCTTACCTGCAGTCTAAAGGTAAAGACCTGAACAACGGCAATGGCGGAAAAGACAACGACAAAGATTTGGTTAAATACGTTTCTGTTGGCGCGAACTATTACTTCAACAAAAATATGTCCACCTACGTTGATTATAAAATCAACCTGCTGGACAACGATGATGATTTCTACGAAAACAACGGTATCTCTACCGATGATGTTGTTGGCGTTGGCATGATCTACCAGTTCTAATTTCCTGACCAAAAGTCTTAGAAATAGCCTAAAGAAAACCCATCTCCGGATGGGTTTTTTTGTGCCCAAAACGTGACTTTCTGTGCGTTAACGCCGTCCCCGCCTTCAATAATGCAACAGTCTTTGTTATATTATTGACCAGCTCACGTACAGGGTTATTCCTCTGTGATACGGTGCTTAACCTAAGACTTGGTTTCTCAGGACAATGAAATGTTAGATTATCGCTTTCCGACAGCCATGCAGATGGTGTTTTGTATCGCTCAGTCCCAAAAGGCTGAACAGCGCTGCACCAGTGCGATCTTAGCTACAGGTCTGGAAGCCAACTCCAGCTTCATCCGCAAACTGATGGTGCCACTGACTCAGCATGGCATTATCGTCTCAACGCTTGGCCGCACCGGCTCGATTCATCTTGGCCGCCCGGCGGAAGACATTACGCTGCGTGATATTTACTGCGCCGTGATTGAAGATAAACGCCTGTGGGCCGCACGTCCCGATGTGCCTGCCCGCTGTGTTGTCAGCGCCAATGCCTGTACCTATTTTAAAAATATCGTGAATGAGGCTGAAGAGGCGTCGTTGCAGGTGCTGGGTCGTCATACGGTAGCCGATGCGCTGGCCGAGTTTGAGCGTGGCGGCAAGTACAAATGCACCAAAGACCTGGCTGCAGAATACGCAGATAAGTCGCTCTGCACGAAATAAACATCAGCCATCTGATACTCACTTCGCGACATTCAGACGTAAAAAAGCCGGGATAATTTCCCGGCTTTTTGCTTTCTGTCATTACCAATCAGACTGTCTGCGTCTCCTGCGCCGCATGCTTACGCGTCACCAGCTTGCGCAGTGCCACATAAAATACCGGCGTCAGGAACAACCCGAACAGCGTCACCCCCAGCATTCCGGAGAAAACGGTGATGCCCGTGACGCCGCGCACTTCTGCACCAGCGCCGTGACCGAGGATCAGCGGAATTGTCCCGGCAATAAAGGCAATAGACGTCATGACGATAGGGCGCAGACGCAGGCGACAGGCTTCGAGCGCCGATTCCACAATCCCTTTGCCCTGCATCTCAAGCTCGCGGGCGAATTCGACAATCAGGATGGCGTTTTTACATGCCAGCCCCATCAGCACCACCAGCCCGACCTGAACAAAGACGTTGTTATCACCCCCAGTCAGCCACACGCCAAACAGCGCTGAAAGCATGGTCATCGGCACAATCAGGATCACCGCCAGCGGCAACGTCCAGCTCTCATAAAGTGCAGCCAGCACCAGAAACGCCAGCAGAACCGACATCGGGAACACAATCAGCGCGGCGTTGCCCTGTGTAGATTGCTGATAGCTCAGATCTGTCCATTCGATATTCATGCCATTTGGCAGGAGGTTTTTGGACATTTCTGTCAACTCGGTCATGGCTTGTGTCGAAGACAAAATGCGCGGATCAGCATCACCAATCAAATCTGCCGCCGGATAACCGTTATAGCGGATAACCGGATCAGGCCCGTAAGTGGTGGTGATGTTCAGCATACTGCCGATCGGCACCATTTCGCCTTTGTCATTTCGGGTACGCAGATTGGCGATGTCTTCCACGCTGTCGCGGAACTGGCCGTCAGCCTGCGCCATCACTTTCCAGGTGCGTCCGAACCGGTTGAAGTCATTGATGTATGACGAACCGAGATACACCTGCAAGGTACTGAACAAATCATCGAGAGAAACGCCCTGCGCTTTGGCTTTATCACGGTCAATATGCGCATCCAGCTGCGGCACGTTGGCCTGATAAGAGGAGATAGGGAAGCCCATTCCCGGCGTTTGCATAATCGAACCGGACATCGTGTTGATCGCCGTCTGCAACGCGCCGTAGCCCAGACCTGCACGATCCTGGATATACAACGAGTAGCCGGAACCCTGGCCTAATCCGAGAATTGGCGGTGGCATAATCGAGAAGGCGAAACCTTCCTGAATCTGCGAGATCTTGGCGTTGATTTCGGCGTTAATTTCCGCCGCCGTACGGGTACGTTCGCCCAGCGGTTTCAGCGCAAAGAACACCGTGCCGGTATTTGGCGTATTAGTGAACTGCAAGGCATTCAGCCCCGGAAATGCCACAGCATCACTGACGCCGTCGGTGCTCAGCCCCAGCGCACTGATCTTGCGGATCACGGCATCGGTGCGTGACAGCGATGCCCCTTCCGGCATTTTCACCCCGGCAATCAGGTACAACTTATCCTGCGTCGGTATAAAGCCGCCCGGCACCATTTTGAACATCAGCGCAGCGCCGCACAGCAGCAGAACGTAAACCGCAAAGACGGCACCACGTCGTCCGAGCGTTTTTGACACCGCATTCTGATAACCGTGTGAACTGGCGTTAAAGAAGCGGTTAAACGGACGGAAAATCCAGCCGAACAGACGGTCGATCAGTCTTGATGGCATATCCTTTGGCGCGCCGTGCGGCTTCAGCAACAGGGCTGCCAGAGCAGGGGAGAGCGTCAGGGAGTTAATCGCCGAAATCACGGTGGAGATGGCAATGGTGACCGCAAACTGTTTGTAGAACTGACCGGTGACGCCGGAAAGGAACGCCATCGGCACAAAGACCGCACACAGCACCAGCGCGATGGCAATGATTGGCCCGGACACTTCCCGCATTGCCTGATGCGCCGCCTCCCTTGGTGCCAGACCTTCCTCGATATTTCGCTCGACGTTTTCCACCACCACAATGGCGTCATCGACCACGATGCCTATCGCCAGCACCAGCCCGAAAAGACTGAGCGTGTTGAGCGAGAAACCGAGCAAATACAGAATGCTGAATGTGCCGATAACCGAAATCGGTACCGCCAGTAACGGGATGATCGACGCACGCCAGGTTTGCAGGAACAGGATCACCACCAGCACAACCAGCACGACGGCTTCCAGCAGCGTATGCACCACAGCACTGATCGAATCACGCACAAACACCGTCGGGTCATACGGCGCCCGCCAGGTCATGCCTTCCGGGAAGCGGGTAGCCAGCTCGGCCATTTTGGCGCGAACGGCATCAGAAAGATCAATCGCGTTAGCGCCCGGTGACTGGAAGATACCGATACCGACCGCATCTTTATTGTTCAGCTGCGAGCGCAGGGCGTAACTTCCGGAGCCCATTTCAATACGTGCAACGTCGCGCAAACGAACGATTTCGCCGTTATCACCGCTTTTCAGGATGATATTGCCGAACTCTTCTTCGTTCTTGAGCCGCCCCTGGGCGTTGATCGACAACAGATAGTCGCTGTCTTTTGGCAGCGGTTCTGCACCGAGCTGACCGGCAGACACCTGCACGTTTTGCTCACGCATTGCCGTGACAACGTCACTGGCTGTCAGGCCACGCGCCGCCACTTTGTTCGGATCGAGCCAGACACGCATCGCGTATTCACCCGCGCCAAAAATCTGGATCTGCCCGACACCCGGCAAACGCGCCAGTTCGTCCTTCACCTTCAGCGTGGCGTAGTTGCTCAGGTATAATGAGTCGTACTTACCGGAAGGCGACACCAGATGCACCACCAGCGTTAAGGTCGGTGATTGCTTCTGCGTCGTCACCCCCTGACGGCGCACATCTTCCGGCAGGCGCGCTTCGGCCTGCGCCACGCGGTTCTGCACCTGAACCTGTGCCTGATCCGGATCGGTACCCGGACGGAACGTCACAGTGGTCACCAGCACGCCGTCGGAACCGGCGACCGATTTCATGTACACCATGTTTTCAACGCCGTTGATGGCTTCTTCCAGCGGCGTCGCCACAGTTTCTGCAATCACTTTCGGGTTGGCACCCGGATATTCCGCGCGTACCTGTACGCTCGGCGGGACCACGTTCGGGTATTCGCTGACCGGCAGCAGGGGAATGGCAATCGCCCCGGTGACTAAAATCAGAATCGACAAAACGGCGGCGAAAATAGGCCGGTCGATGAAAAAGCGGGAAAAGTCCATGAGTCAGAATTCTCTTTTATTTAGCGGCGGCAGGAGTGACGCTGTTGGCCGCCATGCTGACGGTTTTGGCGTTAACGGGCATACCCGGCATAAAGACTTTCTGAACGCCGTCAATAATCACGCGGTCACCCGCTTCCAGACCTTTCTGCACAATACGTAAACCACCGGAAATCCGGCCAACTTCCACATCGCGACGCTGTGCTTTACCGTCTTTATCAACCACGTAAACAAATTTACGGTCCTGATCGGTCAGAACGGCTTTATCGTCCACCAGCACGGCGCTGAATTCCGCGCTGCCCGGTAACTGCACGCGGGCGAACAGGCCCGGCGTAAAGGCGCGATCACGGTTATCCAGTAGGGCGCGCATACGGATGGTGCCGGTACCTGAGTTGAGCTGATTATCCGTAAAGTCGACCACGCCCTGATGCGGATAGCCGTCTTCACCCACCAGACCGACGTGCACCGGCAAACGGGACTGCGGGGTGTCATTGCGCTGGCCATCACGCGCCATCGCCTGATAGCGCAGGAAAGTACCTTCATCGACATCAAAGTAGACATACACCGTGTCCAGCGACACCAGCGTGGTCAGTACGCTGGCGGTGTCGCCCGCGGTCACCAGATTGCCGGTGGTGATCATCGCGCGGCTGGCGCGGCCATCAATCGGAGAGGTCACACGGGTGAAATCCAGATTCAGCTGTGCCATGTCCAGCTGTGCCTGAGCGGCGAGCACATCAGACTGTGCCTGAGATGCTGCCGAACGGCGCTGCTCGGCGATTTCAGTGGAAATGGCCTGCGTGCCAATCAGTTTTTCTGTGCGGGAGGACTCGCTGCGGGTCAGGCTGGCCTGATTGCGGGCACGCACCAGTTCAGCCTGTGCCTGCTCCTGAGCCGCGCGGTAGGTGCGGTCATCAATGGTAAACAGCACCTGACCTTTCTTCACTTCCTGGCCTTCCTGATAATTCACTTTATCGATATATCCCGACACACGCGGGCGAAGCTGAACACTTTGCACCGCTTCCACACGTCCGTTAAATGCATCCCACTGACTGATTTGTTTAATCAGCACATCGGCCGCACTGACCTGCGGGGCTGGCGGCGCGGCGTTTTGTGCCACGCTGTTGTCACACCCGGCGAGCAGGGCGACCATGAACGCAACCCCTGAAAGGCGCAAAGTCAAAGGCGTACCGCGCAGGCGGTCGCGTGCAACAACCAACGGTTTTTGCAGGTTTTTCATTATTTTTATTTCCAGTGAGTAAGTGCTGTCAGGCAATACAACCGGTCTGTCCTCCGGGTAACGTCCTTTGCCTGATCTGACTTTTTTGGGACTTGTGCCGTTCATCAGCACAATTATGTATCAATGTCTGATACAATTGATTCGAGGGGATTGTAGGGACGCAGCTACTAAAGTGCAAGAAATACTGTTACACTTTCTGTGCTGTTTTACAGAACGTTTACTTCAGGGAGCGTGACTATCCAGTACCGACACATTAAATGCAATAGTAAAACTTGCATTTAATCGCAAAGTGCGTCAGTTTAGAAAAAGACGCCCTCGGGGGGCGGCAACAAACTGAATAAGAGACAGGAGAAAGCCCATGAGAACCGAGGATTTCATTCACGACCTGATCGACTGGATCGATCACAATCTGGAAGAGCGACTGGATATTAAGACCGTCGCTAAACGGGCAGGGTATTCGCGCTGGTATCTGCAACGCATGTTTAAAGAACATACCGGCCTGCCGATGGGTGAATTCATCCGTGAGAAAAAGCTGAAGAAATCTGCCGATATGCTGGCAAGCAGTCGTGAGCCTATCGTCAGCGTGGCGATCTCGCTGGGCTTTGATTCTCAGCAATCCTTTACCCGCAGTTTCAAACGTCAGTTTGGACAGACTCCGGGTGACTGGCGTCGCGGTCTGACCATGGCCACCGAGTGCCAGGGGTCGATGCACTAAGCGCGCCGCCCGTTACCGATTTCAGTACCGCTAGCCCGGCTCCCGCCGGGCAGTGATTTTGCGTTATCCCCTCGCTCCACCTTCGTTAACACGCCTTTGCACACTCTTCTGCTTAATTTCCAGCCTGCGCGGTTTTACTGTCATGCGTTTGCACTGTGCATTCTATCAGGACGTGATCAACCCAACAAAAAACGACATCAAAGTTCATCTAAATTGAAATGATGTTTCATTTTCTTGAGTTGCGCGAATTTTATCGCTAAACTTCTCCCCATCAGTTCGTAGCCGGGCATTGCCCGACTCACTCTTGTGTGACGGAAAAGCGCATTCGCCTCCGTTTTATGGAAAAAGGAAACATCATGATTCTGGATAATTTTTCACTGAAGGGAAAAGTCGCCGTGGTGACCGGATGCGACACCGGTCTGGGCCAGGGTATGGCCATCGGTCTGGCGGAAGCCGGCTGTGACATCGTGGGGATCAACATCGTTGAGCCTGCCGAAACCATTGAAAGAATTGCGGCGACTGGCCGTCGTTTTCTCAGCCTGACCGCAGATCTCAGCGACACCAAAGTGATCCCGGCGTTGCTGGAGCGTGCCGTTGCCGAGATGGGTCATCTTGATATTCTGGTGAACAACGCCGGGATTATCCGCCGTGAAGACGCCATCGACTTCAGTGAAAAGAACTGGGACGACGTCATGAACCTGAACATCAAATCCGTGTTCTTCATGTCTCAGGCGGTAGCGAAGCAATTCATTGCGCAGGGCACCGGCGGTAAAATCATCAATATTGCGTCGATGCTTTCCTACCAGGGCGGTATCCGTGTACCTTCTTATACCGCATCGAAAAGTGCCGTGATGGGTGTTACCCGTCTGCTGGCGAACGAGTGGGCGAAACACAACATCAACGTCAACGCGATCGCACCGGGTTACATGGCGACCAACAATACCCAGCAACTGCGCGCCGATGAAGCCCGCAGCGAAGAAATTCTCAGCCGCATTCCGGCCGGGCGCTGGGGTTTACCGTCTGACGTTATGGGGCCGGTTGTCTTCCTGTCTTCCACGGCATCCGACTACATTAATGGCTACACGATTGCCGTCGATGGCGGCTGGCTGGCGCGTTAATCCCGCCAAACCTCATTCATCCATAGAAGCATTCACAGACAGCAGCGGATAAAACCGCTGCCTAAAGAGGAAATCTCATGAAAATTGCATTGATGATGGAAAACAGTCAGGCCGCGAAAAACGCGATCATTCTTAAAGAACTGAACGCGGTTGCGTCCGAAAAAGAATATCCGGTGTACAACGTCGGCATGTCTGACGAGCAGGATCATCACCTGACTTACATCCATCTGGGCATCATGGCCAGCATTCTGCTGAACTCAAAAGCGGTCGATTTCGTGGTCGCGGGCTGCGGCACCGGGCAGGGCGCACTGATGTCACTGAACATCCATCCGGGCGTTAACTGCGGTTACTGTATTGATCCGGCAGATGCGTTCCTGTTTGCCCAAATCAACAACGGTAACGCGCTGTCGCTGCCTTTCGCCAAAGGTTTTGGCTGGGGCGCAGAGCTGAATGTGCGTTTCATCTTCGAAAAAGCCTTCACCGGCGTGAAAGGTCAGGGCTATCCGGCTGACCGTAAAGAACCTCAGGTGCGTAACGCGGGCATTCTGAATCAGGTCAAAGCGGCGGTGGTAAAAGAAAACTACCTTGATACCCTGCGCGCTATCGATAAAGAACTGGTGAAAACCGCTGTCAGCGGCGAACGCTTCCAGAAATGCTTCTTCGAAAATGGTCAGAATAAAGAGATCGAAAACTTCGTGCGTGAGATCCTCGCATAAGTTATCCCTTTCTTTTGAGATCAAAAAAACCGGTGCTGAAATCAGCACCGGTTTTTTTTTGTCCTGACGGCCAGCCGGTCAGAGGAAGTCTTGTCTCTGCGGTGTAAAGGTATCTAACAACACACCTTTCTCCAGGCATACGCAGCCGTGCATAATGTAAGGTTTTTTATACAGCGTATCGCCTGCCGACACTTCCAGCGTCTCTTCGCCGATCGTGAATTTAAAACGCCCTGACAGCACGTAAGTCAGTTGCTCATGCACGTGATTGTGCATCGGGCCGACGGCACCTTCTTCGAAATACACTTCAACCGCCATCATGGTGCCGTCGTGCGCCAGAACGCGACGGCTCACACCGTCGCCCAGGTCCTGCAGAGGAATATCTTTTCTAAAAATGAACATCGTTTAGTCCTTACGTAATGAACTGAGCAGGGCGTCAGGAATTTCCGCCAGATACAGGGCAGGCAATCCTTCAGAATCGGTAGTGAATAACACATGGCGATCGTCTGGTGAAAAAGAGGGGTGCGGATGCGTGACCTGACGGTCGCCATCCAGCACGCGCCATGAACTGTTGTGCGCCGCAAGCGGAGCATGCTGACGGGTTTTGCCATCAAAAATATACAACCACGGATCGTTTTCAATCGTATGGCTGGCGGTGTCTTTTACATCCACCGGCGTGCCGGAACCGTCGCCCACCAGCAGCGTGCCGTTTTCATTGCTCATCAGATGCGAACAGGCAGGCATGGTCATCAGAGAGATGTCTTCCCCGGTCTGCGGATCAAAGCGACGGATATGACGATCGTGCTGGCCTTTCAGATAAGACACATACATCAGCGCCGATCCGTCCGGCACCCAAAACTCATGCGTGCAGCTTTCCCCCGGCGCATGTTCTTTCACTTTGCGTACCTGGGTGCCGTCTTCATTCACCAGCCACATCCGCGCATCCACCAGATCGTGCGGCCCTTCGTGGCAAAACGCGACGGTACTATCATCATAAGGGCGATAAATTGGGTGACCGAGCCATTCATTTTTCTCATGAATCACACGGGATTTACCGTTCAATAAATCGACACGCAACAACCGGCAGTGCGGATTGCTGTGGTAGAACTCCTGGAAGATTTTCCAGTCTGACAACGGCGTCCAGTCTTCGCGACTGATTTCAATGCCCACCAGGCTGGTGCATTCACTGTTAGCCACCCACGTCCCGTAACCCACCCATTCTTCAGGCACCAGATACACCGTGGTTTCACTGAAATCATCCAGTTTCACCCGTTGTAAACGACGTTCATTTTTGACGTAATACAGGTATTGATCGTCCGGAGAAAGGAATCCGCCAAAGGTGTTATCCCCTTGACCTTCGGTCAGTTGCACCGCTTTCTGGCTGCTGAGATCCAGAAGATAATAGTTACGGTGCCCGTCAAATTCCCCTGCAAACAAAACCTTAGAGCCATCGCGGGTAAAACATTTCTGATAAAAATAGTTGCGATGACACAGGACATCTGGCGGCGTCAGTCGCGTGACGCGGGCACCGGTCTGTGGATCCTGAACCGTGTGAAAACTGAATTGAATCTGAGAACCTTTCGCCATGATTCACCTCGTAAGTGGCAACAAAATCAGCCGTGCTGTTGGCTTTATTTTATTAATTGAAATGATATTTCATTAAATTGAAAACACATTACCACTTAGCACGGTCACATGACGGCAGACGCTGTTGAAAATGTAAGGTTGATCACATTTTTCCCTTCTGTAAAAAACATTCTATAATGTCATGGTTTGGCAAATAACAATTGATACCCGAAATACATTAAGGGTACTGAACAGAATACCTCTCGCTAGAAACAGTGGAGATATTTGAAAAAGGGATGTACATGATTAGATTGAGAAAGAAACGCGTTAAACCGATGCAAATCAACGATATCACCATCATTGACGACACCAAACTCAAGAAGGCGATCACGGCGGCTGCGTTGGGAAATGCCATGGAGTGGTTTGACTTCGGGGTGTACGGTTTTGTGGCATTTGCGCTGGGCCAGGTGTTCTTCCCTGGCGCAGATCCCGGTATTCAGATGATTGCCGCGCTGGCAACGTTCTCGGTTCCGTTCCTGGTCAGGCCTCTGGGCGGTCTGTTCTTTGGTGCGCTGGGTGATAAGTTCGGTCGTCAAAAAGTCTTGTCCGTCACGATCATTATCATGTCGGTCAGTACCTTCTGTATCGGGTTGATCCCCGGTTACGCCACCATCGGTATCTGGGCTCCGATCCTTCTGTTGCTGGCAAAACTGGCGCAGGGCTTCTCCGTGGGCGGTGAATATACCGGTGCCGCGATTTTTGTCGCCGAATACTCGCCGGACAGAAAACGTGGCTTCCTCGGCAGCTGGCTGGACTTCGGCTCGATCGCCGGTTTCATCCTGGGTGCGGGCGTCGTCGTATTGATCTCCAGCATTGTGGGTGAAGCAAACTTCCTCGAGTGGGGCTGGCGTATTCCGTTCTTCATCGCCGCACCGCTGGGCCTGATCGGTATCTACCTGCGCCATGCGCTGGAAGAAACCCCGACCTTCCAGCAGCACGTGGATAAAATCGACAGCGATTCACGTAAAGACATTGCAGAGCCGCCGAGAGTTTCTTTCCGCGAGATCCTGACCAAACAGTGGAAACCGTTAATCGTCTGCGTCGGTATGGTTATCGCCACTAACGTCACTTACTACATGTTGCTGACGTACATGCCGAGCTACCTGTCGCACAGCCTGCACTATTCAGAAGACCACGGTGTGCTGATCATTATTGCCATTATGGTCGGTATGCTGTTTGTCCAGCCGTTCATGGGCATGCTGAGTGACCGTTTTGGCCGTAAGCCGTTTATTCTGATCGGCAGCGTGGGGCTGTTTATTCTGTCCATCCCGTGCTTCATCCTGATTAACAGCGGCGTGATTGGCCTGATCTTCTTAGGTCTGCTGATCCTTGCGGTGTTGCTCAACTGCTTCATCGGTGTGATGGCATCGACATTACCGGCCATGTTCCCGACGCACATCCGTTACAGTGCGCTGGCGATTGCCTTTAACGTGTCGGTGCTGATAGCCGGTCTGACGCCGACCATCGTCGCCTGGCTGGTAGAATCCACCAATAACCTGTACATGCCCGCATATTATCTGATGGTGGTGGCAGTGATTGGTCTGATCACCGGTATCTTCATGAAAGAAACCGCAAACCGTCCGCTGAAAGGCGCTACGCCAGCGGCCTCTGACCGTGCAGAAGCGAAAGAAATTCTGCAAGAGCACCATGACAATATCGAACACAAGATCGAAGATATTGATGCGCAGATTGCTGAACTTCAGGCGAAAAGAAAGAACCTGATCGATCAGCATCCTGAAATCAACTGATCCCGATCTGATGCCGTTCCGGGCCGGTCAGCATTGCTGACCGGCTTTTTTTTTCCTTCCGCCGCATTTTTCCCAATCCTGCTCCATACTTCATTTCCCGGTCATCTGAATGGAAATCATGAATGCAGAATCCTACGTTGTTTCAGTTCTTTCACTGGTATTACCCGGACGGTGGCAAACTGTGGCCGGAAGTGGCAGAAAAGGCCGCATGGCTGGCCGAAATCGGCATTACCGCAGCCTGGTTACCGCCTGCCTATAAAGGGGATTCCGGTGGATATTCGGTCGGGTACGACACCTATGATCTGTTCGATCTCGGTGAGTTCGACCAGAAGGGCACGCGTGGCACAAAATACGGCGATAAAGAAGCGCTGATGGCGGCCATTGCAGCGCTGAAAGCGCATCAGCTGGGCGTCATCCTCGATGTGGTGCTCAACCACAAAATGGGGGCTGACGAGAAAGAGCGTGTACAGGTTAACCGTGTGAATATTGATAACCGCGAAGATATCAGCGATGACATCATCGAAGCGGATGCCTGGACGCGTTTCACGTTCCCCGCACGGCAGGGCCAGTACTCGAAATTCATCTGGGATTTCCACTGTTTCAGCGGTGTCGACCACATCGAAAACCCGGATGAAAACGGTATCTTCAAAATCGTCAATGATTATACCGCCGGTGGCTGGAATGATCAGGTCGATGATGAATTCGGAAATTACGATTATCTGATGGGTGCCAACGTTGATTTTCGTAACAATGCGGTCAACGAAGAGCTGAAGTTCTGGGCGCGCTGGCTGATGGATCAAACCCAATGCACCGGCTTTCGTCTGGATGCCGTAAAACACATTCCGGCGTGGTTTTACAAAGACTGGATTGATCATATTCAGGCTGAAGCCGATCAACCCATGTATATCGTGGCGGAATACTGGTCGCATGATGTGCCGACGCTGCAAAATTACATCGATCAGGTCGACGGCAAAACCATGCTGTTCGATGCGCCGTTGCAGCTGAATTTCCACCATGCGTCAAAACAGGGTGCGGATTTCAACTTCACGCAGATTTTCGATAACACGCTGGTGGCCGCAGATCCGGCACACGCCGTAACGCTGGTGGCTAACCACGACACCCAGCCGTTACAGTCGCTGGAAGCGCCGATCGAACCCTGGTTCAAACCGCTGGCCTACGCCCTCATCCTGCTGCGTGAACAGGGCGTGCCGATTGTGTTCTATCCGGATTTGTTAGGCGCGACCTACGAAGATGAGGGGGATGACGGCAACAATTACACCATCGACATGCCTGCGATCCCAGGGCTCGAGACATTAATCAAAGCCCGGCAAACCCATGCATGGGGTGTGCAGACGGACTATTTCGATCATCCGAACTGCATTGCGTTTTCACGCAGTGGCACCGAAGAACATCCGGGCTGCGTGGTGGTGATGTCCAACAGTGAAGCGGGGGAGAAAACCATCGACATGGGAGAAAATCTCGCGCACCGAAAATGGCGTGATTTACTGGAACATCGCGACGACATTATTGAAACCGACGAGCACGGCACGGCGCAATTCTACTGCGAAGCGGGCAGTGTGAGCGTGTGGATACTGGCAGAGTGACAACCGGGCGGGCAGCGCGCGCTGCCCGCATTCTTAACGAAACCCCACTGCAATCAGCAGCGAATAGACAAACAGCAGCATGATAAAGGCCACGGCACTGACGGTCCCGCGGCTTTTCCTCACCACTTCCCACGGCAATATCATCAGTAATGTCATCGCATTTAACGGCACGCTGTACCACTTCCAGGTTTTAGGTGCCATCATCCAGAGAACACAAAAACTGCTGGCGCTGAGGACGCCGTAATGGGTGACCGCCATGACCAGGTTTCCAGCATCCGGGGCAAATACCCTGAAGAAACCGAGCATTATTTTTACGATGATCGCGATTGAGAGCAGCGACAGCAGACATTGAGCCACACACAGCCCGCGCGCCCGGTAGCGTAATTTTCGCTCCAGATAAGGGTAACCGTGAAGATATAAGCCAACGATCGCGATAAGCAACAGGCGAGAGCGCCACGGCTGAGGATGCTCACGCGTCGCCAGCATGATCAGCAAAAGCCAGAAACCGCTCAGGAACACCGCTCCCCAGCGCAGCATCAGCCGGGTTTCAGCCAGGGTATTAAGCAAAACCGAATTCAGGCGCGGTAACAACGTCGGATAATGCATCCTGATTTCCCTGAGTTTTTGACTCAAAGACGACATAAAATCAGGCACCAGTTTTGCCCACCAGGGGACGGTGGCACCTTCCACGGTCAGTAACCTCAGACGCAGCCGGTTCAACGCAGAACCCTGATATTCACGCATCATCACCGACCAGTAATGATTCGCAGCGGTCATTTCAATCTGTTCCTGAAGCGCCTGCAGCCGTCGGGCGGAAATACCCGCAGGCTGATAATTGTCGATCTCCCAGCCCATGATGGCGGAAATCTGGCTCAGTAACGTCGAATACAATCCTTCGCGCTCACTGAGTTGCCCGGCAATTTCCTGACTGAACATTTCCCGCAGTTCGAGATTTTGCAGTAAATCGCTCTGCAAATAACTTTCCAGCCGGTTCAAACCCGCGATTTCGTCATTCATCATCGCATCAATGATCTGAGGGATTTGCTCAAGCACCTGGCTGCGCAACAGGTAGACATTGTCGGGTTCTGGCGGCAATTCATCGACCATTTCGTACGGGATGAATCTGTCCGTCAGGGGAGCGTTAAGGTTATCGTCAGGACGCGCGCTTTTCGTGACAACGTCACTTAAAACGTCTTCATTTCCCTGATTCTTCGCGGCATCGAAGGCTTCACGCAGGCGCTGATAGCCCTGCGGATCCTGATCCGGTCGCGTAATTTTCAGCTGGCGGGCATAAGCCCGTTTAATCTCACTGAGATCCTGAGTCGGCTCAATGCCTAATACCGACCATATTCCCTGGCTGCTCATCGAATCACCCACGTCGCTAATCCTGAATAGAAAAAAAGCATCAGTCGTCACTCCACAGCATGCCCGAATCCGCCTGATAACGGCGCCCGGTGGTCTTCTCAATCTGCTGGTACAGCGCCTGAAGCTGATAAATTGAAATCCCGACGGGCTGATAATGGTCAATTTCCCATTCCATCATCGCCGCCACCTGCTCAAGCACAGACGGCGTCAGTCCTTCACGCTCCGCCAAATCCCATGCCAGTTGCTGACTGAACATTTCGCGCATCTGAAGGTTTTGCAGCAAATCGTCCGACAGGCAGGCAAAGAGCTGCACCAGACCGGCTTGTTCATTTGACAGCAGCAGGGTAACGGCGTCGCACACCAGGGCGTGCACCTGCATCTGGCGGATCAGGGATTCATCGGTAAGTGCCATCAGAGGCAACGGGCAGGTGACAACGTCACTGTCTGCCCAAAAGTATTCGCCACGTCTGGCCGATTCAAACGCCTCACGCAACTGCTGATAAGCGTCGGGATCCTGATCTGGCCGCGTTTTTTTCAGCTGAAGGGCATACGCCCGTTTGATCACCGTGATGTCCTGGGTGGGTTCTATGCCAAGAACGGACCAGATCTCCACCGGGTTATTCCCAGTTCCGGCGTAAATGCACCAGCAGCGCTTCAAACTCCTTGCGGGCTTCGGCAATACGCCGCGCATCCTGCGAATCAAGAACATGCTCAAAATGATAAAGCTGACTGGCGATGAACTGGCGCTGCTCGCCGAGACTCTGCTCATAATACGCGTTGGCTTCGGCCACCAGCTGGCGATTGACCAGTTGCTCACGCGGATGCTGTTTGATGCTTTCCAGCTTCAACAAACTTTCGGTAATTTGTGCCGGCGTCAGGCTGCCCGGTGCCTTTTCAATCACCAGCTTTTCCAGTTTACCGGTGCCGGAGATCAGGCATTCCACTTCAAGAATGCCGTCGAGCGTATAAGTGAAACGCACGTCAGCGGTCATTTCACCCGCCGGACGCGCAGGCACATCCACCTGCAGCGAACCGAGTAAAATATTGTCCGTTACCCGGCGCGCTTCGCCCTGATAAATCGACACATCCAGCTGTTTTTGCTGATCGGAAATCGTCGTGATGGTTTCCACCCGGCTGACCGGCACAAAGCTATTTCGTTCGATCAGCGGCAGGAAATGGCCGCCTTCGTAGCCGTCGCCTTTAGGGCGCGAAATGCCGATGCCGAGCGTAAAGGGCATGACATCGGTCAGCACGATGTCATCGAGCGCCTGATCCTGCATCGCCAGCCCGGCCTGAATACCGGCACCCAGCGCCACGGCTTCGTCCGGTTGCAGTTCACTGCGCGGGAAGCGCCCGAACAGACGCGCCACCGCCTGACGTACCAGCGGCATACGGGTTGCGCCGCCCACCAGCACCACGTGGTCCACTTCATCGGCGGAGAATTTGGCATCGCGCAGCGCCTGAATCACCGGTTTTTTCATGCGCTCCAGCGTACTTTCACAGCATTGCGCCAAAATATCGGGGGTCAGCGTCCAGTTCAGCGAGAGATCTTTCCACTGATATCTCAGCGTCGCGCTGTCTTCGGTGGTCAGCTGGCACTTAGCCTTTTCTGCCAGCGTAATCAGTTGGCCGAAGAGCGCGGTGTCCTCTTTATCAAGCTGCGGATATTGCGCCAGCATCCAGCCGACCAGGCTGCGGGTAAAATCATCGCCACCGAGGAATACGTCACCGCTGCTGGCGCGCACTTCAATGACACCTTCGAACATATCAATGATCGAAACATCAAAAGTGCCGCCGCCCAGATCGAACACCAGGAATTTTTGTTCCTGCTGATTCACCAGCCCGTATGCCAGCGACGCCGCCGTCGGTTCGTTCAGCAGGCGTTCGACATGTAACCCCGCCAGTTCACCGGCCGCTTTCACCGCTTTACGCTGAATATCGTTGAAATAAGCAGGGACGGTGATAATCGCCCGGGTGATCTCACACCCGCAATGCTGCTCCACATCGGCTTTCAGGCTGCGCAGCAGCAGGGCGGAGAGCTCTTCCGCACGAAAATATTGCTTACCGAGACGGAACTGATGATCGGTCCCCATGAAGCGCTTAAAACTTGAAAGGGTGAGATGAGGATGTGTGAACAATCGTGCATGCGCAGGCGCGCCGACCAATATGTGGCCGTCATCGTCTAGCCCGACCACCGAAGGCGTCAGATTTTTTCCATAAACGTTAGGGATCAGAACGGAACCACCGTCCTGCCAGAGAGCCACCGCGCAGTTTGACGTGCCTAAATCAATCCCAATCAACATCCGTATGACCCCAGAGGCGTAAGCTGAATACAACTGAAAGAAGTTTCATCGGCCAAATTTACAGAAAGTTGAGATAATTTTGTAGATTGCGCAATGAAATCTTGACGAAAAACTGACGTTTAGCCTCAATACAGAACCTCAGCAGCGATTATTTTCAAATAACCACTAGACGACTGGTCTAATTCAATATAGATTGAGCCCATGAACACGACAAAAGCATCTGACACAGGCAAGACCGATCACCGTAAGCACATTCTCGATGTGGGGCAGTCACTCATGGCGAAGAAAGGCTTCTCGGCCGTCGGCCTCAATGAAATTCTGACCACGGCATCCGTTCCGAAGGGTTCTTTTTACCATTACTTCAGTTCGAAAGATGCGTTTGGCGAAGAACTGCTGAAAAGCTATTTTCAGGATTACCACGCTGAAATGGATGCCACGTTTTCACAGCCCGGCCTGACCATGGCGCAGCGGCTGATGAATTACTGGCAGCAGTGGCAGGAGAGTCAGTCTTTTTACGACTGTCAGGGAAAATGCCTCGCCGTCAAACTGGGCGCAGAAGTGGCGGATCTCTCTGAATCGATGCGTCAGGCGCTTGATGCAGGCACCTCCGGCATTATCAGCCGCATCGCGAAAGTGATTGAAACCGGCGTTGAAGAAGGGTCGATGACCGTCACTGATAAACCGCTGATGGCCGCACAAGGGCTGTATCAGCTGTGGCTGGGCTCGAGCGTGATGGTGAAAATTGTGCGCAATACGCAACCTTTTGACGCTGCCATGGCAATGACACAACAGATTATCCATCCACCTCGCTAAACGGATGGTCGGAAAATGCACCTCGCGCTGAGGTGTTTTTTTGAAAGTAATTACAAGACGACTGGTCTACTATTACTGGTCTACTATTAAAGACAACCTGCAACATCACAAACGGGATACACAACATGAAAATTCTGATGGTTCTGACGTCACACGACACACTGGGTAACACTGGCCGCAAAACCGGTTTCTGGCTCGAAGAGCTGGCAGCGCCTTACTACGCCTTCAAAGATGCAGGCGCAGAGATTGTGCTGGCCTCACCGGCTGGCGGCCAGCCACCGCTGGATCCGAAAAGCAATGAGCCGGATTTCCAGACAGAACAAACCCACCGCTTTGAAGCCGATGCGCAGGCCAACGCTCAGCTGGCAGACACAGTGCGTCTGGACAGCGTTTCGCAGGCTGATTTCGACGCCGTATTCTACCCTGGCGGCCACGGTCCATTGTGGGATCTGGCGGAAGATAAACACTCCATTGAACTGATCGAATCGTTCATCGCTGCCAGTAAACCTGTGGCGCTGGTGTGCCACGCGCCGGGCGTGCTGCGTCACGTGAAAGATGAGCAGGGCAATCCGCTGGTTCAGGGCAAAAAAGTCACCGGTTTTACCAATACCGAAGAAGAAGCGGTTGGCCTGACCGACGTGGTGCCTTTCCTGGTGGAAGATGAGCTGAAAAAACTGGGGGGTGTCTATTCCAAAGGCGCTGACTGGGGTTCTTACGTGGTACGTGAAGGCCTGCTGATCACCGGACAAAACCCGGGTTCTTCTGCGGAAGCCGCGGTACTGCTGGTTGATCAACTGAACAAATAATCCGCTGCAACAAACATGGCCGCACGCGCCATTAAATAAAACCGGAACATCACGCTGATGTTCCGGTTTATGTATTTATCACTCTGCGGTTTTTAACGCCTTCAGCAAACGCTCCAGACCTTCACGCTGCGACAACGGAATTTCCCCGCCGGCGGCATAGCCCGCATTGCGCATGATGCTTTCCTGTAAACCGACCAGCCAGTCGTAAATATAAAACGCGGTGGCATTGGCTGGCGCAGCGGAGAGTTTGGTCAGGCGCTGGGTCGATTTCCAGCTGGCTACGCTTTTCTGCGGTTTGGCGAAAATCTTGCTGCCTTTATTGATGCGGCTTTCCGGGCGTTGCGCCTCGCTCAGTTTTTCAAAACCCAGCCAGGCGACAAAATCGCCTAACACGGTCAGCGCGCGGGAAACCTGACGGTCAGCGTGGTGCTCGTGTTCACGCGTACCGGCGGGCAGAGCCCCGCCCAGAGTGCGGATCAGCGCATCGCCCATTTCCAGACGGAAACTGGCGGTAATCAGCTCTTCCATCAGTAATTCGACGGTGGGTTTGGCCACGCCAATCAGCGCAATCAGCGGTTCGTTTTCCGGCAAACTGCGTAAATGGTTGACCCAGTAACGCTGTACCTGCCGCGCAAACGCAGTGCCGTCATCGGCTTTTTCCTGCCAGACCTGCGTATCCTGCTGTTCAGCAAACAAATCGATATTGATGCCGATACCAAAACTTTCCACGCCTGCCTCATCCTGCACGCGGGCGTCGTCGGGCTGTTCGGACAGTTCCCGGTAAATACGGTGCAACTCATCCCGTCCCGGCAACAGTTTTTCCAGCAGTTCGCCGTGAACGCCGGTTCGGGTTTGCAACGCCTTGATCACGGTCTGTACGGTACGCTGTTTCTGTGCCGGATCCGCCATTTCACCTTCCTGATACCAGCTGCCCAGCAGGTTATCAGCCAGTTCGCGGCGTAACTCATCGCGCTGTTCGGCCAGACGGTTGAGCCGGATTTCAGGGCGAATTTCCGCCACCAGATAATCAGCCATACGCTGTAACCCGCGGTCGTCCATGGCAAGCAATGCCCCCCAGGCATCGCCCGGATTCCCCACATGGCGCTGTACCGCTTCATCGTAATGTACCGATTCGGTCATACGGCGGTCGAACGGCGTCAGCACCCAGACCAGACCCGGTTTGCGGCGGCTGCGCACCTGCGGATTCTCGCCGTGCATCTCTTTAACCCAGTGTTCCAGCGTGCGGCCAACGGCGACCACATCGTCACGGCGGTCAGCGGCGGTGCACACCATCAGCATGTTCATTTCATGGCGATCGGTATAACGCTCCGGCAGACAGGCGATCTTGGCGCGAAACAGCGGAGTGATGTCGTCCTCGCCGTCAACCTCTTCTTCCGCCGCGCCGTAGCCCGGCAGATCCAGCAGATCGATCTCTTCAAACAGCGCTTCACGCGGAGGAGAAAGCAGGGGGATCTGCACTTCGGCGGCCAGCATCGTCAGCTCTTCCAGTGACAACGTCACCGGCGCATGGCTTTCACCGGCGAATTCCGGGCAAACAGAAATCTCAATATCATAAGCCGGGGACTGACTGAAAATGCCGTCGGCCGGTTGCATTGCGTCATCCACTAACACGCTCAGCGGTGCGAGCAGACTCTGCGCGCCGCCCAGATGTTGCAGCGTGTGCGCGTAATGGCGATACGCCGTCGTCAGCGCGGGGACGTTGCCCCACAGCAGGGAGAACAGACGTGCGCGATCGTCGATATTCAGGTACGGCGCGAGCTGCACCGCAACCGGCCAGTAATGGGCATTCAGGTGACGGAAGCGGCGCGCGTCGAGGCGAATCATGGAATCCCATAATCCCATCATCTCCTCACTCCGGAATCCTGGCACCGGCAGCGGCTGACGGTGCATCATCAGCTTGTTCAGATGTTCGGTGATCTGCTGCGTATCCGGGACGTGGTAGTGCGCATCCGGCTGGAAGGCGCGCACCATAATGCGGGCCAGATCGGCCTCATTGAGCAGCAGCACCCGCACCGGAAACGCGCGGTCTTTCACCTCAGTCTGACGGGTAAAGCGGGTCGCCAGACGCGCAGCGCGGTTACCCGGGTTAATCTGCGTCAGGTAATCGAGCGTGACGCCGCCCAGGCGCGTTTCGAGACGCCCGTAGTTGCCGGCGGCCAGTGCGCAAATCAGATAAGATTTTCCGGCCTGAGAATGGCCGTAAAAGCCCAGCGTCTGCGGCAGTTGTGTCGCCTGCGTCAGACGACGGGCTTTGTCGCGGCAGCGTTTAAGTTGCAGATTCAGGCGATCCGCTTCCAGATCCAGACGCGGTGCCTGTTCGCGGGTCTGTTCCACCCATTCCAGCGCGTCGCCGATGGTGTCATCGAGGTGCGCGAATTGCTGTTGCAGCAGGTCGGTGCTTAACGTTGTTGTGGTCATGAAACAAATACGCTCCCACTGTCGATCCAGTAATAGTTCTCGCCCAGTGTGTTCAGCCGAAGTCGCAGATGGTGGGACGGCACTTTGGTGCCGTTATCCAGCACTGCGCTGGCGATGTCGAAATATTCCGGCGTCGGGTGGTCTTCCCCTTTTTTCACCGCCAGTTTCACGCGCAGCACACTGTCACCGGCGACTTTACGCGCCAGCTCCGGTTCGGCGATAGACAGGGTATACAGCGGTGATGCGGGCCAGCGCTCATTTTCAAGCTGACGGAAGCCCAGACAGATCGCCCCGCGGATGCGGAAGTTGGCCGCGCCGTCGAGTTTATAATCGTGGGCATCGAGATCGATGTCGCTGTAGCAGACGTTATCGTCGGTGAGCGCCTGATTGCCGTCGAGCATCCCGAGATAGCGCACGGTGGAATAAGGCTGAAAATCCCCGGCCTTGAAATAAAAGCCCGGCAGACGGAGATCCAGCGCCAGCAGGCACAGCATCGCGCCGACGGCGGCGGTGGATTTCGGGTTATCAATGCGGCCCAGTTTATTGAACGGATACCAGCCGCTGGTGTGATAGCCATCCAGCGACAGCATGCGGTTAATCGGCAGCGGTTGCAGGTGGCGGAACAGCGCCTGAATACCGGGGAAGCGCGACGGACGTCCGGTCAGCAGCAACACGTCGCAGTCGTGCAGCGACACCACTTCGCACAGCGAACGCAGATTCTGCGTAATGCTCATGCGGTTGGATAAAAACTCGCTGTGCAGCTTGCTCAGTTTCAGCACCAGCGGCGCCTGCATGATGTCGAACATCTCCGAACCGGCAGGCAGCGCGCGCTGGATCTCGCCGTGCAGATAATCGAGCACTTTTTGCGTCGGGCGCTGTTCAAGAAGTTCCGCGAACGGCGCGTCGATTTCGGCATGCGTGTCCAGCGGATCAAAGCCTTCGTACACTTCCAGCACGGCGCGGGCCAGCGGAATAAAAATCTGCAACGTGCTTTGCTGACGCAGCGTGGCGTGGCCGTCCATGCGGCCTTCGCTGCCGAACAGCCGCGTCATCAGGCTGTCAGGGTTCGCCAGACCGGCTTTTTTCAGCGTGGCGTGCAGGGCAGGCAAAATATACAGCTGGATCACGTCCAGCAGGATGTCATCGCCCGCCACTTTAAACCCTTCACGGAACAGCAGGCGCGGGGTGATTTTGACGTTATTGCCCATGCCGTCGTCGAGCCAGTATTGCGTAATGGCTAAATCAGTGGTGCCACCGCCGATATCGATCGAGGCGATACGCAGGGTTTTGCCCACCGGTTCGTCATCGGCCAGTTCACGATCGGGGCGTGCCATGCTGGCAAAAAACTCGCCGGTATGGCCGCCGAAATTCACCTGCGTTTCGTTATACAGATAGACCATTTGCCCGCAGGTGGCTTCATCCCACTCCATCTGCACATCCGGCACCGGCATGCGGCTTTTGGCCTTATCGCTCTGGGTTTTAAATCCGTCGTCCGAAGGATGCCAGCCCATGGATTTCCACACCAGACCGATGGCCTCCTGCATGCGGCGGCGGAAGATTTCGCGCTCCGGTTTCGGCATTGCCGAAGGCAGGGTCAGAATGATGTTTCGAAGCTGGCGCGGCGCGGAAGAACGCAGCATTTTGGCGCGCTGGGCAGGGCTGTTGATTTGCATCAGCGCCTGCGCCAGCAGCTCAGAGAGCATCAGCGTCATCACGGAACTGCGGCTGTAGTGCGCGGAAAACACCGGCAGACGTTCCTCCGGTGCCAGATCGGACAGCGGCTGGCCTTCGTCGTTGATCAGAAACGTCAGCGGCATGGCGGCAGCCACCGGCTCCTGCACCGCGCCGTGGCCGCCCTGGCTGAAACGCCAGCCTGGCGTATAACTGTCTTCATCCCACAAATAGCGGCGCGGGCTGGAAAGCCCGGTGGAGCCTTCCGTTCCTTCACGCAGCTGTGCCAGACGGCTGGCTTCGCGACCGGCGCGCAAAATGGACGGCCAGATAAAAGCGTCATCACGGCCACTTTCAACTGAGAAATTAGGCTTCCCAAAACGCGCCTGCGAGAATTCCACCCGGCTTTCAAACAGCTCGTTATAGAGATAATGCGGCTGCGACAGGTCCCGCAGTTGCAGTTCGCTGGTTTGTTTCAGGCCATCGGTTTCACCGACGTGATCTTCCACCAGAATGCCGCAGGTGTGCGAGTTGCCGACATCCAGAATAAGATCGACGTTGATCGAGGGTTCCTGCAACGTTGCGCCGTTGATCTTCAGTTCAGGGATACCCAGCTGGCTGCCGAGCATGCCCAGCAGATTCAGGTAATGCGCCTGATATTCAAACTCGCGCAGCGCCACTTTGATATTGCGCACTTCACGCAGTTCACGGATCGCCACCTGTTCGGTGAACACTTCACGCAGCCAGCCGTCCACCCAGGTCTGGTCGAGAAAATCGAGCAACTCTTCGTTGTGCCATGCCAGCGCAAAATGAATACCATTCTTCACATCGTCCGGCGTCGGCGCGAGCAGCGACTGTTCGTCATCCCCTTCGGCCACACGGGTGTCAAATGCGATCACCACGCGGTGCGTGCTGCCGTCGGCTTCCGGCGTCTCAAGTGCGCGGATCTGCACCCGCGCCCAGTTATCCGGGCCCGCCATAAAGGTGCGCGGCGGATTGAAGCGCAGAAACGGCAGCGGAAGCCAGATCTGATCCAGCAATTGCAGAGACTGCTCCAGCGGAAAACTGAACTCCGGACGCACCACTTCAGGCGCGCCGCCGTCCAGCCCCGGCAGAAAATGACGGCCACTTTGCGCGTTATACTCCAGACGCAGCAGCGGGCCGTTCGCGCTTTTACGCACGAATTTCGCGGGCAGAGCCTCATCCCAGACGGGTTTTAGCGCGAAGTCGAGGAACTGGATCCCGCTGTCCTGAATCAGGGTAATTTTTTGTTTAAAATCAGTAATCGTTGCCAGCATGCTGTTATTTACCTTCGCGCTTTATCGTCATGGGATAAACCGTGTCACCGTTGTAGCGCCCCTGACACACAGCGGCACCGGTCGCGGCCTGAGTACAGCTGATTTCCGGCATCTGATAGCGGGAACCGTCGCTGCATTTGGCGCGGTAGCGGCTGTTGATCACCAGATTTCCCGACTGCATCAGCCCGGCATTGATGGCAGCCCGGCAGGTAATGCCTGCGCCGTAGCTGATTTTCACCGTGCCCTGACCTTGTTTGATTTGATAACGCAGCACCGGCGGCTTGCCGGTCACCGGATCCTTAATATCGACAATCACATTCCAGTTGCCGTTGAGGAATTTGGTCGAACCGATTTTCACCGCGTCCGGTGGCATCACCAGCGCGTTCTTACTGACGGGCACGGGCGCAGGTTCTGCCACGACAGGGTTTTTCTCGACGTCCGAAACCGGTTCAGGCGAGGCCACCACCACAGCAGCAGGTGCGACGGGCAGCGCAGCCGGAGTTTGTGGCGCTTTCACTTGCGGCACGTTAACGGCCTCTGCTTTAGCCACGGGTTCAGCCACCACCGGCGTCGGCGCAATGGCGCGCGGCTCAATGGTCTGCGGCGCAGGTTTTGGTTGCGCCTTAGCGACGGCCACTGGCGCAGCGGGCGTACGGGAATAAAGCCAGCCGGCAGCAGAACCGGCAATCACCAGCGCAACGGCGGGCAGCGCCCACATCAGAGGCGAAATTTTACGGCGCGTGACGACAGGCACAGGCTCCGGCACATCCTGCTCGGCGGCGCGCGCTTCAATGGTTTTCACCACACGAACCGGCTCTGGAGGTGGCATGTCAGGCTCTGCATCGTCGGCGGCCATGGCGAAGGCGGGTAAAGGTTCATCGGCTTTTACTGTCTCACGCAGACAGGCGAACGCATCGGCATTGCTGCTGTTATCCAGGCTCACAAACCCCCAGAAAGTCAGTACCGGCTGGCCGCCAACCAGATAAACGTGGTTTTGATCCGGAAAACGGAAAGCTTTTTCCAGCAACGCGCCGAAAAACTGCAAGGCTGATTTTTCTGAAGATTTCGCCGCAGCGCTGATGTGCGCAACGGAGTCGAGGCAGTTTTCGAGGTGACGCAATGCCGACGCCCGCGCCGCATCGGTCGCGGCAGCCCAGGAGATCACTTTACCCTCGCGCGGGGAGTACCAGTCGAGACGATCGCCCGACTCATTAAGCTGTGGAATAGCCAGACAATCGGCAATCGACGGTTGTTTACGCAGACGTAAGGTTTCCCGTAATTGCAGGGCTGAGGCATAAACCGGTTGCCCGTTTTCGCCCAGCGCAAGGATGTCGTTGAGACTGCCACTGCGTAAAAATGATTTTGCCACGCCTGAATAGCCCTTGTAGGTTTTGCTCTGCAAAAAGTGCACCCGAAAAAGGTGCATGATGCTGACAGTATGGATGATTTAAGGGAAATCAAACGGTGGAATAAGCGACTAAAAGGGTGGCTGTTTGTGCCGTGGCGAAAGGGAAATACGGCGGGAAGGGCCCCCGCCGTGAAGATCAGGCGTGCAGACCGAGCCTGTCGAGTACGCCAGCCAGTTGCTGCCGTTCGTCACCAGCCAGCGCATGCAGCGGCAATGGCAGGCAAGGCGCACTCGCCAGACCGAGCAACTCAGCGGCCGCCGCGACTACCCGCACACTGCCGTGTTTTCTGAAGAAGACCCATAAAGGCTCAAGCCCGGCGGACAGCGCCTGCGCTTCGGCCTCATTGCCGTTTTGTGCTGCACGGGTGATCGCCACCGGGATCTGCGGGAATAAACCGGCAATCACCGAATACCACACATCACCGCCCTGAGTCAGCACCGTGGCAGCCGCCAGATCGCCCGCGGCGCCCAGGGTGATATGGGCAGGCAGCAGGGCGCGGATCGCCTCCAGCCGCGCGCGGGTTGTCTGCGGATCGGCAGAAAGATTCGGAATTTTGATGCTGGCAACGTGCGGCAACTGCGCCACGCGGACATACAGGTCATCGCTGAATTCAAAGTGCGTGGTGTTAGGATTGTCATAAACGCACATCGGCACCGAAAGATGGCGCGATACGGTTTCATACAGCGTAAACACTTCGTCAGCGGTCAGTTTCTGATAGGACACCGGTGCCAGCAGCACCGCACTGACGCCCGCCTGCTGGGCATCTTCCGCCAGATGCAACACCTCAGCTGTGCTGGTCGCACCGATGCTCACCATCACCGGCACCCGGTCTGCATGTTCTACGGCCAGACGGGCCACTTTCGCGCGCTCATCGCGGCTGAGGTAGGCATAGCTGCCGGTTGACCCCAGCGCACCGATCGAATCCACGCCTGCACTGACACTTCTTTCAATCAGCCGCACAAACGCCCGTTCATCGACACCATTATGATTGAGCGGCGTGAGGGGAAAAGCACTTAATCCTGCAAACATCGGTTTCTCCGGTTCAGGTGAATTACCACGATTAATCATAGAGTAAAGTTTACTGTTTGCCGGAAACTGTTGCCCCTGCATCAGGTTTCAGGCGCAGCATATCCAGCCAGCCGAAAAGCGTTATCACAGCGATCACCACAAACGCGATTTTAAAACTCATTCCCGGCACTGCCTGCCATTGCATCCGCTCCACCAGTTGCTCCCCGAAACGGGTGCCCAGCGCGCCAACCGTGATGCCCAGCCCGACCGAGAGTTGCAGCGCAGTGCTGAACAGCGTATTGGCATCCGCCATGTGTCTGGCGGGCACATCCGAAAATGCCAGCGTACTGATGCCGGTGAACTGCATCGAACGGCTCAGGCCCCCGAGAAACAGCAGCAGCATGATCAGCCAGTCCGGCGTGCCGGGTGTCAGGAAAGCGCAAAACAGCAGCGAGAAAACGCTCAGCAGGCCGTTCACCACCAGCACAGGCCGAAAGCCAAAGCGGCGGATAAGCGGCGTGGTAGCCGGTTTCATCGCCAGATTTCCGGCGAACACCGCCAGTACCAGCAGCCCGGCGTGGAAGGGATCCATACCGAACCCGACCTGCAACATCAGCGGCAGTAAAAACGGCACGGCGCTGATGGTGATACGAAACAGCGAACCGCCGCCCATACTGATACGAAAGGTCGGAATGACCAGCGATCCGAGGTGCACCATCGGCGCAGCAGATCGGGACAAATGACGCACCGCCAGCACGGACATCGCCGCGCCCGCCGCCAGCAGCAGCACGGCGGTGGTCCACAAGATATGATCCTGACTGATAAGCTCCAGACCGGTCACCAGCGCCAGCATCGCCAGCCCGGTCAGCACAAAGCCCGGCGTGTCGAAATGCTTGGGCTGCTCGGCGGGTTGTTGTGGAAACAGCCGCCACGCGAGGATCATGGCGATAATCCCGAGCGGCACGTTGATGTAGAAAATCCAGTGCCAGGAGGCGTAATGCGTGATAAACCCACCCAGCGGCGGCCCGAGGATCGGCGCGACCAGCGCGGGCCAGGTGAGGGTGGCGATGGCTTTAATCAGCTGAGGTTTTGGCGTAGTTTTCAGCACGGTCAGCCGCCCGACCGGCACCATCAGCGCCCCCCCGACGCCCTGAATAATGCGCAGAAGGATAAATTCCCCGACGCCTGTCGCCATCGCGCAGAACAGCGAGGCAAGCGTAAAAACGGCAAGGGCAAAGGTGAATACATTCCGCGCCCCAAACCGCTCCGCCGCCCAGCCGCTGGCCGGGATCAACACCGCCAGCGTCAGCATATACGCGCTCATCCCGGCATTGAGATCCACCGCAGACACCCCGAAAGATATCGCCATTTGCGGGAGTGCGGTGGCGATCACCGTGCCATCGATAAACTCCATGAAGAAAGCCGCGGCAACCAGTAAAGCAATCACGGAGATCCCTGAACGTTCGGCACTGTCCTGCGACGGATGTTCTGCGACATCCGGTTTACTTTGGTTCATGGTCTGTCCTGAAACAGCAAAAGATAGATGATAAGTATTAAACCTATCACACACCTTTGGCTGGGTTATAGATCAGGCGAGGGGCAAAAAGAGCGATTTTACCGGTGTGAACGGGCGACTGGCTTCGTTTTCTCCAGTCTGACATCCCCATCCTCAAACCGCTCAACCTCCTGCCAGCCGAGTTTCTGATAAAACCCGAAAGCACGGCTCTCAGCACTGGTTTCAAGCCAGATGGTAGAATGAAGGTCAAACAGCGCCTCTTCAGCGCTTGCCATCAGGCTCCGGCCAATACCTCTGTCTTCAAAACCGGGAAGGATGAACATCGCGAAAACGCTGGCTTCTTCCAGGTCGGCCATCGAAAATCCTACCGGGGCGCCATCCACTTCGGCGATCCACAGACAGGGCGCTGCCAGCATAGCTTCAAGGATCGCCTCATCCGTGATACCCATTTCTGTGAGTTGCTCGCGGGAAAGCGGGTTCTCCTTCACACGGGTACGGATATCAAAAATCGCACCAACGTCTGCTGGCGTTGCGGGTCTGATACAGGGGATTGACAGATTTTTGAAAGCAGTCACTTGCAGGGTTTCCTTACATTGAGAGGTAAAAGTAGCCGGGGCTGTACTCGCCTACTATAAATCTTATAAGGGAGGGACGTCAGGAAGTCATCAGTGACTCTGTGTTAAAAAGCGCCTGACATCATCAATCTCAGGCGCAATGCACTACCCCAGATACTCGATAATCGACAGGCCGCCGTTGTAGTCGGTGCTGTAAATGATCCCCTGGGCATCGACAAATACGTCGCAGGACTGGATCACCTGCGGTCTGCCGGGACGTTTATCGATCATCCTTTCAGGCGCAGCGGGCACCAGCGCGCCGGTTTCTTTTGGCTGATAGGGGTTGCTGATGTCGTATGCGCGCACACCGGCGTTCTGATAGGTGGCGAAAATCAGCGTGGAACTGATAAAGCTGCCAGGGCGGTTTTCATGCAGATTGTGCGGTCCGAAATGCGCGCCTTTGCTGACGTAATCCCGTTCGTCCGGCTGCGGAAAGGTGGAAATACTCACCGGATTCGAGGGTTCGCGCACGTCAAACAGCCAGATCAGTTTCTCGCCGTCTTCCTGATTGTCGAGAACGGCTTCGTCGAGCACCACCAGCAGATCGCGGTCGGGCAACGGCAGTGCCGTGTGCGTGCCGCCGCCAAAGGGCGGGCTCCAGTTTCGGTGCGAAATCAGCTGCGGCGCACTGCGGTCTTTGATATCCAGCAAGGTCAGGCCGCCGTCGCGCCAGCTGGCATACGCCGTATCCCCGCTGATGATCGCGTGGTGCAGCGCGTAACGTTTGCCTTCCGGCCAGTCCGGCGTTTCGCCGCCTGCGGTGTGCATTCCCGGCAACCACCAGCGTCCGGCAACCTGCGGATTACGCGGGTCGGCCAGATCGATTGTCAGAAAAATATAATCACTGTAACCGTCAATCAGCGCTGAAACGTATGCCCAGCGGCCGCCGACGTACCAGATGCGGTGCACGCCGATCCCTTCCAGCCCGAGAAAGCCGATCTCTTTTGGCTGATCGGGCACCGAAATATCAAAAATCCGCACGCCCGCGCTCCATCCGCGTTGCTGCGTGCCTTGCACCGTCTCGCTGACGGAACGGGTGTAATAGACTTTTTCGTCGGCGAAACGCACGTCAGCAAACAAATCACGGGCGTTGATCACCAGCAGTAAATCGTCGTGCGCCTGTAAATGCACATTCCAGGTGCCCGGCGGCGCAGGGATGAAACCGGCAGGGCGCGGGTTTTTCGGGTCGCGCACGTCCACAATCGAAAATCCCTGCGACACCATATGCCCGATATAGGCATAGCCACGGTGAACCATCACCTGCACGCCATCAGGTTTACCGCCCTGATCGCTGTGGCCGATCAGCCGCATGTTGCGGCTGTACTCCGGTTGTGGGAGAGAATACGTCGTCATAATCCGGCCTTATTTTTTATGCTGCGCTTCGAGGGTAGCGAACCAGGGTGCGATGAAGTCATCGGATTTTCCCCAGCCGGGGATCACTTTTGCCAGCGACGCCACGTTGACCGCATCAGGATTGCCGGACAGCAACGCCTGCGGAATGGCCGCCGCTTTAAACTCATAAGTGGCAGGCGTTTTTTCACCGGCGATTTTGTTGGCGACCAGACGCAGGTTGATGGCGCCGATCAGTTTAGGATCCACCGCCACGCTGACTTTCCACGGGCTGTTCGGTTCGCGCATCAGCGCCAGATCCTGATTGGAAATATCAATGCTGTAGAGTTTGATTTCAGTGCGGCCATTCTCTTTCAGGGCCTTATACGCGCCCTGACTGAACGCATCCCAGGTTCCCCAGATCGCGTCGATTTTACCCTTCGGGTATTTCGCCAGGATCGCGCCCACTTTATTCGCCGTATCGCCCTGAACGTCAGAAGACACCGCGCCAATCGATTCCAGTTCATGAATGCCGGGCTGATCCTGCAACAGTTTTTTGTACTGCGTCTGGCGGCGCTCCATCGGCGGGAAGCCGGCCACCCACAGTTTGACGATATTGGCTTTGCCGTTGAAATCCTTCACCAACTGGCCGAAGGAGAGATCGGTGAGCGAAGCGTCGTCCTGCTGCGTGACGGTCACGCCGGGGATCTCGCCATTTACCGCAGTATCAAAGACCGACACCGCGATGCCGCTGGCGGTGATACGTTTGACCAGCCCGGTGGAATAGGGGTCACGCCCCTGCGATAAAATAATGCCGTCATATTTCTGGCTGATGGCCTGATTGACGAAATCCTGGAATTTCGCGTCGTCGCCGTTACTCAGAAAAGTGCTGACCTGAAAACCGAGTTTGCGGCCTTCCTGAATCACACCGGCGACAAACTGGGTGGTGTTATCGTCCGACCCCAGATTACGGATCACCGCGATGCGGATGGGCCCCTGATGCCCGGCAATCGCTTGCGGCACCGCAGCGGTTTGTGCAGCAAACGACGGCAGGACGGTGAATAAACTTAACGCCAGCAACGAGGTGGAGAGCAGTTTCATTTTTATTACCCTGTGTGGTTAATCATCATTAAAACGGGAGGACAATTCATCTGAGCTTTTGTGCAGGCTTTTATAGTGAGTTAATGAATTGATTGTCCGAGTTTTGATGACGGCGCAGCCGTTGGCAACGAACTAAAACGTATAAGTTAATGCCAAAGAGTATTAGCCATCCGGATGTCCGGGGGTAGGATGTTAACAGCTTCTATATTAAGGAATTCCCGATGAGTGATACTGATATCCGCGTGGTCGCCGGCCCTGCCAACTATTTTTCTTTCCCCGGCGCCATTGAGCGTCTTGCTGAGTTTTATACCCCGGCGCAACTGGATAAGGCGCTGTGGATTTACGGCGAGCGGGCGCTGCTGGCTGCGCAGGATTATCTGCCGGAAGCCTTCACCGCTTCACAGGCCAGGCACGTGCTGTTTAACGCACATTGCAGCGAAACAGAAGTGCAGCGGATTGCAGAGATCGGCGGGCCGGATCGTCAGGTGGTGATCGGCATTGGCGGCGGGGCGGTGCTGGATACGGCGAAAGTCGTGGCGCGCCGTCTCGGGCTGCCGGTGGTGGCGATCCCAACCATCGCCGCCACCTGCGCCGCCTGGACGCCGCTCTCGGTCTGGTATAACGACGAAGGCCAGGCGCTGCGTTACGAAATCTTCAGGGATGCCAACCATCTGGTGCTGGTCGAACCGCGCATTATTCTCGCCGCGCCAAAGGAGTATCTGCTGGCAGGGATCGGCGACACGCTGGCGAAATGGTACGAAGCCGTGGTGCTCAGCCCGCAGCCACAAACGCTGCCCCTGACGGTTCAGCTCGGCCTCAATACCGCGCTGACGCTGCGCGACGTGTTGCTCAATGAAAGCGAAGCCGCCTTACAGGCGCAGGATGATCATCAGCTGACTCAGCCGTTCCTGAATGTGCTGGATGCGATCATCGCAGGCGGCGGATTAGTGGGCGGGCTGGGCGACCGGTACACGCGCATCGCGGCGGCGCATTCCGTGCACAACGGCCTGACCGCTCTGCCGCAGACTGATGCCTTCCTGCACGGCACCAAAGTGGCCTACGGTATTCTGGTGCAAAGCGCGTTGCTGAATCAGCCGGACGTGGTGGTGCAACTGACCGCACTGTACAAGGTGCTTGATCTGCCGGTCAGTCTGGCCCAATTACAGGTAGATATCACGGATGAAAAGCAGATGTCGCGTCTGATTGAACGCACGCTCCAGCCCGGTGAATCCATCCATCTGCTGCCGGGCCACCCCGACGCCGCACAACTGCGGCGGGCGTTTGAATTTGTCGAAGAACAGTGTGTGGAGAATAACGCTGAGCGAACGGGTGATGCTTAAACAGGCCGCAAAACCTTAATTATCCCCCTTACGTAAAGATAATGTAAACGGCGCCTCAACAGGATTCATCTACCGGTCGGGCGCCGTTTTCTTTAAGGAAGCGTTGTAAAGTTGTTTAAAAATCGGGTGATACCGTGATTATTTCAGGCAGCGGAAATAAGTCATGGAACACTCACCACTTAACGACATCGAATCCCTCAGCGGACCCCAGTCCACTGACCCAACTCTCAACAAAAAAGTCAGCGGATTCAGTCTGTTCATGGATTTGCTGAGCGGTGCCTGTGTACCGGATAACCTGTGGCGCGACCGGATGTTCCGTGTCAAATACGCCGTCCGCACGTTGCTGCATCCGCTGGATACCCTGAAAGTCCTTAACAAGATGGCCGCCGAGCCCGTCTGGCAGGAGGCGTTCACCGTTCAGACGAAATTGCCGAGCAAAATCCACAAACCCTATCTGCACCTCGGGTTGCCGTCCGCCGGACGCGCTTCTGCGCTGGTTGATCACTACGCCTTCGTCAGTAACATTGAAAGCGCGCCGCTGCGCAACACCTTCCTCAGCGCAAGCGGTGACACCGTCACACAGTTCACCGGCAAAGACGGTGAAACGTTTAGGGTCGTGCTGGGATCGATCGGTAAATCCGAGCGGGAAGGCGAGGCGAACATGTTCCTGTATATGGAAGAAACGCTGCTGGCCGCGCTGACGTTCAGCGTTGTGCAACGCCCTGAAGGCCTGACGATAATCGTGGGGGGATTCCAGGGAGCGCACCGCTCGACGCCGCATGAGGTGATCAAACAGGCGACCAAATCCTGCTACGGGCTGTTCCCGAAACGTCTGCTGCTGGAAAGCCTGCAACGCATTGCCGCGCACACCGGCGTACAGCGGATCCTGGCGGTCAGCGACACCGGCCATGTTTTCCGCAGCCTGCGTTACCGTCACCGTAAAAAGAACGTATTCGTCGCCAGCTATAACGAATTCTGGGATTCCATCAGCGCCACGCCATATTCTTCTTCCTTATATGACGTTCCGCTGACGCTGCCGCGCAAAACCATGGAAGAGTTACCCAGCAAAAAGCGTTCTGAATACCGTAAACGTTACACATTGCTCGATGAATTACAGGAAAGCACAGCGTCATTGCTGAAGGCCTGAACCTTTACGCCTCTTTTGAATCACTCGCTGTAGCAAGCACCAGGGCCAGGGATTGGCCTTTCCTCTTAAAAAACCTGCCGTATGACATGCCTGTAAGGTGATGAACCCTCACGGTATTTCACCGCAGGCTGCCTGTCTGAAATCATTCAACTGTGAATTAATTCAACGTAAATAATCGCGCCAAATGTGTGTTATTTATGGAGAAGAATGATAACTGCATCGCAAAATCCACGTTCTTCCCTTCGTCTGGTATATCAAATGTGAACTAATTCACATCTATTCATCATGCTCGCCTATATAAAACGATATCTCTAAAAAAACAAAACACCGGTTCATAAATATAAAATATCTCTCTGGGCGGGAAACACGATGAACGCAGAAAAACCAATTTTATTCAGACATCAGCTGGCCTACGGTGGCGGCAACCTGTTGGGCAGCGGCGCGCTGGCCATTGCCGGTATCTGGCTGCTGTACTTCTACACGACCTTCTGTGGCCTGACGCTGTTACAAGCTTCGGCCATCTTCTCGGTCGCCAGCATCATCGATGCGATCAGCAACCCGCTGATGGGTTATCTTTCCGATAACTTTGGCAAGACGCGCCTCGGCAAACGTTTTGGCCGCCGTCGCTTCTTCATTTTACTGGGCATCCCGCTGATGATGTTCTACCCGCTGCTGTGGGTGGAAGGCTTCGGCTTCTGGTATTACCTTTCCACTTACGTGGTGTTCGAGCTGATTTACACCTCGGTGATGGTGCCTTACGAAACCCTCGCCACGGAAATGACCACTGACTTCTCCGCACGCTCCAAGCTGACCGGCTACAAAGCGATCTTCGGTAAAGTGGCTAACTTCCTCGCCGCCTTCATTCCTGGTCAGTTCATTCTGATCTACGGCAAAGACTCCGCCGAGCCGTTCTTTTTCACGGCCCTGACTTACGGTGTGATCTTATGTGTGGCGATCGGCATGTTGTATCTCTCCTCCTGGGAACGTCCGGTTGAAGAAACCACGCCGGTGGATGAGAAGAAAATGACGCTGGGCAAAACCATGCTCACGCTGCTTCGCGACATGAAATCCACCTTCCACCTGCGCGTGTTCCGTAAACATCTGGGCATGTACCTGTGCGGCTTTGGGGCGGAATGGCTGTTCGCGTCGGTCTTCACGTATTTCATCATTTTCGTACTGCAATATGACCCGACTATGGTGGCCGGACTGAGCAGCCTGAACTCTATTCTGCAACTGTTCTCCACCGCCATTTTCATCGGCATCTGTGTGAAGCACGGCTTCAGCAAGCCTTACATTCTGGCGCTGGGCATTGTGGTGTTCTCGGTCGCCTGTTACAGCCTGCTGCACTTTATGCACCTGCCGCAGCAGTACGCCACGGTCGCCATGTTGACCATTACCGTGATTTTCGGTATCGGGACCGGCGGTGTGTATTACATCCCGTGGACGGTGTACACCTTCCTGGCCGACATTGACGAAGCTTTCACCGGCAGACGTCGCGAAGGTATTTATGCCGGTGCGATGACGTTCTCCGGCAAGCTGATGCGTTCGGTGATCGTCTTCGTGATGGGCGCTATCCTCAGCTTCTACGGCTTCCAGTCCAAATCTCACACCCAGCCGGAAAGTGCCGTAACGGCAATTGCGCTGGTGTTCTGTATCGGGGTCATTGCGCTGGCACTGATGGCGATGGTGTTCAGTAATCAGATGAAACTTAACCGCAAAACGCATCTGGTGGTGTTGGGCGAAGTGGCGCGCATCAAAGCGGGCGGCGAAATCAGCGATATTCAGCCGGACGTTCGCCTGGTGATGGAAAACCTGATTGGTTATCCGTATGAACAATGCTGGGGCAACAGTGAAGTGTGCCGCAAAATCTTCGATACGCCCGCCGTTGAGTTAACCGATCCGAAACCGATGGTGAGCACCACGCAACACCCGTAATACCTCTGTTTTACCACGCAGATTGACATCAATCACCTCACCGACTGGCCGGTAAATCCGGCCAGCGACGCCTTACGTTTTTAGGATGAGAACGACTATGTGGGAACGACATCTGTTTATTGTCGCGCTGACTCTCGCAGCAAGCGCACAAGGCATGGCCGCTGCATTGCCTGATGCCAGCAAACTGGTCTGGCACAGCATCACGTTTGGTCAGTCTACCGATATCAACTTTGCCACCAACGTATTGCCGGAAAAAATCGGCATGAATGAAACCCGTCTGGCCGACGGAAAAACCATCCCGTCAGACGGCATCTTGCTGACCACGCCATTTACCCTGGAAAGCCGTGGCGGCAAAGTGGGCAACAGCCACGACGGGCTGACCTATTTCTACACCCGCTTACCGGCACAGGCGAATTTCCGGCTGGAAGCAGACATTACCCTCAATCAGTTTGGCCCTGAAAACGGTGCGAAACCGGCGGGCCAGGAAGGCGCGGGGTTACTGGTACGCGACATTCTCGGCAACCCCCGTGAACCGGTTACTAAACCGGGCATCGAGGAGTTACCGGCCGCCTCCAATATGGTGATGAACAGCGTCATGGCGACGGGCGATAAACCGCCGGTGGTGGCACTTCTCGCCCGGCAGGGCGTGCAGCAACCCTGGGGCAATACCGGGATTGGCATGGTGCGTGAAAGCTATCATCCGCTGAATACGCCTGCGCATTTCTCGCTGCGCCTGACCCGTACGGACTCGGGTTTTGAGGTGGCTTATGCCCCGCAGGGCAGCGACCAGTGGACCACCCGCACGGTGGAAGGTGCCGACCGCATCACCCAGCTTGATAAAACCGGGTACTACGTCGGCTTCTTCGCCTCGCGCAATGCCAGCATCACCGTGAATCACGCCACGCTGACGCTTTCCGGCGCGCAGACCTTGCATTCCGCGCCTTACGTGACACCGTCACTTAAAGCGCGCATTGAGGTGATGTCTTCACCGGTGATGGCCCGTCGTGACGGTGTATTCCAGCTGCGCACCAACGGCGACGGTCAGGTGCAGATTACGCAGGAGAAAAAACCTTTGCTGCGCCAGAAAACGGTGCGGGGCGGAGAAATCATCAGCGTACCTTTTCATGCCGATAAGCCCTCAACCGCCCTCAGCGTGACCTTTACACCGGATAACGGCCAGCCGCTCACGCAGGAATTCCCGGTCAGTATGGCGCTGGTGAATAATCCTGATGAACTTTATGTCTCGCCGCAGGGCGTGGCGGGCAGTGACGGTTCACGTGCACATCCGCTGGATTTCTCCAGTGCGGTCAATTTGTTAGCACCAGGCGGTACGCTGTGGCTGACAGACGGCGAATATCCGGCCAGCGTCATCCCGGCCACCGCCAGCGGCACGGAAAAAGCCATGAAAACGCTGCGTGCGCAGGGCGATAACGTCGTGTTCAGCGGGCTGAAACTGGAAGCCAGCTACTGGAATGTGCAGGGGATTACCGTCACCGGTAAAAGCTTCCACATCTCCGGCAGCTATAACCATCTCGACCGGATCAAGGCCCACCATGCCGATGACACCGGTATCTGGGTGGCTTCGCCGGACGGCATCGGGCGGGCACTCTGGGCCAGCCATAACCTGATCAGCAATTCTGAATCCTGGGGGAATCAGGATCCGGGGCGTAAAAATGCGGACGGATTTGCGGTGAAAATGCGCGTGGGTGAGGGCAACCGGCTGGTGAATTGTTATTCCCATGACAACATTGACGACGGCTTTGACCTGTTCAACAAAATAGAGGACGGCCCGAACGGCAGCGTGACCATCGAAAACAGCCTGTCTGTGCACAACGGCAGCAATGGTTTCAAACTGGGTGGCGAAGGATTACCGGTGGCACACGTTGTCCGTCATAACGTGGCAGTCGAAAACGGCATGGACGGCTTTACCGACAACTTCAATCCGGGTGCGCTGGTGATTGAAAGCAACCGCGCGGTGGACAACAAACGCTTCAATTTCCTGTTCCGTCCTTCGCCCTACACCACGGCGGACAAGCAGGGAAGCTTCAGAGATAACCTGTCACTGCGCACCACGCCCGGCAAGTATGACGATGCGGTGAGCGGCAATGTCGACGACAGTAATTATTTCTACACCGGTCATCACAGCGTAAACAGGGCAGGGGAAATCATCACACCGGATAATTATCTCTCGCTGAAACTGCCTGCGCCTTTAACCCGTCATGCGGACGGCGCCTTTAATTATCAGCATTTTTTAGAAAAGAAATAAAAGAAGTCAGAATAAGTACGATGTCGTAAATACAAACATAAAAATACTACTCAATATCTCTGGGATTAATAACAACATGAAAAATAACAGACTGCTGCTCTGCGGTCTGCTGCTGGCCAGCGCCGGTAGTCAGGCTGTCACTATTGATCTTCGCCACGAATGGCTGGACGACAGTAAACAACATAAAGACCGGGCCATGGTGTCTCACAGGTTTGCCAACGGCTTTGGTTTTTCACTGGAAGCCAAGTGGAAATCCGGTGGCGATAATCCGAATAAACCCTTTAATAATCTGGTGGATAACGGCACTGAAAGCACCATCAGCTATCAGTATAAAGTGACACCGGCATTTTTCCTGCAACCCGGTTTTACCCTGGAATCCAGTTCGGACAACAGTATCTATAAGCCGTTTTTAACCGCCGGATATACCTTCGACAGCGGCATCTATTTCAATGCCCGCTATCGTTACGAATATACCCGTTATACCAAAGAGAATACCGAAGACCGCAAAACAAACCGTGGCGAAATCTGGCTGGGTTATCGTCTTGCCGACTGGCGTTTCGAATATAACTACATTTATAAACACAGCGATCAGATTCTGTATGACAATGACAAGTGGGATTATGAGCAGGATTTAAAAGTGGCTTATAATATTAATAAGCAATGGACGCCTTATGCACAAATCGGTGATGTGTCGGTGAGAAAAACCACGGACGAAAGACAAACCCGTTTCCGTTTGGGGATCCAATATAATTTCTGATATCACTTGATCAGGGTGTGACAGACGTCTTGCCGGTCAGTGATGGCTGACCGGCTATTTCCTCACTGAAATATAAACGAAACATTTTAAACTGCTTTTGCGGGTTGACAATAATATACGGCATGGGTAAATTGCACGAGCCAGAAGTAGCGGCCTTTATCCACTAATACATAAGAGACTAATGGACACAGTATTGCGAAACTCACCGGACGACGCTGATATAGCCCGCCGGAATATTAAACATGAAATCGATTGTGATCATTTCATCGTTTGGGTGTGCCTCGCCAGAGCCTGATGCTCTCGTGTAATCCCACCTCAACCTGAAGGTCACGGTCCCGAGGTGTGTTATGAAGTTCAAATTCCCCTTTTTTGCTGATGTCAAAACGCTGACATCCACTTTGCGTGTCCGCCCGTCTCGCGACAGGACGCTGGCTGCCCGCAATAAAAACTCGTCATCTCTTTTTTCTTCTAAAATCAACAGAATGAATCACTCTGTGACCACCTGGCGCGTCAGTCCCGTGACCGGCCAGCTGGAGCAGCGTTGTGTTTTTTCTGACAACGAAGAACCCCAAAGTCGGCTTTCCCCCGCCTGATTCAGCCCGTGGCATCTGCTGCGCTGAATTTCGTCCTTATTGACGCCTGACCGCGACGTCTTTTTATTATTTTCCTTTATGGAATGAATAAAGAGAACGGCGAAGCCATGCCGAAATAAAAGACTCATTATCGATTTCACTCTGTTTATTTTCTTTCTTAACGTAAGAGAAATAATAAACGGCGGGAGATCTTGTGCAATAAAGACGTAAACACCGATCGCTTAAATAACGCGAATGTCTTCGGCTGCCCGAAATATAAGACAGCCATAAAACGGACGCGTTACCGGCGACAGGAGCACCACCATGACTGTACAAAACAAAACAGCAACTCCCCTGAAAAATCAGGACAAAAAAAAGCAGGCGCTTTCCATGCGTGCTGCGATGGAAGCCAGAAACGGCGTGGACGTGACGCTGATTAACGTCAATGCCACCCGCGAAGGGCTGACGGAATCCGCCGCCGCCCAGCGTCTGGAGAAACAGGGCTACAACGAAGTGGCCCACGACAAACCGCCTCACGCGCTGATCCAGCTGATCCGGGCATTCAACAACCCGTTTATTTATGTGTTAGCGGTGCTTGCCATCATCAGTTTTTTCACTGATTTCTGGTTCCCGCTGCGCGCCGGTGAGGAAACGGATCTGGTGTCGGTCTATATCATCAGTGCGATGGTTGCCATCAGCGGGCTGGTGCGTTTCTGGCAGGAACATCGCTCGGCAAAATCCGCCGAAGCGCTGAAAGCCATGGTGCGCACCACCGCCAGCGTGTTGCGCCGCAATGCGGCCGGGCAGCAGGGCAAACTGCGTGAAATCCCGATGCGCGAACTGGTGGTGGGAGACATCGTGCAACTCTACGCCGGGGACATGATCCCGGCCGACGTGCGGCTGATCGAATCCCGGGATCTGTTTATCAGCCAGGCGGTACTGACCGGTGAAGCCCTGCCGGTGGAAAAATATGACACGCTCGGCAACGTGGCGCAGAAATCTGCCAGCGACGTTGCGGCGGAAAACGAGAATCTGCTGGATATCCCGAACATCTGCTTTATGGGTACCAACGTGGTCAGCGGCACGGCTCAGGCCGTGGTGGTGGCAACCGGTCCGCGCACCTATTTCGGTTCGCTGGCAAAAGCCATTGTCGGCACCCGCGTCCAGACAGCGTTTGACCGGGGAGTCAACAGCGTCAGCTGGCTGCTGATCCGATTCATGCTGGTGATGGTGCCGGTGGTATTCCTCATTAACGGCATCATGAAAGGCGAATGGTGGGATGCCATGCTGTTTGCCGTGGCGGTCGCGGTCGGTCTGACACCGGAAATGCTGCCGATGATCGTCAGCGCCAATCTGGCGAAAGGTGCCGTGGCGATGGCGAAGCGCAAGGTGGTGGTCAAACGTCTGAACGCTATCCAGAATCTCGGCGCGATGGACGTATTGTGTACCGACAAAACCGGCACGCTGACGCAGGACAAAATCATTCTTGAGCACCACATGGATACCCACGGGCAAAAGAATGACGCCGTGCTGCAACTGGCGTGGCTGAACAGTTTCCATCAGAGCGGCATCAAAAACCTGATGGATCAGGCCGTGATCTATTTCTCAGACACCACGCCTGGCTTCGTCAAACCACAGGGCTACAGCAAAGTCGATGAAATGCCGTTCGACTTTATCCGCCGCCGTCTGTCGATTGTGGTGAAGGATCCGCAACAAAATCATCTGCTGGTGTGTAAAGGTGCCGTGGAAGAGATGCTCAGCATTTCCACCCACATGCAGGAAAACGGCAAGGTTGTGGCGCTGAGTGATTCCCGTCGTCAGGCGCTGCTGGCCATGGCGAATGACTACAACAAAGACGGTTTTCGCGTGCTGCTGGTCGCCACCCGCACCCTTCCTGCGGCAGAAACGAAAAAACAGTACGGCACCGACGATGAGCATGACCTGATCATCAGCGGGTTCCTGACCTTCCTCGATCCGCCAAAAGAGTCCGCAGGCCCGGCCATTGCAGCGCTGCGCGAAATCGGCGTGGCCGTAAAAGTGCTGACCGGCGATAACGCGGTGGTCACCCAGCGGATCTGCCGTCAGGTCGGGCTGGAGCCGGGCGAACCGCTGCTCGGGCCGCAGATTGAACGCCTCGACGACGCCACGCTGCAACAGCTGGCCGAAGAACGGACGGTGTTTGCCAAACTGACGCCGTTACAGAAATCGCGCGTGCTGAAAGCCCTGCAGGCCAACGGCCACACCGTGGGCTTCCTTGGCGACGGCATCAACGATGCGCCTGCGCTGCGGGATGCGGACGTCGGGATTTCCGTCGACAGCGGCACGGATATCGCCAAAGAATCGGCCGATATTATCCTGCTGGAAAAGAGCCTGATGGTGCTGGAAGAGGGTGTACTGAAAGGACGCGAGACGTTCGGCAACATCATGAAGTACCTGAACATGACCGCCAGTTCCAACTTCGGCAACGTGTTCTCGGTGCTGGTCGCCAGTGCGTTTATCCCGTTCCTGCCGATGCTGGCGATTCAGCTTCTGCTGCAAAACCTGATGTACGACATTTCTCAGCTCGCGCTGCCATGGGACAAAATCGATAAAGAGTTCCTGAAAAAACCGCGTAAGTGGGATGCCAAAAACATCGGCCGCTTCATGGTGTGGATTGGCCCGACGTCCTCGATTTTCGATATGACGACGTTTGCGGTCATGTGGTACGTGTTCAGCGCCAACAGCGAATCGATGCAGACTCTGTTCCAGTCCGGCTGGTTCGTCGAAGGTCTGCTGTCACAGACGCTGGTGGTGCACATGCTGCGTACCCAGAAAATCCCGTTCATTCAGAGCACTGCGGCCTGGCCGGTCATGATGATGACCTGCGTGGTGATGGCATTTGGTATTTACGTGCCGTTCTCACCGCTTGGCCCGATTGTCGGATTGCAGGCGCTGCCGTGGGAATACTTCCCGTGGCTGGCCGGTACGCTGCTGGCCTACTGCTGCGTGGCGCAGGGCATGAAGACCCTTTATATCCGTCGTTTCAAACAGTGGTTCTGATCCGCTGAACAAGGTGCCGCAGCCCATCGCGGCACCTGCTTTAACACTTTATTTGCTGTCAGTGAATAACAATGACAACCCTGAAAAAGGGGACTGCGATGTCCATGACCCATACCGTTACCACCATGACCACCCAATCCGGCACCACGCTGCTGATCAATCTGGCGGGCGCAATTGCGCTGCTGCTTTGGGGGTCCCATATGATTTCAACCGCGCTGCAACGCGGGTTTGGCACACCGCTGCGCAACTGGATGGGCCGTCACCTGACGCACCGCTGGATGGCGCTGCTGGCAGGGATCGGCATCACCGGTTTGCTGCAAAGCAGCACGGCGGTCAGCCTGATGGCGACCTCTTTTACCGCCGCCGGTACGCTGAGCCTGGCCCCGGCGCTGGCGGTGATGCTCGGTGCCAACGTCGGCTCCACGCTGGTCGTTCAGGTGATGAGTTTCAACACCGCGATTGCCATTCCACTGCTGATGCTGAGCGGATTCATGGTGTTCAAAATGCGCGATCACACCGGTTTTGAAAGCGCCGGTTGTGCACTGATTGGCCTCGGCCTGATGCTGATGGCGCTCAGCCTGCTCGGCGCGACGCTTGGCCACATCGAAACCACCCCGGTTTTCCATGCAGTGATGCAGGGGCTGGAGGGCGATACGCTGATTGCGCTGCTGGTGGCGATCATTCTCACCCTGATTTGCCATTCAAGCGTGGCAGTAATTTTGCTGATTGCGTCGCTTGCCGCCACCGGCGTCATGACCCCGGTCACCGCCATGGTGCTGGTGCTTGGCGCGAATATCGGCGGCGCACTTCCGCCGGTGCTCAATGCCGGGTCAGCCGTCGCACGCCGTCTGCCGGTGGGCAATCTGCTGATCCGCGGCGCAGGCTGCGTGGTGGCGCTGGCGATGATGCCGCTGCTGAGCCAGCTCGCCGGGCGTCTGGCACTGACCACGCCGCAGCTGGTGGTGTGGTTCCACACGGCCTTCAGCGCGGTGCTGGCGGTGGCCTTTATCGGCCTGACCGCCCCGATGGCACGCCTGCTCGAACGTTTACTGCCCGAGGCTGAGCGCACCGGCAGCGCCGCCATGCCGATGTATCTCGATGAAGCCGGGCTGGATATCGCCTATATCGGGCTGTCCAATTCGGTGCGGGAATCCCTGCACGCCGCTGACATGCTCAATACCATGCTCGACCGGCTTCGTGCGCTGTTTAACGCACCTCACAGACATTCAGCGGCGGAAATCCGCCAGCTGGATCACCAGCTCGATGGCCTGAGCGCGGCGATCCGCGCTTATCTCGCCGATCTGGGGCACGACGGCCTGAGTGACGCCGACGCTGACCGCGCGCAGGAAATCCTGATGTTTGTGATCAATGTGGAGCACGCGGGCGACATTCTTTCCAGCAGCCTGGCGCAGTTAGCCACGCGCCGCTCCCTGCGCGGTGAGCTGTTCAGCGAGTTCGAATTGCACAACATCGGTCTGCTGCACACGGAAATGCTCACCAGCCTGCGTCTGGCGGTTACCGCATTTCTGGGCGAAGACCTGGCGGCGGCACATCAGCTGGTCAGGCGTAAAGACGTGATCCGCCAGATTGAGGCCACCGCCAGCCGTGAGCATTTTAAAAAGCTGCGTGATGATAAAAGTGCCTGGGCGGAATCCGGCGATATTTTCCAGCGTGTTCTGCGCGATTACCGCCGCGTGCATCACCATATCGCCGCCGTGGCATATCCGGTCATTGATCGTCTGAGTGATGAGAACGGCAGGGCAGACACCCTCCCGCACGCCTGATAACAACAATAAAAATAAAGGAGTTCACCGATGAGAGTGCTTATCTGCGCCGGGCGTTTTTACGCTGATATTCATACTGTCGAACGGGTGCTGGAGCTTTATGCCCACAGCCAGCACATCCGCGTGCTGATCCACGGCGGGCATCAGTCGCTCGGCGCAATGATTGAACGCTGGGCGCGCGATGCAGACGTGCATGTGGTGCGTTACCCCGCTAACTGGGCGTTGCACGGCAAATATGCAGAAATCCGCCGTAACCTTTTCATGATTGAAGACAGCCGGCCAGATATTATCCTGGCGTTTTCCGGCGGAGAGGATACGGCAGAATGCATAAAGCTTGCCCGTCAGGCAGGGATAAAAGTGATGGAAATGGACGATGCCCTGTAAACCCTGAAATGCCATGCGCGGGGCTTTTCAGGTCTGAAAGCCCCGCTGCTCCTGTCTGGAATAATCTGATAATCCCGGTGAGGCGGTCATAAGGGGCTATAGTTAATGGATTGCAAAAAGCAAGAGGCACAGCATCTGATTGTGCCCGGCCTCACAAACAGGAGCATTACTTTGACGACTATCACGCAGGACACCACCGCGGAAACACCCCCCAATCCCGCCATTTGCGGCGGGGATTATGCTTTCTTCTTCGATGTCGATGGCACCCTGGCTGAAATTTGCCCCGAGCCTGACGCCGTTACGATCCCGGTCAGCGTACGAAACAATCTGCACAGCCTCTCGGCGGCCTGTGGCGGCGCAGTCGCGCTGATTTCCGGTCGCCCGATTGAGCAACTGGATCAGCTCGCCGCGCCGCTGATTTTCCCGGCAGCCGGTGTACATGGCGCAGAAATGCGCGACAGCGCGGGAAATTTCCACCGCGTCAGCCTGCCCGAGGGCGTCGCCGGACCGCTGGCTCAGATGCTGGAGCAGGGCATGGCCGCCATGCCTGGCACACTGCTCGAAGCCAAAGGCATGGCGTTCGCACTGCATTACCGTCAGGCGGAAAACTATCAGCAGCAGGTTTTGCAGCTGGCAGAAGCCGCCGTGGCGAAGTTTCCTGAGCTGATGCTTCAGCGTGGAAAATGCGTGGCTGAAATCAAGCCGCGTGGCAATGACAAAGGTGCGGCCATCGCTGCCTTTATGAAGCAGGCACCTTTCGCCGGGCGCACCCCGGTTTTTGTCGGGGATGACCTGACGGACGAGAAAGGGTTTCAGGCCGTGAGTGCCTTGCACGGTATTACGGTAAAAGTCGGTGAAGGGCAAAGCCATGCGCGTTTTCGCCTCAGCCGGGTTGCAGATGTTCACGCGTGGATTGCACAGATCCTTGAACAGGCAACGTTACAACGTCACACCCTCAATAATGAAAATAATGAACAAGAAAAGGAGTCCAGTTTATGAGCCGCCTGGTTGTTGTTTCTAACCGTATTGCTATCCCTGACGGGTCAAAATCTGCGGGAGGTCTGGCCGTAGGTATTGTGGATGCGTTGAAAAATACCTCAGGTCTGTGGTTTGGCTGGAACGGTGAGATCAGCGAAATTTCTGAGAACGAAGACGATGACATGAGCGTGGTGGAAGACGACGGCATTACTTATGCCTCCGTTCCGCTCAATCAAAACGATTACGATCTCTATTACTGCCAGTTCTCCAATGCCGTTCTGTGGCCCGCGCTGCATTACCGTATCGATCTGGTGGATTACCAGCGTGAAGCCTGGGAAGGCTATTGCCGGGTCAATGACCTGCTGGCGAGAAGATTACTTCCGCTGCTGAAACCGGACGATATTCTGTGGATCCACGATTATCATTTACTGCCGTTTGCCGCCGCGCTTCGCAAACTGGGCGTGACTAACCGCATCGGGTTCTTCCTGCACATTCCGTTCCCAACGCCGGAAATTTTCAACGCCGTGCCGCCGCACAATGAACTGCTGGAAATGATGTCCCAGTATGATCTGCTCGGTTTCCAGACCGAAGGCGACCGTCTGGCATTTCTGGATAATCTGGGTGAACTGACCACCTTGCAGCCTACCGGCACTTACATGCATCAGGCGTTTGGCAACACGTTCAGCACCGGCGTGTACCCGATCAGCATCGCGCCGGACAGCATCAAAGAGATGGCCGAAGGGCCGCTGCCTTCAAAACTGGCAGCGATGGAGCAGGAGCTGCGCGAAGCCCAGAACATCATTTCCTGTGAACGCCTTGATTACACCAAAGGGTTGCCGGAGCGTTTTCTGGCGTTCGAAGCGTTGCTGGAGAAATTCCCGCAGCACCGCGGCAAAGTGCGTTATTCGCAAATCGCCCCGACGTCGCGCGGTGATGTGCAGGCCTATCAGGATCTGCGTCATCAGCTGGAGACAGAAGTGGGGCGCATCAACGGCAAGTACGGCAGCCTGAACCAGACGCCGCTGTTCTATCTCAACCAGCATTTCCAGCGCAGTTTGCTGATGAAACTGTTCCGCCTGACCGACGTCGGGCTGGTGACGCCGCTGCGCGATGGCATGAATCTGGTGGCGAAAGAGTATGTGGCCGCACAGGATCCGAAAGACCCTGGTGTGCTGGTACTTTCACAGTTTGCCGGTGCGGCGACTGAACTGACCGCAGCACTCATCGTCAACCCTTACGACCGTGACGATGTGGCGGCGGCGCTGGATAAAGCGCTGACCATGCCGCTGGAAGAGCGTATTGAACGTTACAACGACATGATGGACGTTTTGCGCAAAAACGACATCGCGAACTGGGGCGACACCTATCTGAAAGATTTGAACGCCATTTCCGCTCACAGCATCGGTCATGACGCTGTGGCATAAGGTTTTCGTCGCCTTCACCCTTTTGATACAGCCCTGAGTCCGGGCTGTATTCTTTTCAGCAATGCAGAGGCTTGTAGCATATGGAAAATACACAATTTCCGATGAAGGAAGCGAATGAAACTGAGGTGGCAGACGATCGCCTGACTGAGCTTGAACCCATTGAACTGATCCTCGAAAGGATGATGGACGCCGAGCCGGAACCGGAAATGATCGAAGGCTTGCCGCACTCGGATGCGCTGACGCCCGCTGACCGTTATCTCGAACTGTTTGTGGCGGTACAGTCCTCGCACCTGTTTGAAGACAGTAAAACCTTCCCCGACTGCCCGCCGAAAATGGATCCGCTGGACATTTTATTGCGCTACCGCCGGATCAAAAACCATCCCGGATTCAATTTGCAGCGTTTCGTGGATGCCCACTTTTCGCTGCCCGCCAACCACAGCGACGAGTATGTCAGCGATCCGGGCGATTCCCTGAAAGAACACATCGACAAACTCTGGCCTGTCCTCACCCGTCAGCCGGAAGATCATGTGCCCTGGTCCTCGCTGCTGCCACTGCCGCAGGCGTATGTCGTGCCGGGCGGGCGTTTCAGTGAAACCTATTACTGGGATTCCTACTTCACCATGCTCGGTCTGGCGGAAAGCGGCCGTAACGATCTGCTGCGCACCATGGCGGATAACTTCGCCTGGATGATCGAGATTTATGGCCACATCCCTAACGGTAACCGCACCTATTACCTCAGCCGCTCGCAGCCGCCGATCTTTGCGCTGATGGTGGAACTGTTTGAAGAAGACGGTGTGCGCGGCGCAAAACGTTATCTCGATCATCTGCTGATGGAGTACGAATTCTGGATGGACGGCGCCGAGTCGCTGACGCCGAATCAGGCCTATCGTCACGTGGTCTGCCTGCCGGATGGCACGCTGCTCAACCGTTACTGGGATGACCGTGATACTCCGCGAGATGAATCCTGGCGGGAAGATGTGGAAACCGCCAGGCTGTCGAGCCGCCCGGCAAACGAAGTCTACCGCGACCTGCGCGCAGGGGCAGAATCCGGCTGGGATTACTCCTCGCGCTGGCTGCGCGACGCCGACCGCCTCGCCAGTATCCGCACCACGCAGTTTATTCCGGTCGATCTCAATGCGTTCCTGTACAAACTGGAAAGCGCGATCGCCAATATTTCCGGGCTGAAGGGCGATAAAACCACTCAGGTCCGTTTTCGCGAAAAAGCCGAGGTGCGTCGCGAGGCCATCAACCGCTATCTGTGGGATGAAGACGGCGGGTGCTTCCGCGATTACGACTGGCACCAGCAGCACATGGCGCTGTTCTCTGCGGCAAGCGTGGTGCCGCTTTACGTCGGGCTTGCCACGCACGCGCAGGCGGAACGGCTGGCGACCGCGGTGCAGGAACGTCTGCTCACGCCGGGCGGTATTCTGGCGACGGAATATGACACCGGCGAACAATGGGATAAACCCAATGGCTGGGCACCGCTGCAGTGGATGGCCATTCAGGGCTTTAAACTTTACGGCAATGACGCGCTCGGCGACCAGATTGCCCGCAGCTGGCTGAAAACCGTAAACCAGTATTATCAGCAGCATCATAAACTGATCGAGAAATACCATATCTCCGGCGACGCCTCACGGGCGGGCGGTGGCGGCGAATATCCGCTACAGGACGGCTTCGGCTGGACGAATGGAGTGGTTCGTCGGTTGATTGGTTTGTATGGTGAGAATTACGAGTAACCGCTGCAAATAGCAACCGACATTTAAAAAAAATGTTTCACTCCCGGAAAATAATGATTCCGGGAGTGAGTAGACGCAACAAATTAATATTGCACTTTAATATTAATCAGAACAGAATTTAACTCTGCGGATAATCAGAAAGCTTGATGTTATTAAAGTCATCTGATGCTGACGCGGTGAAATCACCATAGTTACCTTGATCATCAATAATACGGAATGTGACCGGATATTCAAACGTTTCCACTGAAGGATTCGCCGTGTCTTTAATAGACATCCGGGTGAAACAGACCGTGCCCGCGCGGTTATTTACCTTGATTTCATAACTGTCTGTTGCCGTTGCAGACTGATAGGTAATTGTCTGTTTTTCCGCACTGTCCAGCGGCCAGGCAAATTGCTGAACGCAACGGATTGGCTCATTGTAAAGTGCAAACATATTGAGAACACCATAATTCCACTCAACAGAAACAATCGGATTACCATTTTTCAATGTTAGATAGTAATTATCCTGATCCATCGTCACGCCATCAGCGAAAGGCTTCGAGTTAGAGGTGTTCTCATATACGAAATTAACATCCGCTACAGTATAGGAAATTGGCGCTGTGCCACGACAACTGACGTGACTACTAAAAGGGTCTGTAATAGTGGTGACAAGCGACTCATCAGGCATGAGAACAGAGGCGCCGATAGAGACAGGCTCCGCCACCACGGTACTCACCCAAAAACTGAAAGACTGAACGCCAGACAATGGACCGGCTCCCGAGACGGCTGTCGCAGGGGAGACAGGATTATTATTCGGTTTTGCTGATTTTCTAAAAGACCAGTCGTAAACAAAGCGGTCGCTTTTATTAGAGTCGATTAAATTCAGATGGTTAATATCAAATTCTGTCAGCTGAACCGGATAGCCTTTAGCATCGACAACTTTAATATCGACAATGACTTCAATCTGTTGATTTCCATTCGCCGTGACAGTCGTTGAACTTTCACCAGAAGGCAGTCTTACTGCAAATTCTTCAACTTTAGACCATGTTGATCTGGACATAGTGATTCCTTTGTTAGCGTTAATAGTAGATTGAAATGAAACAGGCACAACATTTGATGGGTGCAAATTACTACCGGAGAAGTTTAAGAACTAATGATTACGCAACACAAAAATAATCATCAAACTAAAAATAACAAATCCCGAATTAATCACGATGAAAAAAAATAACAACGATCTGATTGACGCATCATTTATTTATAAAATAAGGTCACAATGTGACTGACACGGCAAAAAGAAAGGGTATTGCAATGTCCTGTCAATCATCATTCCTGCTGTTTTATTCCCGGCAGCGCTTCTGAGAACCGCACCGTTATCGCATCGCGCTCATAGCCCTGACGCTCAGTCAGGATCTTATACAGCTCGGGACGGCGTCCTGACATCCAGCGGCGCCCGGTACACATGGGAATTAATGAGAGATCGAGCTCCGCACACACCATCGCGTCAGCCGCTGCCCAGGTTTCCCGCACAATGCGGCCATACGGGTCGAGGATCATCGCATTACCGGTGCGCACTTCGTCATCGTCAGCCCCGACGCCATTGCTGAACAGAATAAACAGCCCGTTATCATGCGCGCGGGCAGGGAGCCAGCGCATCAGCCATTCACGACCGCTGGGGCCTTTAAACGCTGCGGTGATTTCGGCCTTGCGCTCAGCGCGTTGCGCCCAAAGTTCCAGAGGGATCGGCTTCATGCCATGCGGGCTGCGGGAATGCGTTCCGCCGGTCTGATGCGGGGCCAGCAGAATATCCGCGCCGAGCAGCGCGGTGGCACGCACGTTTTCCACCAGATTATTATCCCAGCAGATCAGAATGCCCACCTTCACGCCCCACGGCGTATCAAATACCGTAAAGCCCTCGCCGCTGCTGATTGCCGGATGTTCAAAGGCGTGCAGCTTGCGGTGGGTATGCAGCGAACCGTCCGGCATGCAGGCCACGTAGGCGTTATAGAGACGCCCGTCCGGGGCGCGCTCGATCAATCCCGTGCCAATCAGCATCTGATGTTTCATGGCAAGGGCGCGGATAAGGCCGACAGACGGGCCGGTTTCCACCGGTTCCGCCAGCGCTTCTACGCCTGCCACGCTGAGTTTTGGCACATGCCAGTAGCCCGTGATACACATCTCGGGAAACGCGAGGATTTTCACCCCTTCAATGGCCGCCTGGCCGATAAATTTCTCCATCATCATCAGGTTATATTTCTTGTCACCCGCCTGATGCTGGAACTGAATCACTGCTGTCTTGATTAACTGTTCTTCATGCATCACTGTTCTCCGGTCGTTTCAGGTTTATCTGTTGACGCTGGTATTACAGCAATGACATTGATAACTTTATAATGAATGATTTTCCATCCCTGATAACCAACCGGAATGACAAATGAACCTTCGTTTACTTAACGCTTTTGTGGTTCTGGCTGAAAAACAGAATTACGCCAGCGCCGCCGACCTACTTTCCATCTCTCAACCGGCGCTGACCAAGCAAATAAACCTGCTGGAATCGATGCTCAGTGTGACGCTGTTTGCGCGCGGAAGGCACGGCACATGCCTGACCGCCGGAGGGAAATTACTCCTCCCGCAAGCGCAGAAAGCCCTCAGGCAAACCGCCGTGTTTTTACACCACGCCGATCAGGTCGCCAGAGGCCGCGAAGGGGTGATTGCCGCCGGATTCGGGCTGTCGAGTTTTCTCTTTGCGCCTCAGTGCATTGCACGATTCAGGTCGGAATATCCGGGGGTGGCGTTCACCCTGGAAGATCTGCCTTCCGCTAAGCAATACGAAATGCTGCAAACCGGCGAGTTGCAGGCAGGCTTTGTCCGCACCCCGGCGCCCGCACAACTCAGCTATCACACCTTGTTTGAAGACCGGCTGGTGTTAATCACACCTCATAAAAACGAACTGAGCGCCGCAGAGTGGCTGAAAAAATTGCCTTTACTGCGGCTCTACAATGAACGCGGGCGCGGTCTGAATGCACAGACCGACCGCTTTCTTGAAGAAAACCGGCTTGAGGTATGTGCCACGCAGCAGGCGGAAGATATCCAGACGCTGGTGGCGCTGGTGATTGCCGGCATTGGCGTGGCGCTGTTACCGCAAAGCGTCACGCACATCGCACCGCCGGGGCTGAACATTCTGCCGCTGACCGGCAGCGCAACCTGCTGGGAAGTGGGGATCGCGTGGGACCCGCAGACCACGGATGTCATCCGCGATAATTTTGTGAAGATGGTGAACGCCTGCGTGGCTGAAAGCGAGTAGACACCGCAGCCCCTTCGGCGGGGCTGGCTTCTTTCACGATGGCTTATTCTTTCCTTCCATTTCCATCACCAGGCTCATTGCCGCAGGCAGCACCGTCAGCGTTACCAGCGTGGCGACCATCAGTCCGCCAATGATCGCGAAGGCCATCGGCCCCCAGAATACCTGGTGGGAAATCGGGATCATCCCGAGGATCGCCGCGCAGGCGGTCAGCAGGATAGGGCGGGCGCGGTGTGAGGCGGCGGCGATAATCGTGGCGTTGTTCTCCATGCCGTTGCGGCTGTTGTGATCGACTTCATTAATGAGGATCACCGCATTGCGGATAATCATCCCCGCCAGAGCAATCACCCCCAGCAGCGCGACAAATCCCATCGGCGTGCCGGTCGGCAGCATCGCCAGCACAATGCCGATCAGCCCAAATGGCGCCATCATTAACGCCAGCAGCATGCGGGAAAAACGCTGAAGCTGGATCATCAGCAGGATAAGCATCGCGCACAACGTCACCGGCAGCATGGCGTACACCGAACGGTTGCCCTTGTCTGATTCAGCCACCGTACCGCCTTCCTCAATGTGATAACCGGCAGGCAGTGAGGCCTGCAGGCGCGACACCTGCGCAGACAGTTGCCGGGAAAGCGTCTCTGCACTCATGCCCGGCGCGAGATCGGTTTGCACCGTGATGAACGGCAGCAGCTGATACCGCCAGATCACCGGTTCATCAATGCCCCATTCCGGCGTAGCGACCTGCGCCAGCGGGATTTTTGCTCCGCCGGAAGTGGTCAGCATCATGCCTGAAATCGTGTCAATGTCCTGACGCTCTGCGTCGTTGCCGCGCATGATCACGTCCACCAGCCGGTTACGATCCCGCACCGTGGTGATGGTGCTGCCGGAATAGAGGGTGTTGAGCGTTTCCGCCAGCGATTCGGAAGAGACGCCCGCAGCCCGTGCGGCAGTCTGGTTGACGCGCAGGGTAATGGCGCGCTCCGGCTCGCCCGCGGTGAGGTTCACCTCGCGCGCGCCGGGGTTATTTCCGGCCAGGGTCGCCAGCTGGCGGGCGATGGTCTGGACTTTGGCATAATCCGCGCCGCTGACCCGATATCTCAGCGGCCAGCCAACCGGCGGGCCCAGCTCCAGCGGTGAAACGCGGGTGGTCAGATCGCTGAAATGGCGCGCCAGCTCGGTTTCCAGTTGTTGCCGCAGGCGGTCACGCGCCTCAAGATCTTTGGCGACCACCACCAGCTGCGCCGTATTTTCATTGTCGCTCAGCACATCCATCGGCAGATAAAAACGAATCGCACCGCCGCCCACATAACTGGAGTAGTGATCGACGTTGCGGTTTCCGCGCAGGGTGCGCTCCAGTTTTTCGGTCTGCCGCGCGGTTTCTGTCTGCGACGCATTTGCCGGTAACGTCAGGCTGACCAGCAATTCAGGGCGATCGGAGGCCGGAAAGAATTCACCCTGCATAAACGTCGTGCCGTAAAGGGCAATCAGCAGCGCCGCCACCGCGCACGCCACGGTCAGCAGGCGGTGACGCAGCGCAGTAAGCAGTAACCGCTGATAAAAACGCATCAGCCTGCCCGGTCCGGCGTGAGGATGTTTTACCTGCGAGGAAAGCAGCCAGGTGCCCATCAGTGGCGAAAACAGAATCGCCACCACCCACGAGCTGAGCAGGGAAATCAGCACCACGGCAAACAGCGATAAACAATATTCTCCGGCGCTGGAGGCAGCAAACCCCACCGGAATAAAGCCGGCGATCATCACCAGCGTGCCGGTCAGCATCGGGAATGCGGTGGTTTCGAAAGCATAGGTGGCCGCGCGCCAGCGGCTGTCGCCCGCTTCAAGCCGTGACACCATCGCCTCCACGGTGATCATCGCGTCATCCACCAGCAGGCCGAGCGCAATGATCAGCGCGCCGAGGGAGATGCGTTGCAGGCCGATATTGGCCAGCAGCATGCCGGTGAAGGTCATCGCCAGCACCAGCGGGATCGCCGCCGCCACCACCAGACCGGCGCGGGTGCCCAGCGACACAAAAGACACCGCCAGCACGATGGCAATCGCCTCGAGCAGCACCCGCACAAATCCGCTGACCGCCTGCGCCACCACGGCGGACTGATCGGCGACTTTGGTCATTTCGATCCCGTGCGGCAGGCGTTTGCCGATATCGGTCATCTGCTGGTTAACCGCCTGGCCGAAGTCTGTCATGTTGCCGCTGGCGGCCATCGATATCGCCAGACCAATGGCGGGCTGGCCGTTCACCCGAAAGGCGAGGGCAGGCGGCGACTGACTCTGGCGGCTGAGGGTGGCGATATCGGTCAGCGGAATATAGCGGTCGTTGATATGCAGCGTCACATCGCGCAGATTTTCTTCCGAATTCAGCGCGCCGCTGACCCGCAGCGAAATATTCTCTTTGTCACTGCGTATTGTTCCGGCGGGCACCACCGCATTCTGTGCTTTCAGCGCACTGGTCACCTGCTGTAAATCAATTCCCATTCCGGCCAGCTTACGCGGCGAAAAGGCGATGACGATTTGCTCTTCCTGTTCACCGAGCAGACTGACTTTGCCGATGTCCGGCACGGACATCAGGCTGCGGCGGATCCCTTCCACCTGATCGCGCAGCTCCCGCATGCTGTAACCTTCTGCGGTAAACCCGTAGAGGGTGCCAAAGGTGTCGGCGAACTCATCGTTGACCGCGACGGCCTGCACGCCCTGCGGCAGTGACGGGCTGATATCCTGCATTTTTTTACGGACCTGATACCAGATATCTGCCACCGCGGCGGGCGGCGTGTCGTCGCGAAGATTGACCATAATGATCGTCTGCCCGGCGCGGGTTTCGCTTTGCACGTAATCCAGATGTGGCGTCTCCTGAAGTTTTTTCTCCAGCGGATCGGTGAGCAGGCTGACCGTGTCATGGACGCTGGCACCCGGCCACTGCGCCGAGACCACCGCCGTTTTTATGGTAAACGCCGGATCTTCGTTGCGCGGCAGATTCTCATAACTGAGCACGCCCGCCACCATGATCATCAGCATGAAAAAGATCATCAGCTGCTGATGCCCCAGCGCCCAGCCGGAAAGGTTAAACGTCTCTTTAAGGGAACGCGGGCTCATGGATTGCTCTCCTGAGCGATGACTTTTTCACCCTGACGCAGTTTGCTGACGCCCGCGGTGACCACCGCGTCTCCGGCGACGATCCCGGCGCAGACAGAGATGTCATCGGTGGTGTAGCGGCCAAGAGTCACTTCGCGCAGTTGCAAACGCTGGCTCGCGCGGTCAACCACAAACACCGCCGGTTTATTGCCAATGCGGGTGAGGGCCGAGGCGGGCAGGGAAATCATCGTCTGGCCGGATTGCTGCCACGCGCCCTGAACGCTGGCACCCAGCGCCATGGCCGGTGGCGGATTATCCAGCGTCACCCGCACCCGCCAGGTGCGGGTTTGTGGATCGGCCTGCGGGCTGATGTCGCGCAGATGCCCGGTCGTGCGAACGGCGGGATCGGAGAGCAGGGAAACGGACACCGCGCTCTGTTGCGTCAGGGCTTGCGGTGTGGCGACGTTAAACACCGCATCGCGTGCGTTGCTGCCTGCCACTGTCACCACCGCCTGACCGCTGCTGACCACCTGGCCCGCAGAGGCGCTGACGGCGGTGATCACGCCGTCGTCCGGGGCGGTCAGCCGCGTCCATGCCAGATTATCCTGCGCCGTTTTCAGGCTGGATTCGCTGCTCTGACGGCGCGACAACGCGGCCTGCCAGTCTGACTGCGCAGTATCAAACTGTGCGCGGGATATCGCCCCTTGCGGCATCAGCAGTGTCATCCGATGCAGATTCAGCGCCGCCACCCGTTCGGCGGCGCGTGCGCTGTTCAGATCGGCCCTGGCGCTGCTGAGCTGATTCTGGCTGGTATCGCTTTCCTGCGTGGCCAGTAACTGCCCGGCGCGCACGTGGTCACCCACGTCAACGGCGCGGCTGAGCAGACGTCCGTCTTGCCGGAAACTCAGCGTGACGTCGTCATGAGCGCGGATTTCACCGGTTTGCAGCAGGGTGCTGGCCCCCGAAGGGGCAGGCGCGATGATAAACCGCACCGGCCGCACAGGGGCTTCAGATTTTTTCTTCTGATCATGACAGGCGGTGAGCGCTAACCCGAGCGGGATCAGCAGCAAAAAAGGCCACAGGGCGCGCAGGCGTTGTGAGCCGGTGAGGTGGCAAATGGCCCGGCTGGCGTAATCGGTGAATGTGTCTGTCATGACCCGGTTCCTGAATTGAGATGGCGCTATTCAAACCGGGTTATGTCCAGATTCCCTGTATGTTTCATCAAGGAAAATTCAAGACGGGCAATTTATTTGCCCGTCTTGTTGAAAACGCGTCAGGCGTCAGGAAGGAATACTGAAATTTGCAGGCCGCCGCTGTCCGGCAGGGTAGCGCGGATGGTGCCGCCGTGCGCCACGCAGATCGCCCTGGCGATTGACAGCCCCAGCCCGCTGCCGCCGGAATCGCGGGCGCGCGAGGATTCTGCGCGGGTGAAACGCTCGAACATATCAGGCAAAAAGCCCGTCGTGACGCCTGGCCCGAAGTCACGAAACGCAATCTCTATCCCGCCCGCCAGCTTGCGGACGTTCACCTCCAGACGCGCGCCTTCTGCGGCGTAGCGCAGGGCATTCTCCATCAGGATGGTGAACACCTGCGCAAGGCGGAACGGATCGCCGACGCAGGTATAAGGCTGTGACGGGTTTATCTCAATCGCCATGCCCGCCGCTTCGGCCTGCGGTTTAAGCCAGGCGGCGCGTTCGAGCAGCAGATCGGTGAGATTAAGCGTGACAGGCGTCAGCTGGAGTTGTCCGGCGTCGGCCAGCGAAAGCAGGTGAAGTTCGTCTGTCAGACGGCTGAGGTGGCGAAGCTGCTTCATCACCATATTCAGCTGCTGAGGTTCCGGCTCAAACACACCGTCGATCATGCCCTGCAACCGGCCAATGGCGGCGGTCAGCGGCGAGCGTAATTCATGCGCCATCGCCACATGGGAGGCCCGCAGTTCACGATCGTAACGTTCCAGTTGCCCGGTCATGGCGTTAAAGTTTTCCGTCAGCTGGATAAGCTCCGCCGGTGCCTTTTCCACCTTTTCAGCGCGCGTGCTGAATTCCCCGCGCGCCACCGATCCCGCCGCCGCCGCCAGCCTGCTCACCTGCGCCGAAAGCGGGCGCGCAGCGCGCAACCCGAGTACAACGATAAAAGGAATGACGGTCAGCACCAGCACGCCGACGGTGATCCAGTCCGAAGACGCAATGCTGGGATCGGAGTAGCGGATCCCCCAGCGCTCATCGACAATCTGGTGAAAACGCGCCAGATTCAGCGCGGGCTGTTCGCGCAGCAGGGCAAACTCCTCTCTCATCGAGACAGGCATATGGTGGAGGATCCATAAATTCTGGATGACAAACCTCAGCCACATGCACAAGGCGATAAGCACCACGGATCCGATCGCCAGCGTCAGAACACGCAGGCAGATCCAGCGCCACAAAGACTGATGTTGTGGCTTTTTCATGGCTGTCTGAACCTGTAACCGATACCGCGCACGTTGATCAGGACATTCAGAATGCCTGCCAGCTCAAGTTTTTTACGCAGGTTATAGATGTGGGTATCCACCACGCGCTCCAGCGCTTCGCTTTCCGGCAGGCAGCGTTCCAGCAGTTGCTGACGGGTAAAGGGGCGCGTGGGGGCGCCCATCAGTATCACTAACAGCGCGAATTCAGTGGGCGTCAGCTCGAGGCTTTTCGGCATGCCGTCAGCGTCAGTCACCGTGGTGGTGAGCGATTCGGTATCCACCTCAAGCCCCTGCCAGCGCAGGAGTTCGGCCTGCCGGGTTTTCGGTGCGGCACGGCGCAGAACGGCCTGAACGCGCGCCACCACTTCGCCGGGATTATAAGGCTTCACCACATAATCATCCGCGCCGTAACGCAGCGCGCCAATGCGGTCAGGCGCATCGCCCATGGCGGTGACCATAATCACCGGCGTATCACGGGTACGGCGCAGGGTCGAGAGCACTTCAGTCCCGTTCATGCCGGGCAACATCACGTCGAGCAGGATCAGATCAGGCTTCCAGCTGCTTACCATCTCCAGCCCCAGCAACCCGTCGCCCGCCACCTTCACCTCATAATTTTCACGTTTCAGGTAGGCCTCAAGAACGCCCGCCGCATCGGCATCATCTTCTATAACCAGCACTCGTTTAGTCTGCATTGAGGTGACCTTGACAGTTTCTTCATAATTCCCAAGCAGTTTATTGACACTGCCTCTCCATACTTCCCGCTTCGGACGTGCCCTGAACCCCTTCCTGGCCGTCAAACATCGGGTAACGAGGAATTCATGATAACCAGAAAACTGATCATGCACATGACATGTGTTGCATTCACCACCACCGCAACGGTCGCCTGGGCAGAAGACAGCAGTACACCGGCGTCAAGTGTCACGCTCGGCGTCGGCGTGCAGAATGCGCCGAAATACAGCGGTTCAGACAAGCGCCACACGCTCATAGCCCCGGTGATTCAGGCGCGCGACGGCGCGTTTTTCTTCGACGGCCTGAAAGGCATCGGCTACGACCTGCAAAGCGATAACGGGTTATATCTGGAGCACACTTTGGGTTACAGCCTCGGACGAACCGAAAAGGACTCCACCTGGCGAGACGGTTCAAAAGAGCTGAAGGGCATGGGCTCCATCAAAGCGGCGATGAACACCTCCGTGGCGGTTGGCTGGCAGGCCACCAGCTGGTTTTCGCTGGAGGGGAAAGCCACCTTGCCGCTGACCGACGGGCAGGGCGGACAATATCAGGCATCGCTGACGGTGCTGCCGTGGCAGGACGAGACGGATACCGTGGCGCTGCAATCGGCGGCGCTGTTTGGTGACAGCCGTTACATGCAGACGTTTTACGGGGTGAACAGCGCCCAGAGTGAACGCAGCGGTTATGCACGCTATCAGCCGGGCGGCGGGTTTTACGGCATCAATACGAATTTAACCTGGAGCCATCAGTTTTCACCGCACTGGGCGACGGTGTTAATCGGCGGATATACCTGGCTTGACGATCACGCCGCCGACAGCCCGATTGTGTTTCGCCGCAATCAGGCCACCGCCTCCGCGGCGCTGCTCTACACCTTTTAACCCTCCGGACAGAGCGCAGGATGAATATCGATACACGGGTTATACTGCTTATATTGCTGCTGTATGCGCTCTTAAACAGCGTATTTTTTGTCTTTTTCCGCGCCTGACAGACAGGGGGGTTCCCCCCCTTTTATCGTCGTCAGGCCTTCTGAATACCGCCCTCCGGCGGTGTCTGCCTGCCCATTTAACAGCAATTTAGTGCCTTATTAATGCCCGCGTAACAGAGTTATGGCAGCATTATCGGTCATAAAATCAGCATGTTATTGATTCATATGAAAAAGAATAAACAATTCTATACAAAATAAGTTATTGAGCCGGGGGCAAAAAAGCCATATATTGGCCGCGTTTTTTCACGGTAGTGACTTCTTTTATTCAATTATTCAACTTAGGCGTTAGCGATAACCCCCGGTTGTAGGAGAGATATGATGACGGATAAAGTCCGTATTGATAATTTAGGTGCGAATTCATTAAATGGAAACAATGAAACCTATTTGGCAAGACAAGCTGAATTTGAATCGAATGTCAGGAGTTATCCACGTAAGTTACCGTTAGCGATTGCGAAAGCCAACGGCGTGTGGATCACCGATGTTGAGAATAATCAATATCTTGACTGTCTGGCAGGCGCAGGAACGTTAGCGCTTGGACACAACCACCCTGACGTGCTGCAAAGCATCCAAAATGTCATTACCAGCGGCTTGCCGTTACATACACTGGATCTGACAACCCCGTTGAAAGATCAGTTCTCTGAATATCTGCTTTCTTTATTGCCGCAACAGGGCAAAGAGTATTGCTTACAGTTCACCGGCCCGTCTGGCGCCGATGCGGTGGAAGCCGCGCTGAAACTGGCAAAAAAATACACCGGACGTTCCGGCGTGATCAGCTTCTCCGGCGGCTATCACGGCATGACCCATGGCGCACTGGCGGTAACAGGTAACCTGTCTCCGAAAGAAGCCGTCAACGGCATGATGCCAGAAGTGCAGTTTATGCCTTATCCGCACCAGTACCGTTGCCCGCTGGGCATTGGCGGTGACGCTGGCGTTAAAGCATTAACCTATTACTTCGATAACCTGATCAATGACGTCGAAAGTGGCGTACGCAAACCTGCGGCCGTCATTCTGGAAGCCGTTCAGGGTGAAGGCGGCGTTAACCCGGCTCCTGCCGAATGGTTACAGCGCATCCGTAAAGTCACTCAGGAACACGGCATTCTGTTGATCCTCGACGAAGTGCAGGCGGGTTTCTGCCGTACCGGCAAACCATTTGCCTTCGAACACGCGGGCATTGAGCCGGACATCATCGTGATGTCGAAAGCGGTCGGCGGTGGCTTGCCACTGGCTGTTCTGGGTATCAAAAAACAGTTCGATGCATGGGCACCGGGTCACCATACCGGCACGTTCCGTGGCAACCAGCTGGCAATGGCGACCGGCCTGACCACGCTGAAGCATCTGAAAGACAACAACATCGCAGGCAAAGTCGCTGAACAGGGCGAATGGCTGAAAGGCAAACTGGCCGAGATGCAAAAACGTTACCCGGTCATCGGTAATGTGCGCGGCCTGGGCTTAATGATCGGTATCGAGATTGTTAAACCTGACGAAGCGCAGGATCACATGGGTTGTTACCCGGCCGATGGCGATCTGTCCGCCCTGTTGCAGAAAAAATGCTTCGAAGCGGGCCTGATCCTCGAGCGCGGTGGCCGTAACGGTTGCGTTCTGCGCCTGTTGCCTTCCCTGCTGATCACCAATGATGAGCTGGGTATTTTCCTCGATAAGTTTGAGCAGGCGCTGTTAGCGGCTGGCGTCAAACCTGTCTGAGCGGAGTAAGAGATTCTGATGTCCGAGTTAAACCCGATTCTGGCAGGCTCAGCGCAAAGCACTGAAGCCTACCAGCAGGCCATTGCACAGAGCAGTGAAGCTGTTGTGCAGTGGCTGCAACAACCTGAGATGTATCAGGGCAAAACCGTTGCTGAGCTGCGTGAACGTATCAAACTGGACTTCAATCCAAACGGCCTGGGTAACCAGGCCGCGATTGAACGCGCCATTGAATACTTTTTAAAAGACAGTCTGTCTGTGCACCACCCGCAATGTGTTGCGCATTTGCATTGCCCGAGCCTGGTGGTAAGCCAGGCCGCGGAAGTGCTGATCAACGCCACTAACCAGAGCATGGACTCCTGGGACCAAAGCCCGTCAGCCACCATCATTGAGATGAAGCTGATCGAATGGCTGCGCACTCAGGTAGGTTATCAGGCTGGCGACGCGGGCGTGTTCACCAGCGGCGGCACCCAGAGCAATCTGATGGGGCTGATGCTGGCGCGTGACGCCTTCTTCGCCCGTCAGGGACACTCTGTGCAGCAGGACGGCCTCGTCGGCAACCTGCGTAAAATTAAGGTGTTATGTTCTGAAAATGCACACTTCTCCGTGCAGAAGAACATGGCATTGCTCGGCCTCGGCTATCAGTGCGTGACGCTGGTGAAAACCGATGAGTTTGCCCGTATGGATCTCAACGATTTGCGCGAGAAAGTGGCACAGGCGCAAGCCAATGGCGATCAGATCCTGGCCATCGTGGCGACTGCCGGTACCACGGACGCCGGTGCGATCGACCCGTTGCGCGCTATCGCTGAACTGGCGGCTGAGCATCAGATTTGGGTTCACGTGGATGCGGCGTGGGGCGGTGCTCTGTTGCTGTCCGAAAAATACCGCGACTATCTGGATGGCATCGAGTTAGTGGATTCCATCACGCTGGACTTCCACAAACAGTTCTTCCAGACCATCAGCTGCGGCGCGTTCCTGCTGAAAGAAGCGCGTCACTATGAGCTGATGCGTTATCAGGCGGCTTACCTGAACTCTGAGTTTGACGAAGAGGCGGGCGTGCCAAACCTGGTGTCTAAATCACTTCAAACCACCCGCCGTTTCGATGCACTGAAACTGTGGATGGGGCTGGAAGCGTTAGGGCAGAAACAGTACGCCGCGATCATCGATCACGGTGTGACGCTGGCACAGGACGTCGCGCTGTATGTGACGTCTGAAGCCGCGCTGGAACTGGTGATGCAGCCACAGCTGGCAAGCGTGCTGTTCCGCTACCGTCCTGAACAACTGGCAAACAGCAGCGATGCCGCTGTCGCCCTGCTGAACCAGAAGATCGGCGATGCGTTGCTGGATTCAGGCCGCGCCAACGTGGGTGTCACCGAGCATAACGGCGTGACCTGCCTGAAGCTGACCCTGCTGAACCCGACCGTCACGCTGGACGACGTCAAAGTTCTGCTGGCGCTGGTAGAGAAAACGGCGCAGCAACTGCTGAACGCGTAAGGTTTAGTTCCGCGGTAAAAGCGTATGAAAAAGCCGGTAGCATGAAAATGCTGCCGGCTTTTTTGTGTCTGCATGTCAGCCTGAAATCGTCTGATGACGGCCTCATCTCTCACTCAAAAAACGATCCTCCAGCGTGGCTTCTAAACCGAGCATGGCGTCTTCGGCGTGTTGCATATGTTCGGTCATGATCTGTTGTACTGCGTCGGCGTCCTGACGGCGCATGGCGTCGATCAGACGGTACTGATAATCGATACCGGCACGGCGCGCTACCGGTTCGGGGCGCTGGTAGATGTCTTTGCAAACGGCCAGATCTTTGAGCAGGCGTTGCAGGAAGTGGCAGATAAACGCCAGCAGGACGTTATCGGAGTAGCTGGCGACCACACCGTGGAAATCGAGTTCGGCCATACGCTGTTCCCAGCGTTCGTTTTCGTCGGCGGGTTCATGATCGTAGACCGCGATCAGCTGATGCAACTGCTCAAAGCCTTTGGCGTCGATATTGCCGATGGCGCTCACCGCCACCAGCGGCTCCAGCGCTTTACGCAGCGCGTAGATATTGCTGATGGAAAGCTGGCGCGTAAACAGATAATTGGACAGCAAACTCATGGCACGCGATTCGGTCATCGAATCGATAAACGCACCGCCACCGGGGCCGGTTTTGGTGCGGATCAGCCCCTGAACTTCAAGGGATTTCAGCGCCTCGCGCACCGTGCCTTTGCCCGCCGCGTAGCGGGTGATCAGGTCTTTTTCCTGCGGCAGACGGTCGCCCGGCAGCAGGTTTTCGCTGATGATGCTCTCTTTAATGGCATCGACGATTTCGTCGGTGCGCTTGCGGCGTACCGGTTCGGGCTGGTGTGACGTTTCAGTGCTCATACATCCCTTCATTGGCTCAAACCCTGGGCGCGCTGGCCAGCAGACGTTGGGTATAGTCGTGCTGAGGCGCGTTGAACAGCATGTCATTATCCGCGCATTCTACCAAATCTCCGTGATACATCACCGCCACGCGATCGGCTATCGACTCTACCACCGCTAAATCATGGCTGATAAACAGATAGGAGAGGCCGAAATCACGTTTAAGCTGATCGAGCAGCAATAACACCTGCGCCTGCACCGAGACATCCAGCGCGCTGACCGGCTCGTCGAGCACCAGTATGCGCGCCTCCGCCGCCAGTGCGCGGGCGATAGCCAGCCGCTGCGCCTGTCCGCCGGAAAACTCATGCGGATAACCGGTAAGGGCGTCCGCAGGCATCTGTACCGCGTCCATAAGCTCGCGCATCCGCGCCTGTCGCCGCGCGGCAGGGTAGCCGCACAGATAACGCAGCGGCACGTCCAGCGTATCCGCGATGGTTTTGCGCGGATTCAGTGAGGCCACCGGATCCTGAAACACATATTGGATCATCCGGCCAAAGGCTTTATCGCCGCGTTTACTGTGCGCCGACATCTCTTCGCCCATCAGTGTCACCGAGCCGGAGGTTGGCCGCTCCAGCCCGACCAGCATCCGCGCCAGCGTGCTTTTCCCGGAGCCACTTTCGCCCACCACCGCCAGCGTCTCGCCTTCGGCAAGATGGAAAGAGACACCTTTAACCGCTTCCACCTGATGTTTTTTACCGGAGAACCAGCCTGAACGGCTGCCGAAGGTTTTCACCAATCCGCTGACTTCAATGACATTGTTCATAGTGCCTCCGGCTGCGGTTTTTGTGTGGCATACAGTTCGCCGACCTGTTTAAGAAAACCGCGCCCCTGACCGAGTTTGGGCACGCTTGCGATCAGTCTGCGGGTGTAATCATGTTGCGGATCACGCAGCACCGAGCGGGTATCGCCGCTTTCCACGATTTCGCCGTTCCGCATTACCGCCACGCGGTCACAAATCTGCGCAATCACGCCGAAATCGTGAGTAATGAACAGCAGCGTCAGGCCGCGTTCGCGCCGTAACTGTTGCAGTAAATCGAGAATACGGGCCTGCACGGTGACATCCAGCGCGGTGGTCGGTTCATCGGCAATGATGATTTCCGGGTCATTCGCCAGCGCCATTGCGATGCCCACGCGCTGCCGCTGACCGCCTGACAACTGGTGTGGAAACGCATCAAAGCGCGCCGCGGCATCCTCAATGCCTACGCTGACCAGCAGCGACAGCGCTTTGTCTTTCGCTGCACGGTTTGGCATCGCCTGATGCGCCTGAATGGATTCGATGATCTGCGCACCAATGCTGAACTGCGGGTGCAGCGTGGTCAGCGGATCCTGGAAAATGTAGGCCACGCGCGCGCCACGCCTCTGTTGCAGCTGGCCTTGCGACAGCCCGAGCATCTCTTCTGCGCCGACATAAATGGCGCCTCCGGTGATTTCACCCGGCGGTGACGAGACCAGCCCCATCACCGACAGCGCGGTGACGCTTTTACCTGAGCCGCTTTCGCCAATCAGCCCCAAACATTCGCCTTTTGCCACGTGGAAGCTGACCCCTTTTACCGCCGCCACTGATTGCCGGCCTGAGCGGAAGCTGACCTGCAAATCCACCACTTCCAGCAGGGCGTCGCTTCCCTTTACGGCGGGCGGCACGGCGGAACGCGTTACGGTGGTCACCGCGCGGGCACGCAGCAAAATACCGGATTTAAGACGCGGATCCAGCAGATCGCGGATGCCGTCGCCGAGCAGGTTAAAACTCATCACCAGCAGGAAAATCATCAATCCCGGCACCACGGAGACGTGCGGCGCACTGAACATTTGCGCGCGCCCCTGACCGAGCATCGAGCCGAGATCTGCATTTGGCGGTTGCGTGCCCAGCCCGAGGAATGACAACCCGGCGGTTTCTAAAATCATCCAGCCGACGGTGGTCGACATGGTGACCACCACCACGGGCATCACGTTGGGCAGCACTTCGGTGAGCAAAATTTGCAGATGATTTTTACCGGACAGCCGCGCCGCCTGGATAAAGTCGCGCTGGCGCAGGCCGACGGTCAGCCCGCGAATGTTACGGGCGAAGAAGGGAATATTGACCACGGCGATGGCGTACAGCGCATTCAGCAGGCCGGGGCCGAGCACCGCGACGATCACCAGCGCCAGCAGGATGTAGGGGAAAGCCATCAGCATGTCGATCAGCCGCATCAGCAGGCTGTCGGTTTTGCCACCGGCGTACCCGGCAACCAGCCCGATCAGCGTCCCCAGCAGCGCGGCCAGCAGCGTGGCGCATATCCCGACCGCCAGCGACACCCGCGTTCCCCACAGCAGACGTGAAAGCATATCGCGCCCCAGCGGATCGGTTCCCAGCCAGTGGCCGGGCGAAAACGGGGGCAACAGCCGGTTAAGTAAATCCGTCGCGTCCGGATCAGGTATCGGCAACAGCGGGGCGGCGAGGGCAGCGGCCACGGCAATAACCAGCAGCGTCAGGCCGAGCGTTGCCAGGCGGTTAGCCAGCAGCAGCGCCCACAAAGACTGGCGGTAGCGCGGCGCGGGGGAAGTGATGGTCTGGCTCATGATTTTAACCTCGGGTCGAGAAGCGCCTGCAGAATGTCTGCGCACAGGTTGATCAATACATAGGCTGCAGCGGCGACCAGCACGCCGCCCTGAACCAGCAGCAGATCACGGGTGGCAACGGCTTTCACCATCATCGCGCCCAGCCCCGGCCACTGGAACACCGTCTCGATATACACTGCGCCGCCGAGCACGAAGCCTGCCTGAATGCCGATCACCGGGATAACCGACACCAGCGCCATCCGGAACGCATGCTTGTAAATCACTTTGCGTTCAGACAGCCCTTTGGCGCGGGCGGTACGGATAAAGTCCTGACGCAGCACTTCCAGCATCGCGGTGCGGGTAAGGCGGGCGATCACACCGGTGGCGACTATCGCCAGCGTCACGGCGGGCAGCGCCAGGTGGTGCAGCAGATCTGCCACGTCACCGCCGCCCCAGACCGCATACATCCCGGACGCCGGGAACCATTGCAGCTGCACGGCGAACAACATGATCATCAGCAAGCCTATCCAGAACGACGGCATAGAAATGCCCAGCAGCACCAGCAGCGTGATGATGCGGTCGCCCCAGCCGAACTGCCTGACCGCCGAGAAAATCCCTGCCAGCAGTCCCAGTACGGTGCTGAGTAACAGCGCGCAGCCGCCGAGCAGCAGCGTTGCACTGAAACGCTCCATCACTTCATCAATGACTGGCCGGTTCAGCACATAGGAGCGGCCAAAGTCGCCGTGCAGAATATTGCCCGCCCAGATCAGATATTGCTGATACAGCGGCTTGTTCAGCCCCAGCTCGCGGTTAATGCGCGCCACGTTTTCCGGCGTTGCCCAGGCACCCAACAGCGCCTGCGCCGGGTTCCCCGGAATCATCGCCATGATCAGAAAAACAATTAACGACAACCCGATAAACACCGGAATGGTCGAGAACAGCCTTTTAAGCACGTAACTCCCCATAAACATCTCCGATTACTGTTTGGTTACCCGGTTGAGCAACAGGTTGAAATTAGGTTGCAGCGCGAAATGCTGAATACGCGTGGAGGTCACGGCGTTCTGCTTCCAGTTAGCGACAAAAATCCAGGGGGCATCGTCGTGTACGCGCTGCTGTACTTCGCGGTAAAGGGCGGCGCGGGCGGCGGTGTCCGTGGTCAGACGGGCTTTCTGCAACAGGATGTCGACCTGCGGATTGCTGTAATACCCGGAGTTAAATCCGCCTTTTTTCGGCCAGGCGTCGGTGCGTAAGGTCAGGAACGGCAGGGTGTCCGGATCGTTGGTCATCCACGCCATTTCTGCCATCTGGGTATGGTTATCCAGACCGGCATTGACCTTCGACAGATAGGTATTCCACTCATAGGTTTGGATGGTCACCTTCAGCCCGACCGCTTTGAGATCCGCCTGAATGGCGGTCGCCATCGGAATAGGATCCAGCATGCCCGAACCTCCCTCAGTCACATAAAATGTCAGCGAGGCGCCTTCGGCACCGGCCGCTTTGAGCAGGGCGCGGGCTTTGGCGGGATCATAGGGATAAGGGGAAACGTCTTTGTTGGCGGCCCAGTTAAACGCGCGCGGGATCGGCCCGTCGGCGACGTCGGCTGAACCCTGCAAAATATTGTCAGCCAGCGACTGTTTGTTAACCGCATAATTCACCGCCTGACGCACGCGCACATCGTTAAACGGCGGTACCTGCGTATTGAGCATCACGTACCAGACGTGCGGGCCGGTGGTCTGATAGAGACGGAAGCGATTGCTTTTTTGCGCAAACAGTTTGACCGTATCGGGCGGCACTTCCACCATGGCGTCAATGCCGCCGGAAAGCATTTCCGCCACCCGCGTATTGCCGTCGGTAATCGGCCTGAACACCACGTTTTTGACCGCCGGTTTGCCATCCCAGTACGCGTCATTGGCCGTCAGCACCACCCGCTGATTGGCTTTCCACTCGGCAAAACGAAACGCACCGGTCCCCACCGGATGGCGGCCTGCGTCTTTACCGTACTTTTTCACTGCCTCCGGCGAAACAATCAGGCCGGTCGGCGTGGCGAGGTTGGAAAGAAAAGGCGAGAAGGGCTCTTTCAGCGTGAACACCACCGTGTTTTCGTCGGGTGTGTCGATGGAGTTAATCGACGAGAAGAAGAACGACAGCGGGAACGGGCCGGTGTTGTGCCACGGATTTTTATCATCCAGCATCCGGTCGAAAGTGAATTTCACCGCGGCGGCATTAAACGGTGTGCCATCCTGAAACGAAACCCCTTCACGCAGATGAAAACGGTACGTCAGGCCATCGGGGCTGATTTCCCAGCGGGTGGCGAGCGCGGGTTCAATATCCAGCTTGCCTTCGCCGTTACGCACCAGCCCGTCGAAGATATTCACCAGAATGCGGGAATCGTTGGCCGCCGTGGCGACCTGCGGATCCAGAGACTGCGGCTCCGCCACCTGACCGATTAACAGCGCATCCGCCGGGGTTTTCGCCTGCACCGAAGCCTGCCACGACAGTGTGCCAAGACAAAGACAGAGCGGGATAACTAACGTTCGCAAAGCTGGCAGCATATCGACCTCGTCGCGTTGTAAAGCCTGTGATGAACACCTTTTTGGGAAATCAGGCGTTGTCCTGTTTATTATTTATGCGTATAAATAAACTGAATTGCAATAATTTATACGCATAAATTTAACCAGACCGTCACGGAGTATTTATGACCTTTTCGATCGTCGCGCGCGATCCGCTCTCAGGGGCGCTGGGCGTCGCTACCGCCACCGCCGGTCCGGCAGTGGGGGCGCTGGTAGTTCACGGGCGGGCGCAGTGCGGCGCGATTGCCACCCAGGCTATGACCAACCCGCTCTACGGCGGGCAGGGGCTGGCGCTGTTGCAGCAAGGTGAAGACGCGGCCAGTGCGCTGAACATGATCCTTGAAAACGATGCCGACGCGGCCAAAAGGCAGGTGCTGATCGTCGACAGTCAGGGCCGCTGTGCACGCTGGAGCGGCGCCCAGTGCGGTGGCTGGGCGGGAAGCCTTGAAGGAACGGGGTGCGTGGTCGGTGGCAATTTACTGACGGGGGCGAAAACGCTGGAGGCGATGCTGGCCACTTATCAGGACAGTGACGGCTTGCCTCTCGCCGATCGCCTGCTGGCGGCGATGAACGCCGGAGCGGCCGCAGGCGGTGATCGTCGCGGGCTGAAATCCGCTGCGCTGAAAGTCTGGTGCGACCGGCAGTATGCCAGCGTCGATTTGCGCGCCGACTGGTCGGATTCACCGCTGGAGATGCTGGCGGAAATCCTGCAACAAACCCGCGCGCCCGCGCATGCAGACTTTTTCGCCGCACTGCCGAAAGGGCAATCAGGCGGTTAAATCGATACAAGGATCGTAGCAAAGACAGGTGACGCTTTTTTACACGGAAACGGCTTTGCAGAAAAATCCGGGAAACACATAAATTTCAGCCAGTTATGACAATACTGTTGCCAGATAGTTTCATTGCTAGCTTTTTTTTCCTAAAATACCTGTACAACTTTGCATATCTTGTATAACTTTATGGTCACACCAGCAATTATTATTCACACACGTATTAACATAAGGGTTAATCATGCGACAGAATAAACTCAATCCATCGTCTTCTGACACATTTTCTTCACTGTACACTCAGGTTTTTTCTGAGGAAGAAACGATGGGCCGCGTTGTCGTTGAAATTCTGGAAGCAGGCAAAAACCTGAATCGCAAAGCCTTATGTTCCAAGCTTTTAAGCCGCGTGGAAATGGCCGGAAGCGAAGCGGAGGAGAAGCATTATATGAAGCTTATCCACCTGGTACTTGAACGTGATTCTTAATGTCGGGCAGTTATTTTATTAAGTAAAGATTGGTTATATTAGCTATTCAGTTCGACATATTATGCGGGCCTGATTTATTCATCGCCTTAAAACCCTTTACCGCTTACGGCGCAAGGTAATAACTCTGAACCTGAAGCTAATCTGCCGAGGCCTTATGGCCGGCGTAAATTCAGAGGCTGATAATATGTACAGAAGTAACGAAGAAAAATTGACGGACAAACTGATAGGTGAGGCCGTTGTTTCTTTGCTTAAAAGCAAAAAACAAATATCGACCGATAAACTCATTGCGCAATTACAGTATATGGCTGTAAGTGCGGATTCCATTAACCGAAAAAGTGCGTGCGAACAGGTTATTAACGAGATTCGCCATAACATTGCGCAAAAGCGCGGGCAAATCAGTTATGAGGTTCGTGACGTCGACAATGTTCGACACTTTTTCAACGCTGAAGGGCCGTCCGATGACAAGAAAAAACATTGAGCCATCTGATTCTGTTATGACTCATTACAACGAAACGATGCCCTCAAACCACTCTCATTCGATGATTGATTCAGCCAGTCATACGGTGATGTATAAACATTTCGAGAAAGCCGGTGAACTTTACTCCAGCGAAACCGAAGTGCTGGGTGCGGCAATTCGCCTTATTCTGGCAAGCAACGGTGTGGTGACGAATAAAGCCATCATTTTGCACCTGATTAATCAGCTCGAAAGTACATCCGATATCGTGCAACTGGATGTTCTGCGTAAAACCCTGGAATTAGTGGTGGGATACACCCCTGATGATTCCGGTTTTTAATTAAACTCAGTGACGGAGAGTATTAAAATGCAAGACGTGTCTTATACTCATGTGAAATTGGCTGATTATATTCTGACGGAAGATCCTGAGCTTCTGGTGGGTAATGAAACAGTCATCCGTATCTACAATACGTTAAAAAGCCAGACAGGGCATGTCACCCACAAAGATATTATTCTTTGTCTGATTCAGAAGATTGAACAGGAAAGTGACGCGGATAAGCAGGATGTTTATTTAGAAGCGCTGGAATATGTGGTTTACCGCACCTCGGACGATGATATTGAATAAGCGTTCCCGGACATGTTTTGTCAGTCCTGATGCAGGGACGTGTTTCCACGACCCTGCATGTCTTAAAAATTCTGATTGAGTAACTGATCTTCCTGCAAAATTTCAGGCCAGGCGACCACCGGCAGGGCATTAACCCGTGGCGTGGTAAACAACTCACCCTGAAAATTACATATCCCTGCGGCATCCAGCCACATCCATTCTTCCGGTTTTTCCACACCGGTCGCAATCACCGATATCTCGAGTGAAGAACAGAACCTGATGATCGCCTGCACAACCGCTTGCTTCGGCCCGCTGGTGTGAACGTCGCAGATGATATTACGGTCAATCATGATGCTGTCAGGCTGGCACTGCGTCAGCAGCAATAACCCCGCCGATCCCGCACCAAAATCATCAATCGCCAGACGCATTCCCGAGGCTTTCAGCTGTTTCATTGCTGCGGTGAATTTATCTTCGCGGGTAATGACACCGTTCTCGGTGATCGCAACGACAATCTGCTCCGGCACCAGACCGTTTGCCGTGATTTCCTGAATCAGAAACTCAACGGCACCGGGCACCATCACCAGCGTCATGGGCAGGAGTTTGACCGTCAGCGTTTTGCTGTTCAGACCCATCTGATTGGCCAGCGCGAAGGCCAGCTTTTTAGATTTAAGATCTGCTTCATAAATGGTCATGCGCGAAAGCTTAGAGAAATAGCCCATCGGCGAACCACCGTCCGGCCCGCGCAAGGTCGCCTCGTACGAAATGATCTCACGGCTCAGCGGATCAATAATCGGCTGGAACGCAAAGCTGTAGTCCTGCATTTCCGGAAAGATAAATTCTACTTCAGCTTCCGGCTGTTCTTCAGGCAGAAACGACCAGGTGCCCGCAGGAAGAATTTCGAGATAATTCTCCTTTTCACGCGCCTGCACAAAAGTGCATAAGAACTGCAATGCGCGGTCATCATAGGTCAGCTGATATTTCGACGTTCCCTTATCCAGCACCGCCTGAAGCACCACATCTTCATGATGAGATCGCAGATCAAAAAGTTCCATACCGACATTACCGAACCGCCGGGAATGCGCATAATCTCGCATCAGTTCGACGACGTTATGGTGCCGGCGGTCCTGACTGATGGTGTAATAAAGCGCATCGACCGCGTCTTCGGGACCTTCCAGCAACTGGAAGAAATGCGTTCCGTCAAAAAGCAGGATACCGGTGATACCTGACAGTTCATTCTTTAAACTCGCTTGTGTCACCAACCCCGCAAGGGAGGCGGACTGAACATGCTCGCTGACATGACTGCGATAAACGAGGGTTAACAGCATTCGATCTTCCAGTGTGAATCTTCTCAGAAGCGACACAATATCAGATAAATTTTTGTTATGGAAAATTCTTGATCAATCAGATTTTCTTAACTTTTATTTTGCAAATGTCTGCCCATCCGTCTGTTAATGCTTTCCCTGATGGGTCAAAAACTTAGCGAAATACTCTTCGGGAAACGCGCTATTTTTCGCCGTCACGATGGCGGCAATATACCCGTCAGGGCGGACCAGCAAAACTTCACCCGCAACAAGATCGTACGCCTGATTAAATTCACCCCATTCATCCGTCAGATCACCGCCCGCGCCCAGTATATGCAGGTGTACGCCGGGGAGAGGGGCGATCTGCCCGGCAGGGATTTCCACGCCGAGTAACGTCCAGTGGGTTCCTTTTAGCAGATCAAACAGCCGTACGCTTTCGCCGGATGCACGGCGAACCCGCGCATCCGGCGCACGGTCACCGGCGAGGAGGGTGCGCTGACGCCCCGTGTCTTCCTGCGCAAGGGAAGAACCGGCGTAGCCGATATCCAGCTGATGCACTTCGCGACCGCGCCGCATGTCACCGCGTTTCTGCGCTTCCAGAAGGTGCGTCGCCAGCCCGAGCATCCCCGCCGCGACAGGCCTGCGTTCCTCCTCATAGGTATCGAGCAGGGCATCCGGCGCGCCACCGGCAACGGCTGCCAGTTTCCAGCCAAGATTATAAGCATCCTGCACGCTGGTATTGAGCCCCTGTCCGCCGGTTGGCGGGTGAACGTGAGCCGCATCGCCGACCAGAAAAATACGGCCAACGCGATACTGCTCTGCCAGCCGCGCATTCATGTTGTAGGCCGATGCCCAGGAAACTGACCGGATACGAATATCACTGCGCCCGGTGCGTTCTGCGACGAGGGCATCTAACCCTTCGGCGGTTAAATCAATCTCGCCCTGAGCAGGTACCGGCCCCTGCACCTGAAACAGGGCGGTGCCGGCGAGCGGGCAAAGCATTATTTGTCGCGCCATATCGCCCTGATGAAAACAGTGCCAGGCATCGCGCGTTAATCCGCTGAGCGTGACATCGGCGACGATCGCCCGCACCCCGAGCGTTTTACCGGGGAAGGGAATGTCCAGCGCCTGCCGTATCCTGCTGCGGCCACCGTCAGCCGCGACCAGCCAGCGTGCAGACAGCGTTCTTTCCTGCGTATCGCTGATGACTTTTGCAATTACGCCCTGTGCATTTTGTTCAACACTGAGCAGTTCGCAGCCAAATTCAGGCTGATGCCCCAGCCCGAGTAACCGTTCGCGCATGATCCGTTCGGTCATAAACTGCGGCACCATCAGCGGGTGCGGATAAGGCTCAGCAGGCGTCGGCGGTGCGTGCTCAATCACCTCCTCATCGCGGTAGCCGCCCCCTTCAGCGTAATGGCGCATAGGCGGATAAACGCCTCCCGCGGCCGCGATCTGTTCGAGAATACCCAGATCCTCGAATATCTCCAGGGTACGTGGCTGAATGCCTTTGCCCCTGGACCCACCGAACGGCGCCGGGCTCTTTTCAATCAGATGAAAGGCAATACCCCGGCGCGCCAGTTCGATAGCCAGTGTTAAACCTGCCGCGCCCGCGCCGCAAATCAGCACATCTGTCTTTAATATTTTTTCCATCGCTCACCTCTTATGTGTAATATGCACACATTAGTCAGAGGGGAAGACCATTGTCAATTAAAAACGTGCAAAATACACATATTGAAGAAACGCTCCGTGAACTGCACGGGGCGTTACTGGAAATCGTCGGCGTCATGAACCGCCCGCAGCGTGACGAAGCCATGATCCGGGAAGCCGGTATCGCGCTGGATCGTGCACTGTTTCCGCTGTTAGTGCTGGTGGAACGGCTCGGCCCGATCGGCGTTGTCGAGCTGGCAGACAGAGTGGGGCGCGACTACACCACCGTCAGCAGGCAGGTGGCTAAAATGGAAACGCTCGGGCTTATCACCCGGCAGGCCAATGCCAGCGACCGCCGCGTGCGCGAAGCCGTTGTGACTGCGCAAGGCAAAGCCATGACCGCACGCATCGATGAGGCGCGCAACAGAATTGCTCAGGGTATTTTCTCCCGCTGGGAAAACGAGGATATTGTCGGACTGGCGCGACTGATGCGCAGATTTGCTGACGACATAAAAGACGAAGCGCCGGTCAATACACAGGATCAACCGTCATGAACAATACAAACTGGCATTGGGGAACGCAGTTTCAACTGAATAGCATCGTGGTATTCACGGTGTTGCTGCTGATTGTCGCCACATTGTGGATACGGCTTTACCGGCACACGCGGGAATGGTTAAAGAGCGCCAGACCCGGCGACCCGCAGCGGGCGGCTCCCTCTAAAACAACACTGTTACGCGGCTACGGCAGAACACAGCTTTTCGGGGAAAGCGTTGTGGCAATTCTCGTCACGCTTGTGGTGTTTGCGCTGATGCTGAACCTGAGCGGAGGGTGGTGAGATTGAAAGCAGCCACCGGAGTGGCTGCTTTTTGCGTTTCAGTTTTTCAGGAAAAGTCACTCGTTGAAAGAAAATCACCCACATGAATACGTGATAATTAGACTATTCATCGCATTTATACCTATTCCGTACGCAAAATAACCGCCGTAACGTCTTTAAAAGTGGACAATCGTCGACTTTTCATCTTAAAGTCCTGCCCTCAGCGCCAAACAATACCCGTATTCAGCAATGATCTTAACCTGCTGAGTCTTCAAGAGCGGCTGCATGACAGCCGCCGGACAGGGCGCTTTGCACACACATTCCGACCGACTTTCTCTGGAGAATTTATGCATTCCTCTGTTAACAAAAACGAGAGCCGAACCTTTTTCGGCCATCCATATCCGCTGGGTTCACTGTTTTTCACTGAGATGTGGGAGCGGTTCTCGTTTTACGGGATTCGCCCTTTACTGATTCTGTTTATGGCCGCCACGGTTTACGACGGCGGCATGGGGCTGGCGCGGGAAAGCGCGTCGGCCATCGTCGGTATCTTTGCAGGCTGTATGTATCTCGCGGCGTTGCCGGGTGGCTGGCTGGCGGATAACTGGCTCGGGCAGCAGAGAGCGGTGTGGTACGGTTCGATTCTTATCGCGCTCGGGCACTTGTCCATCGCATTATCCGCTGTGCTGGGCGACAACCTGTTCTTTATCGGCCTGATGTTTATCGTGCTCGGCTCCGGTCTGTTCAAGACCTGTATCTCGGTCATGGTCGGCACGCTGTATAAAAAAGGGGATGCGCGTCGCGACGGCGGTTTTTCGCTGTTCTATATGGGCATCAACATGGGCTCCTTTATCGCGCCGCTGATTTCCGGCTGGCTGATTAAAACCCACGGCTGGCACTGGGGCTTTGGTATCGGTGGTATCGGTATGCTGGTGGCCCTGATTATCTTCCGCGTTTACGCCGTTCCGGCAATGAAACGTTACGACAGCGAAGTCGGGCTGGATTCCACCTGGAACAATCCGGTGGCGAAGAAAAAGGGTGTTGGCGGCTGGCTGCTGGCACTGGCGGCAGGTGTGGTTGTCGTGGTGACGCTGATCGCGCAGGGCGTGATTGTGATCAACCCGGTCGCCGTCGCCAGTACGCTGGTGTACGTGATCGCTGCTTCGGTCATCCTCTATTTTGTCTATCTTTTCTTGTTTGCCGGTCTTAACCGCAAAGAACGGGCGCGCCTGCTGGTGTGCTTCATCCTGCTGGTTTCCGCCGCTTTCTTCTGGTCTGCGTTTGAGCAGAAACCGACCTCGTTTAACCTGTTTGCGAACGACTATACCAACCGCATGATCGGCGATTTTGAGATCCCTGCCGTCTGGTTCCAGTCCATCAATGCGCTGTTTATCATTCTGCTGGCACCGGTATTTAGCTGGGCATGGCCAATGCTGGCACGGAAAAAAGTGCGTCCAAGCAGCATCACTAAGTTCATCATCGGCATTCTGTGTGCGGCGGCGGGCTTTGGGATCATGATGCTGGCGGCGCAAAACGTGCTGAACAACGGCGGAGCAGGGGTGTCACCGTTGTGGCTGGTGGGCAGTATTCTGATGCTGACGCTGGGTGAACTCTGTCTCAGCCCGATTGGGCTGGCGACCATGACGCTGCTGGCGCCGGAAAGAATGCGTGGTCAGATGATGGGGCTGTGGTTCTGCGCCAGCGCGCTGGGTAACCTCGCTGCAGGTTTGATTGGCGGCCACGTCAAAGCCGACCAACTGGACATGCTGCCGAATCTCTTCGCGCGTTGTTCCATCGCATTGCTTATCTGCGCTGCGGTGCTGTTCCTGCTGATCATCCCTGTCCGACGGATGCTGGAAAATGCCGACGTTAAGACCGGGCAAAAACCTGTCAGCCATGCCTGAGGCGTTAACGCTGTTGCGCGCAAATAGCCGCTCAATAAGGTAATCCTTCACTGAGGCAGATCGAAAGATTTGCCTCAGTCATTTCCGGCCAGCCCCTACCTGAAACTCCACTGCACGCTGATGACAAAAACAGACGGAATAATGATCCCGCTTTCCACGCCGAAATAGTCGGTGAAGTTGTATTGAATGGCGTGATAGATGTAAGGGGAGAAGCCAATGCCGGAGACTTTCTTAAAATCGTTGTAAGAGCCATGGTCACCGCAATCCTTGAAGGCATTAAAAAAGAACTCGCCGGTATAACCATAAACGCCTTTGAACACCCACCCCGACTCCCCGGATGCCCAGTCCCTTCTCAGCCCCATCGCGATACAGCGATCGCCAAAACTGTTATCCATCGTGCCCAGCAGGGCGCTGTATTTGGAGTCTTCTGAGAATTTTCTTTCAACGGACATGAATTTATTGTCGAAAAACTCATTGTATTGCCCGTAGTTACCGGTCAGATGGTAGACGAACGAACCGGTGTTGAAAGAGTATAAATTGATTTCGCCCGCGTGGATCCCGACGGTAACGACCAGTAAGAACAAACAGAAAATCTGGCTAATGTTTTTTAGCATGTTGAATAATCTCTTTGATTACTAAGGCGTAATTTTTTACGTGCGGTAACGTCCACGGGTGTAATAGATCGCACACTTATTATTTTAAGACAGGATGGAATTTTGTCCAAAACGGGCGGGAAGACGAGGAGATGAGTCACTTAACGAAGGGGCTGGAGCACTGTGCCGGAGACGGAGAATACAGCGCAAAAATCCTTAAAGACCACTCCCGTATCCATTTTGTACCCTGACCGGCGCTACCTTTCACCGAAAGTCCGGGTATTTATCGACTGGTTCGCGGATGTCTTTGAAAAGAAGTATCAGTCTTAAAGGCGATGATGTGGCCGCATCCATGCGGCTTTTTTGCGACAGAAGCTTTCGTTTCAGCTTAACCAGCGGGTTTATCCCAATACGCTGCACTGTGAAAATCAATCTCCCACGTCAGCACCTGGCAGTATAACGCGGAAAGCGCTTGCTGCTGCGCGGTACTCAACGTTTCGGCACAGCGGTCCAGCTCCGTTTTCAGCCAGCATGCCTGCTGATAAAACGACTCTTCGGCATGCAGTTCCACCCAGCGGCGGAGATCCTCATCAATCTGCGTTTTCTCACTCACGCGTTTGCACCAGGCGTAGTACATCCATTCCGCGCCAAACATCAGCGTGATGATTTCTTCATAGCTGCCACGCTGCGCCACGCTGAGCATGTTGTCGCTGAAGTTTCTCACGCCGGGAAGATCGTCGGGATACTCTGCCGGGTTCACCTGCCGCTTTGCCAGTACGGTTTCAAACCAGGCGATCTGCGTATCCACCAGCGCGTTCAGCACTCCAATCAGCCAGCGTTGCGGGCGGAGATGCGGTGCTTTACTGATGCCTAGTGCAAAGATAGCAATCGCCGTGGCGACAAACTGACCTTCGAAAACCAGATAACGGTTAAACACAGCGGCGGGAAGCGTATCGCGCTCAATGTCGCAGACAAACGGATGTTGCTGCATCCTTTGCCACACATTGTGATGGTCGCGCAAAAGCCGGTCGGTGAAGGTTTCCATCACTCATCCTCCAGCACGGCACGTGCGGCTTCCATGAAATGTTTCACCCGTGCCAGTTCGACGTCATTCCACCACACGCCGTCCACTTTTAATGCGCTGGCGACGATCACACCCTGAGTGCGGGTGAGGATTTCCCCGACGTTGTCCGGCGTAACGCCCGAACCCACCAGCAGAGGCAACTCGGTCGCGCTGCGGATTTCGTCGATCTCGCTCAGGGTGGCGGTATCTCCGGTGCGCTGACCGGTGGCGATCACTGCATCCGCCTCGAAGAAATCGACGTCCCGCGTCAGCTCTTTGATGGAGCGGTCTGCGACGATCGCGTGGCTGCCGTGTTTGACGTGGCTGTCAGCAAAAACGCGGATATGCTCGGCACGCAGCAAGCTGCGATAGCGTAACGCTTTTGCCGCTGCGCCTTCGATGAAACCTTCGTTGGCGATATACGCGTTTGCCCACTGGTTGACGCGCACGAAATCGGCTCCACCGGAGAGCGCGGTTGCCAGCGCGGGGATCGCGGCATTCGCCAGCACGTTGATGCCCAGCGGCACATCAAAGCGGGTGCGGATGCGGTCGGTGATTACCGCCATCAGCGCGGAAGTTTCAGGGCCGATATCTTCGGGTTTGGAAAAAGGAATATCGCCGTGGTTTTCAATAATCAGACCATGCACACCGCCGGAAATATAATTATCAGCATCTCGCAGTGCGCGCTCAATAATATCGCTGATTGATTTACCGCTGTATTTTGGTGTGCCAGGGAAAGGGTCGCAATGAATAACACCAATCACGGCTTTCTTACGTGAAAAAATAGCTTGTATTGCGTTAACTTTTTCTGCTGATATAGAAACCATCTTATTCATCCTGTTCAAGGAAACACTATGCGTGTTTATGTTATCGGTAATATTACTGTCGATGAAAACTGGGCGATTGCCGATATTCCCACAAAAGGCTCATCCATTCATGGAAATAAAGTCTCGCAAGACATTGGCGGAAAGGGGGCTAATCAGGCAATCCTGCTTTCCCGCTGTGGAATAAACACCACCTTAATTGCCGCTATGGGAAATGACGTCAATGGCCGCTGGATGGCGGAAAAAATTCGTCACGAAACCCTGCGTCATTTACCCGTCTCTTTTTCTCCCTGTAACAGCGATATGTCGCTGATATTTAATTGTGCCGATGGCGACAATGCCATTATTACTACCACCACAGCAGCGGATTCCCTCACCGCAGAAGCCATCACTCTGGCGCTGGCAGATGCCGTGCCCGGCGACATGATGCTGATGCAGGGTAACTTCTCCTTTGAGAAAACCCGCCATCTGTTCCGGCTGGCGAGAGCACGCGGCATGACCACTGTGTTCAACCCATCCCCGGTGAAACCTGACTTCTGCCACCTCTGGCCGTGGGTAGATATCGCGGTGCTCAACCAGCTGGAGGCGGAGGAATTGCACCCCACAGGCGTCACAAATCTGGTGATAACCCAGGGGGCGCAGGGTGCCACACTGCTCACGGATACTCAGCAAACGTTTTGTCCGGCCGCGGTGACTCAGGCGGTGGATACCACCGGTGCCGGCGATACCTTTCTGGCCGTGATGCTGGCCTCATCGCTGCTGCGCAACAGCGGCATTGATGAACTGTCACTGACACACGCCAGCCAGGCCGCCGCCATTACCGTCAGCCGCTGGGGTACCTACAGCGCGTTCCCCACCTGTGCCGAACTGCACACCTTACTGAACCCTGCCGTCTGAAACGCCAGCACCGACCCGCATAATGCGGGCCGGTATCCGGTGTTATTTAAACAGTGAGCGATAGGTATCAACGTTGGTTTTGGTGACCACGGTGGCCGGTACCAGAATTTTCTTCGGTACGGTTTTCCCGGCGGTGATGTCATTTAGCGCCTTCAGTGCCTGAGCGCCCATCTGCTCAGGATCCTGTTGCAGCACTGCCGCGACGTAACCGCCATCAATGCCACTGATGGCTTTCGCCGTCAGATCCCAGCCAAATACCTTGATATCTTTCTGACGTCCCTGGTTTTCGACCGCGGCAATCGCGCCCAGCAATGCCGGTTCACCCGTGGCGTAGATGGCGGTGAGGTCAGGGTTGGCCGTGATGAGGTTTTCCGCGGCGGTCATCGCACTGTCCTGCACGTTGCGGCCATCCACCACATCAGCCACGGTGATCTTCTTGTTAGCTTTGAGGGTGTCTGTGAAACCTTTCTGGCGATCGTTTTGAATGGCAGAGTTCAGCGCACCCACAATGCCGACGTGCGCTGTGTCATTCATATTTTTTTTCACGTATTCAAGGAAGTATTTACCGAGGATCTTACCGCCTTCGATATTATCCACGCCGACCTGCGCCGCCTGCGGCCCGTCCGGCAGCACGGCATCAATGGCGATCACCGGAATGTGCGCCGCTGCCGCTTCCTTAATGGCTGGCATAATACCGTTGACGTCGATGGCATCGACCAGAATGCCTTTCACACCTTGCTGAATATAGTTTTCGATAGCGTCATTCTGTGCCACCGGATTATCCGTGGCATTAAAAATTACCAGATTTTTGCCGCTGGCCTTGGCTGCATCCGTCGCGCCTTTATTCATGAGATTAAAGAATAACGCCTGTTGGTTAATTTGCACCAGGGCATAAGTGGGTTCTGCGGCTATTGCACCAGACATGTAAGTACCTGAAGAAAATAATGCTGTGACGAGCGCTAAAACACGAAATTTTCCGGTGTTGAATATCATTGTTTTTGTCCTCATTGGGATTGAGATATAACCAGCATTGCCCGGGCGAATAATCGCTGAGCACAGAATGTGTTGGCAGGACAAATAGCAAAGTGATCGTCGTAAACCTGTTAAAAAGACAGGCTGATTGCTGAGGCCGGTAAAAAAGCATTTAAGCAACCGGTCCGTTTCGGTGCGTGGATAAAATGCGTTTTACCGGTTGGGAATTGCTTCCCGGGTGGTGCAGGTAAACTGGCTATTACAATTCTCTGACTCGGATTTTTTGTCAAGTGCTATTTTTTTGCGTCGCGTTGAGGGCGGAAAATGCTATAACAATCACGCTCAATTATGTTACTGATACCTTTTATCCAACGTGGCCAGATGATGAAAAAACGCGTGCTGTTATCCGATGTGGCAAACCTTGCCGGTCTTTCCAAGGCCACCGTGTCGCGCTACATGAACAACAGCATCGTATTGCCTCAGAACACGGTCAGCCGGATTGAATCCGCAATCGCACAGCTCGATTACCGGGGGAACAGCCTTGCCCGTCGCCTGAGTAAGGGCGGAAGCGAAACCCTCGGTCTGGTGCTGTCGGACATCACCAACCCCTTCTTCGCCGAACTCGCGGATGCGGCCGAAGAGGCGGCATTCGAACACGGCTACAGCCTGGTTTTATGTATTACCCGCAACAATCCCGAGAAAGAAAGTCAGTTCATTCGCTGGCTGGATACCTGCCAGGTCGATGGTTTGCTGTTTGCCACTAACCGACCGGATAACGGATCGCTATGCAAAGAAATCCAGCGCCATCAGCGCATTGTCCTGCTCGATGAAGATATTCCCGGCAGTTTTGCGCCGAAGGTTTTTGCCGACAACGTGCAGGGTGGCATGCTCGCTACACAGGAACTGATTGCCGCCGGGCACCGCGACATCGCCTTTATCGGCGGGCCGGACGCACTGATGAGCGTGCGCGAACGTTATCAGGGCTTCTGCACCGCGCTGGCGCAGGCCGGTCTGAGCTGTCCGCCGGAGTGGGTGATGTATGGCGACTACCGGCGAGAATTCGGTCAGCACGCCTTGCACAAGCTGTTCAGCCACACAAAACGCCCGACCGCCGCGTTCGCCGCCAGCGATTTTCTGGTGCTCGGCCTGCTCGATGGTTTGCGCGATTTGGGGCTGCGCGCGCCGGAGGCGCTGTCGCTGGTGGGTTTCGATGATGCCAGCTATGCCGACTTCACCCAGCCACGGATCTCCACCATCCGCCAGCCCGCACGGGAACTGGGGCGGACGGCGGTCAGCCTGATGTTGCGGCTGCTCAACGGCGAAGAAAATGTCCCCGCTGAAACCCGTCTGCCCGTTAGCTGGGTAGGGCGTGATTCCATCCAGCAACGCTCACCCGATCCAAAATAGCGCAAATTGCGCACGATTTTAGCGCATGAAGTGTTCGCATAGCCTGATCGGGTAAACCGGTTTACCTCGCGATTAAAATTTATTCATCGCAATTACAGACAGTTAAAAATCTTCGATTCCCCTTTACCTGCGCTCTGGCATGGAAGCTGCTTAGTTCACTGTGGCTAACAAGTAGTGAAGCGTTTTGTCCCACGGGCACTGGAGACAGTTCTGTTATTCAGGTAAACCGGTTTACAAGGGTGTAAGCCGTGAATAACAGAACCTTTTTCTCCGCGCCATCCAACCCCTAATAACCGATATCGGGTGACAGGAGTTCCAGATGCAACAGGCTAAACCCGGCATACCGCGGGTAGAAATGGTCAATATCACCAAGACTTACGGGTCAATTCGTTCACTGCGCGGCGTGAATCTCAAGCTGGAACCGGGCGAAGTGCTGGGGCTGGTGGGGGATAACGGCGCGGGGAAATCGACGCTGACCAAAGTGTTGTCCGGTGCGGTTGTACCGACCAGTGGCGCTATCCGCGTGGATGGCGAAGTGATGCACTTTACCAATCCGGCGGATGCCCGCCGCTGCCATATCGAGATGGTGTATCAGGATCTGTCGCTGTGCGACACCGTGGATGTGGCCGGTAATTTATTCATGGGGCGCGAGCCGCTGAAACACGTGCTCGGCATTCCCTTTCTTGACCAGACAAAAATGCACGCTGATGCACGCGAGATGCTGAAAGGGCTGGGAATTTCGATCCCTGATACGCATCTGCTGGTGCGCAATCTCTCCGGCGGACAGCGACAGGCGATTGCGATTGCCCGCGCTGCCGCGTTCGACCCGAAAGTGCTGATCATGGATGAACCGACCGCTGCGCTTGCGGTAGCCGAAGTGGAAGCGGTGCTGGAGTTGATCCGCCGCGTCAGTGCCAGAGGCGTTAGCGTAATTTTAATCACTCACCGGTTGCAGGATCTGTTCCTGGTCTGCGACCGCATCATGGTGATGTACGAAGGCACCAACGTCGCGGACCGCAGGGTGGCCGACACCAGTCTGGGAGACATCGTCAATCTTATTGTCGGTGAGAAATTCACCGCGCAATCTGCCGCCGCGCATTGAGGTAAACAGGATGAGTATGATCAATTTAAGCGGTTCACGTGTTATCCGGCATTCGCTGCCGCGCCGCATACTGCACAACCACTCAGGCGTGGTGAGCATTGCGCTGTTTTTCATCTTCTGCTGCGTGGTGTTTTCGCTTATCACCAATAACTTTCTCAGCAGCGCTAACTGGCTGAATATCGTTCGTCAGAGCGCACCGCTGCTGATCGTCGCGACGGCCATGACGCTGGTGATCACGACCGGCGGTATCGATCTGTCGGTCGGCTCGACGCTGGCGCTGGTCGGCGCGCTCTCCGCGATTGCGCTGAACTACTGGGGGTTGCCGTGGCCGGTTGTGTTAATCGGCGGGCTGGTGCTCGGCGGGCTGGTGGGGGCGATAAACGGGTTTTTCATCGCCTACGAGGGGATTCCGGCATTTATCGTGACACTCGCCATGCTGGCGGTGGTGCGCGGTGTTGCACTGCTGATTACCCAGGGTTATTCCATACCGATCCCGCAAGACAGCCTGTTCGCCTTTATGGGACGCGCCTGGGTGGTCGGCATTCCGATGCCCGCGCTGATTGCCATTTTTGCTCTGGGTATCGGACATATCGTGCTGAATCACATGCGCTTTGGCCGCTACGTCACGGCGATTGGTGCTAACGCCGAAGGCGCACGCCGCAGCGGAATCAACACTAAGGCGGTCACGATGCGCGTGTATATCATCAGCGGCATGGCGGCAGCACTTGCCGGGATGATTATTACTGCACGTCTTGGCAGCGGATCCTCGAATCAGGGCGAAGGGTTTGAATTGCAAGTGATCGCCGCCGTTGTTCTCGGCAGCACCAGCCTGTTCGGCGGTTTCGGCACCATCATCGGCACGCTGCTGGGCGCGATGTCGATTGCGATTATCCAGAACGGCCTGATTCTGTCGCACATTTCCCCGTTCTACACCCAAATCGCCACCGGGACGATCATCCTGCTGGCCATCTGGCTGAACACCCGCATTCTCAACCCGGCGCGAACGCCGTCGAAAGGATAGCCAATGAAAGGATCTATTTTTCGCCACGCGGATCCCTTACCGGTCGGCATTGGCAGCGGTCATGTGATGACCGTACTCGGGCCGCTCCCGTTAGCCGAAATGGGCGTTACGCTGATGCACGAACATATTCTGCTGGATGCCTCGGGCAAGTGGGTCGCACCGTGCTGTTGCAGCGATCGTCACGTCGCCGAAATGCCGGTGTCTATCGAGAATCTGGGTGAACTGTCGCTCAATCCGCTGATGAGCCGCGATAACTGCCAGCTGTTTGATGTGGATGTGGCGATTGATGAACTGATGAAGTACCGCGCGCTGGGTGGGCAAACGGTGGTCGATCCCACCAATATCGGCATCGGGCGTGACCCCAAAGCCTTGCAAAGGATTTCGCGCCTCACCGGCCTCAATATTGTAATGGGCACCGGCCTGTATCTTGAGCCTTCACACCCGGAATGGGTGAAAAGCATCTCGCTGGAACAGCTAACCGAAAAGCTGATTTATGACGTCGGCGGCGCAGAGAATAAGCCGGAAGTCATTGCCGGGCTTATTGGCGAAATCGGTGTTTCCAGCCGCTTTACGCCGGATGAGGAGAAATCGCTGCGCGCCGCAGGCCGGGCGAGCGCGGCTACCGGCGTGCCGATCGAAGTGCATCTGCCGGGCTGGGAACGCCTCGGCCACAAGGTGCTGGATATCCTCGAGCACGAAGGGGCGGATCTGCGCCACACCGTGCTGTGCCATATGAACCCGAGCTTTGCCGACAAACGCTATCAGCGCGAGCTGGCGCAGCGCGGCGCGTTCCTCGAGTACGACATGATCGGCATGAGCTACTACTACGCCGATGAATCTGCGCAGTCGCCGTCGGACGAAGAGAACGCGCGGGCGATCCGCGAGCTGATTGATGATGGTTTCATCGGACAAATTCTGCTGTCGCAGGACGTGTTTTTAAAAACCATGCTGACTCGCTACGGCGGCCACGGTTACGGCTACATCCTGAAGCATTTTGTTCCCCGTTTGCGCCGGCATGGCGTCAGCGGCGAGCAGCTTGAAAACATAATGATTAATAACCCGCAGCGTGTCTTTGGCGGAGAATAAGGAGAAGGTGATGAACAAGAAAATCCTGCTGGTCGGTGAATCCTGGACCAGCACATCCACGCATATCAAAGGTTTCGACCAGTTTGCTACAGCAACCTGGCACAACGGCGCGACCGATTTTCTCGCCGCGCTGGCGGACAGCCACTACGACATCACGCACATGACTGCCCACGAAGCGCCGGTCAGTTTTCCGCTCACGCTGGCGGAATTACAGCAGTGGGATGCGATCATTCTTTCGGATATCGGTGCCAACACGTTGCTGCTGCACCCGGACACCTGGCTTAAAAGCCAACGCACCGCCAACCGCCTGACGCTGATCCACGATTACGTGGCCGCAGGTGGCAGCCTGATGATGATCGGCGGCTATTACAGTTTCCAGGGGATCAACGGCGGGGCGCGTTATCACAATACGGCGGTGGAAAAGGTTTTACCGGTGCGCTGTCTGGCCTGGGATGACCGAATCGAAACGCCGGAAGGCATCTATCCTGAGATCAAAGAACCACATGCGGTATTCAGTGATATCGCCGGTGACTGGCCGTGGTTGCTGGGCTACAACGAAGTAGAAATGCACCCGGAAGGCAAACTGCTGGCGACCGTGGCCGGGACGCCGCATCCGCTGGTCGCGATACGGGAGTATCAGCAGGGAAGATCGCTGGTGTGGACCAGTGATATGTCCGCGCACTGGCTGCCGGCTGAATTTGCTGCCTGGCCGGGCTACCGCCAGTTGTGGGTGAATTGTCTGGACTGGCTGACGGAGAAAGCTTAATGACCGGCGCTACCTTGTCACTCACACAACAACTTCTGGGTTTCAACACCATCAATCCACCCGGCGATGAGGCGGCCTGCATGGCGTTTTTTGCCGACTGGCTACAGGTGCAGGGTTTTGACGTTACGCTCAGCAGCTTTGGCGAAAAACGTTTCAATCTGATCGCCCGTCTTCACGGCAGCAAACCGGGCAAACCGCTGGCTTTTACCGGGCATCTGGATACCGTGCCCTTGGGTAATCAGACCTGGCAGTACGATCCGTTCGGTTCTGACCTGACGTCCGACCGGTTGTACGGTCGCGGTTCGAGCGATATGAAGGCCGCCGTAGCCGCGTTTGCTGTGGCCTGCGTGACACATCAGGCCGCCATCCGGGCAGGAAAGGGCGTTGTGATGATCATTACCGGCGGAGAAGAAACCGGCTGTGACGGCGCAAAAGCGCTGATCGACGCGGGCGAACTGCCGCCGGTGGGCGCGCTGATCGTCGGGGAACCGACGGCCAACTATCCGGTCATCGGCCATAAAGGTGCGCTGTGGTTGCGCTGTGAAACGCGCGGAAAAACGGCGCACGGCGCGATGCCTGAACTGGGGATCAACGCCATTTATCTCGCCACCGAGGCGCTGGGGAAAATCCAGCATTTCGAACCGGGTGCGGCTCACCCGCTGATGAAAAAGCCGACGCTGAACGTCGGGCGCATTCGTGGCGGGCTGAATATCAATTCGGTGCCTGATCACACCGAATTTGATGTGGATATCCGTACCGCGCCAAATCTGCAACATGCGACCATCCGGCAGAATCTCACGACAGCACTCGGTGACAACGTCACTATTTCAACGCTGGTGGATTTACCCGCAGTGCTCAGCCCGCAGGAAAACGGCTGGATAAGCGGCGTTTACCGGCGTTGTCAGAAGCTGCACTCCGCCACGCTGGAGGCGAAAATCATGCCGTACTTCACCGATGCGTCACTGCTGTTACCGGCGCTCGAGCATCCACCGTGCATTATTCTCGGGCCAGGCGAACCGGGCATGGCGCATCAGACGGATGAATATTGTCTGCTGAGCCGTCTGGAGGAAGCGGAAATTATCTATGGCGAGCTGATTACGGACTGGCAGAGTTCGGAGGAAGTCTGAAATCGTGGCTACTCCCGGACGCGTTCTGCGACTGGGATAGTATATTATGGGGGAATACCGGCCTGATGTTGATTAGAAACAGTTCATTTCAAATGCCTAACCTTTATCAGTCTTTATCCCCGCAATACCCTGGAGTTAAGATATCTAACTATCCCTTTCCTGTGGGGCATGAAAATCAGCTTCGGCATACCTAACCATAAAGTAAGGTGTATTATGAAAAACAATTTGTTACTTGTTCTTATGACAGGATTTTCTTCATTCGTGGCAGCACAATCAGCCGAACATCTTGCGTCACAAAAGACATTCCCGTTATCTGATTTTATGCGCGCGGGGGTTTCTTTGAAGCATGAGGATTATCTGGGAAAAAAAGCGATAAAAATGCAAATGCCTTCCGAAAAGTTTCAGGATCCAGCAAAAGAAGTGCTTACAGACAGAACATTCATGGCATGGTTGCCGGTTGATTTTCATAACGGGACAATCGAGGCGGATATTGCCAGCACGCTAGCTCACGATGCCCCGGCTTATGCCCGAGGCTTCCTCGGCTTATCATTTCGAATTGATAAAGAAGAACGGTTTGAGAATATCTATCTGCGTCCAACAAACAGTCAGGCTGACGATCAGGTTCGGCGAAACCATTCGGTGCAATACTTCGCTTATCCGGATTACACCTTTGAACGACTGAGGAAAGAGACACCGGAAAAGTACGAAACCTATGCTGATATTGCCACCGAACGGTGGATTCATATGAAAATTACCGTTTCTGGCCAGCAGGCCAGGTTGTATCTGGATCATAGTCCTAAACCTGCTTTAATCGTCAATGACCTGAAATTAGGCAGTGAAGCACGTGGAGGTGTCGGGGTATGGATCGAATCTGGCACGATTGCATATTTCAAGGACCTGAAAATCAGCAGCGAATTACCAGATGCACATCCTCAGAAGGTAGAATAAAAATCATGACGTTTTGGCGAGCCTGAAATATATAATCCCTGTACTTTCATCTTTTGATTCTTTCCCACGCATTGTGCATTTTGTGATGGCGGCTCATGCCCAGGGTTTTACCGAACCTGCGTATAAGTTGGGTATCTCTAAATCAGCCATTGGGAAAGTATCAGATTACTGGAGTAAAATCTGGGAACGGCGCTACCCCTTCGCTTGCGTTTTTTTACGTTTCGGCTTTACGCTAACGTATCTTTTTGTTACTTGTCCTGGCGTAACCGATGTCAACCGTCATTTCTACCGAATCTTTTAGCAACATCGTCCATTTTGTGACGGCTGCAAACTCAAGAAGCTTTACCGAAGCGGCTGAGCAGTTGGGCGTCTCCAAATCGGCAATTGGCAAGAGTATACAGCGGCTTGAGCACAACCTCGGGATCCCGCTATTTCATCGCACCACGCGTAAGATAAGTCTGACTACTGAGGGCGAGGCCTATCTGGCGAGCTGCCAGAGTGCACTTGAAACGCTGCAAATGGCAGAAATGGCGCTGCGTTCTAAGCTCACTGAACCCACAGGCACCGTGAGGATCGATTTGCCTGCGGCTTTTGGCCGCTCGGTGATGATGCCGGTGCTGATGGACATGACAAAACGCTATCCGCATCTGAAGCTGACCATCACGTTTAATGACCGCATCATAGACCCGCTGGATATAGGTTTTGACCTCGCCATCCGCTTTGGTCCGGTGAAAGACACCACCGATCTCATCGCCCGCAAACTCAACGATCAGCATCTGATTATCTGCGCGTCTCCTGCCTATATTACTACTTACGGCACCCCTGACACGCTGGCCGATCTTGCACACCACCGCTGCATTCTGGCCTGGCGGGGTGGGGCGCCGCTTAGCTGGCGGATCCGTGATGAGGGTGGGAAGGAGATCAGACTTAAACCTACGCCTTTTCATCAAATCAGTGATGGCGATGCAATGATAGATGCTTGTATTGCCGGAGCCGGTTTAATTCAGTTTCCCGAAGCGTTACTGCGTCCGCATATTCAGAGTGGCAGGTTAGTGCCGCTGCTGAGCACCTGCAATCCCGCGCCCACCGAACTCAATGTGATATGGCCACGCGCCCGGCATTTGCTGCCTGGTGTTCGCTTTATTATTGATGAGTTAATTGAGTTAGCCGCGCGGAAAGCATTCGAGTGATTGTAGACTCCAGTTCTACACTATGTCCTCTTTTACCCTGTTTATCCACTTAAGCTATCCGCGTAGGATTTCTTCAACGTCAGCCTGACTGACCTTTTATCCATACCTGAAGGAGTTCTGCCATGCCTGTAGTCAATATCCAGATGTTTGAAGGTCGTGATGAGGCTAAACCTGCTATCGCAAAAGCCGTGACCGACGCTATCGCCACTCATGCCAACGTTGATCCTCAGTATGTCTATGTCATTTTCAACGACGTCACCACTGATAACTGGGCCATTTCAGGTGAGCTTTTTTCTGAAACACTGAAAAAATCGAACTGACATCCTGCGTTTCTTGATTTTATCCGCCGTTATGCTTCGCGCATAACGGCGTATTCCTCTTGCGGCGAATGTCTCCCGCTCTTCTTTGCCCACTTTCCTGCCGCCCTTATTTTGGAGATTACAATGAAAAATGAAATTACCTGCGTGTTTAACCTGGCCGTCCGTGACGGACAATTCCCTGCATTCAAAGAATTAGTATCACGCGTGGTGGACGCCACCCGTAAAGAGCCCGGCACGCTGAGTTATGTCTACAGCGTCAGTGAAGATCAGCAAACGGCACACATCGTTGAGCGTTATCGTCAGGAAGATGTGGTGAGCCATGTTGATCACACGTTCGCACCTTTTGCCGAAACATTTCTCTCTTTAGTCACCATTACCGGCCTGACAGTTTATGGCGAACCCGATGATGAAATCCGCAAACGGTTAGATGCGTTTGGTGCCGTGTATATGACACCCTTTGATGGATTTACCCGTTAATTTTTTAGATTTAAAGTGATGAAAGATTCTGCTATGAAACTTTACGTTTACGATCATTGCCCCTTCTGCGTACGTTCACGCATGATTTTTGGCTTGAAAGAGGTTGCGTGTGAAATCATTACTCTGCCAAACGATGATGAAGAAACGCCAGCGCGCCTCATTGGCAAAAAAATGCTTCCCGTCCTTGTCACTGAAAGCAATGAAGCGATGGGTGAGAGCCTGGACATCGTCAAATACATTGATGAGACTTACGGTTCGTCTGTCCTGAAAATGTCTGATAATCCAGAAATCGAAACCTGGATGGAAGAAGCAACAAAACTGATATATCCGCTGGCAATCCCGCGCTGGGCAAACTCGGACTTTGAAGAATTCCGACAAGATGCTGCGAGACAATATTTCGTCAACAAAAAAGAAGCTGTTTTCGGTCCGTTCCAACGTTTGCTGGAACAAACCGAAATCATGGTTAACGAAATGAATGTACAGCTTGAGATTCTTGAAGGGCTGTTCGCACAGCAAGAGAGAGACTCTGAGTATTTTTCGCTCACGGATATCCGTCTTTTTCCGCTGCTGCGCTCATTATCTATCGTAAAAGGGATTCACTGGCCGCCACAGATTGATGCATGGCGGAGAGAGATGGCCCTGGGAACCCGGGTTAATCTCAATGACGACATCGCTACGTGAACCCATGTCTGTCACTCTTTCAGTATAGGGATTTATGCCCCCAATCAGAGTGGGAAGGATCATCTGAATGAACAGAATGTTCACAACGTTTATAGGACTGTGTATGTCTGCAATCACAGCACACGCTGCTGAAATACGCCCAAATCAACCTTTGCAATGGTTCGGACAGCAGTCAAATAGCTACCAAAGTGCCACCCCTTACGGCAATAACACGAAAGCCGGACACTATGTGCAGTCTGGTGATGCTAAAATTTATTATGAGGTTTACGGTTCTGGTGAACCTGTGGTCTTGCTGCACGGAGGAATTGTCGGCTCCATGGCAGAAATGGGCGAATTTGCTGACAAACTTAAAAACAATCACCTGGTCATTTTGGTGAACACCCGTGGACACGGAAAATAACCGTCATGAAAATGCACTTTGAGGCAAATACCACTTTGCCCTGGCACACTCACCCGATGCCTAATGTTGCCTATATTATTTCTGGATCCTTGACCATTGAAGATAAAGAAACAGGTACAAGTCATAAGTTTAAAGCTGGTGAAGCTTTTAATGAATCTGTAGACGACGTACATCGCGGTTTTACCACAGATGAGCCGGTCGAAGTGATCATTGTCTATGCCGGGGTTGAAGGACAAGAACTTTCAGAACCCTATAACTCCTGATCTTACCTAAAGCATACTTCTAAAGTATGCTTTTTAAACATAATTTAGCCAGCGCAACAGTGTTTAACAAACCGGAAGATTTAAAAGGGCATGAGTGTTTGATTTTTTCTCATCGGGTCTTAAAAAGTCCATGTGCGCAAAGGTTGGTCGTCGGATAACGCGGCGAGTGAAGGCATCTTCGGGCGGGGCAAAAATGAAATGTGCTATGGCAGAAACTGGGCAAGCACGACGCAGGAAGAATTTATCTGCGTCCAAGTATCATTGGGTGCAATGAGTCCGGTAAGTACCGGCAGCATCTGGGGATCACAACATAACCAATCCAACAAAACATCCGCATCTCCGAACACGACATTATCGCTTTGCGCTGACAACTTTGATGCGCATAATGTATATTATGTTAAATGATCTACGAGGGTTCATTACTTCATATCCCAACCAGAATTATTTTTATATCAATATTTTAGCTATTTATGATACGGATCTCCTTTTCTACGTTATGTTCTAACTACATTTAGTTCATATTTTAATCACACATATGTGGTGCTTTGTTATGTACTCTCTAATTCAGATTTGTGTGAATCGAAAACGTATGTGGATTCTAATGGATGGAATAACTTACTTACCTCTTCTTTACCCGCTCAGATATCACATTGACAACCTTTCGTTTCGTTCTTTATCAACCCAGTTCTCTTCGCTGCAGGCTCTTAAGTTCTTTTACGACTTTTGGGAGAAAAAACATGGAGTAACGTTTTGCTATAGCTTTCATGAATCAGGTCATGATCCATCAATAGCACTTAATGAATTGACGGCATTTTTTCAATACTTGGAAAATGGTCGCTCCTGTCAGTATGGCCTACTGCCATTACCCAGAACTCCATATTCAAATGGATTCACTAATGCAGCAAGGATTCGTTCAGTAATACAGTTTATTGCCTTTTTGATAAATACATATATTTCACCTATATATCATGATGGCTCATTAAAGGATATTTCTCACATTTCCTCTCGGCTTCATACTCGATTACGAATTTGTAAAGATGGCTACAGGGCGTTACAACCCGGTCGTCAATCAGATTATGGTCAATTTAAGAGCATGACTGGTGATATGGTGAAGGGAATAGATGCCGAAAAAATTGCGTTAAATTGCCTACTATTGCTTATTATCACAGGCTTCCGTTCCGTTGAAGCGTTTAACCTTCGCCAGGACGCGTTGGTTAAACGGCAGATTGATGATCCTGCTATATGCAAGCGACTTCATGATAAAGGGTTGCCCGATTACTTCCTTGGTATTCGCTATATCGGTGTAAAGGGTGCTGGTCAACGCACACACTGGGTTGAACCACTAGCCGTGCCGCTTGTTGAAAGCATCTTCAGCGCAGTCAAAATACTTACTACATCGATGCGTAGCCATCTTATTTACCTTCGTTCAAAAGCATTTACAGATTTCCTTCCATTGGCTATTAATAACTTACCCGGTGAGCTTGTAGAGTTGGACGATGTTGTTATGCATATTGTGCAAACTACATCTGATTTTCGAGGGCGTGCGGGACTTAGAGACAAAACTTCCAAGGCATTAGCACAACGAGGCATTCTACCAACACAAGAAATTACAGGGCCTAGAAATAGCAAAGCAATCTATTTTTCCAAAACAGATTTGAATAATTATCATAAAAATGAATTCGGTGTCACTGGCTCCCAGGAACCATGTACCCATGCCTGGTCGGATAATGGTAAAAATTATGAGGTCAAACACGAAGACTTGTTGTTTCTGTATGCTAAAGGTTCACTAGCACTTCGAAGGACTCTGGTTTTATTGGCTACACCAATACCGCTTGATAACAGGGTTATGAATAAGTTCCTAGGCAATGTTGATAGTAATTAAGCTTTGATGTTCTTCACGTTAGAAGAGTGCTTTCTTGTTGATGTTTTGTAGCATTTGCACAAGAAAGCAGCCAGATAACCTCCAAAATTTAGTAACAGGTTGTTATATGCCATCTCAGGATCATTCCAGGAAACACGTTTTAGAGCGGGAAAGTCAACATGACGCCTTGACCTGCCCCCCGATCACTAATTAAGCTAACACCCAACTAAGCGGCGCGAAGCATCCACTGCCTTTTCTTTATGCTTTTTCTGAGTCCGGCCGCTTGAGCACTGAACTCATGTGTTCATATGATTGTGCAATGAGCGTTGTAGTATTAACCAGAACATCGCGTCCTGTATCTTCACCTAGCTTGATCCGAGTTTACAGACAACGCGCTCGGTTAGCCTGAGTGATCAGAGTTTGTCTCATTGTCTTCATAAGGCAAAAAAGTCGCTATCAACGAGTAAGTGATATGCTCATAGGGCAGACTCATCATTGGTAACCTTTCTTCAAGCTCTTTTTCTACCCCGGCAAGGCACGACGTGTGATCAAAGAGATATTCTGTATCCCAGAACACATCTCTGACATTTCTGGGAATATTTTCGTAAAGACTGGAAAGTTCAAGCATGAGTTCTTCATTGATAAGCAGTTTGAATTCTGGGCCTGCACTCAAACCAACAATAGTAAATGACTGATTGCCGTTATCACCGGTAACTTGATCTCGCAGCAAATATACGAATAGCGGAGCCTCTATACCTTTTGCAATAGCCGCTGTGGCATCAAATTGCTCTGCCTGGTTTATGGCTTTATCGAAAATGGGATGGCCCACTCCAAGGATTTCGATTTTTTTATCCTTCACTGAACGGTCAAATGAGAGAGAATCGTACCGGCGCCTTATGCCAAACTGATTACTCCAGATTTTAGGCGTTTTAAAGCTCATTAGACCCTCGTCACTCATCTCAAGACGATGTCCGTTCAGCTTAAGCATATTGTCAAAGAAGCCCTGCATATTGATAAGATCCAGTTTGGGGACCTCGTCGAGATTCTGGTATTCAAACTTTTCTGCATGACCAATCAGATTTTTAACCACACTCACGGCAGACTGTCCGCCAAACGTTCCCGTTCTGGAGTCGAACCATTTTTTTAAGCTTTCAGGATCCTCAGCAAATCCCTCTGAGAAAAGCGCATTGAAAAAGCCTTTATCCGTCATACCAAGAATGAGCTGCAACAGGTCTTCCGGTTCTTCCATGGCAGCGCCTAAAGAGCGCATAACGTTTTCAATTTTTGTATTTAACAAATCCCAGATCCTTGACTCTACGGTGTCCGGGTTGCGTAAAGCGATGACTTCTACCTGCTGGCGTTGGCCATAGCGATTAAGTCGTCCAACACGTTGGTGCAGGCGCATGGGATTCCATGGAAGGTCAACATGAATCATGGAATAGCAATTATCCTGCAGGTCGATCCCTTCCCCACCGGCTTCGGTACAAATAATAAATCTGATGCTTCCCTCTTTAAATTTCCCCGCAGCATCATAGCGGTTCATCGTCCAACTGAAGCGCTCTCCAGATTCATTAAAAATGCCCTCCAGTCGCCCTTCTCCATTGATAAAACCGACTGAACCAAAGCCGTAGCGTTGATGTAAAGTATTGGCGATAAGTGCCTGGGTAGCCTTATATTCCGTGAAGAAGACAACCGTTCGGTTCTTGAATTCATTTTCAAGCACATCGATTAGCGTTTGGATCTTTGTTTCCTGTTGAACCTCTGAGGCCAGGAGCTGCAGCTCTTCAAGCATTGGCAGCTCATTCTCCATGAGTGCCACCTGTACCGACACACTGGCGTACTCTTCTTCCAGTTCGACGTAATGGTCATCCAGTTCGGGAGCTTCAAGCTCTTCAGCAAGAAGCAATAACGCCTGCCCAATGTCCTGTAACCGAAGCTTACTGTCTCCTAGTCGACGAATACGGCCGCTGATTGCCGCGTAAATTGCGGCAACCGAGCTGGCAGCAAGTTTTTGCATCGCGATCAGCACAAGTTGAACGGCGCGCTGATCGACTTTCGTCAGAGAGGATGCGTAAGCCTGGCCGGTTAGAATAAAGTTGGTTAATTTGTCATAAAAAGCTTGTTCGACGGCAGCGAACATATACGGTCTGGAACCGACCTGGACGGGTTTAAACAGCTTATTCCCTTCCATGTCAGTGACTTGCTGCTTGTTATTTCTGATGACGACTTGTTTAACGCCCTGAAGCTGAGCGTCAGCCGCTTTATTAGGTTCAAACAGATCGGGCCGCAGCAGGTGTAGCAATGCGAAAAAGCCGTAGTCTTTGCCGCGATGGGGCGTGGCGGTAAAAAACAGCCGTGACTCAAATTTATTATGCTCTATTAAGTTCTGGATAAAACGATAGCCCAGTGTTGCACCCGTATCTTCCTGATTGTTGAGATGATGGGCTTCATCCACGATCAACAGATCCCAGTTTTCGGCATTGAGCATTCGATCATGCCGGCCATGGCTGTCTTTGCGCAATGTGGGCAATGATGCCACGACCAGATCGTGTGTATTCCAGTAATCAGAACGCTCCGTATCGATATCCGGAGAATATAGCGTCAGCCTGATATCAAACATCAGACGGAGTCGTTCCTGCCATTGCGATACCAGCGAAGCCGGTGTTAACACCAGCAAACGCCGCACTCGCTTTTTCGCAATCAGCGGCCATAAGATTAAACCGGCTTCAATGGTCTTTCCCAGGCCAACATCATCTGCAATTAATTTCTGAACCGGCCATTTCCGCAGAACGTTGTGGCATACCCATAGCTGATGCGGCAGCAGGTTGATACGTGACGTCGAAAAGACTCCCCAGCTATCATTGATCGAGCGAATGGCCAGTGCCTGACAGCGGGCAATGACTTCACGGAGGTTATCAAACTGGCCCTCGGCGATGGCATCAATGGAACTTTTAACGAGTTCAAGCTCGTTAACCGGGCGTTCCTGAAAACCGCTTTCAAACCGGACCAGCGCAGTTCCATTTCGGACCAGTTGCACCTCGCCAATCCCAAAGCGAGGATGTCTGACCTGGCTGCCTGCACTTAAGATAATTTCGTCATCACTCATCATTTTTCTCGTTCCAGCTGCCAATTTTCAGAATATCTGCAAGGCACTCTCGATTTTCACTTCTGGCAAGGACGCGTAACGGAATATCAAAAGCACCGTTAAACGTGGCCTTTTCTTCACCCATGTGTTGACAGAGAAAAGCGTGAATTACCTTTGAATGTTCCGCAGAGGCTGAATCCAGCTGTAATCCCCCTTCCGGTAGCCGATGACTTAGCAAATCACGGACCCCAGCAGAGGCCATATAGCAATGGGGTGCGAGTGAGTGATCTTCATAAACATTATGGCGGCACAGCTCACGTAAGATAAAATTCACTCCGATGCCAAGCGTTGATTTCAACTCGGGTGGCGCAAAATTGCTACCGGACAACATTGCACTCTGTCCTGGCCGGATAAGGTCGTTAATGTTCGGCAACCCCGATTCTGCAGACCAAAAGAGATCAATATAATCCGTCATGTTACTGGAGAAACGATACAGCGGCAGTATCTGCAGCCATACCCGGTATGCCTCACCGGTGATGGACTTAGCCAGATAGCGATCCATAACCTCAAACCACTCATCCGCATTATCCGTACGGACGAAAACATCCCACCATTTTTGCTGGCTGAAGTATTTCAGCGCATCACGATGTTGATACTCCCGTGTACGTCCCAAAGTCTGGCAGGAGCCCAAAAACAGCAGCTGGAGCCATGCCTTGTTGAAACGTTCAGGGTTGTCATCCTCTTTAATCGCTAACCAGTCAAACTGGCCATCCGGATAAAGCTGGCTTTCATACTCTGTGCGTTCTGGAGCCTCTTTCTCCCACCAATCATAAATATGCTCCAGTGCATCAGTTAAGCCCAGTGATGATCGGCCCTCTTTAATGAGCTGCTCATTTATTCGTTTGTTACGTTCATTGTCCGTCACCATACGAACGTTACGGAAGATATCTATATCTTTTTTCTTCCAGCCCCATTTATCCAAATGCTGAACATCGATAGTAAACAGCCAGTGAGGAGCGCGTGTTGCCTTGAAGCCATCGGCGAGCGCCTCACCGTACAACCCATTTACAAGATACCGGCACAGCGCTTTTTGTTTGCGGGGATCAGATTCAACCTCCGGTAACTGCGCCCACTTATCCAGTGTTTTTGCATCGTATGGCCGGGTAGCACGCCGGCATCTCTCGATAAATCGAATATCATTGTCACTATACTGAGACGACAAAATGAAAGATTGTGGAGCAAAATCAATGACTAAATTTTCATCCCCAGCGGGATTTTGTACCTGCCGCAATAGCGCTTCTTTAACCGGTCGGTGGGCATGGTTTTCCATCAATAAGGTCACTTTCGCCAATCGTTCTTTGAATCGTTCAACCTGTTCCTGAGTCGCCTTCTCTTTGTTTAGCAGGTTATCAAAGGTTTCATCAAAAATTGGCTGAAGCTGCGCGGCTTTAGACGGTGACAGGTAGCTGTGATCCAGCTCTTCGTCCAGTAATGTCTCCAGTTCCAGTGCAGGAACTGGCAGGCCTAAATCGAAAAGGGAACGCCCTACCGTATAGCTTACCAATTGCTCATTCTTGAAGTAGCGCTGTAAGGCTGAAAGCCCTGAAACCTGTGAAGAGATATTACTCAGTAATTCGCTTGCCCGGTGGGTTACTGTCGTCATCGAGATAAGAGGAGCTGATGCATCGCTCATATCGGTGGGCAGCGCTTTATGCGAGTGATAGAACGACAAGATCCCTCCAGCCTCAGCGCTGAACATTTGCAGAATCAAATCAGCATAAGAATCAACATCGCCGTCACTCCCCGCCTGGCTTTTTACGCCGGGAATGCTCTCCTGCAGCACCTGCCACAGGTTTCCCCAAAACGTGACGAAGTCAGTCTCATCATCCAGTTCCCACTCCGATTTAATCGCCCGCCAGTTTTGCTGGCTGCGCTGGAATAACTGTGCCAGGAAAACCGCAAGCTTACCGCCAAGAAGAGTGAAGAGTCGCCGGTTATGAGCCGAAGTGATCGCCAACTGATTTCGGCCAATATCCACATCGAAATTCGCATTGATCGCAAAGCCGAGTTTGATCTCTCCCAGAAGCGGCGCGAGATTCCAGAGACGCGGTATGCTGTAATTATTTCCTAATGGAATGGGGCCCTTCGCTCCCCGGCGGAAAACAAAGCTCCCCGCCTCTGTTTTCAGGGCTGCAATAGCCATATCACTCTTACGCTTTGAGGATGAAACCCGCACTGATCCAAAACTCAAGCCTTCAATGAGTTCGCTGGATTTTGGCTTCCAGTGATACGACTCGCCGTTGAGTTGAATAGTATGAATCTGTCTGGCAAAGACCGGCAGTAGTGCGACGTGTCGGTTGAAAGCCTGCAGCACGATATCAGGAGTAAACTTTTCCTGCAGTGGTAACGACACCAACGTCGGTTTGTAGACTCCCTCAAGGCGCTCCTCCCGTACCAACCTGAACAAGGCATCATGATCCTCGCTGACTTTGGGTAAAATCCCGCCCTCAATCTGAACAGCCAGACGCCCTGAAACGATATGCGGCTTGTCGGTAACAAGCAGGCAGCTTTTAAAGCCCAGACCAAATTTACCGGTGGTTTTCTCATCTTTATTCGACCGATTCCGGGCAATCATTTTCTCCAGATCGGTTTTAAATCTGAACTCTGTACCATCAATCGCGCTGCCCGCAGCCCGGAACTGGTTAACTTCTCGTCCCCAGTTAAAAAATTGCAGTTCACCGTGACCAGATCGCACTCTGAACACGCTGCGGTCATTGATTTCATCCGCTCCAACACCCAATTTTGCCAGTTCGATGACCGCATCATCCGCATTCTGGAATAATTCGAAGGGAATACTCTGCGGATGGTACTGTGCCTGGGTAATTTTATGGCGCACAGCCTCCAGAATTGCTATCTGCAGGTCGTTACGACGCTCAATTTCAGAGCTAATTTTCTCAAGCGCCCGAGCACGTTCAACTTCATTGAAGCGCCCTTTTTCCGGATCGCGTGCCCGGTAATATCCTTCTATCAGCGTTGCCAGTGGCGCATCGTTCAGACGAAGCTCTTCTAACTGATACACGATACTGTCGAGCATGGTTATTTTGGCTGTCAAAATATCCAACTGCTCGGCACCTGTGAATTTACCCCAGATATGGTCTAGTGGGAGTCGCTGACCGTAGACTTTTTCTAACAGCAGCTCGGCACTCTGCTTGAGAATTTCAAGCAGACGCGCCTCCCCCATTTCCATTACCGGCAGCTTACGTAGCATGAGTCCTATTTTTGTCGAACTTGCGAAGCGGTGCCTTTCCCAGATGAACAACGTCCGGGCGTCGGATTCCAGTTCAATTTCGATCGGGGTGTTCATGATCGAGTGAACCGTTGCCCTGTCACCTTCAAACTGGGTCAGAGAAAACGTCATAGAGGAGACAGCCTGCCGAAGCGATTTCCCCGGAAAGAGCACAGGATTATCCGGAGTAGAAGTCAGTACCTTCCAGTTTTCCCCCATTTTGCCAATAAGATCATCGGGAGTATGTTGCCCAAGATAGGGGAGACTCACATGTTCGACGCCCGGAGTGCCGGACATCAACAGCATATTGGCCGCGACCGCTAACCCATTAGTGACCTGACTGTGCCATTGAGAGAAATAGGATTCCAGAATACCGGCCGTGCCCAAAAAGGCCTTACTATCAGCCAGGCCGATGGACGATTCCATCGCTGAAGACTCTTGTACACTCTCCGGCAGCGCTGATTTGATGATTTGCCAGTCCTGCTCATGGAGCAGCGTTTTCCCTGCTGCACCGATAACGCCGTAACAGAGCTGCGTGGCGTTCACGTAGCTGTTCGCCTGGGTGCGCAATGTTAATGTTGGCAACAGATTACGCACCCTGGGAGTGGCGCATATGGCGGTCAGCAGGGCTCTCCGAAGTTGCGCAACCTCCTCTGCCGGGATGCCCAGAGAGACCAGACGCTCATGCGCCTGCACCAGTTGGTCAGCATCAACCTGGTTTCCTGTTAGCACTCCCGCGCTAGCTGGCGGAATAACGCCTTCGCTGGAAAAGTTAAAACACTCAATGAGTAGTTTCCAGCCTCTGAGAGAGCTAAAGACGTCAGCATAATTCGCCGCTTGTTTCAGCACTTCCGCTGTCGGTTGGCACTGGCCAATCTGATAACCCGGCGTGATTGCCGCTATTTTCAGTGCAGCGGCAGCGATCTCATCCGCGCTGTTTAGCAAAAGTGGCGTAATCAGGGCAAGATCATGTGTACTGGCAGTATCTATCTGTCCGGCGAAGAAAATCTGGTTGCTCTCTTTGCTCAGCAAATAACACGCTCGCCAGTTTTCAGGTTGCCCGGCAATGACATAAGCAGGTGCTATTGGGTGGCCATTGGCCAGTAGCCAGGGCTTTGTTTTGAGTTCGTCCAGCCCTGGCAATCTACCGGACTGGTTTAGTTGTTCAATAATAAAGTGATTGTATTGTGATGGCATCTGCTGGCCGAGAGCGAGGGCAATCGCCTTATCCGCGTCAATCCCCTGCAAAAAGTTGTCCTGCTGTTTCTGAACCTCTCGCGACAAGGCGCGTTCAATCCAGATGACCGATTGTGCCAGCGTTTCCGGAAGCGGATAGTCACTGTAAAGCGCACACTGGTCTGTAATGGCTACAAATTCACCGCTGACCGTTTTGTGAAGAGGAAGCTTTCGCCAGATGGAGTCATCTTCAATGTAACGCAGAATCTCCTCCGCATATTCCTGCGTATGCACCAGCGAAGAAAAATCTACGGCCAGGATATCCTCGCCAAGTGCCTCCAGTACATTGTGGGCATCCATCTCTTTAAGATTGATACGTTCTCTTTCTTGGTAGCTAAACCTAAGGGCGCGAGAAAGAGCAGAAGGAATGATATGCCAGTCCTCATTACTGGCCAGCGTCGCTTTATGCAGCAAGGACCAGACTGGATTTTCATGGACAACGGACCAGAGCTCACATGACGGATCGATATCCAGCTTGCTGGCATGAAGTAAATACCGCACAGCAAGCTGTTCTTCGGCGCTTATCGCGTGGTCAATCTGGAGCTTCGAGACCAGTTGAGCGCGCCGTTCTGCAACTGCCAGCGTCGGTCTGTTTTCAAGTAAATGCAGCACGGCCCGCGTGTCACACAAGGTGACTTTGCCGCTAAACAACTTGTCGTTTACGTCTTTATTGATGAAGACAACCTGACGATCCGCTAAGGCACCTTCGAGAAACTCACCAAGCTGATAGTTTCCAACCTCACCGCGTCGGAATAAGCGGCGCTGCTGGAAAAGTTCCTGGAGCGTCCGTCGGGACTCCAGAAATGCCCTGGATTGCCCCGGACGATAAACCCTGAATAGCTTTATCGTATCGCGTTTTTTAAGTATTTCATCTCTGTCGAATGGTGTCAGCGCAGAGAGAAATTCAAGCGAAGCTTTCTCTTTTCGCTCATCCTGAATGGTGCTTTGGGCAATCGCGACTAGGCATTTTTCTGCATCATCAACATTCAGCGTACCTGTGCCAGGCTCTCCCTCGGGAACAATACAAGCAGGTATGATCAATCGACCTGTCTCACTCAGCGGAAGGGTGTCCCACAAGAGCTGCTCATCCCTTTCAATTCCAAATACCCAGCGATAAGTACCCGGAATGAAACAGAGGAACCGCCAGACCGCCGATTTGTTTGCGGATAACGCCGGTAATCTAATTTCACTCATAAAGCTTTTAGCCAGGCGTATTAAGGCATTCAGGCAACGTTCATTATTCTTCAGAAACGGCTCCGGAAGACTCTCCAGGAAGTCGTTAAGATAGCCAAGTTGGATCTGAGACTCAAACACGCGCGGGGAGACTGATTTCAGAAGCGTGCTAACCTCTTCACTCGTCCAGTAAGAATTCTGCGGTGCCAGGATATTGGGTTTACGCAGTTCAAACAGTGCATAATTTTCAGCCAGCGTTTTCAGCCCAGGTAAAGTATCCCATACGCGATCATAGTCATTAGAGGCCGGAGTCGGGAGTGGTCGTGTTTGTTGCTGCCCCGCAATGAGTGACCAACGGCTTCGTTCCCCTGGCAACATTTGGAAAACCCACTGATTTTTTGCGGTGGCGTGATTCTGGTAACGACCCCTTTCACTACTAAAATATCTTTGTAATCCCTCGCTCAGCGCCATCGTCTGTTCAGACGTCAAAGATAACCGAGCAGCCCCCTGGCTGACCGAGGCCAAAATCAGCGGCAACGTTCCCTCGTTGGCCAACAGGCGGTTCCATTCATGAGTGACGTACTCTTCAGAACTGGGCTCAAGGGAAACATTCTCACCAATACTCTTTTGACCGTGAATCCCAACGCGTCCGGCATCGATAAAGAAGTAACCATGGAGGAATAGCTCAAAGCAGGTATTGCCGGCGATGTGGGTCACAAACGTTTGTTTCGATTGAAAGACATCTTGATCCCCCAGTGGCAGGAATACCGCCCAGCGAACGGTAAGCGTCGATTGCTCATTCTCAGCTTTTCTGGCAATCAGCACCGCCGCCGCATGAGGCTTTGTTTTGTCCTCAATTTTCTGTTCTGCACCCGCAGAATTTCGCCCGTAGCTGATCGGCCAAAATTGATGGGCTTTCAGTTGTATGAAAGGCTCTGACCCCAGCATCGTCTCAACACCAACATAGTTAAGATGAGGTAGCATTTCGCCCTGCCCGGACTGAAGGGAGATCTTCCCCTGCCAGTTTTGAGCCTGTCCTGTATCCGGGAAGGTACATCTGCCAGAACCATCCTGCAGCCGCACGGCAAAAAGCGGTGTTGCACGCGCCCCTGTAACAGTGTATCCGGAGACAGATTTGAGTGTTTTCAACATGGGCAATAAGTGGCCCAGCTGCACAGGAAGGTGGGGAGCGGTAATAAATGAAGGTATCGTGCGCTTAAAATCAGGGCTATTGATGATGTAATTGTATTTTTCACCTCGTTCAGCGGCAATGAACTCCGAACGTAGTGGGATCCAGACAATAAACCTATAGGGCTTAGAGGCAAATTCGGAATCCAGTAAATCTATTGTACTTTGCAGTAGACGTTTATCGTTTTCGCTGAAATGCTCCCAGTTTGGTCGTTGATCGCTCCAGGGGTTTAGCACATCCGCTTTAGCGTCCTGTCCTTTTTCCTGCCAGTCGCTACCGATATAGAAATAGACCTCACCCAGATGAAAAAGGCTTTTCATTCCAAGGCCAAACTTGCCAACTGCATGCTGATTACCGGCTTTGCTACCCAATCCTATTGAGCGAATACCCTTAGCATCCGCATCGCTCAGCCTGGCATCATTGACAAAGAAGATTGCCGGGTCACGTAATAAAGGGTGCTCAGCACCTCCAAGCCCCTCGTGCCAGCCAAGTAGTAACGACTCCGCTCTGGCATCGTCCGCATTCTGAACGATCTCTTTCAGTACGGGAAAACCGCTTTTATAACGGTCTCGTAAGTTATCGGCGATGAGCTGAATATCACTAAGAGGGTCTCGAATAAAGCCTGACATGGGATAGTCCTTTAATACGTGGTTTTGTGCGATAGGCCAGAACCACCAAGATAAGAATATTCTCAGTTAATTTTACTCTGAAGACAACAGGTCGTATCAGCTCATTCGTAGTCATTTAAATCGGGCTGAACTGTGTAACACAACCCTGAACAGACATGTTAGTTCATGAGGGTGATTTTTAAACATGTCATTTTTGAGGGTAATTTTATAGGGAAAACATCTAGTTAATCGCCGCACTACTCATGAACCAAGTTCACTCTCAACATAAGTTAACTAACTGGCGTGTTTAATCATTTCAGGCTTGGAGATTCGAATTCCCCACTTTCGTTCCCTGCTACGGCGATTCATTTTTGATTAGGCGTTGGCGTCGCTACGTGAAATCTGACGGTCTGGCGGCGTGTCATTTTACTCAAAGCGTTGAGAACGGACAGGCGTGAAAAGCCCGAACGGTGTCGGGATCGTTTTCTTCTCGATGATTGCAGTCTGCAAAACACACTCACCGTTCCAGTGCTCGCCTGTAGTCGATTCTCAGTAAAGCCCCTGAATAAGGCATCGTTTCTAAAAGCGCTTCCGACAGTCCAAGTCGTGCTGAGGTGACATACAGATAACGATCATCATCTGCAAAGGAACAACTTGTCGGTCGCTGAACCGGAAGATGAATCCATCGCTCGATTTCTCCTTGCGGAGATATCCGCGCGATGGCAGCCCCGTCAAAGAGGACACTCAGGAGAAATCCATGCTGATCAACGATAAGTCCGTCAGGCTTACCCTTTTTTGGATGAATGCTGATAACTTCCCTTCTGTTACTGACCTCGCCTGAGCCGGGGTCGTTATCATATCCGTAAATGACGCCACGCCGGGAATCCGTCACGTAGAGTGTTTTACCGTCGTGGCTCCAGGTAATTCCATTGATAAGCGTGAAACCAGAATCGACGGTGTGCCACTTACCGTCTGGATCGAGACGATACAAATAGCCTGAACCGTCTTTCAGTTCTTCATCTATCAGCCCAACCCACAGGCGGCCTGATGAGTCCAGGCTCGCATCGTTGAGACGAAAGCCCTCCTGTGCGTGTGGCGCAGTGGCGATCCTTCGCCTCTTCCCTGCTCTGTCTATTAGCTCAACATGGCAACCCAGGCCAATAATCAACTCACCCGTATTTTTCTCCACGACAAAGCCCAGCGGAACGGGCATGGCATGTGCCACATTCCGGCCCTTGCGGGATCAAAAAAATTGAGAGAGCCCCCAAGAGTGTCAACCCATAAAAGCCGCGCTCTTGAGCGGCTCCAGAGGGGTGACTCGCCCAGTACGGCCTTGCCTGGAAATGCCACCGATACGCCATTCACTGTCGCGTTTCCACATGAGGTATCGCGATGGACTGCCATTTCTGCGCAACTTCCTGAGCGGTGGACGCTTTAACAGCGCGAAGATTTCTCGGATAGTCCACACCGGCGGCCTCCATCATTTTGGTTGCATGGAATTGCCCGTTCGCGGCGCGCAGGATCCATCCTCCTTCGGTGCATTCTGCTGAGGCAAGATAGGCCACTCCCGGTGCCACTTCCGAAGGGCGGAGTTCGTCAGGTTCTCCTTCAATTCCCCACATCCGCGTCTTGGCGACGGGTGATATGGCATTGACGATAATTCCATCATTTTTGCCTTCACTGGCAAGGACATGGGTAAGTCCTATTACGGCCATTCTGGCTGCCGCATAGGAGGCAAGACCCTGCTGAACATACTGCGGATAAAACGCCCGGCAAGATGTCGTCATGATGATACGGCCATAACCCGCAGTTTTCATCGCAGGCCATGCCGCCTGTGCAAGCCAGAGAGGTGCCTTAGCGGCAATGGCCATCATATGATCAAAAGAACGTTCCTCTATTGACTCGATATTCTCGTACGCCACCCAACCCGCGTTGTGGATCACCGCATCCAGCCGGCCTGCGACGTTAAGGGCGTCTGCACACAATTTATGGCAGCTCTCGCGTGAGGCCAGATCCCCTGAGATCGCGTGTACATTCAGCCCTTCCAGCCGAAGTGTCTCTGCCGCCGGTTTTGAAATATCAGGATTGGCCCCCTCCCCGTCAGAATTGGCACCGATATCCTGAATCAAAACCATTGCACCAAGCTGACCAATACACCGGGCATACGCGAATCCCAATCCGCGCCCCGCACCGGTGATAAGCACTACCCGACCTTTAAAATCCACCATGCACCCCTCGTCGTTTCCATTCAGTTATTGTGAAAACAACATAGAGTGATACCTTTGATATATAAAATACTCTTTAGGTGGCCTCTTAATACTTTAATTGTATCGTGAGAAGATTGGCTCAATCACAAGAAGGATGGCGGAGATGACGGCAGTAAGTCGGGCACGGATCACTTTACGCAGAATGGAGCAATTCATTGCTGTCGCGGAGGAGTTACATTTTCATCGGGCGGCAGAACGTCTGAACATGTCGCAGCCTCCGCTGACCAGTGCCATACAGAAGCTGGAAGAAGATCTCGGCGTCACTCTTATCGAGCGTGGCAATCGCGTACTTGGCCTGACGCCTGCGGGAGAAAAGTTTGTCAGTGAGGCACGCAAAACCCTCCGACAGGCTGAAAAAGCCATTGTTTCTACGCTGGATGTGGCTGAAGGTCGAACGGGTTTTTTACGCGTGGGTTATGTAGGAAGCGCACTTTACGGCCGGTTGCCCGATATTATTCGTGAATTCAGGGCAAGCCATCCGAAGGTACGGCTTGAGTTGCGAGAAGCCACAACCGCCGCACAGATTGCTGCGCTGCGCGACGGGACGTTAGACATCGGTGTATTGATCCCCCCTGTTGAAAAAGCTGATGACATCGAACAGGTAAATTTCGACACCGATCGTCTGTGTATGGCTATCCCAAAAGATCATCCTTTGAGTAAGCGCTCAGACCTTACGCTTGCCGGGCTTGCAGGTGAACCTTTCATTTTGTGGCCAATGCCTGAGGGGCGAAGCTTTCATTTGCAGGTTATCCGCCTGTGTGCTGAAGCAGGCTTTGTGCCGATCATTACTCAGGAAGCTCACGGGATGCATGCTGTGCTGTCACTGGTGTCTGTTGGAGGAGGCGTATCTGTCGTTCCTCAAAGTATGAGCGGCTTTCGCGGTGATCAGATTAGCTATCACCCCTTATCAGGCCCTGGAATTGAATTCGACCTCGTCATCGGCTATCGCCATCTGTCACCCTCGGCACGCGCCTTCGTTCTTTCTACCGTTGAGTAACGGCGGGGAAATCTCTGGACGTCAGTAGTCATTTTTCGCTATGGGGAAAGAAGACAAAGGGGGATTATTTCAGGCAGGAAGTGCATAATTTATTGATAGTGAAACATCATATAGCGTTTTTATCGTTTTCTTCTGAAGCGGGGGTAACTCAGTATGAATGTGCCGCAGACAAAATCCGAATTGCTTTTAGCCATTGATAAAAATTTCAATAAATTAATCAGCTATCTCAATGTCATTCCCCCTGAACTCACCTCCGATAATTCAATGGATGGACACAGCAAGGGCACTGAAATGAGTATTCATGATCTGGTTTCCTATCTGATCGGCTGGAATACTCTGGTTGTAAAGTGGATTACTTACGATGAAAAAGGATTGCCCGTTGATTTTCCTGAAACCGGTTTTAAGTGGAATGAACTTGGGCTTCTGGCGCAAAAATTTTACTCTGATTATCGCGAATTGAATTACAGGGCGTTAATGACTGAGCTCGAGTCAGTAAAAGATCACATAGTGAAACTTATTGATGAACGCACTGATGACGATTTATATGGTAAACCCTGGTACACAAAATGGACTATGGGGAGAATGATATCATTCAACACATCTTCACCCTATGCCAATGCTAATGCTAATGGCAGATTAAGGAAATGGGCGAAAAATAATAACATCAGCTTGAAATAAAAAACGCTGAGAACTTCTCCCCCCTTTTCTTGTTTAGAGAGGTAATCTGTACTCTATGACACCTGGTTTCTCTGCTACCCGGTCATAAAGTCGCTGCGCTGTGACGTTTTTTTGCTGTGTATGCCAGTAGAGTCTTGCACATTGTTTCTCGCTGGCCTTTTGTTTAACATATTCGATAAGATGTTTTCCTATGTTTTTGCCCCGGGTATTTTCGGCAACAAAAAGATCTTCCAAATAACAGAATTCATTTACAGACCATGTTGAACCATGAAAAACGTAGTGAACGAAGCCGAGAATTTCCTGCCCTTTCTTTGCCACTGCGCAATACATCTCTTCATCAGGATTTAAAAAACGCTTCCATGTTTCATTTGTGATGTCTTCAGACAACTGAACTTCATAAAACGCCTGATAGCTCAACCAGTACGGCAGCCACCGGGAGTAATCCATTTCTTCAACGGGTGCCACTACGGTTTTTAAACTTTCATCTTTCATATTAATGCCTTATCAGAACCTCACGAATTTGTGGATGAAAGAGTAACCCGCGTACTGGTATCATAAAAGGTACACTTTATTGATAGTTTATGGGTCCACTTTGGTCATGAAGAAAAATGCTGCCAGCTTCCCGAGTTTATTGCTCAAAAAAGGAAAAATTAAAGAGCAGTTTTATTTGGCTTTAAAAGAAATGATATTGAATGGTCAGCTTAAATCGGGAAGGAAAATCCCCTCCAGCAGAACACTTTCTGAGATGATGTCTATTTCAAGAAACTCGGTTTTATCTGGTGTAGAACGACTCGTTGATGAAGGTTATCTCATGACCAAAAGTGGGTCAGGGACTTATGTCACAAACACCATTCCAGATGAAGTGATTCAAATTAAATCCATCTCAGTGCATAAAAAGCCAGATAGTGAAAACAATGGAAATGATCTCAATCCTCATATGGATGTAATGAAAACAGTATGGGATATGACCCGCCCGCACTCCGGAAATAATATGCTATTTAATATCGGCGTGGGATGTGTAGATTTGTTTCCGTATGAACTTTGGGGAAGATTATTGGGAAGGATCTGGCGTCAGTTTCGCCATCAGGATTGGGATCTCAATGAAGCTTTGGGGTATAAACCATTGCGGTCGGCGATTTGTGAATATGTTCGCACTACGCGTGGCGTAAATTGTTCTGATAAACAAATCATAATTTTAAATGGGACCCAACAAGCGATCAATCTTGCCGCACAGGTTCTTTTGCAAAAAGGTGACGAAGTTTGGTTAGATGAACCAGGATATGATGGTGCTTTAGGCGCATTTACCTCCGTGGGTGCAACAGTTCGCCCCGTCGTCAGTGATAAGGATGGCATGGATATTTCCTACGGCATAAAACACTGGCCATCTGCAAAAATGATTTTCACTTCGCCCTCCCACCAATTTCCTCTTGGCGGCACACTGAGTTTATCCCGAAGAATGGCTCTGCTTGACTGGGCATCTGAAAATAAAATGTGGATTTTTGAAGATGATTATAACAGTGAATTCAGATATACCGGTCAGCCCATACAAGCTCTCCAGGGACTGGATAAACAACAGAGGGTAATATATGCGGGTTCATTCTCTAAAATGATGTTCCCGGGTTTTAATTTAGGATTTCTGGTTGTGCCGGAGAATTTAGTCGAGTCTTTTAAGATTGCTAAATATTATGCAGATACTCGGACGTCTTATTTAGAGCAAATCATACTTTCCAGCTTTATTTCTGAAGGACACTATGCACGGCACGTCAGGCGGGTGAGAAAAGCATGCTACGAACGCCAGCGGGTTATGATTGAAGCCATACAGTTACATTTACCCGAAATTATGTTCGCCAAACCTTCAGATTCAGGCATCCACGTTGTCTGTTGGTTATCGGAGGAATTTGATGAATCTTATGTGATTGATCAGTGCCGTAAAGTGGGTTTAGGGGCACAGCCTCTTTCGCGATATTGCCAGACACCCCCAACAAGCCAGGCCATTCTGCTGGGTTTTGCTGCGCACTCACCCGCAGAAATCGTTGACGGTATAAAAAAACTCGCTCAAATATTCACCTGTTAATACCCCTTCCTCTCTCCTTCATTGAAACAATGCGCTTACGGATATGCCCGCAGAGAGACAAATTTACTCGTCTTTTCGTCGGGTTACTTTGGCAAAAAAAAAAGCACCCAATGGGCGCTTTTGTATCAAAAAAATTTTATATTCTTAAAATTTAATTTATTATGTTTTTTTACAACGAGTGTTTCCCTGGTGTTGGCCGTCCATTGGCCTCCTCACACATTGTTCGGAGCAGTGTGTGAGGTTTCTTTTTCGTTGATGAAAGTATCATTCATAGTAATGGGCCGTAAGTTATACTTAAGTCCTGAAAAAACCTGTACTTAAGTATAGATGTCGGCATTAAGGGATAAGCAGCCCCTCAGGGAGTCAGTATGTTTAGTGCTTTTGAACAAAATCACACGATCACTGAAACATTGAAAGATTATATCGAGCGGAAACTGTCTCCGCTTGGCAGCCCCGACTACGCTTATACGGTCGTGAGGAAAAAAAACCCTGCGGAAGTCCTTATCATCTCAAGTTATCCTGATGAGTGGGTCAATCTCTATCGGGCTAACAACTTTCAGCTTACCGACCCGGTAATACTCACCGCATTCAAAAGAACCTCTCCCTTTGCGTGGGATGAAAATATCACGCTCATGTCTGACCTGAAATTTACAAAAATCTTCACCCTTTCAAGGCAGTACAACATTCTGAACGGCTATACCTTTGTGCTGCATGACCAGATGGGAAACCTGGCATTGCTGTCTATCATCATTGCCGACCACAGCCAGCAAGAGTTGGAAGAGCGACTTACTTCTGAACGTGGGAACCTGCAGATGCTTCTCATCGATATAAATGAACAGATGTATCGGCTTGTTGGCGGTTTATCAGCCCGCGGGCGTCAAATTACGGCAAGAAAGGAAAATAATATTTTCACCATCCGTGAAAATGAGGTGCTTTACTGGGCCAGTATGGGGAAGACCTATGCAGAGATTGCGACGATTATTGGCGTTTCAGTCAGCACGATAAAGTTTCATATGGGAAATGTCGTTACTAAGCTGGGTGTCAGTAACGCCCGCCAGGCAATCAGGCTGGGCGTTGAACTGGAGCTGATTATACCGGCAGCGTCAGCGGCCAGGTAAACACAGAGGCTGTTTGGCCGTTGAGTCCTCTGGCCATGATCCGCTGATCGTCCTCTCCGGCAGGAAGGTAGATCAGATAGATGCGTTCCCGTTCGCTAAGAAATGCCTCTTTAAGTGTCTGTATTTGCCAGCCTGAGCGCTTCAATATCGTCAACATGGCACGGCTTACGATGGTGTAAATACCGGTATGTCCGTTGTCCTGAGCCCAGTTTATCATGGCAAGGAAAAGTACCTGACTCACAGGATATCGTTCGCCGAGCAGCTCCCTCGCCCGCAATTTGTCGACAAAAAAACGGCTCGACTCAACGCCCGCAGAAGGAAGTGGAATCGAATCAAAACACGCACGAAACGTGTGAGTTATCATGTTTGGCTGGTCGAGAGGGGTAAAGCGCACGCTGCAAATGAGTTTCCCCTTATACAGCCCGAGAATATAGCGTGTTGAGTCATTATCGAACTCATCAAATTCCATATCTTGTTGGCAAACAACTTCCCATCCCAGACGATCACTGAAAGTTGTTTTTCTTAGCCGGTAAAGTTCATCTACTCTGGTCATTCTGAGCTCTTCATAGCTCACGTCAAACAGTTCAAGCATCCCATCACCCTGTTATTAAAGCGTTGTTTCCCGTAAACCGTACATCATTATCCTACAAAACCGGGTAACCGCCGACCCGAAAATGAACGGAATAACTGGAAGTCATTAAAATAATAAATATCTCATCAAACCTCGCTAACTGGGAAGTTATCGTTCCGATCCCGCCTTCGCAACAATACCTGCGCGTTTATTGATTTGACTCAAATCTGAGCAAAGCGTAATCCGCAGGCACATCTCGGGTGACGCCAGGCGCTATTTTGAAAAACGAAATGTGAGCAGGCGCTCCCACGCTGTCTGCTGCGGGATTCGGGCTGCAATCGGCAAACCGGGCGGGAGCTATTATACTCCGCAATAAAAAACCGTCCTCAGAGGACGGTTAAAGAATAGAAAATACACATTGTATTTTTAATGGGATAACTGATGGTTTAAAAACCGTTATTAATTTCCGCGATAGCTTGAGAAACCATAAGGGCTAATCAGCAAAGGAATATGATAATGCGGCACTGAACCATCCGCTTTAAAAATAATTGGGATCTCCGGGAAGAAGGTCGGCGTGTGGTGTTTTTCAAACCATTCTCCGGTTTTGAACGTCACGCGATAATTCCCTTTTTCGATCACTTTTTCATCCGGGTAAAGAGAAGGAATACGCCCCTGCTCATTGGTCACACCATTACTCAGATGCACCCATTTATCCCCTTCCTGCTTGTCGAGAGAGACGCTTACGCCGGCTGACGGCAGCCCGCTTTGTAAGTTTAAAACATGAACGCTGAGAGGGTTCGCTGCAACGGCAGATGTCATATAAAGAGCATTCAGAATAATACCGGCCAATAACAATTTACTTTTATACATGCGTTCATCCTTTTTGATTTTGAGGTTGTCTCTGACAATGGCTTAATTATCCGCGAGGGTGAATTATTAACACACCCGGCGTCTGAGTTTATTTAAACAGATGACGTGAGGACATCGGATCATATTGTTTGAATAACACGGAGTTTACCTGCCAGTGGCTAACAGCTTAATGTCAAATTGATGACAATTTTGTAATAATCATTCGGGAGAAGGGTTTTCTGGAATATCGGGGAGGATAACGAAAATAACAGCGGTATTATTCGCCAGCCACACGAGGCGCTGGCGATATGTTCAGGGCTGACGCACCAACGCCCTGCCTTTGTCCAGCAGGAACGGACGCAGATATCCCACCGTGTTAGAGAGAAGAATGACATCCTCTGACACGCTGATGTTCAGCATATCCCGCAGATAGGCTTTGCGGGTTTCCATGCGTTGCCAGACCTCCGGGAAGAGGCTTTGCAACTCATGTCTCAATGCCGCATCCGCCAGTGCGACCGTGTCTTCAATGCTGCATCCGCCGTAGCCGGGCAGCGAAGGAATGATGTCGATCTGAAATATCATGCCGCTCTCAAGTGCTATCGGCGAGTTGGCATAGACTGGCGAGCAGAGCCACTCTTCATCGGCCACCAGATGCCCCGGATTAAGATGCCAGTGCCACTGCGCCTTCGGCATGACGTTTTCGATGGTCTGATAAAGCTCACCGCCCGTCAGGCCGGGCCGGAGCGTTTCCAGCCAGGTGGTGACCGCACGATAATAAGGGATCGCCAGCGCCGGCAGATAGTCGGCCACGTCAGGCGCCAGTTCATTTTCTGCCGCCACAACATACGCTGAACGGCTGGTCAGGCCGCCCTTGAACCCAACGGTCAGCGAGAATTTGTCGCCGCGTTGGATCACTTTGTCTGTGGGATATAAACAGGCATTAGCGAAACGATCGCCGGTGGCGGCAATCATCACCACGTTGCCCGGTTGCCCGTCAGCAGCCAGTAACTGACCGATCTGTCTTTCTGTTTTACCCGGTGCAATGTTATCCAACGCGGCCAATATATTGGTGGATGCCAGATTGGCACCGAACTCATAAAAAGCGATTTCACTGGCCGTATTTAAACGACGCACGCCGTGCGCGGGCGAGATGAACAGCGCGGTCGCATTGACCACGTTTTCCCGCTCGCCTGCCGTATCAATGATCGCGTCAAGAATGAAAGCCGGTACGTCAAACTGATACTGCGTATCGTGAAGCGTGCTGGTGAACAACTTCCAGCCGACAACGCCAATCCGGCTTCCGCGCGTCAGCCCCGCATCGGCCAAAACCTCTGTCAGCGGTGCATCGTTATCCATCGGTTGATTCGGCAGCGAGAAGGCCGGAGCATGCAGGCATTTACCTTTGTTTCGCGCATGGGGCACCAGTTTGAGGTTCTCATTGCCCATTACATAGCTGAGCTGACCGTCAGCGGTCACAATCAGCAGCGCTTCTTCAAAACGGGGAATAAAGCCTGCAAGGTATTCAAAATTTCCGCCATGCTCTTTATCGGCGTAAATCACCAGCGCATCGAACTTGTGCTGATGCAAAGCCGTCACAATGTTCTTCAGACGCAGCGCCATGACCTCATCGCTGATAACGGGCGTGCTCACGTGGGGAAAGGTTTTCGGTGGCGGGACGGTGGTGAGTGCAAAACGTTGTTGGGACGGGTTCATTGTCATTCTCCATAAACGAGCGTGCAGGCGATTCCGCTTCCTCAACGCGGATTTTAGTAATTTTTAGGGAATGGGAGATTGATACGCAACAGTTTTCCTTTTTCCATTTCGATGAATCCGCCGAAACGCAGGTCAGCAAGCATTTTCATCACACCGCTTCGCGCCAGCCGGGTGCGCGTCAGGATGTATTGTTCAACACGAATCTCGTGGAAATCAGGACGTTCAGAAATCTCGGTCAATAGCCGGCAGATAATTTCATAACTGGAACTGTTGATCATCAGAAAGTCGCGATACGTCTGCTGGTCGTTCATATACGACTGATAAGTGATCATGTCTTCCATCAGATCATGCGCTTTGATGGCATCCAGCGCCGTCTGGTGTGATAACCAGGCAATCTTACTTTCCGGTTGCGGCGTGAAGGTGTGTGTCTGATAGCGGAATTCAGAACCTTGCAGCCCGATGATCGCCGGGGCATAAGAGGTGGCGACCAGAAGTTCATCACGATTACGCCAGATCTCAATGCTGCCTTCTAAAATCAGAATTACGATGAATTCTGAATGTTCATCAATGAGCTTTATCCCCTCGCGTCCACGGGTTGCCGCCAGAGGCCGGGACAGGCCCGAGAGAGAATTTATCAGTTTACTGATGGACTCTGCGGGCTTCACCGGCGCGGCGACAATAAGGTTTTCAGATTTTGGGCGTGTCATAGATTTGCTCTTAAACAGTGAAAATCAACCTGCCTCTTATTATAGCCGCGTATTTTTCTTTCATTTTCTTTCATATTGACGGTAGCCAGAACTGTTTTCAGTTCAGGATGCAGGCAAAGCCCTCCGTAACAGTAGCTTTGTTTGAGCTGATGTGCCCATCCGAAAGATAAGCGTATAAATAACTGTCGACACCGTTAGACGATGAAGACCAGAACACAACGCCAGTATGTCGGACATCCAGAATACTTTGCCCCCACTCTTCCCATAATCCATTACCCGGAACGTTACGAATGTTTGTTCCGTCGCTCAGCTCGCTGATCGTAGGCAAACGTCCGCCCATACCTTCGCACTCCGTTTTTGCGTCATCCCACGTCTTATTTGTCGAACCCATGACAAAGAACAACTGAGGATTAAGGGTCATAGAGACACTCTGTTCATTATGACGCGCAGTGATTTTCACCGCCCCCTTCCCTTTAAAGGTCACTAAACCGGTATCAGACACCGTCGCAACTGCATCATTGCTGCTGCTCCAGGTTACTTCATCAGGAATGTTATCTGTTTCTAACTGCACCTGTGCTCCCGAAAAAGCCGTCATCAGTTTCGCATTGGCGGGAACGGTCATTCTGGCGGTGGCGTTATTCGGTGCGACAGTGTAATCCACCATATTAATGGAATGCGGATTTACCGGTCCGTCAGGAATAGAATCATTATCAATATACGTGCTGATATCCGCGATTTCGATCGCCGTATTTTCCTGAGGTGTGCCGGTCAATGTTTTCGGCGTGAGATTGACCCCGATAGTACAGGCTTTATCATTTGGAGAAATAATATATTCCAGAGTACCCGTCGCAAGGACGTGCCGGCTATTACTGGTGTCGGTACAAATCCACTCTACGGAGGGAAGTGTTATTTCCTCATCCCCCTCACCATCAAAAAATCGCCACGCGAGGGACAAACTGTCATTAATATCGAGCTGGTCGTCATCCTCAATGCCGCCTCTTTTTCTGACGACATCGATATGCCCGGATTCGTTATCCTTGTTATATAAAACAGGGGGAGTTCCTGATACTGCCCCTGTCCGACCGGTCATTTCATTGGCATTAACCAGAAAGGGGGTATTGATCAGGAGTGCTATAAACAACGCTATCCGTGCCTTGCTTTTAAATTTACTTTTCATCACGTCACCATGCTTTAAGGTATGGCAATTTACATCACACGGATTAATTAACCTGAGCGCCAGCGCGCCCAGGCTAATTAATATTACGGATTATTATTTGCGTTTAACGGATTTCAATACTGCTTTAACTTTAGCGGTATAATCTACCTGCAGCTGGTAACCCTGGATACCGTCAGCACCCGCATTGGCGTAGACAGATTTCGCTTCGGTGTTAGTCAACGGCAGTTTCAGATCCTTGTTATCGGTTGAACTGACGGCTTTACCGCCCGCCGTACCCGTGGTCGCTGAGGTGCCGTCGAAGATCCAGTTATAGCTGTAGTTGGATGACGCATCCAGTTCGCCCGCATCCCAGACCTTGTTACCGTTGGTGTCATACCAGATTTTGAACTGATACGTGTGGCCCAGAATCAGACTGCTGCTCGATTTACCGATCAGGTTATCATCTGGTGATGTGGTATCCACAATCATGGTTGCCACCGTGCCGCCTACTACCGGACCGTCCGGAATATTGTCCGTCGCGTCGTTGGTACTGACATCATTTATGGTGATCCGCTGACCCCCTTTAGGACTCCCGGTAAGAGTGGCTTCATCAATGGTTGCCCCCAGATAAAGCCCGGCGTCCGCCTGCTGCAGGGTGTACGTTTCCTTACCGGCGGCGCCACTGATGATTTTTTTATCAGCACCATGGCCATCCGAGGTGGTAAACCACGTAATGGTTTTTATACTGTCATCAGCATCACCTTCATCATCCTTCAAAATATAGCTGAGGGTAATTTTATCTCCCGGCGACATTGCGTTGACAGAACCACTTTCATGCCCGTTAGCAAATGTCACGGTATGCGCCGCTGCGCCTGCACCTGTTCCGTATATAATGGGAGAGCTACCTTCAATTGTACCGGCACTGGCTGTTGTATCAGCAAAAGCCATTGGCGCACAGCTGGCAATTAATAATGTGGCAAGGAGTGTTTTGTTAAACGTTTTCATTGGGTCATATCTCATTAAAGTAAAATGGGTGAGTTAATGTTAAATCGCGATAGGAAATATTATTTCTTATTCATCGTTTTAACAGTCTGTATTCCTGTTTGAGTCAACTGATAGTCAACCCTTAATTCATATCCCTGGACCCCGTCTGGTCCGGCAGCGGAAAATACGGTGCTGGCTTCAGCATTGGTTTTCGGCAGGATAATATCGTGATTATCCGTCGCAGGAGTGGCAAATCCACCCGGCGTACCGTTCGCGCTATTTTTGGTGAATTGCCAGCGGTAATTCATCAAAGAGATGATCGGCGTTTTATTTTCGTCTGTTACTGTTTCACGGTCACTGGCATCCCATTGCCCGTTATTATTACTGTCGTAGGCCACTTTAAATTCATATTCATGGCCTAACTGTAATTTATTACCCTTAGTCGCCGTTAAATTCACTGTCGGATTTTCTTTATCGACGATGGCGGTATAAATCATTTTATCCGCGGGGGTGAAATCAATAACAACCGCATTGGTTTTCTGTGACGCTTTATTTTCTGGTTTGGCAATGACAGAGTAAACACCGCTCATTGTACTGCCGATCACCGCCTCGCCCTGCTCCGGCTTTTGTTCATAAAACAGACATTGCGTATGCGTTTCACAGTCACTTTTCGACGCGTGAATCTCAACTTCCTGAGCGTGGCTTTTATCTTCCATCTTGTAAGCATGGAATGTCATATTCAGACTTTCAGCCGCCAGGGCGGTGGTTTCTCCTGCCAGCCCGGCGACTTTACTGCCGCTCGAATGCAGGGTGACGACATCGTTGCCGTTAGATAACACCTTGATGGTTTTTTTCTCTTCACCGGCATCGTTAATCACCAGCTGATAATTAACAGGCGCTTCAGACACTTCAATGTTGACGATATTGGATTGCTTCGCGTGCCCTTTATCATCAACCAGCATCACCGCCAGCGCATATTTGTTGGCCTCAGGATCGGCGGAATCAACCCATGCAGGGAATGTGAGCGTCCAGTGGTTATTCTGACCGGCGCTGATATTTTGCTGTGGAGACAAGGCCGGTAAGGCCAGTTTACTTTCCGCCGAGAAACCGCCGAGCGGAACCCACTGCGCGTCTTTAATTTTCAGATGCGACGTAATGGTGGCATTAACCGTCCAGTGACACCCCTCATAAGCCTGAGCTTCATCCGGCGCATCAGAAAGAATACATTGCGCGGGCGTGCCGGTCGGTTTCAGGTACAGGCCGACATCCAGATCCCTTTTCTCGCGATACTCAAGCACAATATGATTATTACGATCGACGAAATCCATGCGACTTCCCGCCAGGCTGCGCATATCGGCGACGGCTGAAGGGTCCAGTTGTTGCGCCATCGGCACACCGATGCGGTAATCCAGCGCCACGTTGGCTGTCAGTTCGGTGTTATCAGAGTTACCCTTTTTATAGCCCAGCCCCATGGTGATCATCGGTACCGGGGTGTAATCCACTCCCAACGTCACTGCCGACGGGTTTTTCTGTAAACTGTCAGTCCCAAACAGCGCAACCTGTTCGCCGTAATACTTTTCATAGATGACCGACGAGCCCAGCTGCGGGTATGCCGGTAAATAAGCCTGCGCACGAACGTCCCACCCTCTGGATGGGCGCTCTTCGTAATCTTCCAGGTCTGGCGAATTTTTCCATGAAGACAGCGGAATATAATAGTTGCCGCTAAACTTCAGGTAGTTAGTCCAGGCTTCTGCACCTACGCCGTAACGGCGATGATTTCGGGTCAGGTCGTAATCGTAAAAGGCATTGACGCCCACCAGCCAGTCTTTATTCAGGTTATGGCGTAACCCTGCCCCGAAGTTAGCAATGGTACGATCATCGGTATTGTGAGCAGAGAATTGGGTAAAAATTAAATTGCTCTCTCCTTCATACCAGGGGATCAGATAATCCAGCGATGACCCGTCTAAACTTCCGTCGTCATTGAGACTGATTTGGGTACTGACATGGCCATAAGGCGACAGCGTTTTTTCAATCTGATTCTGTGCGGCGCTTGTAGCAACACTTTTGCCATATTGATAGGCCTGAGACTTCATCCCTTCCGGCGTTAAATTTTCAAAATTCTGTTGTGCTTCGCTCACAGCGGCTTGCGCTGTTTTAGCTGCAAAACCATTATTTGTCTGCGCAGAAAGATCTTCTGCAGAAGCGTTATTCTTTACCGTTTCAGCACTGCCTAAATCTGGCAATAGCAGGCTTTCTGCGGCAATAACATGACTGCTCATCAGCGGGCAGAATGTGATTGCTGCCAGCGTAAATAAAGATAATTTCTTCATATTACGTATTGACCTGAATGATAAAAAATAACCTATCATATTGCTGGAGAAAAATTAACGGAGGATGAAAAGACAGAACATCATCGCGCCGGGTTTATATATAAGTAGTGCAGTCATTAAGAATCTGAACTCTATTAACATCTGCCAGACCTCCTGCTTGCGAAAATAATATTCTTACCCAACCCCTGCTGCAATATCGTTTGCTGAATGATCAATTCTAAAAATCAACATCCACTCACCATATCAAGGTAACCCACTGTTTTACCGTGTAAATACTCAAGCGCACTGTCAGGAATTTATGCCATTCAGTGCGCTTTTTTATGGCGATAAATTTAATCTCATGCACCAGACTGACGTCTGATGAGAACTTTCACTCCTGAGAGTAACGCCCATAAGGGTTCATGCAGATTTGCAAAAACATCTTTCAGGATATGGCATTGTCTTTGACTCGAAACTTCTGGAGGATGAGCCGTTGAAATATTATCTGCTTAAGGAGTCTGCATCTGTAACTTCTTATTTCCTACATTGTCATTTTATTAATAGCGAGTGAGGTTTTATGTTCCTTTTGAATAACCTATATGAGTACGATGAATTCATTACCACCGTATTCATTATGGCCAGCGCAGAGTCTGATGGTCATATTAAAAAGTGGTCTGATTATAAAAAGCAGTTATCACTTAACCATCCCACCGATTATCCGGTATTAGTGCTTATCAGAGGCTCCAGGATAACGCCGGTATTGGATGATTTGCTTTTCCTGACGGAAGAAAAACTGCAGCAAATTTTTAACCGTGACTTATAATTATGACTATCATTTCCCCGCGAAATATAGCCACTCGTTTATAAGGAGAGAGCATGCAGTCAGGTAACATTACCGATGTATTCTGGACTACAAAAGATTTTGACTTCAACTTGTTAGTCATGTTTGAAGCGGTATACATCTATGGAAGTGTCACCATGGCTGCTGAATCTCTCGACCTCTCGCCTTCTTCCGTCAGTCAGTCTTTGCAAAAACTCAGATTGTACTTTGGGGATCCGTTGTTTGTTCGGGAAGGGAAATCATTAAGTGCCACGACAGTGGCTGTCAGTATTCATCAGGCATTGAGCCCGAGCTTTGATAATTTCCTGTTTGCTTTTCAGAAAGTCTCGAAACAAACCTCTCACAATCGTCTTGTGATTGACTGTTCAGCGTATCTTTCAGGCATCCTCATTCCCGTCATTACCACGTTAGTCCTGGACAGCATCCCACAATGCGAGATCGTGCATACCATCAGTGACCCTACGTCGAACTCCGCTGAAGAGGCGCTGATTTACCGGCGGGCAGACATTATCTTTGATTCCAATCCGCATTTCAGTATGCAGTTCGTTTCTAAAAAAATATTCGAAGAAGAAATCGTTTTTATATGCAGTAAAACGCACCCGCGTCTTACTGATACGCTAGATGTTGAGCAATCCAGGCATGAGAAATTCGTTTTATTAGAAACAGACAGCGAAGTGATTAACGAGTTTCAGGTCTACGCTGACAACCATTTTGGCGAAAGAAACATCGGCATGAGAACGCGTTCACTTTTATGTGTTCTCGCCGCGACAGAAAAAAGCGATCTGGTCGGTGCAATCCCTAAACGCCTGTTTGAAAAAATGAAGGGCAGTTATGACATCAAAATGTTGAAACCGGAGTTGAGTATGAAGCCGGTGTCTATTTACATGATTTATAACAAAACATCGCTCAATAACTCTTCATTTGTACAAATCATCGAGGGGATCAACTCTCACCTGTTGAACTGGCAAGGGTAGTTCAAAGCGATAACAGTGCATTCTGTCTGCGGGTTTGAGAGGAGGAAAGGTCTTGGGGAAGGTTCTCGACTCGGGAGTGCGCGGACTCCACGAGTCGATTTAACACAGCTTAAGCAGGTTATTGTTCAGATAGTAGAAATATATGACTCACGCTTCTTTAATTCACTTAGCGCTTTTGCGATTCGCCAAATGCATATCGAGAAGTTTTGGCAGATTGGCCAATGACATCAGATGAGCAATGATCCAACCCAAATAGCCTTTCTGGTTAAGCTCAACCAGTTCTTCACCGGTCAGTTTTGCCAGTTTAGCTTCACTCACAACATGGAAATCCTGAACTTTAAAGGATGCGCCAGTGCTGCTGGTGATTTCTGCATTACGTTTTTCCAGAAGCTGGAATTTGCTCAGCAGCGCCACGAACTCTTTCGTCCGCTCCATTTCAACCGTGAATCCATTCATGAATTTGATTGTCTCATCCAGGAACTCACTGTTTGAGCCGTCTTTATTAAACAGCTCTTTCCCTTTCTTCTCGTTGAAGCCCGCGAAATCTTTGTCAAAACAAATAGTGAAGTCTTTTGACTCCTGATCTGTTGATGCCAGTACGAATGGATAACGACGTACAAAGGCAGGTAAATAAGTCCCGGCCTTCCAGCTCATATCCTTAGCCACATAATCATTATGACCTGCTTCAAGGCCTAACAGCAGAATTGGGGTGATAATTTCTTTCCCCTCTTTGGTTTCAGCGGCGAATACAATCGGATAATGCGGGGATGCCTGATAAAACTCTCCACCAACAACCGGTAACCAATGGGTATTCGCTGCCATATCAAACCCGTTGACGGGATCGAGTTTTAACTTCTTATGGCTATCACGGGAAAGTGCAGTAACGTTTTTATAGAAAAGCATTGTTGTAGACATTTTAATTCCTTGTGGGCGCAAGGCCCGGGAGTAAGTAATAGGGTTTCCACACGCGAAGCGTCGCGGTGAGATTAATGAATGCTCGGGGGAACAGTACCCGGTGGATTTCAACCGGGCACTGTTCCTGATATTACAAAATGGCTTTACCAGGAGTATTTGATACCGATCTGGCCGGACAATGAGGTGAAGTCATTATCTCCAGACTGCCCGCCGACCTGCGTCGTGACCTGCAGGTTTCTCGTCACATCACTGACAATCCCTGCCTTCACTTCTCCGTACGATTTTGGTGCTCCACTTTTAATCGCGTCGTCATTCATCACGACTGTGCCGGTGTTCTGTGTGTACCAGTAGTTGACTTCAACAAACGGTCGAATCGTCTGACCACCTTTCAGCGTATGAACGCCATACAGACGAGCACCTGCACGCGCGGTAACACCTTCCGCATCCTCTGTACTCACTTTCGTCCCACCGACTTCTGTATGGTTGTCTGAACGGTAAGAGGAATATTTCAACTGGCCCTGAGGTTCGACGAAAATCTTAGTGTTTTCATCATCACTCAGCTTAATAGCATAGCCAGTTTCCACTGAAACGGTGTCCATTTGAGAACCATACGATTCCTCTGGTAAACCGAAGCCATGAACGCTGTTATCAAACCAGTTGTGTTGCATCCATGAATCAACATAGGCGCCGCCCAGATCTTTGTCTTTCTCATACCAGGTGCCATAAACACCGGCTGAGTAACCACTTACAGAGCCATCGGCGTGAATGTGATTGCCTTGATCTTTTTTGGCGTAGGTCTTAGCAGAACCCCAGCCGCCCATGACACCGGCATACACTGAACCGAACTGCGTATCCGGTTTGCTCAGCAGATCAACACCCATCTGGACAGAAGATATATCCGCAGAGTTTGACAGTGCGCCATTCGCCATTTTCCCTGAGGAGTGGCTGCCGGTAACACGCGCCCAACTTGCATGCTCATCTTCAACGCCGTTCTGACCAGTTGAGCGGTTATAACTCTCACGATCGTGCAGCGTCATTTCAAACATGGACTGAGCTGCCAGCATGTTTCCTGCGTAGACCCCGGCTTCCGGACGCAGACCTGCGTTGCTGTTATTGTTGTTGTCGTCATCACCGCCTTGATCGTCATCACCCTCGTTACCTTCATTACCGTCTTCAGCTTCTGTGCTGGTTGAGCTCAGGTACCAGCTTTCTGCATCGCCCCCTTTGCCGCCACGCACCAGACCGTAATCGTAGGCCCCTATCGCCAGGGTACCGGTGGTAGAACGATAGCCCGTTGACTGTGAAGAAAGCGTGAATGAACCGTTTTCCGTGATTGCGCCATTGATGGCGTCAACAACTTCAATGCCGATATCGGTTTTAGCACCTGCTCCGCCATTATTGAAGACAGCCAGAGAGGTTGTGCCGGTGGTCTTACCGCCATCCAGGATAAGTTTATCCGTCGCGGAGGCGTCGTTACCCAGAACGGTATTGATGGCAACAGTACCGCCCGCACCGATCAGGTCGCCCTTAACCGTCAGGGAGTTACCGACATTTTGACCGGCCAGTTGCACCAGACCGCTGTTGGTCAATGACCCCACTGTCAGGTTAGACACTGCGCTATCACCGCCGCCGTTAACCAGAGGCAGTACGTTGTAAGAAACGATACGACCCTCGTTATTGACGCTGCCATTCACCGCACCGATACCGGAGAAGGTACCGTTCGCATTGATGTTCAGGTCACCCGCCATCGTTGAAGCTGATGATGTGCGGTTACCCAGCATCATCACGCCATCGCTGACGGTGGTATTTCCGCTGAAACCGCTCAGTTGGGAGTCCACCATGAACGTCGCTGAACCGAGTTTGTTGAACTCACCGTTACCGGTCACGTTATTGCTGAATGTCCAGTCAGTTTCAGTTTTGGCGTTGAATGTGCCATCCAGCAGCAGGTCTGCGGTACCCAGATTTTTCGACTCATCAGCAGTCAGCGTTGAGTCTTTCGCAACATCAAACTGTCCTTCGAAGGCCGAGCTGTCACCGGTCAAGGCTATATTCGAGCCATCACGCAGTTCAACGCTTCCCAGACCAGAGAAACCAACGCTGGTGATGCCATCTGGTGTGGAAGTCCAGGACGCGTCCTGCGCTGACAGGTTAGCGAATGTCACTTTGTCACTGTCAGTGGTCAGCGTAATACCTTGCGCATTGTTAAACGCTTCGGCGGTATTGAGGAACAGTTGTGAACCGTCGGTGACATCAATCTGGCCGGTAAAGCCAAGCTGAGTACCCGCTACGCTCATGACGGAAGGATCGATAACCAGTTTACCGTTGCCGAACAGCGTGTTATCGCTCGCAAATCCACCGGATACATCACCCGCAGAACGCTGGCTGTCAGAAATTGTCAGTGTCCCGTCGAGATTCAGTACGCTGCCGGTATACGCAGCGAGCGCGCCGATGGTTTGTGAACGGCCATTCATATCAACCGATGCACCTCCGTCAATCGCCAGATTGGCGGTTTTGCCCAACACATCGTCTGCAGCAAGTTTTAAGTCGCCCGTTTGAACAACCGTTTCACCGGTGAAATCATTCATGTTGTTAGAGAGCGACAACGAACGACCCACGCCAGCGTTGATTGCCAGGTTACCTGTACCTGTAATTTGGGTGCTGAAGTCCATTGCGGCACCGGCGGCACCGGCATCAGGCGTCAACGTCAGGGACTGACCCGCCTGCAGATCCACTTTCTTCAGGCCGTAACCCACGTACAGGCCATCATTGGTATCACCGAAGCTGGTGGTGTAATCGTAAGTACCGATCGCCACCGTGTTTCCGCCTTCAATGATGTCATTGATGTTCATTGCGCTGATCGCATTGCCCTGCGCATCGACCAGCGTCAGGTTGCCCACAGAGGAGCCTGCCGCTATCGAGGTGGAGTCAATGAGTTTCAGTTTTGCATCATCGTCCTGAGACATCAGATTCAACGTGCCTGACGGTGCCGGGTTAATGACCTGCGCCGCCGCCGCTGCACTGATGCTCACTTCAGAAGCTTTCGTGACATCCAGTACGCCGGTTGAAACGCTGCCTTTCGCCACGATATCCGTCGGGATGGTGGTGTTGCTGAAATCAATGCGACCACCCGCCAGCGTCAGGTTACCGATGTTTTGCACACCGTTGCCCACCGTGGTCACGTTGCCGGCACCTAACGACAATGTTGCACCGGCGAGGGTCGCGGTATTGTCGCCAGACAAGCTGAAGGTGTTATCCGTCAGCGCCACAGTACCGGTGAACGCATGGCCTGCACCGCTGCCGAAGGAGAATGCGTTACCCGCATTCGATGCATTCAGCGTGCCGTTACCGGTCAGCAGATTGTTGAAAGCAAATGCCCCTGTGGTATCCGTGTTCAGTGCACCGCCGCTGACCAGGTTAATGGCACCCGTCCCAAGGTGTTGACCGGACGTGGTAGCTGCCGCATCGACTGCCGCTTTGCCACTGATATTCCAGTTACCGGTATACGCAGAGTTTGCGCCCGTGATCGTTGCTGTACCTGCGCCGGTGACTGACGTCACACCCGCACCTGCCAGCGTGGAGGCGAATCCTTGTGCCGTGCCGAACGCCAGGTTCAGACCTTGCGCACTGTTTCCGGCAGCGGTATTGACGTTAACCACACCCGTTCCGAGAGCGCCTTTATCGGTCAGGGTCATTTTACCTGCGGCGATGTTGGTACCGCCGGTGCGATTATTCGCGCGGCTGATGGTCAAATTACCTGTGCCATTTTTCGTGAACAGACCCGCACCGGTGAGGGCGTTAGTGAATGTCCAGTTGGTGGCGGTATCCAGAATAAAGCCGCCGGTGTTGTTGATGGTCGCTGTGCCAAGGTTGGCTGCACGTGACGCCGTCACGGAGTTATTAGCCGCAATGTTAATCGCGCCGGACAGTGTGTTAGTTCCGGTTACTGTGACGTTTGAACCATTCGTCAGATCCAGAGAACCGCTTCCGGCAATGTTTTTCGCCATTACGCCAGACGCATTGTTCAGTTCCAGTTTGCCCGCCGTGGTGACGGTGCCGGTGTTACCCAGACCTGCCACGTTGTTTAGCGTTGCAGACGCGCCGGAAGCGACAGAGACATTCGAGCTCAGAGAGGTGTTAGCCCCTTTCACTGAGAAATCACCGCCATTAACATTCAGCTGACCTGCACCGGTTAATGCACCGTCAGAGGTCCCGCCGTTGGTCATCGACAATGTCCCGCCGTGAACATTGAGCGTAGAGCCTGTCGCACCGCTGAAGCTGCCTACCGTCTGGTTGTAACCATTCAGATCTGCTGTTGCCGCCGCGGCGATATCCAGCAGACTTGTCTTACCGAATGCGTTATTGGAACCTGCTGCCAGGGTACCGGTGGTAACGGTTGTTTTCCCGGTATAAGCATTAGATGCGTTGGTCAGTGACACCGTGTGCCCCGCACCGGCGGAAATATCAAGATTCCCTTTGCCGGTAATGGTGGCCGACATGTCTGTTGCCAGACCGCTTGCGCTGGTATCAGGCGTCAGAGACAACGTCTCGCCGTCGATAACATCCACACTTTTCAGAGCATAAGAGACATACATGCCGTCATTTTTATCACCGGTATTCAGGCGGTAATCATAAATACCTGTTGCAACTTTTTTGCCGCCGCTGGAGATATCAATGGACTGCCCGTTACTGATGACCTTGCCGTTCTGATCAACGAGCGTCAGCGCGCCGCCTGCACCGGTAATGGAGCCTGCACCGGCCAGCTTAGTGATAGCACCTGAGTCATCCTGAGACAGAATATTGGTGTTGCCGCCTGCGGATGGCGCCGTTGGCATCAACGTTGGCGTCGTTACCTGCACGGTACCTGCACCGTTAATGTCGATGTTTTTGGCTGTAATAATGCCGTTAGCCTGGGTTTGAGCCGGGATAGTGGCATCGAAAATGACTTTACCACCGGCAAATGTCAGACCGCCGATTTGCTGATTGCCGCTGCCGACCGTCACAATGGAGTCCTTGTCGGCCTTCAGCGTGGCATTTGTCAGCGCTGAGGTATTGTCGCCATTCAGAGCAAATGAAGTCTGTTTCAGGTCGACAGTACCCGTAAAGGCGTTGCCCGCTGCTGAGGTGAAATCAAACGATTTCGTGTTGTCAGCAAGCTGCACATTCAGCGTACCGTTTCCGGTCAGTTTGTTGCCGAAGGCAATATTGCCCGCTGCCGGCGTGACATTCAGTATGCTCGCAGCACTGCTGAGGTTAACGCCCGCAGTACCGAGGTTGTTCATCGCAGTCACAGCCGCGGAACCGACGATGTTCCACATGCCTGCCAGCGTATTGACACCCGTCAGGCCAACATCGGTACCCGTAATGTCCACTGTGCCGTTGCCGGCAATCGTGTTGCTGAAGCCAAGCTTGCTAAATGCCAGATCCAGTTTGCTACCCGCAGCGACAGAAACCGCCGAAGTACCCACCGATTTATTGCTCTGCAACGCAAGGGTACCCGCATTAATCTGCGTGGTGCCGCCCAGCGTGTTGTCGCCGGAAAGGGTCAGCTTGCCGCTGCCGGTTTTGGTTAATGAACTTGTTCCGTTCAGTACACCACTGAAGGTACTGTCTGCGGTGTTGTTGGCCGTCAATGCTGCAGACACCAGTACGGTACCTGCGCCAGTCAGGTTATTCAGCTGCTGCGCGTTACTGTTCAGATCGAGCGTGGCATTCTTTTTAACATCAACGGCTTTGCTGCTGGCAAAGACATTCACGCCACCCGCTTTCGCGGTGCCGGATGAAACGGTTGTCGTGCCGGTATAAGTATTGTTAACACCTGAAATCGTGATGGCATTGGTCGCCGCGATATCCAGGTTACCTGCGCCTGTCAGTTTGGCTTTCAGTTCAGCAGCCGTGTTGGTTGCTGTACCTTCGTTCAGAGACAGCGTTTGATTATCCTGCAGATCAACCTGATCCAGCTGGTAGGAAACGTAGAGTCCGTTGCCGCCCGCGCCGGTGCTTGCCAGAGATTCGCTGTAGTTGCCTTTCGCGACAACATTCCCACCCTGGGTAATGTTTTGTACGCTGTTAGCACCCATTACCGCGCCTTTGCCGTCAACCATTTGCAGGTTTTTAACATCACCGGCAATGGTGGTGGCGGCAATCAGCTGATTCGTCACACCGTCATCGGCCAGCAACAGACCCGCAGCAGAATTCATTGCTGCCAGATCCAGCTGCACGGAACCGCTGTTCAGCGTGAGCGTATTGGTGGTGATTTTCCCATCGATCACACCTGATGAGTTCATCGTGGTCAGCAAGCTGCCACCGTTCAGCGTCGTGTTACCTGCCGTGACGTTACCGGTCATGGTTGCTTTACTGCCTGCTTCAAGCTTCAGCGTTGCGTTAGCTAACGCGGTTGATGCGTTGGCATCCAGATTCGCAATACCATGAGCGATATCCGCTGTACCGGTAAAGGCTGAGCCGGTGTTTGCACCAAAGTTGAACTGGTGATCGGTACCCCCCAAATCGACGGTCAGCAGACCGGAACCAGAAAGCTGATTATCAAAGATGAAATCTGCATCTGCCGGAGCAATCGTGAGTTCGCCGTTGCCGCTCAGTGCCACACTGCCGTGCCCGAGGCTTACAGCATCGTTCACGATGGCAGAAGCATTGTCATTAACGTCCAGCACACCGCTGAAACCGGAGTTATCCGCAGCAACCTTCACATCAGTACCCTTGATGTTCAGGGTACCGGCGCCTGTCAGCACATTGCTCAGCGTATCGCCTGAGAAATTAGCATTCAGAGCTGCCCCTGATGCGATGCTGATATTGCCTGCGCCCGCTGCGTCATTGTTAGTCATGACCACAGCGCCTTCGGACACGGATGTGCCGCCGCTGTAGGTGGAGACAGTGTCCAGAGTGAGCGTACCGCTACCGGTTTTGTTCAGCTTACCTGCGCCAGTAATGTCGCCGGTCAGGGTGAGATTATGAGCACCGCTGTTGATGGACTCAGTACCTGCAGCCAGGGAAATATTACTATCGACCGCCAGCCCGTTGGTGTTGGCAACCAGAGTGGTGCCGTTCGCCAGAGAAACAGATCCCTGACCAAAGCCATTATTGGTGCCGATACCGACGCTGCCCTGATTAACAAGAACATTGCCGCTAAAATTGGTGGCCGTGGAATTGAAGTTAACCGTACCCGAACCGGTTTTGGTCAGGTTCTCGGTGCCGGTCAGCAACAGATCACTGCCAAATGTCAGTGCGCCAGCCGCATCAGCCACGTTCAACGTCGTCGCCGACGCGATTTTGCCTTCACCCCCCTGAGAGCCTTGAAGCGTCAGGGTATTGGCACCCATGACACCCACGTTTCCGTTGAATACCACGCTATTATGTAAGGTTTGATTGCCACCGGTTGCTTCGATACTGGTGCCGCTTGCCAGGGTCAACACCCCCAGACCTGCAGGCCCTTTCAGCACACGGCCATACTGATCCAGTGAACTGGATGCACCTACTTGCAGCAGGCCACCTTCAATGGTTGTCCCGTTGGTGTAGTTTGAATCGGCAGACATCAGACCCAGAGTACCGAAGCCTGATTTAGTAATACCGACAAACGGACCGCTGATCGTACCGGTTAAGTTCAGTACCGAGAGCGCATCCACTTCAGAGATGTTCAGATTACTTTGCAAAAGAATCTGTGAAGCGATGGTTGGCGCAGTATTACTCATGACACGAATAAGCGCTGGTGTATCAACATCACCGCTATCGAGGGTGATAGTGCCCCCGCTCAGCGTGAAGGCCTGGCCCTGGTCGCTTTCAAACGAAATAGACCCAATAGTCGTATTTCGGCCGAGAGAAATCGTGCTGCCATCAAGATTTGCGTCAGTATTATCAAACACCGCCGAATCGCCAGCACCGTTTGGTGAGCCGACATCGGTCCAGTTGCTGGATGACCACAGATCGTTATTAGTATGATCATCCCAGACATACGCCAGGCCTACTGGAACCAGTTCAATCCTGCCATTCGGGTTAATCAGCGTTTTCGCACCCGGCGCATACCCGCCGGTGAACCAGATGTTTTGGATCTTCTGATTGTCCGTCAGGCCATTGAGCACCACGAACTGATCCGCACCGCCGCCTGAGCTGGCATTACCGTCCCAGTTATCAAGGTTTAAGGTCAGGTCTGAGCGACCGACATATTTTCCGTCGGCGGTCATATTAAGGGAACCCACGGTAACGATACTGGCACCATCACCAAAATCGATATGGCTGTCAGCGTTCAGCACCACTTGCGAGGCTGAGCTGAAGGTCTGATTAAGACCGTTCACCGCCAGAGTGCCGCCGTTAAGAGTGAGTGTTCCGACAACGCCGACCAGATTGGCATTCGTCAGGGACAGAATGGCATCAGGTTCAATCAGCAATTCAGGGGTAATCAACCTGGCACCCACAGATGTGGTGGTGCCGGCACCTTTCTTAATCAGTTTACCTGAGGTCGTGATAGAGCCTGTGGTATTCGTACCGGTAAAGGCTGAGTTACCATCGAACACGGTGTTAGTGTTCGCGCCCCCCTCAATGACCAGTTTTGCACCATTACTCATGCTCATACCGTCACCAGAAAGGCGAACAGTTGAACCGTCTGCGGTGACAATTTTGGTCAAACCGTTATCAAGGTTGAGATGGCCTGTACCGAAGTAGTTATGCCCCTGGTCGACTGCTCCGGTCGTCACATCGCCCGTTGCTGTAGCCAGCAACGTAGACAAAGTACCGACCTTAATGCCAGCTGAAATCTGATTGTCGCCGTTCTTTAATTCCACAGTACCTGGACCACTTATCGCAAGCAGGCTGGGTTTACCCGTCTGATTGTCGACAAACTGTGACTCTACAGAAAGGGTGGTGTTATTCGATAAAGTCATATTCGTGGATGACAAATCGATCGTTGAGGTGTCCCAAATCAGGGTTTTGGCATCGCCACTACTTGTAATACCGATGTTTGAGCCCGCGAGGACAATCTGATTAGACATGCGGCGAGAGGTGATCCCGCTGCCGGTTTCACTGTAAGCGCCCAGCCAGCCACCGTTCGAGGTATACGCACCGGTCCCCAACGCACCGCTGATGATATTCCCTGAAGCATCTTTAACCGAGTCCGCGCCAACATATAGCTGACCAGACGCCTCGTTAACCCCGCCGCTGAAGGTGTTTTCCCCAAGAAATACGAAGCTGCCGGAGTTTGTGTATGAACCGATACGACCAAAGTTAAACCCACCGGCACCATCCAGAATATGGTCCTTGCCAAATGCGACCTGAGAACCGCTACTCGCACCCATATCGTTAACTTTAGAAACGATACTGGTCCCCTGGTGGTCGAAGTTAATATTGCCTGACAGTGTCATGCCGCCGGCTAAATTCAGCTCATTACTTAACTCCAGGAAGTCAGATTTACCGGTACTGTTATAGGTTATCCCATGGCTTACAGAACCATTAGTGACAGAGATCGTACCCGTTCCCAACCCCTGGTCGTGGGCAACCACCACATTAGCGCCATCGAGCAATACACCACCGGTGAAGGTATTATTAGCGCCATTCAGAACCAGCGTACCGGAGCCGATGTTTCTGATACCACCCGAGCCGGAGATATCGCCATCCAGAATCAGTTGGCTTCCATAGCCGACATCAAGGGAATGCTGACCCGCGGCTAATGTTGTTAAACCTGTAAATGTCAGGTCACCGCCATTGGTGCTGATGATGCCGGCATCCGTATCACGACGTAATGCCAGATTACCGTCAATGATTAACGGCCCGTCCACGGTATGATCCCCATCACGAGATTCAAGCGTATAGGTGCCGGCGGCGCCGTTACCTACGGTTAAACCCGCGGTGCCGAACAGTGAACCGTCTTCGTTAATTTGAATAACCGAGGCATCTTTCCAGAAGAACCCGCCGGTATAAGAGTTTGCCGACCCGCCGGAAATACGCAGCGTACCCGTGCCAGTTTTGTTGATGCCACCGCTGCCATCGACATCGCCCGTCCAGTCAAGATAACCGACGGTTTTGGCAACATCATCAATATAGTTAAGCGTATCAGCCAGATGCACATCGGCAGCGAAAGTGACGATGTTGTTACCCGAGTGGTGCAGGATGGCGTCACTGTTGTCATCAAAGGTAAGAGAGCCATTCCCTCCCAGCGTAAAGCTTTCCTTTCCGACCGCCTCAATCATAAGGTGGCCTACCGTATAATCGCCATCGACCTTGATGGTTTTACCATTTAACTTGCCATCGAGATCGCGGATGGTTGCACTTTGGTCGACGGCATCAGGCACGATACCCGCCAGCCAGTTTGCTGCATCACTCCAGAGGTAATCGGAATTTGACGTCGCGCCATTCCATTCGTTAGTCGCATCGCCATTCGGTAATAGCGTCCAGTAACCGCTATACAGCGAGTTTGAGACATACGCACCGGATTCATAGCCGGTAAACGCCACATTAGATAATTGCTTAGTGGTAAACGTTGGGTCCGCGGCGAAGCGCAGATACGAGCCACCCACCTGATCCCAGGCACTGGAACTTGCCAGCGTTAATATCTTGCCGTCGACCCAACCATTGGATTTTTTATTACGTGAGGCTACGGTTATTCCACCGTTATCCATCAGAATGGTGGAGTTATCCAGCAAGGATAATGAGCCTAAACTTTGCTGATAGTTATCGGTATCCAGCGCACCGCCATTAAGCACCAGATTAGTAGACGAGGTGATCTGGTTATCCCTGGATAATTCGATTGTCCCTTCGGTAATATTCAGATCGATGGCAGATAAATCCGTGATGCTGTCATCAATTTTTACCGTGCCGGAGCCTAATTTAGAGACATGCCCCAAACCAGAAATTGTGCCGCCAACCGTTGAGCTAATGGTATTTGAATCTTCGCTGCTCATAACGATATTGGGTGTATTGACCAGCGTCGTGCCAGAGAAAATAAGATCCCCTGATACGCCCAGCGTTCCTTTGCTACTCGCCGTCCCGCCGTCCAGTACACCACTGGCCAGAGTGAAATTGCCGCCGTCTAAATAATCCAATCCACCGTTGTTTTGCAGCGTCAGTGTGGAATCGTTGAGCGTGGTGTTATAGCCATGACTGTCTATCGTGACCTTGTTGCCGTTACTCACGGTAATATTGCCGGAACCCAGGTAGTTATGACCGGCTTCCAGTTGACCGATATTCAAATCGCTGGTTAATGAGGTTGTAACCCCTCCCGCGGCATTTCCCGTGTTCGTGACAAACAGACCGCCGCCAAAGGTATTATTGGCGCTCTCCAGGTTTAAAACTCCGCCGCCATAGCCATTGGATACTGACGTCAGAGAGCCATTTCCGGTGAAGTTGGTCCCGCTTTCAAAGGTGACCTGCCCATTTACACGGATCGTTCTGTCAATACCGTCTAAGTTGAAATCTTGAGCATGGGTGAAATCTATATTTTGCGCCGAGAAATCACCGTTGATATTCAGTGCGTTATCCACGACAGCAATCGAATCTAGCCCGATATTATTGGAAACAATGGATGCCCCGTTTTCAATTGTTATCTCGCCGGTGCCCACTGAATTAGCGAGTCGAAGCATAGAGTTTGAAAGAAGAGTGATATCGCCGCTGAAATTAGAAGAATCGAGGCTCTGGCCCAGATTTACCAGACCATTGACGATCAGTTGCCCGGCACCTGTCATTACGCTGTAAAAACCAACGCCCACAGCCCCGATTGACCTTTGTGAGTCGGTGGTCACTACTGTATCGCTGTTTAACTGAACACTGTTAAAGTTCAACGTACCATCGTGATCGCTCAGGGTGATAGCCGCTTGCGTGTTAGCATCGCCGCTATCAAGAATCAGAGCTCCTCCGCTTACCGTCATGGCATAACCGGTAGCTGCGCCAGTACCTACGGTTAATGAACCAATGGTACGACCTGTGCCCCCTAAACTCAGGCTGCTGAGGCCGGTTGCGGAGGCACCAAATATGACAGATGCACCTGCGTGGTCAGGAATATTATAGGTATCTCCTCCAACCCAGTTTTTGCCGTCCCCCCACACAGAACTTCCTGCCGCACCGCTCCATTCTGCCGTCATGTTTTCAAGCGGACGGAGTTCGTCACCCACCTGAACTGCGCCCTGGTTAAAGCCCTGGAACCAGACAGAACTCAGTTGATCGGCAGTCAGCGTGTTATCAACAGTGACATGATCCAGCGATGAACCCAGATTGCCTTCCCAGCCACCGATACGCAGTGCATCGCTTGCACCGGAAAGCGTACCCAAAGCAACCAGGTTGGAGCTTCCCCCTGTACCGCCCATATTGACGGTCAGTGAACTGTTATTGCCGCTGTTTACGCCGGTGAAGTGTTGATCATAGCCGTTAAAATTCAGTGTTGAATCAGTGTCCTGCACTAAATTAAGATCCATCCACGGGGAAATCTGATCAGCCTGATTCATGACAAGCGTACCGCCGCCTAAATTGACGGTAGAGGTGGCTATCTTGGCGGTGCCCAGATCCAGAGTTCCGTCTAACGCGGTGAGCGACAGAAGGCTCAAATCGGTTATTCCGCTTTGCACAGTCAGGGTGCCTTTTCCTGACTTCGTCAACGCCCCGAGGCCTGTAATAGCACCCGTACCGTTAATGTTCTGTGCTGAGGCAGAATCCATAGTAATGCCTATTCCGGATTGCACACTGGTAGAACCTGACAATATCGTCAGGTCTTTCCCTACATCCAGTATTACGCCATTACTATTAAGTAAAGTGGTATTCCCCAAAACAACTGAGCCGCTGGAGTGAAGGCTTCCTTTGGTTGCACTATTACCAAAATCAATAGTACCGCCAGACAATGTAGTCGTACCTCCGCCCAACACATTAATCGTCGCACCATCTGTTATTTTGGTGGTGCTGCCTGCAAAATCGACATTGCCTGTTGCAGAGGTATTAATATTCAGAATTGAAGATGCACTCGAAACGTCAATATCGCCGGTGCCGAGCATATGGTTGGTGCCACTGGCATTACCGATCGTTAATGTATCGGAAACTGTGCCAGTGCCGACAGCGCCTTGTTGAATATTCAGGCCACCGGAGAAGGTGTTATTTTTTGATTCAAGTACCAGGGTGCCCTTGTCGGTTTTGTTGATGGCACTGCTACCCTGCAATGCGAAATTAGATCCGAAATCTAATGTTGCGCCATTACCGGCTTCCAGGTTTAAGTCTTTTGTCAGAGTGGCGATTTCATTAGCATTTAATTTGAGCGTTTTACCTGCGCCGGCAACGCTGAATCCGTCATTAAGCGTAACCTGGTTGCTAAGGGTACGACTGCCGGATGAAACATCGAATTCTTGATCGCCACCGTCGGCTAAAACAATGGTAGAATTTCCGAATGCGGCATTATTACCCACAGCAACGGTACCGGCATTAAAATTAAACTGACCATTGAAGGAGTTCGCGCCATTTAAAGCCAGGCTTCCCACACCCTCTTTATTAACGGAAGATGCGTTAGATATTGCCCCATTAACAATGATCTTGGTATTTGTTCCATCTTCAAATGTTAATTTTTTACCGCCGCCATTAATCGTCCCATTCAGCGTCAGTTTTGCGCCGTAGGTGCTGTCATTGGTAATATTCAGGTTGTTGCTGGTGGTGATTTTCGAATCAATCGTCGCGTTAATACTGTCCAGAAGAGAAATCAGCGAGTCAGAGCCGAGATTATCGAAATTCAGTGTGCCGCCGGAAATGCCAAAATTCGACATAGCGGAAATGTCGGTTGACGCAATGGAAAGCGAGCCAATCGTGTTGGTGGCCGTTCCGAGGGAAACTGTTTTTCCATCAATCTTAACAGCATCATTATGAATAAAGTTAACACTGGTCCCTGCGCTATTTGGCACCAATGATAATGACCAGTTTGATGCTTCACTCCAGTTGTCATCAGCCGCACCTGTCCAGTCGGCAGATGCACCATAGGCAGAGCCGCCCAAAAGCAGTGCGCCGCCACCCAGAATACTGATCAGAGTATTACGGGTTATGTTTTCAGAACCAGTAAAGGCATTATTCATATTGTTGTGCTGCATTGATTTACAAGCAGACGACAACTCTTTATATAGTTTTTTTAATATAAAGACTTTTTCACATTTTCTTTTCATTTGATTCCGATCCTATTCTGTTTTTTTGCTGACATGCCTTCTGTAATAAAACAGAATAAGATAGCAAAACAGAAGATAGTGATTGCCGATTGATTTATGAGTTGAATAACAGAAGGATCTATCGTGCGATGACGATAGATTAATTCCTTCAGTAATTAACGACTATTTGAAGTAGTTCCTTTACTGCGCAGGGTTCCATACGTTTGATTCTTTACATCTATCGGTTATTTCTAAAAGCTCTACAAAATGACTGTCATCAAGTGATTTTTTATTATATATCATATAAAAATCTACTGGCTCAGGCTCATATAAACACTCGAGCACTTTAAAATTAAAGCTGGTCGCGAATTTATCCGCAAACCATTTAGGAACAAAACTCACAATATCCGACGTTTCAACAATGCTGGCATTCACGAACATCGAGCCGCTGCTGAACAAAAAATTGCGACTGCTAAAATAATTCTGAATATCAGCCTGGGTTTTCTTAAGCCCATCAGAGTTTACGTTCAGGAACGTAGACTTCTCAAATTGCATCTCTTCCGGACTTAATGTCGTTCCTAATCTCGGGTGATTCTTTCTACAAATAGGCACAGCCTTTTCAGACAAAAGATGTTTTGAAATCGTAGCGAACGAATAATTTTGTTTTATATCAAATACAATATCCGCCTTTCTGTATGTCAAAATATCTTCAGCGCTGTTCTCTGTTAAATCCGCACTGATATGAACAATTTCACAATTCAGCCCTGCATTATCCACTGCGGTATAAATGGCAGGCAATAATCTCAATGCGACATAAGGCGTGGCATGAATAACGATTTTTTTCTTTGCCATGACGTTGGAAAAATCGTTCAAACTTCCCAATAACTGCTGAAGGTTGAAGTTCGTGTTCAAATGCACGTGCAAGTCTTTTGCGGTTTTTGTCGCATCTAATCCGTTTCCGCTACGGATAAACAATGCGTCAGAGAAGAAATCGCGGAGCCTGGTCAACGACTGACTGATCGCGGAAGGACTCACATTAAGAACTTGTGCGGCTTTCGTGACGCTTTTGTAGGTAAACACGACTTCAAAAACCAACAGGAGATTTAAATCAAAACCATGCATTTTTTGGATATTAGAAATAAATTCTTTATTCACCATATGCCGTCTCAAACCCCTGTTCGATGTAGTTAAAAAAACGTCCAAAACCAAAGAATTTCATTGTGAAGCGTAGCAGAGTCTGCTCGCTGGGTTTTAACTTTGTTTTAGAGCGTTTGCTTAACGGAGTGCATAGTAACAACGCGTGCTTGAAATGAGCAAAGTACAAATACTTACATGCGATTAAGCTGTGCTAAATATCAAGTAATTCAAAAGAGTAAGAGATACTTTTAAGCAATTCGACCTGTCACTGATGCAGTAAATCTGCAAATACCCTCATGCAGACAGTGGAACCTGACGTGTTTTTTTATCCAGTTAAGCTGAGGTTATTGAGAAGTTTTAGAAACTGGCGTAACGGGACTTTTCTCCGCGGCCAGGCTTCCCGTCTGGCCGCTGCATCCGCATCACGCATGCACGGTCGGCACGTCGCTCCAGCGGGTGGTCCAGGCCGGTGAAAGCATGTCGCGCTTCATCTGCCAGCGCCGGTCGGTGCCCTGCCCGGCAAACCACAGCGTGCCTTTGCTTTTCTTATTGATGCTATCAAAAAGTGTCATCAGTGCATCGCTGTTGGGCCGGGGCGGAGACTCATCGAACAAATGCAGCTGGGCCACACCCTGGCTGAAAAAGTCACCCAGCATCACGCCCGCTTTTTGGTAGCGGTAGCCCTCTTTCCAGACGTTATCCAGGCAACGTAACGCCGCCGAGATAATGTCGCGGGTATCCTGCGTCGGCGTCATCAGCCGGGTATTGGCGAGGTTGCCGTAATAAATGCCGCCGTTGTCGAAAGGGCTGGTTTTAATAAATACGCAGATTTGCCGGCAAAACTGATGCTCGCCACGCAGTTTTTCAGCCGCGCGGCTGGCGTGAAAACAGATGGCTTCGCGCATCTCCTGATAGGCGCTGACCCGGGTGCCGAAAGATCGCGAACACACAATTTGCTGTTTAGCCGGTGCAAATTCTTCAAATCCGAGACAGGGTTCTCCGCGCAGTTCACGCACGGTCCTTTCCATCACCACGCTAAAGTTTTTCCTGATGTATCCCAGGTCGCATTCGGCCAGTTTGAGGGCTTTATCGATACCGACATCATGCAGTTTTTTTGATGTCCTTCGCCCGATGCCCCACACCTCGTCAACGGGCAGAAGCGCCATCAGTTTACGCTGGCGTGCGGGATCAGACAGATCAATCACGCCCTCGGACTGAGTCCACTTTTTGGCAGCATAATTGGCGAGTTTTGCCAGCGTTTTGGTCGGCGCGATGCCGACGCCGATCTTCAGGCGGGTATGCTGCCCCACGGTCTGCCGTATCTTTTTGCCAAATGCGTGCAAATCCGTGTTGTGAGGTAACTCGCGAAGATCGAGAAAGGCTTCATCAATGCTATAAATTTCAATCTGCGGACAGATCTGCTCGAGCGTATCCATCACGCGCTGGCTCATATCTCCGTAAAGTTCATAGTTACTGCTGAACACCACCACGTTATGTTGCTGAAAAATGGCTTTTTGTTTGAAGTATGGCGCGCCCATTTTTATGTTGAGCGCTTTCGCTTCCGCAGACAGTGCGATCACGCAGCCGTCATTGTTGGAAAGCACCACGACGGGTCTGCCTTGCAGATCGGGCCGCCAGGCCACTTCGCAGCTCGCGTAAAACGAGTTCACATCAGCGAGTGCGTACATTGCGATGCATCATGCTGATAACGGTTGTCACCACGCCGACGATCTCGACTTCTCGGTCCTCATTGAGAGGGATCGGTGCATAAGCCGGATTTTCAGCGCGCAGATGCGGAAAAGGATGAAGCATCAGCCTTTTGACGGTGAATTCCCCATCGAGGCTGGCTACAACAATGTCATTGTGGGCAGGCTTGAGGCTGAAATCGACCAGCAGCATGGAACCATCGATAATCGCCGCGTCCCGCATAGAATCCCCGGACACCTTAAGCACATACGTAGAGGAAGGATGGGCGATCAGATGTGCCACCAGATCGATCCCTTTCTCCACATAGTCGGCAGCCGGGCTGGGGAAACCTGCTGAAATATTGTTTAAATACAAAGGAATATTCGTTTTTTGCTGCCGCGCGGCGATCTTGTAAAGCATCATAAGGGGTTCTCACATCAATTACTGTGTTTATATACAGTATAGTTGATGGGATTTTCAGATCAATGCTCCCGGCGTGGATAAACCCCCGCTCCTCTCGTTCGCAGGACTATCAGCTTGATCTCACTAAAAAGATAATCAGCGCCTTTTTCGCATAGCAACGCTTTCCGCACCCTGCTCTGGCAGACGCCATGTAGTCTCAGCCATGCGCGCCCGGCATGACATCATTGTCAGGTGAACGCCCTATTCATGAGCTCAGTTCATAGAGTCTATCCGTTTACACGCCATTATTTATTAATGGATTACCGCTACTCTTCATTCATCACCGCGATATGTCATCGCCTATGATTCACCTAAATCGTGAGGAACTGAACAATGCAAAAACGCTATCTCGGTAATTCAGGGCTTGAAGTCTCAGCGCTCGGCCTGGGGTGTATGGGGTTGAGCCACGGCTACGGCCCGGCGACGGATACCCGCGAGGCTGTCGCGTTAATCCGTGCCGCCGTTGAGCGCGGCGTGACATTTTTTGATACCGCCGAAGTGTATGGCCCTTATCTGAATGAAGATGTCGTCGGGGAAGCCTTAAAACCGTTTCGCGACCGGGTCGTTATTGCAACCAAGTTTGGCTTCACCTTTGGCGACGATAATAAACAGCAGAATTTAAACAGCCGCCCGGAGCATATTCGTCAGGCGGTTGAAGGTTCACTGCGTCGGTTGAAAACGGATGTTATCGATCTGCTTTATCAGCACCGTGTCGATCCTGACGTACCGATTGAAGAGGTAGCTGGGGCGGTAAAAGACCTGATTGCCGAAGGGAAAGTGAAGCATTTCGGGTTGTCCGAAGCGGGTGTTGAAACCATTCGCCGCGCTCATGCGGTTCAGCCGGTAACGGCACTGCAAAGTGAATACTCCATGTGGTGGCGTCAGCCTGAGCAAGAGATTTTACCGACGCTTGAAGAACTGGGCATTGGCTTCGTGCCGTTCAGCCCGTTAGGGAAAGGCTTTTTGACCGGTGCCATCAAAACGGGTACCACCTTTGGCGAGGATGATTTCCGCAGCATAGTGCCACGTTTTGCCGCTGAAGCGCTTGAGGCCAATGAACACCTGACGGTCTTGCTGTCCGGACTGGCGGCAGAAAAACACGTTACCTCCGCGCAAATTGCGCTGGCCTGGTTACTGGCGCAAAAACCGTGGATTGTTCCTATCCCCGGCACCACTAAGCTGCATCGCCTGGAAGAGAACATGGCCGCAGCCGACGTAATGCTCTCACCGGATGATTTGCAAAAAATCTCGCAGGCTCTGGACTCGGTCAACATTACCGGCGAGCGCTATCCGGCGGCATTGCAGGCGCGGGTCGGGCGTTAAGCCATCTGACCGGCGGTTTCTCGCAGATTCCGCCGGTCATTCATTCTTTGTAGCGCAGCGCATCAATCATCAGGGCGAAAGCCGGTGGGTGCTGCTTGCGGCTCGGGTAATACAGGTAATAGCCCGGAAATGACGGGCACCATTCGTCGAGGATCTGGATCAGGGCTCCCGATTTAACCGCCTCTGCCACCAAATCTTCCGGCACACAGGCAATACCAAATCCGGACAACACGGCATCAATTCTTTCAGCAAGATGATTGAAAATCAGCTGCCCTTCGACCCTAACGCGCAACGGCTTGCCCTCTTTTTCAAACTCCCAGTGGTATATGCCTCCGGCAGTAGGCAGCCGCATGTTAATACACCGGTGATCCTGCAATTCATGCGGCGTACGCGGGATGCCGTAATCGCTGAAATACGACGGTGCGCCGACCACCACCATGCGCATGTCTCCCCCCATTTTAACCGCCACCATATCCTTATCCACACTCTCGCCCAGACGAACCCCGGCATCGAACCGGCCATCGACGATATTCACGAAGCCGTTATCGACCACCAGTTCGACATTAATTTCCGGGTATTCCCACAAGAAAGGTTTTAGCTTTGGCCACAGCAGAGTTTGGGCGGCATGTTCACCCGCAGAAATCCTGATATTGCCGGACGGGGCGCGGTTGCTCTGAAGAAGGGTGTCAAGTTCCTGCTCAAGATCGGCAAGGCGTGGCTCGAGACAGGCAATAATGCTCTCCCCCGCTTCCGTCGGGGCGACGCTGCGGGTGGTACGGGTGAGAAGACGAAGGTTTAACCGCTCTTCCAGCCCTTTAATCGCATGGCTTAACGCTGACTGCGAGACGCCCAGTTTACCCGCTGCTTTGGTAAAACTTCTCTCTCTGGCAACGACCAGAAAGACCTGAAGCTCATTGAAGTTTTCTTTTAGCATGGCGTATTCCTTAAAAAGCATGGCGGCAGAAGGTGGCACTCATGAAGTCAGTTCATGAACGCAGACAGTTTACCCCCGCAGGGCGATGTTATGCTTGTTTTTTATGAGGATTTTCGTGGGTTTACCCACAGAGGCCGGGTGAGCGCGATAAAGCATTGCCGTGATGCCACGCCCGTAATAATGAAAAAATACATCCGAAATTAGAATATATGAATTAAAAATAATTGATGGCATAAATACTTATTAGCTTATTTCCGCCAGCCTGGAAAATTATTATGAAATAACGCCCTCCGGAATAACGAATTAACGACACCCGGCTAAAAACGGCCTGAATAAAAAGGTATGCTACTCGTCCATTCAGATAACGAGGCGGGATCGCTTCATATAATTAAGGTTTTTATGACTCCTCATATTACCCAAGATGTCATTGAACACATCGCCCCGCGGGAAGTGATTATGCAGGCATGGAATGCGGTGGTGGCAGGCCTGCAATATTGCACTCAGGATACCGCCAGAGCACGCTGGGCGCGTCAAAGCTGGTTTGGAAAGCACATGGAGTCGTCACCGGAACTTCTGGCCAGGCTGACGTTATTACAGAACTTCGTTAATTCAACCAAGCCATTGACGATCGCTTTTGATCCCCTTGCCAATATTCCCACCGCGATTGCATATACTTATTCCCGGCGTCTCGATGATCCTTTACGTGTTCCCGCCATTTATTTAACCAGGAAATTCTGTACCGCACAGACCAATGACCGGGTGAAATATCTGATGAAAAACCGGAATAACAACGGCGTGCAGATTATTGCGTTGGCACACGAGCTTTCTCATCTGGTGATTGGCACTAACCGGAAAACGGGCAACTACTCTGCCGAGAAATATGCTCACGAGGCAAAAAACTTGCGCGATAAAGATCCGCAATATGCGTTACATAACGCGGACAATTATGGTTTCTGTATAGAGATGTGTTCCTGATCCGATCCCGGTGTCAGTGCGCGTCGCCCGCCTGCCCACGCAAAAACGCCCTGACAGCGGGAAACCGCGATCAGGGCGTTATTATCAGGTCATCAGGCCGCTTTGACGGCGCGTACCTTTTTGGTTTTTACCGCTTCTTCCGGCTGTTCTTCCATTTGCGCGTCTTCGGTATGCGTGTCTTGTGCATCAGCCTCTTCCGTCACGTCTGATTGAGCTGCGACGTTCGCCGGGGCACTTTCCGTTTCAGGCAGTTTGCTGGTGCGCAGGATGTGCTGAACGGCGTCTTTCTGCTCGGCGAGGTGCATGGCGATGGTTTCCGCCAGCGCTTCGTCAATTTCAATGTTGCTCTGTAACAGCCAGTCAGTAAAAGTATCTGCCATGTCGAGCATTTTGTCGTAGGCGTCTGCTTCTTTCTTATTGGCAAATGTCATTTTTTCTTCACCTTTTCTGACCACCACAAATTTTGTTTCAACAGCCATGATTTCACTCCTTATACTGTAATTATGTACAGTATATCAACAATGGGTAACGCTGACATCATACATTTAAATTTTTGATGCGTATTTTTAATGGCACGCATTATACGGCGGGATCAATGAAAGAGGTTTTCAGCGGGAGAAAAAGCGGCTATCGGAATAAGAAACAGAGGCTGAGCAACCGCTGACGCCCGTGGGCTGGCGTCAGAGGTTTATCGGAAAGAGACGATTAATCCGGAATTAAAACGTCTCCCAGGAACCTTCATCACCTTTGTCCAGCGGAGAATTCATGCGGTGAGACAGCAGCGCCGGTCTTTTCAACGGCGGCGTCTGACGCACCGGCGCGTTCACTCCCGCCGCGCTGACTTTAAAGATGCTGATGGACTCCGCCAGACGCTCGGCCTGTTCGTTCAGGGAATACGCCGCCGACGAGGCTTCCTGCACTAACGCGGCGTTCTGCTGCGTCACTTCGTCCATTTGGGTGATGGCTTTGTTGATCTCTTCGATCCCCGTGCTTTGCTCATGGCTGGCGATGGAGATTTCACCGACGATATCCGTCACGTTCTTCACGCTGGACACCACTTCCGCCATGGTGGCACCGGCTTTCGCCACCAGTTGCGTACCGTTATCGACTTTCGACACTGAATCGTCGATCAGCACTTTGATCTCTTTTGCCGCAGAGGCAGAGCGCTGCGCGAGGTTGCGAACTTCTGAGGCCACCACCGCAAATCCACGCCCCTGCTCACCCGCGCGGGCGGCTTCTACCGCGGCGTTCAGCGCCAGAATGTTGGTCTGGAAAGCGATGCCGTCAATCACAGAAATGATATCGACAATTTTGCGTGAGGAAACGTTAATGCCTTCCATCGTGCTGACCACCTGCCCGACCACTTCCCCGCCTTCGACGGCAACACGCGACGCCTGTGCGGCAAGCTGATTCGCCTGACGCGCGTTGTCGGCGTTCTGTTTCACGGTGGCGGTCATTTCTTCCATGGCCGACGCGGTTTCTTCCAGCGAGCTGGCCTGCTGTTCGGTGCGGGAAGAGAGATCCAGGTTACCCGCCGCAATCTGACTGGACGCACTGCTGATGGCCTGCGTACCCGAACGCACTTCGGTGACGATCCTGAGCAGGTTTTCATTCATATTTTTCAGCCCCTGCATCAGCTGGCCGGTTTCATCGGTGGAGGTCACGCGAATGTCCGTGGTCAGATCCCCGGCGGCGACACTTTCCGCCACCTGCACCGCCGTGCCCAGCGGGCGGGTAATCGAACGGGTGAGGAAATAGCCCATGATCATCGCCAGCAGAACGGCGATGACGGAGAAGATAAGCGTCAGCTGAATGGCCGTTGCGCCCTCTGCGACGGCCTGTTTGCCTTCGGCGCGCAGTTGTTGGTCCTGTGAATTCGCGAACGCGTTCGCCAGGTCTAAGAACGCGTTTTGCGAGGTGGTCAGTTTACGCAACACGTATTCGTTGGCGCCGTCCACATCCCCGGCGCGGGTCAGTGCGATCAGCTCCTGCTTGGCGGTTTCGAACGTTTCACCGGCCTTTTGCAACACCTGAATTTTTTGTTTCCCGGTCACCGTGCTCTGGATCGCGGCAATTTTATTCATTGAGGAATTCGTTTCCTGAGTTGCGCTATCAAGCTGCAAATAACGATTTTTATTTTGCTCAGGGTTTTTAATATCAATGACAATGCCGCGCAGGAATTTAATCTGTGAATTGACGCTGTCACGAACATCAAAAGCCAGACGCACTTTGACATAGCGATCGCCGATAATTTGTTCTACGGCGTCGTTAATGCTGCTTATTTTGGTGATGGCGGTAACGCTGACGATGATTAATAACAAAACAACCAGACCGAAGGCGGCGCCCAGACGAGCGCCTACCTTCATATTGCTGATAAAATTGAACATTTTTTCCCTTATTTCCTGACTATAAAAAACAAATACCATCAAAAATAATTCAAAATATTGACGATTACATAGCGAAACTACTTTCAAATATCTTATTTAATTCAGAGGGGTTATCGGTAGAAATAAGGGGAACTTTAGGCGCACAGCAGAATGGAAAGTGTAAAAAGAGGTGAATGAATTTATAACGTTACTGAACAAAGCGGGGTCACATCCTCCCCTGCAAAGAGGGAGGATGTGTGAGGAGGATTAAGGTCAGAGAATAACGCTGGCAAACCTCTCTTCCAGCCAGCCGACGCGCATTTCAGGCACCGAGCGCAGCAGTTCGCGGGTGTATTCATCCAGCGGTTCAACCAGCGTCGACGCCACCGGCCCCTGACGCACAATCACGCCCTCTTTCAGAACCGCCACTTCATCGGCGATTTCACGCACCACCTGTAAATCATGCGTGATGAATAAATAGGCGATGCCGGTGTCCTGCTGAATGCGACGCAGCAGCGCCAGCACGTCGCGCGCGACCAGCGGATCGAGCGCCGATGTCGGTTCATCGCACACAATCAGTTTTGGCTCTGCCGCCAGCGCCCGCGCAATGCAAACGCGCTGCTTCTGCCCGCCGGAGAGTGCGGCCGGAAAACGTTCTGCCAGTTCAGCGTGCAGGCCGACCTGCGCCAGCAGCTCCCTGACGCGGGCATCGCGCTGGCTGCGGTTGAGATCGGAAAAACAGCTCAGCACGCGGGCGATCTGGCTGCCGACGCGTTCTTTTGGGTTCAGTGCGGTGTCGGGGATCTGATGAATCAGCTGCACGTCACGCAGTTGCAGGCGGCTGCGCTGACGCAGATTCGCAGGCAGACGCTCCTGCCCCAGGCTCACCTCTCCCGACTCCGGGCTGAGCAGGCCGCAAATGACCTTGCCGAGCGTCGATTTCCCCGAGCCGGATTCACCGATCACCGCCAGCGTGCGCCCGCGCGGCAGACGCAGCGACACACTGCGCAATACCGGCTGCGCATGATAACGGGCGCTGATGTTGTTTATCGTCAGGGCCGCCGGTGCGTCGCCGGTTTGCGGCGTTTTTACCTCTCCCTGCGCATGAAGAAGCCGCCGGGTGTAATCCTGCTGCGGTTGCGTCAGCAACTGAGGAGTGGGCGCCTGTTCGACGGTTTTACCCTGTTGCAGCACCATGATCTGATCGCTTAACTGCGCCACCACCGCGAGATCGTGACTGATGTAAATCGCCGCCACGCCGGAAAGGCGGATCACATCGCGGATGGCTTTCAGCACGCCGAGCTGCGTGGTGACGTCCAGCGCGGTCGTCGGCTCATCGAAAATCAGCAATTCGGGGCCTGCGCACAGCGCCATCGCAATCATCGCGCGTTGCAACTGGCCGCCCGACACCTGATGCGGATAGCGCTGATAAAACTGTTGCGGCTGAGGCAAACCGAGCAATTCAAACAACTCGAGGGCTTTTGCCTGCGCCTGCCGGCGGTCGGCCACCTTATGTTTCAGCGCGGCTTCAATCACCTGCTCGCCCAGCGTGATCGCCGGGTTAAACGCCGCCCCGGCAGACTGCGCCACGTAGGCAATATGCCGCCCGCGAACCTGACGTAAACGGCGATCGGAAAGCGTGGTCAGCTCCTGACCGTTGAACAAAATGCTGCCGGATTCGATGCGCATCCCCTGACGGCAATGGCCGAGAATTGCCAGCCCGATGGTCGATTTCCCGGCACCGGATTCACCAATCAGCCCCAGCACTTCGCCACGATTTACGGTAAACGACACATTATCCACCAGCGTGCGCGGATTTTTTCCCTGTGAAACCACGCGTAAATTGTCGACGCTCAGTAAATTCCCGCTCATGCTTTTCTCCCCCAGACGCGCGTGGTCCCGCTCATCAGCCAGTCCGCCACGGCGTTCACCGCGAGTGCCAGCACGGCAATCGCACCGCCCGGCACCAGTGCCGCCCAGACGCCAAACAAGATGCCGTCTTTGTTATCACGCGCCAGCCCGCCCCAGTCTGCGGTTGGCGGCTGGATGCCTAAACCGAGGAACGAGAGCGCCGAGAGAAACAGCAAAATAAAGATGAAACGCAGGCCGAATTCGGCGATCAGCGTCTGTAACGCGTTGGGTAAAATCACGTGCCAGAGGATCCAGCCGAGGCTTTCACCGCGCAGCCGCGCCACGTCAACAAACTCCATCACGCCGATATCCACCGCTAATGACCGCGCCACCCGCAGCACGCGGGTAGATTCCAGCAGGCCGAGCACCAGCGTCAGCACCAGAATGGTTTTCGGCAGCACCGCGAGCACGATCAGCGCCAGAATAAGCGTCGGTATCGCCATCACAATATCGTTACAGCGTGAAATCACCTGATCCAGCCAGCCACCGCGCAGACCGGCAATAAAGCCTAAGGTGCAGCCGACGGCGAAAGCCACCAGCGTCGCCAGTGCGGTTACGCCGAGAGAAACGCGCGTTCCCCAGATGAGGCGCGAAAGCAGATCACGGCCAAGATTATCGGTGCCCAGAATGGCGTCCGGCCCCGGCAAATCCCACGACATACCGAGAGTCTGATCCGGCGCATGGGGTGCCAGCCACGGCGCAAAAATAGCGATGAGAATAAAGAGGCTCAGCACCAGCAGGCCAAGAGCGGAGGCGGGTCTGAGTGAAGCGAAAGCGGGCATTGCAGCAATTCCTAAGATTTAACGGTTGTGGCGCAAACGCGGATTGGCAACCAGGGCCATCACATCCGCCAGCAAATTCAACAGGATATAAATCCCGGCCAGCAACAACGCACAGTCCTGCATCACAGGAATATCGCGTTTACTGATGCTGTCGACCATGTACTGTCCCAGCCCCGGATACACAAACACGTTCTCGACAATCACCACGCCGACCATAAGATAAGCCAGATTGATTGCCACGACGTTAATGATCGGGCCGATCGCGTTGGGCAGAACGTGACGCCACAGAATGCGCGACGGCGACAGCCCCTTCAGCAGCGCGGTGTCCACGTAAGCAGAACTTTGCGCGGCGATCAGCGCGGCGCGGGTCATGTTGCTCATGTGCCCGAGGATCGCCAGCACCAGCGTGGCGCACGGCAGGGAAATCGCCGACAGTTTTGCCGCCAGCGGCATGTCCGCCGTGATGCTGCTGTTGCTCGGCGCCCACGCCAGCGTGATGGCGAAAATCAGGATCAACAGATAACCGGAGAAGAATTCCGGCAGCGCAACGGTGGCGCGGGTGATGGCGTTGAGCAGGGTGTCTACCCAGCTGCCGTGAAAACGCACCGAGATAAAGCCAATCAGCAGGGCCAGCGGTACGGCGATGGCCGCGGTGCAGCCCGCCAGAAACAGCGTATTGCCAAGGCGGGTAAACAACGGGCCGCTGATGGCTTCGCGGGTGGAGAAACTGGTGCCGAAATCGCCGTGCAGGATGCCAAACAGCCAGCTCAGATAACGGCTGACCGCCGGTTTATCCAGCCCCAGTTGCAGGTTCAGTTCACGAATGGCATCCGGCGTGGCGCTCTGGCCGAGGATCGCCGTGGCGGCGTTACCCGGTAACAACTGCACACCGGCGAAAATCAGCACCGACACCGCGAGGACGATCAGTACGCCGTAAAACAGGCGTACCAGCACCATGCTCAGCAGGCCGGAACGGGAGTGCGAAAAACGGCCCGCAGGCCGTTGTGTCACTTTTGGAGAGGACAAATCTGACATTATTTTACCCGGTTCAGCTTTCGATCCAGACTTTCTCTGCCGCACGGTTGCCACTGAGTGGCATCCCCGGCACAGAGGTGAACCCTTTGATTTTGGTGGAACACCCGTCCAGCGCATCGGCGTACAGCGGAATGATTTCGCTGCCTTCATCCACCAGCATGACCTGAATGTCGTGGTAAATCTGCTTGCGGCGCGCTTCGTCCGGCTCACCGCGCGCGGCTTTGACCATCGCATCAAAGGCCGGTACGTGCCACGCCGATTCATTCCACGAAGACTGGCTGGTGAATACCAGTGAAAGCAGTGCATCCGCGGTCGGACGGTTTGCCCAGTTCGACGACACAAAGGCTTTCTTCTGCCAGATATCATTCCAGAACGCATCGTCCGGCACGCGCACCACATTCAGGTTAATGCCCGCTTTGGCCGCTGACTGCTGATAAAGCTGACCGGCATCGACGGCACCGGGGAAACCGGCATCCGCCACGTTGAGGGTCAGCGGGCCGCTGAAGCCGGATTTTTTCCAGTGGAACTGGGCTTTTTCAGGGTCGTACGGACGCTGCGGGATGTCTTTGGCGAAGTAGCGGTTCGACGGGAAGATCGGGTTGTCATTCGCCACGCTGGCGTAACCGCCGAGCACGGTATCGATGATTTGCTGACGGTCGATGGCGTATTTCAGCGCCAGACGGCCATCGACGTTATCAAAGGGTGCCAGATTCGACAGGCCTGGGAAGGTATAAATCATACTGTCTTTGGCGCGCACCAGTTTCAGGTTCGGCATCCGTTCGATACGGCTGACAATACGCGGGTTCACGCGGTTGATGAGCTGCGCAGAGCCGCTGACCAGCGCCGCCACGCGCGCGGTTGAGTCGTTCATCGCCAGCGTTTCGACAGAATCGACGTGGCCGCGTTCGCTGTTCCAGTAGTTCGGATTGCGTTTGGTCAGCGTGGTGACGCCCGGCTGGAATTTTTCCAGAATGAACGCTCCGGTGCCGATGCCTTTATCAAAGCTTTCGTTTTCTGCGGTGATGGCAAAATGCACGGCGCTGAGAAGCCAGACAAATTCGACATCCGGCGCATTCAGTTTGATCGTCACTTCATGTTCGCCGGTGGCCTCGATCGAGCTGGCGGATTCTAAGTATCCCTTCACCGGTGAAGTGGATTTTTCGCCACGGTGGTGATTGAGGGAGTAGACCACGTCTTTCGCGCCCAGCGAGCGGCCATCATGGAACTGCACGCCCTGACGGATTTTCAGTACCCAGGTTTTGCTGCCGTCAGCGGATGCCCAGGATTCGGCCAGCGATGGCGCAAGTCTGGCGTTTTCATCGATTTCCACCAGATTATTGAACAGCTGTGAACCGACAAAATACATGTAGGTTTCGAACCAGAACGCCGGATCGAGGCGGTCTGTGCTGGAGGCGTTATCGACGCCCACCACTAAGTGGCCGCCCTTCTTCGGTTTTTCAGCCTCAGCAGCGAAGGCTTTGCCCAGCCACGTGGAACTGGTGGCAGCCGCAATGGAAAGTGCCCCCGCACTTTTAATAAATGAACGACGATCAATCATGGTTTTCCCCTGTCAGGGAGGGCCTGCGCCCTCAAATGTCGTCAATACGTTATGACGTTTTGTTATGCGTTATTTTTTCGTAAATGCCTGTTTCATCGCGGCAATGTGTTCCGGCCCGATGCCGCAGCAGCCGCCGACCATGGTGGCGCCCTGCGCCACCCAGTCTTTGGCAAAGTCGAGATAACCGGCAGGATCGGTGTCCTGACGCATTTTGCTCAGCCCTTCATTCGCGCCACGTTTGTTATCGGAAGGCTCGAATGCGTTGGCGTACACGCCAATATCCAGTGCGGAACCTTGTGCGGTCAGCGCGGCGCGTGCCGTGTTGACCGCCGTCGCCATCACTTCCGGGCGGCTGCAGTTAAACAGCACCGCCCCCGCAGACACCCGCAATGCTGCGTTTACCGCGACATTCACTGATTCACCCGAGCGCAGCAGCGCGTTGCCGAATTCATCAAGGTTGTCCTGCAGGGTGAACGAAAGCCACAGCGGGCGCGGGTCATTGCCCAGTACCTCGCGAACGGTTTCCACTTCGGCCACAGAACTCTGCGTTTCGGCCAGCCAGACATCGACGTAATCCGTCAGATTATCCACCAGCACGCGCAGCAATTTTTTGGCGGCTACCGGTTCGAACAGATCCGGACGATAAGATCCCAGAACCGGAGGAAGCGAACCCGCGACCTGCACGGCAGACGGTGACGAATCTGCCGCTTCACGCGCCAGTTTGCCGGAGAGCGCAATCAGCGCCGCGCCCTGCTCTGCAAACACCGGCTCGCTGATGTGGAAAGGCACGACGGCATAACTGTTGGTGGTGATCACCTGAGAACCCGCGGCGATAAAGGCATCATGCGCAGCCCGGACAAATTGTGGCGCTTCCATCAGCGCCAGCGCCGACCATTCAGGCTGACGAAAGGGTGCGCCCATGCGGGCCAGTTCGCGGCCCATGCCGCCATCGAGGATTTTAATGTTACTGATCATTGTGTCGTCACCTGGTGTTTTTCTTAACCGAATCAAGCGCTACGTCATATTGATCCGCGAGGTGGCTCCACTCTACAAAACGAACGTTTAGATGTCTAGATTTCTTAATGGCTAAACTATGCAAAAAAACATTCATCGCAACTATGCGATGCAAAGCGCAAATAAATGAACGCAATGATAAAAGCCTGTTCTCCGGCATTTCTGCACTGATATTTCACTTAAGTATCATCATTATAAAATTTATGTCTTATCCCTGCCCTTTCCCAATTCCGCCACGAACTTTACCTTTGTTATATTTATTTACACCTGAAAGCTCAATGCGTATTATTCTCATTCGCTTTATTGTCCCCACCCATTTCCTGCCCCTCCAGCCCGGTGTTTATCAGGGTTTGGCGAAAAATGGCGGGCGGTAACGCGAACATAAAACATAAAAAGCAGTGGCGACGTATAAGCAGTATCAAAAAATAAATAATCGTTTGGAGAATAACAATGTTGTTCGTTTCAGGGCCGTCCTTAACAGAAAGTCATACAGTGAAATCAGCCCGTAAGGGGAATAACCATTTAGGCCGGAAACTTTCGCTTTCCGTTATTGCCGTTTTTGTTTCCTCTTCGATTCATTCCGTGCAGGCTGCACCAACCGCCGCGCCGAAAGCCGCCGACGATACCGTGGTTGTCACCGGTCAGACGGGCAACGACACCGGCAGCACCGCGCAAGATTACAGCGTGCCGGTCACTACCGCAGGCACCAAAATGCTGCTGACGCAGCGCGATATTCCTCAGTCGGTCAGCATCATCAGCACACAGCGTATGCAGGATCAGCAGTTGCAAACGCTCGGTCAGGTACTCAATAACACTACCGGCATTACGCAAAACGTCGCGGATATGGATCGCCGCACATATTACTCGCGCGGTTTTCTCATCGACAACTACATGACCGACGGTATCCCTACGGTGTTTGAGCCGCGCTGGAACCTGGGCGATGCCGAATCTGACACCGCGCTGTACGAACGTATCGAAGTGGTGCGCGGCGCAACCGGTCTGATGACCGGGCCGGGTAACCCTTCCGCGTCGGTAAACATGGTGCGTAAACACGCCGACAGCAAAGAATTCACCGGCAACGTTTCCGCCACCTACGGCAGCTGGAACAAACAGCGCTATGTTGCCGATCTGTCCACGCCATTGAGTGAATCGGGCAACGTGCGTGGCCGTCTGATCACCGGTTATCAGGACAATAACAGCTACGTCGAACGTTACGGCGCAACCAAAAAGTTCGTCTATGCCGCCATAGATGCCGACGTGACCGATTCCACCCTGCTCTCCGCAGGTTACGAATTCCAGCAGACCGACGCCGACAGCCCGACCTGGGGCGGAATGCCGCGCTGGTACATTGACGGCAGCAAAACAAATTACCGTCGCGGTTTTAACTCCGCGCCGGACTGGGCCTACAACAATAAAGAAAGCAAAAAACTGTTCACCACCCTCAAACAGTCCTTTGATAACGGCTGGGTGGTGACGCTGAACGGCACGCATAACGAAACGCTGATCGACAGCAAACAGATGTATATCGACGGCTATTTCGATAAAACCACCGGCGCGGGCGTCTCTTCTTACGCCGGTTATCCGGTCGTGGGCGGCACCGGCTACAACACCGGTAAGCGTAAAGTGGATTCCGTGGATACGTTCGCCAGCGGCCCCTTTGAGCTGTTTGGACGCGAGCATGAGCTGATGACCGGAATCAGCTACAGCAAGCAGCAGAACACTTATTACAGCGCCTTCGCCAATATCTCCACGGAAGAGCTGGGAAACTTTAATAACTTTAACGGTCAGTTCCCGGAAACCGAATGGAGCCCGCGCAGCCTGTCGCAGGAAGACACCATTCGCCAGAAATCCGGCTATGTCGCCACCCGTCTTTCTCTCGCCAATCCGCTGCACCTGATCCTGGGCGCACGTTACACCAACTGGAATTCGCACACCCTGACGGACCAGATCGAGAAAAACAACATCACGCCTTACGCCGGTCTGGTGTATGACATCAGCGAAAACTGGTCAACCTACGCCAGCTACACATCGGTGTTCCAGCCGCAGACTTACCGCGATATCAATGGTGCGTACCTGTCGCCGGTCATCGGCAAAAACTACGAAGCCGGTGTGAAATCCGACTGGATGAACAGCCGTCTGACCACCTCGGTGTCGATTTTCCGCGCCGAACTGGATAACGTCGCCCAGGCCACAGGCCGTACCATTCCTGGCTCGACAGATGCCGCCTATGAAGGGAAAAACGGCACCGTCAGCCGTGGCGTGGAGTTTGAAGTGAATGGCGCGGTGACCGACAACTGGCAGATGACCTTCGGCGGTACCCGTTATATTGCAGAAGATGAAAATGGCGAAGCGGTCAACCCGAACCTGCCACGCACCCAGCTGAAGCTGTTTACAAGCTATCGTTTACCGATGTTGCAGGATCTGACGGTCGGTGGCGGTGTGAACTGGCAGACCCACGTCTGGGATGACGTCTCAGGCCCGGATGGCGATGGCACCCGTCATGCGGAACAAGGCAGCTATGCGCTGGTCAGCCTGTTCAGCCGCTATCAGGTCACCAAACAACTGTCGGTGCAGGCGAACGTCAACAACCTGTTTGATAAAGAGTACGACACCAGCGTGAATCAGTATGTGGTGTACGGCGAACCGCGTAACCTGTCGGTGACGGCAAACTACAGCTTCTGATAACACCAGGTAAAATTACGGCGACCGGCAGCATCAATGTGGCGGTCGCCGACGTGTTAAAAATCCCTTTCCTGACTCCACCAGCCCCTCATCCCGATGTTCAATTTCTGCAAGCCTCCTTAATACTGTTCTGCTAAAAACTTCCGCAAAAACAATGTGTGATGACTTTTTGTTAAGATAAATAGTTATTTATTATAACTTACTCACCAATATTACCCTGAGTAATATGTCATATTTACAGTGATGGTTTTTAAATTTCTCATGCATACCTGAATTGATTAAATTTCATGCGGCCGCCATGAAATATTTTTCGGTCCGTTAATGATATAGATATTATTAATAATTAATTAAATAACATAATCCGTGTAAATATAATTTAATCCGTTACTTAGTGGACATCCCTATAATAAATAAAGAGTATTTCATGATCAGGAAAAATTCATCTTAAAGGATAGCTTAAAAAGAATTTTATGGTAGTCTGTGCGGCCATGTAACGACCCTGGTGATTGTATTAAATCAGTTGATTCATCATGGTGATGCATATTAAATTATTTAGTAATTAATGAATAACTTCAGCATACCAGCGCTTAGTGAATGTGTTTGTCATTCACTATATCTGTATGTAAAAAAAACCTTTTCCAGAAAATTGTTAGATCGTTAGATTTTAAAATGAATCCCCACCTGGCTCATTGCATGAGTCAAATAATGTCGGATAAATATATGAGCAATACACAGCATAAATTAGATAAAGCAAGGCCACCCCGCGTACAAATTACTTATGACGTGGATATTGGTGATGCACAAACCGTCAAGGAATTACCTCTGGTTATTGGCGTGATGGGCGATTTTAGTAAAACTAATGACTCCCTGCGTGAGCGCAAATTCCTCAACATTGATAAAGACAATTTCAGCGGCATCATGGCGTCCATGAAGCCTGAAGCGGAGTTCCTGGTAGAGAGCGCTTTGCCTGAGCACGCCGGAAATCTGGCAGTTTCGCTGACGTTCAACAGCATTGAAGATTTTTCGCCGGACAACATTGCCCGCCAGGTGGACCCGCTGCGCAAACTGATCGAACTGCGTGAGCAGCTGTGCGATTTGCGCAACCGCGCGGCCAGCAATGAACGCCTGAAAGAACAGCTTTCCGAGTTATTGCAGCAGCAAAACTTCACGTCGTTAAACCTCAGTGAAACGCAAGGAGAGCAGGAATGAGTGCTGAGCAAATTCTCAATGTGGCGGCCGGTTCTGCGCTGAGCGAAGATTATCTCGATAAAATCATTGATAACACCCAGGCCATTCGTCGCGAATCTGATCGCGGACGCATGAAGTCCCAGCTGAACAACTTCCTTGCCGAAGTGGTATCCGGCGCAGTCGTGGTATCGAGCGATCTCATCGGCAGCATCGAAGACCGTATCACGGCGATTGATGAGCTGCTCTCCAGCCAGATAAGCCTGATCATGCACGCGCCAGAATTCCAGAGAAAGGAATCCTCCTGGCGTGGTCTGCATAAACTGGTGGAGTCGAGCGTCACAGAAAATACCCAGGTGCGCCTGCTGCAATGCACCAAACAAGATTTGATGAAAGACTTTAAATCCGCGTCGGATTTCGATCAGTCGATGCTGTTTAAATGCGTCTACGAAAGCGAGTACGGTACTTTCGGTGGCGTGCCTTTCTCCGCGTTTGTCGGTGATTTCCAGTTCGATAACACCCCGCAGGATATCGAGCTGCTCGAGCAAATTTCCCACGTCGCTGCCGCTGCACATGCGCCATTCCTGAGTGCCATCGCGCCTGGCATGTTGTCGATGAACGATTTCTCCGACATGCCGCGCCCGCGCGATCTGGCGAAAATGTTCGACACCACGGATTACGCCCGCTGGCGTTCATTCCGCCAAACAGACGACAGCCGCTACATCGGCCTGACGCTGCCTGCGGTGCTGGGCCGTATGCCGTATGGCGCCAAAACTGTGCCGGTCGAGACGTTCGGCTTTGAAGAGCAAATTCTGGAAAACGAAGTGGGCTCGGACTACCTGTGGATCAACTCCGCTTACGAATTAGCGGGCCGCATCGTCGACTCGTTCGAAGAGTACGGCTGGTGCGCCTCGATCCGTGGCGTGGAAGGAGGCGGCCTGGTCAATGCTCTGCCAACCTACCACTACGTGTCTGAAAGCGGTGAACGCGTCATGCAGTGCCCGACGCAGGTGGCCATTTCCGATCGCCGCGAGAAAGAGTTGTCCGATCTTGGCTTCATTCCGCTGGTGCATTGTAAAGGCACTGATTATGCGGCGTTCTTCGCGGTGCAATCGGTCAACAAACCGCGCCTGTATAACTCGGATCAGGCAAACGCCAACGCACGTCTGTCCAGCCAGTTGCAGTACATCCTTGCAACGTCGCGTTTTGCTCACTACCTGAAATCTATCGTTCGCGACAAAGTCGGCAGCTTCATGTCACGCAGCGAATGCGAAGAATATTTGCAGAAATGGATCATGCAATACGTGGTCGCCTCTGATAACGCCGGGCCGGAAACCAAAGCCCGTTACCCGCTTCGTGAAGCGAGCGTTGAAGTGGTTGAAGTGCCTGGCTTCCCTGGCACATTCCGCGCGATTGCCTATTTGAAACCTCACTTCCAGCTGGAAGGTTTAAGTATGTCACTACGTTTAGTCGCAGACTTGCCTGCGGCGGCCAACACGTAATTGTCATTTATAAAAGGAAATAAAAAATGGCGAAGTTAAAAGACTGTCAGTTCATCAAAATCACTATCGACGGCAAAGATGTTGCCGGTTCTTCCGAAGAGAAGAAATATAAAGGCTGGATGGAAGGTTTTTCCCCTGCGGGTCTGACCACCTATTCCGGGCCTGACGGCACCTATTTCGAGTCTTGCAGTGCTTCTATTCTGGTGACCAAAGAAACCAGCAATCTGTACGAGCAATACCTGAAACGCGGCTATAAAAAAATCGCGATCACTATCGTTCATCGCGGCTCAGACCAGTTCGACCAGGATTATGAAATTCAGCGTTCCGTTTATAACGACTGTAAATTCAGCAGCCTGAGCTTTGATATGCGTGACAAGTTATTCATGAACCTTACATTCGGTTACGAAGGCATGGTTGAAGTCACCTTCAACGTGCCGAATGCGCTGGAATCCGGTCTGGATAAAATCGGGCCAATCAAATACGACATTCCTGAGAAAGCACTCAAGTAATCGTTATTTACAAAAAGCAGTGCGTAAGCACTGCTTTACTGACATGAGATTTCCAATGCCATCATTTTTACTTCGCCTCAGTGATAACCAGCCGCACATAGAAGAAGAAAATTACCGGAATGAAGACAAAAGCACCTGGCTAATGAACGAGCTTAAGATGCTTTTTTCTTCACGTTCGCGCTTTCCTGCCATTGAAAACATTCCACTGGTGAATGCATCAATTTTAAATTACGGCATCAATGAATCAGTTTCGCAGATTCAGGAAACCGATCGCCGGAAAATAGTCATTGAAGAACGGATTAAAAATACGTTGCAGCGCTTTGAGCCGCGATTAACTCAGGTGGAAATTATTACCAACACCAATAATCCTTCCAACGTCATATTTGAAATAAATGCATTTCATCAGGCATTGCCAATGAAATTCGCACTGGTCTGGGACGACTGTACGGGTAAGTTTTATTTCAATGAATAGGCTACTGTCGTATTACCAAAAAGAACTGACCTTTTTGAAACAGCATGGCAAAGCCTTTGCCAGCCGTTTTCCTAAAATCGCGCGCCGTCTCGGGATGATCGAAGGTGAGTCTGAAGACCCGCACGTCGAAAGAATCATCGAATCATTTGCGCTGTTAACCTCGCGCATTCATCAGCGCTTAGATGACGATATGCCGGAAGTCACCGAAGCATTGCTGACCGCCATCGCGCCGCAATTTTTGCGTGCCATGCCATCAACCTGCATCGTGTCAGTTGAGCCTAACCGGCAAACCAGCGGCATTACTGATAAAAACACCATTGCCGCAGGAGCATCACTGTTTTCGCGCCACATTGAAGACGTCGTGTGTCAGTTCCAGACGGTGTATCCGGTGGTGCTTTTGCCCCTGTCGGTAGACAAAGCCCGGCTGAACTTTAATGAAGAAGATCTTAACTGGCATCTGCACTTAGGTTTTCAGGTGTGGTCGGGCGCGGTGGTGGCAGGGGAATCTTTACGCCTGTTTCTGCACGGACCGAGTAACGCCGTGAATATCCTCTATACCCTGCTGTGCTCTGAAATCAGTCAGTTGCACGTCCATCAGGGCGAGGCATTTTACCCGCTGAAAAGCTCGGCGATAAGCCCGGCGGGTTTTACCCATGAAGAAGGATTGCTGGCACAAGACCCCCGCGTCGCGCCGATCCATGCGTTATTGCAGGACTATTTTTTCTTTCCACAAAAATTCTACTTTCTGGATATTCAGTTACCGGATTCTTTTCACGCCAGCGCCAATTCCCTGTTCAGTTTTGAAGTGGTGTTTAACCGCACGCACCTCAACCAGCACCTTGAGAAGCTGGCAAAAATTATTGATGCCTCTTTCTTCAGGCTTAACTGCACTCCGGCCATCAACCTGTTCGCCCAGCGCGCAGAGCCGATCACCCTGACGGAAAACACCGCCGAATACCCGGTGATTCCCGACATCCGCCGTCAGCAGCAGATTGACGTCTGGGCGATCAACCACGTGTTTATTCAGAGTAAAGAAGATAACGAGAGAGTCTCGCTGCCCGTTCAGCCGCTGTTTGGCATCGACCATTCACGCCTTGAAGGCGATGCGGGTATTTACTGGCAAAGTTTCCAGCGCGAAACCATGACTGCCAGCGGTGCCGGGCGGAAAGTGTTTATCGCCTTTGCGAACCGCAACACGCAGCCCGCCAGGCCTGACGCCGACATAGTGACCCTCAGCCTGACCTGTACTAATCAGGCCATTCCGGGGCAGATGAAAAACGGTCATCCGGAGGGGGATTTTGACTCCGACCTGCCGCTGGCCGGGCTGAAGATCTGCGCGCTGAACCGCCCGACGCGGCCAATCTTGCCGCCGGACAAGAGCGCCCTGCGCTGGCGTCTGATTTCCCAGCTTTCCCTCAATCATATGCTGCTGAGCGGCAGTCAGGGCGTGCAGGTACTGCGTGAAACGCTGATGCTGTACAACTTCCATGACCTGCCGGCGATCACCCGGATTATCAATATGATCCTGCATCTTGACGTGCAGCCGGTCACCACCCGGCTGGTGGCGAATGATCCGCAAACGCTGGCGCGCGGGGTGTCGCTGACGCTGACCTTCACTCATGAGGCGATCAACGAACCGGAATACTACCTGATGTGCTGTTTTCTGGATCACTTCCTGGGGCTGTATGCGCCCGTCAACAGTTTCACCCGCGTCACCACCCAGATTGAAAACGAAGCGCATACCCGCCGTCTCTGGCCGGTGCGCGCAGGGAAACTGTCATGGATTTAACGCGCATCACCAGCAGGTTCAATTTTTATCAGCAGGTCAGAACGTTGCTGCACAAGTTGCGGCACCGTAACGCGCCCGCAGACACGCCCTCCGCCGACTTGCTGGACGCCAGACTGCGGCTGATCTCAACACTCTCGCTGGAAGCACCGGCGGGGCAAATTGCCAGCATTGAACAGGAGACGCCGGAAGATCCGCTTCGCGTGACGGTGTGGCAGAACGGGATGACCGGTGCGCTGGGCGCGTTACCGACGGCCTACAGTGAATGGATGATCGAGCGTCATTATCGTTATGGCGACCACAGCGCAAAAGCGTTCCTAGATATGTTCGGCCACCGGCTTTACTGCCTGGACTATCTGGCCTGGCAGAAAAACCATTTATATGCCCGCGCCGAATCGGAAACTCAGCCGCCCTTACAACAGGCGACGCTGGCGCTGACCGGCCTGCTGACCTCGATGTCCGTTTCCGGCGGCGAAAACTACGCCCATTTGTTCTCCTCACCGGTGCGATCGCTGGTCAATCTCGAAGTCTGGCTCAGCCATTACTACGGCGTGCCTGTGCACATCACGCCTTTTACCGGCGGCTGGAAAACGGTCGATCCTGCCGAACACTGCCAGCTGGGAAAACCGGGGCAAACGCTGGACACCGCGCCGATGATTGGCCGCGTGCGCTGGGAAGTGCAGTCACATTTTGACGTCACGTTTGGCCCGATGGATCAGAACCAGTCGCAGCACTTTATCCCGCAGGGGAAGTTTTATCAGGAGATCTGGGGGCGCATTCAGGAGTACGTCGGGCCGGGTCTGGATTTCTCGATCCACCTCAGTATCAGCAGCCGCCACACCCTGCCCGTGCCGCTGGGCGCGGGGCAGCTCGGCCTGGGAATTTGTATTGGTCACCGCGACCCTGAGCAATTGCTCAAGGTTTGCCTGCCGGTCTACGCCGCATAACGTTGCATGCACTGCGCATTTCAAAAGGAAGATGAAAATGCTACTAACCGCAAAGCTCGAAGAGATGCAGAAAAATCATTTTCTGCACTGGAACGGCACCATCGCCTCTGACTTATTACTGCTTTCTTTGCAGGGCACGGAGTCTGTTTCCGCGCCTTTTTGCTATGAACTGCGTTCCATGACCGAAATGAATGAAAAAGGTCTGGCGGCGTTACAGGGCAAAGCGGTGTCATGCCAGATTGGCGACGGGAACCGCAACCTGCCCCAGCGCTACCTGCACGGCATTGTTACCCAGATCCAGCGTGGCCGGGATGCCAACAACCAGACAATCTGCATTCTCAAACTCGAACCTGCTTTTGCGCTGCTGCGCATGGGGCGGTCGATGCGCGTCTGGCAGAACATTTCGGTGCCAGATTTAGTCAAAAAACTGCTGGGTGAACACCAGATTAATCAGGTGGACGTGCAACTGGGCAGCACCTATCAGAAACGTGAATATTGCGTGCAGTACCGCGAGTCTGACTTCGATTTCATCAGCCGTCTGCTGGAAGAAGAAGGCATTTACTACTTCTTCAAACATCAGGCAGATAAACACACTCTGGTGCTGGCCGATCAGCCCGCCGGACATCCGGCCGCCAAAGCGGGCAGTCTGGCCTGGCATCATCAGGGCGATGTGCTGACCGGGGGTAACATTGACAGCTGGTCTTCCAGCTCGCATCTGATGCCCGCAGAAGTCGCGCTATCCGGCTACAACATGCAAAAAGCGGCCGGTGTGGCCGACAAATACGCATCAACGTTAAAGGGTCAGAGCGTTGATAATCTGAACTTTACTGACATCACGCCGTTTGCCGAACGCTCGCAGCTCACCAGTAAAGCCAGAATCGCGATGGAAGGGTTTGAGACGAATACCACGCTGTACGAGGCAACGGTCAACGCCCACTGGCTGAGCTGCGGCGAAGTTTTCACCCTCACCGGCCACCCGACTGACAACGACACCTACCGCGTCCAGTCGCTGAGCCTTGAGGCCAGCAACAATTTTGAAAGCGGCACCGGCGGTTATCGCTGTGACATTCACGCACTGCGCAACAGCGTCAAATGGCGGCCAGTCTGCACCCGCACACCGCCCGATATTGCCGGTGTGTTGATCGCCAAAGTGGTCGGTCCTTCCTCCGAGGAGATCCACACCGATGAGTTCGGGCGCATCAAAATCCAGTTCCCGTGGGACAGCGAAAACAAAAACGACGACACCAGCTCGTGCTGGGTGCGCCTTTCCCAACCCTGGGCGGGCAGCAAATTTGGTTTTCAGTTTATTCCCCGCGTCGGCAGCGAAGTGCTGGTCAGTTTTATTCAGGGCAATCCGGATTTCCCGCTGGTCACCGGCTCCGTTTACAACGGCCAGAACAAACTGCCGTTCACTTTACCGGACGAGAAAACCGAATCCGGCTTCGCGTCACGCAGCACCAGCAAAGGTGGAATGGAAGACGGCCACCGCCTGAGTTTTAACGATAAAAAAGGTGAGGAAAAGCTGACCATTACCGCGCAAAAGGATCTGTTGCTGACGGTAAAAAATGATGTCACCAGCGAGGTGAAGCATGAAGTCAAAAGCAAAATCGGCGCCAACCGCAACACCGAAATCACCAAAGGCGACGACACGCTGGTGCTGAAACAAGGATCGCTGCACATCACCCTCAACAAAGGCGATATGCAGCAAAAAATCACCGGCAACATGACCACCAGCCTGAGCAACGGCAACTACTCCCTCACGGCGACCGGCGGCAGCGGCAAGATCAAAACTGACAAAAGCTGCGTGATCGAATCCACGCAGTCCATCGAGCTGAAAGTCGGCTCGAACAAAATCGCGATTTCACCGAGTGGCATCACCATCAGCGGCACGATGATCAAAATCGAAGGGTCAGGCACCGCAGAACTGAAAGGCGCAATGACCACGGTGCAGGGAAGCGGCATGACGCAGATTAAGGGCGGCATCATCAACATTGGTTAAGGAGGCATCATGTCCGATTACGGTTATCCCCACAGTGCGGGGGCGGCGCACTGGCATCAGGATGCGCAGCAACACATCGCCGCCGGGCAGTGGGAAGAGGCGCTCACGCTGTGGGTTCAGCAGGCTTCGCCGCGCGCGTTAAGCCTGTGGCTGATCCGCATTTTGCGCGGTTCAGCCCAAGCGGCGGCGTCACTGCTGGATGAAATGCAGCGCTGGTACGCCGAACCCGACGAGAAACTGCGCTGGCAGATTTTCCATCACGCCGACACGCTCGGTTTTGAAACACCGGCGGGTGCGCTTGCGCTTGCGCTGTTCTGGTCGCAAGGCAGCATGAGCCCGGAAGGGCTGGAGCCGGTCTATCCGCAGCCCCATCTGAGCCCGGAAATGCGTCGCTGCGTCTTGCTGATGTTGGCCGCAGGCGACCCCGAAACACCGGCAGAGGGCACGCGCCAACTGCTGACTCAGTGGATCCATCAGGAGAAAGCCTAATGGCACAACCCGCAGCCCGCGTTTCAGATATGCACGTTTGCCCGATGGTCACGCCCGGATTACCGCCCATCCCCCATGTGGGTGGCCCGATCTTGCCGCCTGGCGTGCCCACCGTGTTGATCGGCGGCATGCCTGCCGCCACCGTGGGGTCAATGGCCGTTTGCGTAGGCCCGCCGGACAGCATCGTCATGGGCAGTTTCAAAGTCCTGATCGGCAAAAAGCCTGCCGCCCGCATGGGTGACAGCTGTGCCCACGGCGGCACAATCGTCATGGGTTGCCCGAAAGTTCTCATCGGTTAAATACGTTTTTATTGGATAAAAAAGCATGTCAGCCATTCAGCCAGAAGTAGCCGCTCTTCTGATGCCCGTCAGCCCGGAAAATCCGGCAGGCATCAACCTGGAGTATGAACAAATTTATGATGATATCCGCAAAGCGCGGGAGAGCGACCCGGACTACCTTCCGCAGGATGAATGGACGATTGCTGAACCGCGCCGGGCAGACTGGCACAAAGTGCGCACATTGTGCGTCACGGCACTGACGCAGCAGAGTAAAGATCTGCAGGTCAGTTGCTGGTTTGCCGAGGCGCTGACCCATCTGCAAGGCATTGAAGGCACGGAAACGGGCTTTCAGTTTCTCAGCGAATTCATCACCCACTTTTGGTTTCAGTGCTGGCCTGCGCTGGACGATGACGGCGCCACATTCCGCTATGGCAAGCTCAGCCGTCTTGATCGCGATATCAGCCAGGCGCTGTATGTCCGCCCGCTGCTCAGGCAGCCCGAGTCGGCGCTGGCGCACTGGCAGAAGGTGCTGGCGTTCGAGCACAAAATTTGCACCTGGCCGGATTCCCGTGACGACCTGATTGCCAAAGAAGGCGATCTGACCATGGAGAGTTTCGACAGTCTCGCGGCGACGTTTTCCTCGATTGAAATCAGTCAGCAGGATGAGATTCTGCAACGGTTGCAGCTCCAGCTCGACCGGCTGGAATCCTGCTATTTCTCGCTGAGCCAGGAAGAACCGCACGCGCTGTTTGCTCAGACGCGCCAGACGCTGAACGATCTGGCTGATTTCCTGCAACGTCTGGCACAGCGCGCCATTCCGCTGGCCAGCAACACCCTGAGCCTTAACTACGCGACACAACCCGAGGAAGAAGTGGCACCGGGTGAGGCGTTTATCGCGCCCGTCAGCCGCCAGACGATGTCCAGAGACGTTGCCATCAGCCAGATGTTGTCTATCGCTCACTTCTTTCGCCAGACCGAACCTTCAAGCCCGGTGCCTTTTTTGATGGAACGTGCGGCGCGCTGGGCCAACATGACGCTCACCGAATGGCTGGAAGAGATGCTCACCGACAGCGGCAGCCTGCGGGAAATCAACAACGTGTTAAAAGGACAGCAAGAGTGAAAGCCTTAAGGACGACGTTATTACTCCTGACTCTCGGGCTGATGCTCTCGGGTTGCTCCGGCGATCAGACGAAAAGCGTCTCTGCGGAGCAGCAGGCGGCAGATCAGGTCACCGCGCCGTTTGCTCAGGGCGGGATCACCCTCAGTATTAACGCTGAACCCGGCCTGAATGCCTGGAACGAGATCGCCAACAGCTGCACGGTGTTGGTCATTCAGGCGCAAAAAGCCAGCTCGCTCAATAAGATCCTCTCTAATCCGGCCCAGCTAAAAAGCCTGTTTAACGGTGCCGGCGCCGAGGATGACATTCTGAAGGTTGACCGCTACGCCGCCATGCCCGGCCAGAAAACCACCCTGCACATCGATCGCAGCGAGAACACCCGCCAGGTCGCGATAGTCGCCGGCTACTATCCGTTCCCGAAAAAGCAGCATATGGCGATGGTCAGCATTCCGGTCACCCTGACCAGCACCGGCTGGTGGACTAAAAAGTGGACGGCAGAATTATCGCCGCTGGTCCTCGACGTCACGCTGGGCAGCCAGAGCATTACGCAGCTGATAAAGAATGCCTCACCGCAAGACCTGCAGCCGCAAACGGAACCTCAGGCCATCAAAACGCCGGACGTCGCAGCCGCGAAGGGAGAGAAATAGAATGTATCCTGAACAACAGCAAATTTACTGGTACTCCGGGCTGTATCTGCAACCGCAGCATTTCCAGTCGGTGGATTTACATCACAGCTACATGCTGGCACAACAGCGCCAGCTGACGCAGCCGTGGAACGTCGGCGTGATCCAGTGCGATATCAATCCGGAAACGCTGGTGGATTTTTCACTGAAAATCGACCATCTGCGTCTGATCCTGCCCTCCGGTTATTATCTGGAATATCCGGGTAACTGTCTGATTGAACCGCGTCAGTTCCGTGATGCCTGGAAGCAGCGCGAGAAACCCTTCACGCTGTGGCTGGCCTTGCGCCGCTTCGACCCCGGTCATCCGAACGTCAGCACAGGCACCAGCAGCCGCTGGATCAACCAAAGCGGCGATGGCGTGATGAAGGACGTCTATCACGACGGCCCTGAAAGTGCCGTGCCGCGAATCGCGTATAACGTGCGCATTCTGAGCGAGGAAGAGAAAGAAACCGCCGTCGACTGCGAATGTTTGCCACTGCTGCAACTGCGCTATGACAACGACCGCGTCATGCTCGATCCGCGTTTTAGCCCGCCCGCAGTCACGCTGGCAGGCTCACCGGCGCTCAAAAATCTGCTGGAAGGGATACGCGCCGAACTCAGCAGCCGCGCCCATAAACTCGAAGAATACAAACGCCCGGAGCACCTGAGTGACATCGGCAAAAGCGCCGGTGACATCACGCAGCTTCTGGCGATGCGCTCGTTAAACCGCGCACTGCCGCTGCTCGAACATTATTGCCGCGCACCGGCCCTGCATCCGTGGCACATCTACGGACTGCTGATCCAGTTGGTGGGGGAGATTTCCTCCTTCAACGACATGTGCTCGTTTAATGGCGAATGGCATGATGGCGGCGCCGCGCTGCTGCCGTACGATCACTACCGTTTAATTGACTGTTTTAACAGTGTCAAAAAAACGCTGATCACCCTGCTCAACGGGCTGGCGCTGGAAGACAACACTTACGTCACGCTCAAACCTGATGACCAGAAGATTTACCGTGGCGAGTTGCTGACAGCCAAAGCTCCGGCAGGCAGCAAGGTGCTTTTGCTGCTGCGTTCGGAAAAACTCGAATCCTGGCACGTTCAGTTCACCGGCGGCGGCGAGTTCAAAATCGCCAGCCAGGACGCCATCAGCGCGCTCATTCAGCACGCGTTACCCGGCATTTCCTCGCAATGGGAAAACCCGTCACCGCGCGGCGTCCCCAACCGCAAAGACTCCTATTACTTCGTGCTGAACCAACATGAAAACGCCTGGAAACATGTTGAACAGCAGAAAAGTATCGCTTTCTACTGGGCCGATGCGCCCGAAGATTTACAGGTACAACTGGTGTTCATGGTGCCATCACAATGAAACTGATCGACTGCTATTTACCGGTGTTTAAACTGGCCGCCCGCTTTGCCCATCAGCCCGAGCTTTTCGAGGATTACGGCACATTCCACGCGCTTTGCATCACCCGGCTCGAACAGGCGGTGCAGGAAGCGGAGCATCACGACATTTCAGATTTTGAACGGGATCAGGCGTTCTTCGCTGTGGTTGTCTGGCTGGATGAAACCGTGCTGTGTTCCACCCTGCCCTTCGCGCAAAACTGGCGCAGCGATCTGCTGCAACGCCGATATTTCCAGACCGCCATCGGCGGTGAGATGTTCTTTGCCCGTCTGAGCCATCTGAAAGAAGAGCATTTGCAGGCGCGACAGGTGTTTCTGTTCTGCCTGCAACACGGTTTTCACGGCAAATACAGCACCGGGCAGGAGCAACCGGCGCTGTCGGCGTTGATTGACAGCCAGCGGAGCCTGTGTCTGCCGCAGGAATGGCAGACATGGCCGAATGACGCAGAGATAACGCCGGTGATCCTGCGCAAACGCTCGCTCGCGTCGTCCTCAAAGAGCCGCATCATCCTTGCCGTGCTGGGTATCGCGTTGATTCACGCCACCCTGGTACTTCTTCAGACCCTTTATTTTTCATAAGAACGTATGCTGAAAAAATTATTCGTTTTCGCCGGATGGCTGCTGCTGTTGTGCCTGGTGTTTCTGTTTTGCTGCACCGTCGGGCTGTGGCTGGAATGGAGTACGGGCACCATTTTACTGGTCTGGCTGGGTGTGCTGGTGGCCGGTGTGCTGCTGTGGGGCGCACTCCTCTGGTTCACATTGCTGATCAAAGAGAAGAGAGTTAACCGTTTCTTCCAGAAGTTTCGTCTTTCCCGCCGGGAATACGTGCTGTTTGAGCACTGGAAATCCGGTGCGGCGGTGGTGAAACGCATTCAGCGCAAACGCCCGCCGATCCCCTGGTATCTGCTGCTGGGCGACCGCTGCGGCAAAACCTCTTTGCTGGCGGGTTCCGGTCTGCCGATGTTTTCAAACGACGCGGGGGATAACACCGTTGTCCCGACCTATACCCTGCGCTGGTGGTTTTTCCGCAACGTCTGTTTCCTCGATCTTTCCGGGAATTTCCTGACCGGCGCGCCTGCGTTCCAGCGCGCATGGGGAAAACTGGTTGGCTGGATGGCGAAAGTCCCCGCGCCGGCAGGCGTGATGATTGGCCTGTCCGTGACCGATCTGATGAATGACGATATCAGCACGCTGCACGATAAAGCCCGCAAAATCCGCGCGCAAATCGAGCCGCTGATGCGCAAACTGAAACGTCAGTTGCCGCTGTATATCACCATTACCCAGTGCGACAAATTCCCGGCGTTCAGCCTGTGGACGCAACACCTTTCCGCCGAACAGCAACAGCAGGTGCTGGGATATTACTGGCAGACGCCACCGGACATCGACGGCAAAGATGCTTCCACCCTGCTACCGCTGGTTACCGCACTGAAAAACGGTTTCGATCTCGCCCGCCTCAGCATGGCCGGTACGCCGGTTGCGCCAGACGTGCGTGCGGCGCTGCTTGATTTCCCGGAAGCGTTTATCGGGCTGCAAAATCCGTTACTGGTTTTCCTGGCATCGCTGTGTGAGCCCAACGCCTACTTCACCAACACCTCCCTTGGCGGCGTATGGTTTACGGCCAGCGAGCAGCAGGATAAAAACAAGAGTCGCCGTACCTCCTATTTTGTCCACGATTTGCTGATGCATTATCTGCCTGCGTTCAGCAGCACCCGCGACGTGCTCTGGCAGCACAATAAAAGAGTCCGCCTGATGGCCGGGCGTCTGTTGCTGCTCGGCTGTGTCATCGCTCTCGGCTACAGCGCGGTGAAAAGCGCCGGACTAATGCAGCGCAACTACGCCACGCTTTCCTCTGCGTCGCTGGCAGAATTACTGGTCAAAAACGAAAGCCGCCACAACGCACCGCTGGTTTACCTGCCGTTTTCCACCGTACTCAATTACCAGCATCGGCTGATTGAACAGCGTCTGATGACCACGCTGCCGCCACAGGTTCTCAGCAGCACGCAGATGATTTCAGGGTATCAGCAGGCGTTTATGGATGCTTCTGCACAGGCTCAGCGCCAGATGGTGCTTGATCTGGCGCACACCATCATCACCCGGCAGGACATGCGTGACAACGTCACACTCGCCGTGCTCAGCCGTCAACCGGCGATCCCTGATGCCCTGCGGCTCAACGCGCCAGATCCGGCGGCGACCGAACACGCACGGCTGGCGCAGGAGCGCTGGGTGATGCAACAGCCGATGAGCGCAGAGCACCTGGCTGCGCTGCACCGCCTGTTATCCACCCTGATCAATTACGATCAGTCGCTGGCATGGCTGGTGGCGCCGGCTGATTCCCTGCCAGCGTTTCAGACCCGTGAGTTCTGGCCGCAAACGCAGGATGAGGAGACGCTGTCAGGCATCTGGACACGTCAGGGCGAAGCGCAACTGACCGAATGGGTGGCGTTGATCAATCAGGCGGGTGGCCGCACAGAGGAACCGCTGCTCCGGCATTTCATGCAGACGTTGCCGGTTCAGCGCCAGAACGCGTGGCGTGACCTGCTGCTTTCCGTGACCCCGTGGCTTCAAAACAGTGAGCCGCGTTCGCTGACGCAGAGCCAGCTGATTGCGCTAAGCCAGGGGCAGAGCCCTGGGATTAAATTCGCACAACGCATCGCCTTTGAACTCGACAACATCCCGGACAGCCATGCCCAGGTGTGGCTGAGTGAGCTGCGCCGGTTACAAAAACTTCCGTCGCAGGCGGCGGTACACCCGACCCTGCAAAAAGTACAACGGGCCGATGCGAAACTGCGCGTCGGGCTGACGAAATGGTTACAAGGCGGATCTTCCGCCACGTCCGTCACGTCAGCGGTACCGCAAACCGCAGTGTGGCTGAAATGGCAGTCCGCGCTGACCGCCGCCACCGGTGAAGCACTCAATCAGGCGGCACTCAGCCCGGTGCTGACACAAGGGCTGTTCGCGACCCAGACCGATGCAAAAACCGTTAACCCGCTGGTTACCCTGTTCGCCAGTTTTGACCAGCTGCACAAAGCGATGCAAACGCACAGCGATGAAGCGGGCGTTGAAGCGGTCTGGACGCTGTATAAAAGCGATGCCAGTGCGCTGCTCTCCCACGCGCTGGCCCGTTCCGCCTGCTGGCTCAATGAACAGTGGCACAGCAAAATCATGTGGCCGATGAGTAAAAATGCCATCGGGCAGGATTACGCTTCCCAGCAAAGCCTGACCTGGCAGTATCTTGCCGACTTCGTGCGCGGACCCGCCAAAGGGCTGCTGATCGTCAGCGATGAAGGGCCGCAGCCGGGTCAGTTCCGCGGTCAGACACTGCCGCTGAACGAAGAGTTTGTGCGGATCGCCCGCTATATGCTCAATCCTGAAGACGTGCTCGACGTCCCGCAGCGCAAGAACACGCAGAACGCCGATCAGCTTTCCGTGCTGGACGACCAACTGCAGCAACTGACGCAGCAGAAAAAAGTGCTGGAGCAGAAACCTTACAGCCTCGCCATCGTCAGCGGCCCGGCAACCGTGCCGGAAGGCGCGCGCCTGATCCCAACCGGTGTCCGTCTTACGCTGGAATGCACGAACGGCAGCAAAGTGCTCGACAGCATGAACTTCGCCGAACAGGCCCAGTTCATCTGGTATCCCGGCCAGTGCCAGACCGTCAACATTGACGTGAAATTCCCCGCATTCACCGCGTCTTATCGTTATAACGGAGACAGCGCGTGGCCTGATTTTCTCGAGAATTTCGCCGGTGGCGAAGCACTGCTTGATGCGCGGGATTTTGATGACAACGCAGATTCTCTGACCGCGCTGAACATCAAACATGTGCTGGTGCGCTTTAAACTGGCGGATCAGGCCATTTTGCAAAATGCCTGGGCGGGCTGGGCAAATGTTGCTGAGCAAGTGGACGCTCTCAACGAACAAAAACGGGCGCTGGAACAGCAGCATCAAAACCAGACCCCCTCGGCAGCACTGCGCGGGCGCATGTCCGAGCTTCCGGAAAACGCGGCTGACTGCCGGTAATTGAATAAAAGGGATATTTATGAGCAGCTATTTAAAACGCATCGTCGACAAACTCACCCCGGAAAGCCGCAGCTGTCTGGATGCCGCGGTCAGTCAGGCGATTTCGCGCACCCACCATGAAGTGGACGTTGAGCATCTTTTGCTGGCGGTGATTGTCCAGCACAGCGATCTGATGGAAAGCCTGAATTTAGGCGCAGGTCTGGCGGCGGATGCCTTGCTGAGCGCCACCCAGCAGGCGCTGAACACCTTTCGCAGCGGCAACAGCCGCGCGCCGGTCTTTTCGACCGGGCTGGTTCAGTGGCTGGAAAAAGCCTGGTTGCACGCCAGCGCCAGCTGGGGACACACCCAGCTCGCCCCGGCCGCCCTGCTGGCCTGTCTGCTGGAAGAGAACACCGCACCGTCATTAACCAGCGGCGTGCGTAAGGCGCTGAACTGCCAGCGGGATGCGGCGGAACAGCTGTTGCTTGACGCGTGCCACACCCGCGAAAATGCAGCGTCTCCGGCCACGCAGAGCAGCAACAGCGCACTCGGCAAATTTACCCGCAATCTGAGCGCCCAGGCCCGTAAGGGTGAACTGGATCCGGTGCTGGGGCGCGAAGCAGAAATACGTCAGATGATCGACATCCTGCTGCGTCGCCGCCAGAACAACCCTATTCTCACCGGCGAACCCGGTGTGGGGAAAACCGCGCTGGTGGAAGGTCTGGCGCTGCGTATCGCCGCTGGCAACGTGCCGGAGGTGCTCAGACAGATGGACGTGCTGACGCTGGATCTCGGTCTGTTACAGGCCGGAGCCAGCGTGAAGGGCGAATTTGAAAACCGTTTACAGGCGCTGATGAAAGAGATCGCCAGCGCACCTCAGCCGGTCATTTTGTTTATCGACGAAGCCCATACGCTGATTGGCGCGGGCGGTCAGGCCGGACAAAACGACGCGGCAAACCTGCTGAAACCGGCGCTGGCGCGTGGTGAACTGCGCGTGGTGGCGGCGACAACGTGGGCGGAATACAAAAAGTATTTTGAGAAAGATGCCGCGCTGACCCGCCGTTTCCAGCTGGTGCAGGTGGCTGAACCGGGTATCGACAGCGCCACCGCCATGCTGCGTGCCATTGCACCGGCCATGTCTCGCCACCACGGCGTGCAGATCCTCGAAAGTGCGATCCATGCCGCCGTCAATCTCTCCAGCCGCTATATCGCCGGGCGATAACTGCCGGACAAATCCGTCAGTCTGCTGGATACCGCCTGCGCCCGCGTGGCGGTGTCACAGTCTCACCATCCGAAAGAGATCGAAGACATCAACGCCCTGCTCAGCAATCTGCACACCGAGCGCGAGGCCTTACAAAAGGAAGGACAGCACGATCAGCGGCTGGCGACGCTGGCGCTGCGGGAAACTGAGCTGCTGGCCGATCTCGCCCATCTCCGGCCACTGTGGGAACAGCAAAAGAGTCTGGTGCAGCAACTGCAACAAAGTCGTGATGAGAGCGCTATCGCCGCCTGGCGCAGGGAGCTGGCTGAGCTGCATGAGGCTCATGCGCTGGTGTTTGAATGCGTTGATGCCACCTGTATCGCCGATGTGGTTTCCGGCTGGACCGGTGTGCCACTTGGCCGCATGGTAGAAAAACAACAGCAACAGTTGGGCGAATTACTTCACCGCCTGGAACAGCGGGTTATCGGCCAGCGCCACGCGCTCTCCACCATCGCCACACAAGTGCGCATCAGCCGCGCCAATCTGAACGATCCGCTGAAACCGACCGGGGTGTATATGCTGGCAGGTTCATCGGGTATCGGTAAAACCGAAACAGCGCTGGTGCTGGCAGATTTACTGTACGGCGGTGAGCAAAGTCTGGTGACCATTAACATGTCGGAATATCAGGAAGCACACAGCGTGTCCGGCCTGAAAGGATCGCCGCCGGGTTATGTCGGTTACGGTCAGGGTGGCGTGCTGACCGAAGCGGTGAAACGCAATCCGTACAGCGTCGTGCTGCTCGACGAAGTGGAAAAGGCGCACCCGGACGTCATGGAGCTGTTTTATCAGGTATTCGATAAAGGGATGATTGAAGACGCGGAAGGTCAGTTAATCAACTTCCGTAACACGCTGATTATCATGACATCCAATCTGGCCAGCGCGAAAATCACCGCCGCCTGCGCCGAAGGGGAAACGTCGCCGGAAGCCCTGTGTACGCTGATCCGCCCGGAGTTCGAGCACGTGTTCCGCCCGGCATTGATGGGGCGTGTCACGCTGATCCCTTACCTGCCGCTGCAACCGAAAACGCTGGCGCAAATCATCAGGCTGAAGCTGGATCGCATCTGCCAGCGCTATCACGCCGCCAGCAACGGCGAGGTGCAACTGAGTTACAGCGAGAGCGTGGTGAGCTGGGTGGCAGAACTCTGTCAGGTGATGCAGAGCGGTGCCCGTGATATCGATCAGGCGCTGAACCGGCACATTCTGCCGTTGCTGACCGACACCCTGTTGCAGGATGAGAAACCCGTCCGGGGCGGCCTGAAGATAGGCGTCAGCAAGGATAAACTCGTGACATGGAGGGCTCATGACAAAAGTTAATTACAGCGTGACGCCGGGCGATGTGAAAATCAGCTGCCACGATCCCCGACATCATCACGAGTTTTTACTGCTCAGTAACAGCGTGAACGGCTGGAAAGGCCACGTGCACGACCGGTCATGGTGGCTCACGCAGGAAAACCAGTGCCTGGAGATTTTTCAGCGCCACGGCTACGACCTGCAAAGCGGCGTCTGGTTTTGTCTGATCAGCTGCCAGCGCCACGGCTGGGCGGGTATGGCGAACGCCACACTGCTGCTGGCGGAAGGTTTTGGCAAGAAGCAGCGCCAGTGCTGGCCGCCGGTGGCCGCAACCGATCTGCGTCAGCAAATTATCGAATGGTATTCCACCCATGCGGCGACCAGCCTGTACGGTCTGCCGCTAAACAGCGCAGAAGTCGATACCCTTCAGCAACTTGAAGGGGCGGTGTCGATGATGCTGGAACACGCGCTGGCCCTGCAATCGCGCAGTCAGGCCCCCCTGCGCAATCTGCTCGACTATCTGCAATCGAGCCGACAAACGCTGCAAAAGCGTGCCCTGATGGCGAAACCGGCCGTGCCCGACGTCGCGCCTGCGCTGGTAACGCCTCCTGCAATGGTGCCGGTGATCAAACCGGCACCCTTGCCTGCGCCACGCCCATGGAAAGCCTGGCTTTGCGGCGGCGGCGTGGGCATTGCGGTCACGGTATGCGTGATGAGTACCATGAACTGGCTGGCGCAACCCTCAGCGGCGATCCGCCTGAATGCGCTCTGGCCTGGGAATGCATTCTCGGCCCGCTGGCAAAATCATCACACCGAACTGAGTGCCACGTTGCCGGACATCAACAGCTGGGCGCTGGTGAACAACCAGCTAAACAGTGTCGAGCTGCGTTTGCTGGAAGCTGAACAAAAGCGCAAACCCTATATGACGATTTCTGAGCTGAAAACCGCGATTTATCAGATGCGCCAGACACTCCAGCAGGGTGGCGAACCGGTGCAGGCGCAGCTGGATGACCTGCAACGTAAGCTCGACAAACAGCAACCCGTCAGCAACGCTGAAATAAAACAAATTGCTGAACATCTCGAGGCGTTAAACAGCCGGTTGATACTTTTAACGAATAAACAGTAGCCGCACAGAATAAATCACACCGTTTTGGAATCAATATGCCTGACCATTAACCCGGCGGGCATAGCCGTTTCCAAATCAAAGGAAATATCGAAAGACACATTCACCTGATGATATTCATTGAATAAAGGATATATTAAATGAAAAGATCGGCCCATCCTTATACCCGCCCTTCGGCGCTGCCTGTGAAATCAAAATTCATTAATGAACAGGTTAAAACCTTTCTGGAACCGCCTTATTTTCTTTCTGAAAATAGCAATAAGGGAAATGTTTATTTCCATTATACTAATGAAGCCGGTATGCAGGGTATCAGACGTGATAACGCCATTAACGCCAGTAATAAAAATGAACACGGCCAGCCCGCAGGTTTATGCCGGATCTATCTGACTGATATTGCGCCGGAATTGATGAGGCAGAACAGTGCCCGTTATGCCCCGCTTATTTTCGGAAACGCCCCGTATCAGTCGTGGCAAAATAAAATTCGTTATTGTTATGTTCTGAATCTTTCCGGGCTAAGCCCCGAAAAAGGGGACGGAGAACATATCTTTTACCTTAAAGACATCCCCTTCCTGCCGATACATTACAGACTCAATGGTCAGCTGATTAACAGAGTCATCGCCCGTAAAAATGTCGCCACAGGATTGGTCATATAAATGTGATGGAATTAACCCTGAACAATGTACGGAGCAATATTTTGCTCCGTACATTGAGTATGCCCTTTCCACGGTGTTATTGAGGCAAATACGTGACAGCCGCTCTATTCCGTGGAAAAAAATAACGCACTTTATTTCAGGTTTTGTTTAAAGAATGACGTCAGTTTTGCAAAAGGGATCAGATCGGTGCGGTCGTAGAGGTCAACATGACCCGCACCGGGTACGATAACTAACTCTTTCGGCTGACCGGCAAGTTTGTAGGCATCTTCACTGAATTCTCTGGAGTGCGCGTTTTCGCCGGTGATAAACAGCATTGGCCGCGGTGAAATCGTTTCGATATCGTTGAACGGATAAAAGTTCATAAACTTGACGTTGCTGGTCAGCGTCGGGTGCGTCGTCAGCGCCGGGGAAGATCCTTTAGGTGTGAATTCCCCGCGCGGCGTGCGGTAAAAATCGTAGAACTCTTTCGCCACCGGCGGCGTGTCCGCATCGATTTTATGCACTGTACCGCTGGTGTAGCGTATTTCTCCGCCGGTGAATTCGCTGTAACGCTGCTGCGCCGCCTGTTCAATAATGTCCTTACGCTGCGCCAGCGTGAGTGAATGATTGAGTGCGTGACGGTTCACCGCCCCCATGTCATACATGCTGACGGTAGCAATGGCCCGCATGCGCGGATCAATTTTCGCCGCGCTGATCACAAAGCTGCCGCTGCCGCAGATGCCCAGCGCGCCAATCCGGTTTCTGTCGATATCCGGGCGCGTACCGAGGTAATCCACTGCGGCGCTAAAATCTTCAGCGTAAATATCTGGCGCGACGGCGTTACGCGGCTTCCCTTCACTTTCGCCCCAGAAAGAGAGATCGATAGCCAGCGTCACAAAACCTTGTTCAGCCAGTTTCTGTGCGTAGAGATTGGAGCTTTGTTCTTTCACCGCCCCCATAGGATGCCCCACCACAATGGCCGGATATTTGGCATTCTTATCCCTGTCTTTTGGCATAAACAGATTTCCGGTGACCTCCATCTGATACTGATTTTTAAACGTCACCTTTTGCTGCGTCACTTTGTCGCTTTTGTAAAAGTTATCTGCGCCGCCAGACATATCGGCGCCGGTGGCGGCAAACGAGCTGATTAACAGCCCGACCAACATAGAAAAAATTTTCATCGAAATATCCTCAACAGGAGTGGTATGGGTTGGGCATCCGTTCGCCCGGTAAAAAGTGAATATGTCGTCAGTGTTGTGTGCGTGATGTAACAAATGTCAGACAGGCCGCCAGAGTCAGCAGAACGCCGCTGATGGCGAAGGTGGTTTGCCAGCCCGCAGAGTCAAAAGCCAGCCCTCCGGCGGTAGAACCCAGCGCGATGGACAGTTGCACCACCGCGACCATCAGCCCGCCGCCCGCTTCGGCGTTGTCGGGAAAGGTCCGCGCGACCCATGACCACCATCCGACCGGTGCCGCCGTCGCCACCAGCCCCCAAAGGCCCAGCAGCGGCGCGACAATCCAGAGCCGGTGCCCCGTCAGCATCAGCATCACGGCAATGGCCGTCATCATCAGCGGGATCGCCATCAGCGTCAGATAAAAGCCTTTGCGCAGAAAAACGCCGATGATCAGGGTGCCCATAAAACCGGCCATTCCGATGGTCAGCAAAATCAATGACAACGTGGAAACGTCAACCCCGGTCACCGTTTCAAGAAACGGGCGCAGGTAGGTAAAGAGCGCGAATTGCCCCATAAAGAAAAGCCCGCACGCCGCCATCCCGGTGGCAACCTGTGGTTTTCTGAGCAGGCGTAACACATTTCCGGCCTTTTTTTCTTCCGCCGCCGTTTTCATGGAAGGCAGGCTGAAGCACTGCCAGATAAAGACCACCAGCGCGACCGGCACCAGACAAAAGAATGCGCCGCGCCAGCCCATCACCGACCCCAGATAACTGCCGAGCGGTGCAGCGATCACCATCGCCAGCGCATTGCCGCCGTTGAATATCGCCAGGGCGCGGGGAACCTGATCCCGTGGCACCAGCCGGATAGCCAGCGCCGCCGACATCGACCAGAAGCCGCCGATGACGACGCCAATCAGTGCGCGCCCAACCATGTAAGTCAGGTAATCAGGGGCCAGGGCTATCACCTCGCCGGAAACAGCCATCAGGGTCGTCAGCCCTAAAAGCAGAATTTTTCGGTCAATATTTCCGGCCAGGGTTGAGATCGACAAACTGGTCAACACCGCCAGCGCACCGGAGATGGCGATCCCCTGCCCGGCCAGCCCCTCGCTGATACCCAGATCGCGGGAAACCGGTGACAGCAGGCTGACGGGCATAAACTCCGACGCAACCAGCGCAAATACGCACAGGGTAATCGCCCATACCCCGTTCCAGTGCGCGGCCCGATGTTGGTCAGGCAGCGCGTTTTCAACGGCAGATGTCACATTTCCTTCCTTTTTCAACGCTAAATGATGAATTTTTGGCAAGCCCCGCCCGGTCTTTATTCACGGGAATAAAAACTGAAATAACATGAAGTTAAAGGGATAACGCCGGGCAAGTATTTCCTGTTTTGCGGACGTTATTGCTTGCCGGAAATTCTACAGGGCGGGTATATTCTTACTAGGTAATGAATCCTTAATGGGCTTATAAGCCCTGCTTATTAATAGAAGGACGGAAGCTGTGATGAAACGTAATTTCAATGATCTGATCGCTTTTATCACGGTCGCCCGTGAAGGGAGTTTTACCCGCGCTGCCGCACTGCTCGGGGTCACGCAACCGGCGCTGAGCCAGACCATTACCGCTCTGGAAAATCAAATGGACATTCGCCTGCTCACGCGCACGACCAGAAATGTGTCGCCGACGGCGGCGGGAGAAAGGCTATTGCTGGCGATTGGCTCACATTTTGACGAGATTGAAGCCGGGCTGGATATGCTGACCGAGATGCGTGATAAACCCGCCGGCACCGTACGTATCACCTGCGGCCCGCACGTGCTTAAAACCCTGCTGATGCCAAAACTGTCGCCGTTATTACGCGAATACCCCGACATCCGTCTGGAATTTGATGCCAACCACGGCTTTCGTAATATCGTCGCCGATAAGTTTGACGCCGGTGTGCGCCTGGGTGACACCATCGATAAAGACATGATCGCGATGCCCGTCAGCCCCGCCTTGCGAATGGCGGCGGTGGCCTCCCCGGCGTATTTTGCTAAACATCCGCTGCCGCAGACGCCGCATGATCTGCTGCAACACAACTGCATGAATATGCGCCAGACCACGTCCGGCGGGCTTTATGTCTGGGAGTTTGATAACGAAGAGGGGCCGGTCAACGTGCGGGTGAACGGGCAACTGACCTTTAATACTTCCGCCCCTATGGTGGATGCGGCGCTGGCAGGTCTGGGCATTGCGTTTTTACCGGAAGAAGAGTTTGCGCCGCACATCGAAGAAGGCCGCCTGCTGCGGGTACTCGATGCCTGGTGCCTGCCGTTTCCCGGCTACTACCTCTATTACCCCAGCAGAAAACAGCATTCACCGGCATTTTCGCTGGTGATGGCGGCGCTGAAACTCGACTGAGGGGCGCGTCACTGGCTCTCCCGCACGTTGATCACCTTACGCAGTTGCGCCACATCTTTCAGCGGAGGCAGCCCGAAAATGCGCGCATAGTCGCGGTTAAACTGCGGCACACTCCGGTAGCCCACTTCCTGAGCCACAAAAGTGACGCTCTGCTGACGGCCTAAAAGCAGCGTTCGGGCATGGAGCAGCCGGACGCGTTTCTGATACTGCAACGGGCTCATGGCCGTTACCGCCTTGAAGTGCCGGTGAAACGCCGAAACGCTCATCGCCTCGCGCCCGGCCAGGGTTTCAACCACAAACTCTTCGGCAAAATGGTGCCTCAGCCACTGGATAGCGTTGCTGATCCTCGCCAGCATGGTACCCGGCGAGGCAATATCTCTGAGCATCCAGCCGTGGGGGCCTTTCAGAACGTGATAAAGAATTTCACGCTCGTAGCCCGGCGCGAGAGCGGGAATGTCCTCAGGCGTTTTCATCAGACGCAGCATTCTTACCCAGGCATCAAGCAACTCCGGCGTGACTGACGCCACCGAGAACCCGCCTTCCGGCCTGCCCCTCATCTGCGAATGCGGTAAATCATCCAATAGGGTGGCAACGCGCTGGGGATCGATGGTCAGGCTCACGGCCAGATAAGGTTCGCCGGTCAATGCCGGGTGAACTGCGCCCACCGCCGGCAAATCCACTGACATGACAAAGTAAGAGGCGGGGTCGTAATTAAAGACCTTCTCCCCCACCGTCATGGTTTTACTTCCTCTGAGGATCAGGTTGATCATCGGCTCATAGACTGCGGCCAGCGCCGCCGCCGGGACTTTCCCCTGCACCATGGCAACGCGCGGGATCCCGGTTTCTGTTCGCCAGTTCCCGGCATGAGCGGCCTGTCCGCGCAGTTCATCAAGTTGGGATTGCAAATCCATATCCTGCCTCAGCGGTAAAGGGGTGCGGGGAGCTTAAAGCAGAAACA
>NZ_JBHGBU010000003.1:0-150944 GCF_042920125.1 Rahnella sp. R3(2024)
TAAAAAATCCTTCATTAATAAATTTTTTCCTGTCTATGAATTAAGGAGTCATAAAAGTAGTTAAAAACGTTTTTTTTGACAAGTTTCAAAAATGGTATTTGTGAAATTCGAATTTTTAACCATATCTCCATGTAACATCTGAATACTTTCTGAGTGTTACATGGAAATATTATCCGGTATTCAGCTATCAGATGCTCCCTCGGCGGGAGAAATTCATGCCGGTCCGTAAAAGAAATATTGTCATAGTTTGAACATGCTCACCGCGGTCACCAGGCGTCTGGACTGCTCCTCAAGCGACAGTGCAGCTGATGACGCTTCCTGAACTAGGGAGGCATTTTGTTGTGTTACGCTGTCCATCTGTGTGATCGCGGTATTGATTTGCATAATACCAGTACTTTGTTCAATGCTGGCGACCGAAATTTCTCCCATAATCCCTGTCACGTTCCCCACACTCGCCACAACATTGGCAATGGTAGCTCCCGCCTGAGCAACGAGCCGGCTTCCCTCGTCAACGCGGCAAACAGAATCTTCAATTAACGCTTTAATTTCTTTAGCTGCTGTTGCAGAGCTGTGGGCTAGGCTACGTACTTCTGTCGCGACAACGGCAAAACCCCGCCCTAGCGGCCCCGCCCGCGCGGCTTCAACGGCCGCGTTTAAGGCAAGAATGTTCGTTTGAAAGGCGATGCGATCAATAACGCTGATGATATCAACAATCTTCTTTGATGCGTTGTTAATCATGTCCATGGTGACTACAACCTGGTTAACAACTTCGGCACTTTCGGCCGCGACTGTTGAAGCAGACATCGACAAACTGTTTGCCTGATGGGCATTGTCAGCGTTTTGTTTCACCGTGGAGGTCATCTGTTCCATTGCCGAGGCTGTTTCCTCCAGCGAGCTTGCTTGCTGCTCAGTTCGGGAAGCCAGGTCTAGTGTACCCATTGATATCTGCTGTGATGCCGTCGCAATGGTATCTGTGCCTGAACGGACGTCTTTAACGATTTTCCGCAAATTGTTGTTCATACTTTGCAACGCGATCATCATTAGCCCTGTTTCGTCTTTTGCATCGATATGGATCTCAGAAGTGAGATCGCCTGCTGCCACACTTTCTGCAATAAAAATGGCACGCCTCAGAGGCTGTGTGATTGAACGGGTCAGGATATACCCTAAAATGATGGAAGACAGGATGGCAATCAGTGAACTCAGCAGTGTGACTTTGATTGCCGTATCACCTTCCCGCAGGATTTGCTGACCTTCATCTTTCATCTGTGATGCCTGAGAATCAGCAAAATCAGCCGTAATTTTAAGCATGGCTGCCTCAGGCCCCATCATGCCTCGTAATACATAATCCTCTGCCTCCTCGCGTTTACCTGCTTTCAGAAGAACGAATAATCCATTCTGCGCTTTCCTGTACTCATCACTTGCTAACGCAAGTGCTTTGATTTTATCCTGGCCTATCGCGGTGGTTTGCAGAGCAGTGATATTTGATATAAGTCGCCGAGTTTCCGATGTTGCATCCTTAAGCAATTTTAAACGCTGATTGTTATATTCAGGCCGGTCATAATCAATGACAGCACCGCGTAACAACTTAATTTGTTCATTGACCTGAAAACGCACATCAAAAGCCAGTCTCACCTTGGCATAGCGTACGTCGATCATTTGCTGCGTTAACGTATTTATGGCATTTATTTTTAAAAATGCTGTCAGGCTGATGACAATTAAAAGCGTAATAACAAAACCCAAAGCAAGGCCTAAACGCACACCGATTTTTATATTTTTAAAAGACACAACTTACCCTCTCGCAGGTGAACCTGTAACGTAGTTACATAATTATGCAGTCACTTAAATGCGTTGCAATACCCTCAATAATCACACTCAACCCATCTGAAAATTATTGATTAACTTGTAGCATGACTCAACAACGCATCAAGTTTGTGACGCTTTATCGGGAGGGGGGAGTAAAACTTTAGCGGTAATTAAATAGAATGTGTAAATATTGATTAAAAATTGTTAATTTGAAATTAATACATTTAGATTAAATTAGTTAATTAACTTAATTAGTTATATCAATCAATCATTTACTAGATTTGAACTGGTTTTTTTTATTAATTACAGAACTGAGAATCATTAATTAAGCAACCGGTTACTTGTCGATTTTCGTTCTAACCACTTCCTAATACATAAAGGTCTATCACCGGTGAGAATAAGCAATAATGAGAGTAGCGTTATATCATTGCCGGTTATTTTGCCATTGGTTTCCAAAAATTCAGTTATCTTATTGATGTTACACCCTCTAAATAAAACGAACCCTGATGTATTTGCCCGCCTGTCGCGGGCTTTTTTCATCGCTGACAAACGAATGATCTTCATCCCCCCTTGCAGGTACTGAACAGTTGAAAAACAGTTCAGTAAAAATTCCTTTTCTTGTATACATTATATGCAACATGATGTGCCGCGCTTGGATGGGCATCATCTTGATGCTTGCTTTTTGGACACGCCAGCGCATGTGGAAGTAGCGGTTCTCTATGAATTCTGATTGATATTGCAATAAGTTGAAGCGAAACATTATGAGATTAAGATTGTGATCCCAAGGAGGGATGAATCATGAGTATTCTTTCAGTACACAATGTTCGAAGCTATCGTGGCCCTGGGCCGGTGCATTTTGATTTTAGCAACCCAGTCACCATGATCTATGGTCAGAATGGTGCAGGTAAATCAACTATTTCAGGTTATTTTTACCATCCGAATAACGCCGAATTCTCTTCCTGCACGTTGTCCCCGGCTATAGATATGCGCACTTTTGTATTCAGTCAGGAATATGTAACTGATATTTTTAGTGCCCCCTTCCAGCCCGGCGTTTTTTCTTTAAGCGAAGAAAATACGGCAGTTCGAGGTGAAATAGCGGCGCTCGAAGAGGTAATCAGCCAGTTGGGCGCGGAAATTGAAACCAATCGACGAGAGTACCAGAATAAGACGGACATGATCGCACGCGTGAAAGAACAGTGCGAGGAAGCTATCAAAGGCAGTGTTGCTGAAATAAAAAAAACAGAGCTGTGGGATCTGATGGAAGGGGTGAAGCAGGGGCCTCGACTGTTTCAGGCTATTTCTAGTCATCCAGATACTATCGCCACTACAACCGCGGAACTGGATGCAGATTTTAGACAACTCCGTTCAAGCCAGGGCAACCGTGTATTGCCGCTGGCCGAGTTGGATATGCTAATTATCAATGAAGATGATACATCTCTGCTGGCCACGGTATTAGTTCCCTCAGGTGACAGCAAACTTTCTGCCGCTATAGCTCAACTTGGAAATTCAGAATGGGTCGCGGCAGGAAGAGCATGGCTCACTCAAGATGTCTGCCCATTTTGTCAGAACAGCGTTGATGCTGAACATCTGCGCAAAGAAATTGCGTCTTTGTTTGATCGCAGCTGGGAAGACAAATTGAGGCGTATGGAGAGCATTGTTACACAAATAGGAAGTTGGCTAGAGAGAGCAGAAACGTGGAGTACAGCAGCGAAACTCTGCCCACTGGTTGATGCCAAACATCCATTGCTTCTTACACTTGCCGGGCTGATACATAAATGGTCCGAGAACCTTCGCCACGCTGAACATAAAATTGCCACACCTTCGGAATCTGTTGTGTTTGAAGATATCGCCAGCGCAGTTGCGGATTTCCGTAATGCCTATGCTGCAGTGTCTGAGTGCATTTCTACTCATAATCACCGGGCGGATAATTACCAGAATGAATATCAAAAAATGGCATACAGTCTTCGCAGCCATATCCGGGCATTGTCTGTTGATGCTATTAATGGCCATGACACCCAGGTTTGCGAACTGTCTGATGCTATTGGAACTATCGAGAATCAGCATAAGGCATTAACAGAACAAGTCCGCGGGTTATACGGTCAGATGCGATTGCTGAATGCTCAAATTATCAACTGCAGTGATACAGTCGATAATATCAATCTTAGTTTAGAGGCCCTTGGAATACATGGTTTCCGAATTGATATTCATGATGCTGCACAGGATTCATATCGGCTTGTACGCAGTGGCAGAGAGAATGAAGAAGGGATATTCGATACGCTAAGTGAGGGGGAAAAAACCCTGATCGCTTTTTTATACTTTCTGGAAACTTGCGAAGGCAGAGCCAATCGCGATGATCATGATGTCCGTGAAAAGCTGATCGTCATTGACGATCCCATCTCGAGTCTCTCGCAAAATTACATTTTTGAAATTGCCTCACTGATACAACACCGGGTTATTAGAAGCCGTATTGCTGCCAAAGTGATCGTTCTGACTCATAGTTTGTTCTTTTTTCAGGAGATGCTGATTTCCGCTCCGGGTCAAAAAGACCGAAAAGGTTTGCCACCAGGGTGGCTACTTTATCGTCTTTCAAAAAATACGCACAGTATGGCCAGTCTTATTTCTGGTAATGCTTTGCTGAACGATTATCAGGCGATGTGGCATGTGCTGAAAGAATCTCGTGATGAGCAGGTTGCCTCGATTGTCATTCCAAACACCATGCGTCAGATCCTAGAATACTATTTCGGTTTTTCAGGCAAGCACGCGAAGTTAAGCGTCACACTCGATGGACTGGCTCGTGAACAAGGCGCGCCGGGGTTGCGGGCATTCGCCCGTTATATCAACCGTCATTCCCATGCGGATGCACGTAATATCAAGCTGCTCGAAACAGCATCTGTGGCGCATTACCTGGATTGGTTTGAGCGAGTGTTTGATGCGGTAGACGATCGGGAACATTACCAATTAATGATGGGGCAGGATGTGGTATGAAATGAGGTTGTCACTCCCTCCGGATTTTCCATCAGCGGGTTGGCAGGGATCGCGTGTGCATGCACACGTTTTCCCAGCGGCCGAGACGGAAACGCATATACTGGCGAACCAGCACTGGTTTCAGTTCCATACCGAAGTCCTCTTGACGCCGGCGGACCGCCGGCTGGCCTCATACACCTCGTACAAGCATGACTATCGTGCAGAGACTAGGGTCCGGAAGGAAGTGACGGGGGTATTATACAATAATTCGCTGATGTTTCAAAATGTAACTTTTAATTCACCATTACGCTGAGCCATGATACACGTATCAACAAAGTGGCCTGACAGATATTTTTGACTGATTTAAACGTCGATCTTACCGAAAGAATGGTAATTGAAGCGATATCTACTCATTTCTGAATCATCATAACGGAAAGTATATTTGGCAGAGCACTGATTCAACTCCGTGTGGGATGCACCGTGTTTTACGGTCTGGCATGAATGAGGGGCGATTAAGCAGTCTAAGTTCTCAACTCTTAAAAAGAGTCATGTAGCAAATTATAAGCCCTTAGAACTGCATTGCTCAAAAATTAAGCTCAGCAACTCCATGTTGTAATGGTCTTCAAGCGAAAAGATAAGCAAAATATCGCATAAGAAACTAGTTGTTACACAACATATTCAAAGGTGTATTACAAGCTAGGTAGCGATAACAATTTCATTCCCTCATCAGTAATGAATATAATCATCGCCATAAGATCATGTAATTTAATGAATTTATTGGTGTTGCATATATGTAACATTTCAGAGGGGTGCACCAACCTCCAATTCAACCAAAATGAAACAAACCCTCTCAACCTGGAACATTCCCTTCACGTTATGGCGATCTATTGCTAACTCAATATAATGACTGGGGTTATTAGATCGCGATTCTAATGATTATCAGGGAAATAAAATTCAATCTTAGACCCGATTACATTCAGTGAACAACAAATCCAGGACTGCTAAATGATTGACATACCTAGCCGTTTTACGCGCAGACGCCTGCTGCAAGGGATGGGGGTGCTTGCAGCAACCACCCTGATCCCTACAGGCGTTTTTCCCGCGTATGCCTCATCGGCTATAAGTAACGATTTTATAACAATTTCAATTTTTCTGACTGGCCGTGAAAAGCTTTCGGCAGATTACAGCACTGCACTTTATTCCGCGTTAACCAAATTTGATAATGCAATTCCCGCTAAACTTTCTCACCTGCGCGCTTACATCGACGCAAACTCAATCAAAGCTGCAGATTTAAAAAGCAGACTGAACGCCGATCCGTCCGTTGCCGATTTAGTGGGGTTACCAGGCCTGCTGCTTACCGGATGGTATCTCGGCATTGTGGGCTCGGGACACAACGCCGTCTGCGTGGCCTACGTTGATGCATTAGCCAACAAAGAAGTGGCCGACGTCCTCAGACCACCAAGTTATGCCTATGGCGCCTACGGCAGTTGGGCAGCAAAACCGGTTTGATTTCCATGGAACATATTTCATTCTCAATTCGACTCATTAAGAAGAAGTGACAAAATGTCTGACACTATAACTACCGATGTCCTCGTCATTGGTTCGGGCGTCGTTGGCGCGCTGACGGCACGTAAGCTGGCTTTGGCCGGGCGGCAGGTGTTGATGCTTGAAGCAGGTCCAAGAATACAGCGCGATGATATTGTGACTAATTTTAGGCACTCAGCGCGTAAAGACGACTTTATTGCACCTTATCCAAACTCCCAAATAGCACCTTTCCCTGATTATAAACCCGAAGATAATGGATATCTGGATCAGGCTGGGCCGAAGCCTTATAAACCGGAATATCTCCGCGTAGTGGGTGGAACCAGCTGGCACTGGGCCGCACAGGCATGGCGTTTGGTTCCCAATGATTTCCGGCTGAAATCTCAGTATGGCATAGGGCGAGACTGGCCGATTAGCTATGACGAGCTCGAACCTTACTATTACGAAGCAGAACTACTCTGGGGGGTTTCTGGTCCGGCCGAGATGGCAAAGTATTCTCCGCGTAAAGAAGCTTTTCCTCTTCCTCCGGTCACAAAATCCTACCTCGAACAGCGGGTTACCGAACGCCTTTCGCCGAAATATGAGTTGATGACCAACACCACGGGCCGTAATTCGCTGCCCTATGATGGCCGCCCTCAGTGCTGCGGAAATAACAACTGCATGCCCATTTGCCCGATTGATGCGCAATACCACGGCGGTATTGCAGCGGATGCGGCAGAAAAAGCAGGCGTTAAATTAATCCCCCAGGCCGTGGTGTATAAGCTGGAACAAGATGGTCACGGCAAAATCACCGCCGCGCATTACTACGACTGGAATAAGGTGTCGCACCGCGTAGTGGCTGAAGTGTTTGTGATGGCCGCAAATGCCGTTGAGACGCCAAAAATTTTGTTCTTGTCGGCTGATGCAAAAAATCCAAACGGGCTTTGCAATAACTACGATCAGGTCGGACGTAATCTTATGGATCATCCATCCAACTCCGCCACTTTTTATGTCGATGAACCGTTGTGGCCAGGCCGTGGCCCGATGAGTCCATCATCCATTCAGCAGATGCGCGATGGTGATTTCCGCTCAGAATCTGCGGCTTTCCGCATCGACTTCTCGAACTCCTCGCGTGTTGCCGGCGTCACCGCCAATGCTATTAAAGAAGGGCTGACTGGGCAGGATCTGGAGGAGGCTATTCGCTTTCGCTCATCCCATGAACTCAGCATCAAAAATGTGCTGGAGCAGCTGCCGGATCCCAATAACAGAACCATGCTGAGCTCACGTAAGAAAGATGCTCTGGGACTGCCCACGCCATCATTCTCTTACTCTTACGATGAGTATGTGGAAAAAGGGATGCAACATTCGTTAAGCGTCTACGCCGATATTGCGAAAATGTTAGGTGCCACGGACGTTCGTTATTCAGCTCCCGGCGTCTACAGCAACAATCAACACATCACCGGCACGCTGGCGATGGGTTTTAATGAGAAAACTTCGGTGACCGATCGGATGGGTAAGGCCTGGGAGTATGACAATCTTTATATGGTCTCGACCGGCGTCATGCCAACGGTGGCCACAGCAAACTCGACGCTCACTGCATGCGCATTAGGTCTTCGGACTGCTGACGCCATTCTTGGCAAAATTTAAGGAGAGTTGCTATGAAAACGTTGCTTTCGTTAAAGATTGCAGGAGTGATGACGGGACTGTTATTGAGCCTTCCCGCGCTGGCGCAGCAAAGTGACAGTCAGTCACTGATTGAAAAGGGGCAGTATCTGGCGGTTGCCGGCGACTGCGGTGCGTGCCATACCCATTCTGGCGGCAAGGAATTTGCCGGTGGTCTGGCGATTAAAACGCCCATTGGTGAAATATTCTCAACCAATATTACCCCTTCCAAAACGGCTGGTATTGGCAACTACACCCTAGAAGAATTTGATAACGCTGTACGTAAAGGCGTTCGTAAGGATGGGGGAAATCTCTATCCGGCCATGCCTTACACCTCTTATTCCAAAATAAGTGATGACGACATGAAGGCGCTTTATGCCTATTTCATGTCGGCCGTGCCGGCTGTTGACGCTAAGGGACCCGAAACTGCGCTTCCCTTCCCGTTTAATGTTCGCTTATCTATGGCGGGCTGGAACCTGCTCTTTGCCGGAGGAAAGCCGTTTGTTCAAGATAGCACCAAATCGCCTGAGTGGAACCGGGGAGCGTATTTAGCCGAGGGGCTGGCGCACTGTTCAACTTGCCATACCCCGAGAAATCCGCTGATGGCTGAAGAGTCAGACAAGTCACTGGCGGGTGCCTCGCTGGGGACATGGTTTGCGCCGAACATCTCGTCCGACCCGCATGCGGGTATTGGCAGCTGGACACAACAGGATTTGATGGACTATCTGGCAACGGGGCGCGCTGAAAATGGCTCTCAGGCCGGAGGCCCGATGCTTGAAGCCATTGATAAAAGCTTTAGCAAGCTGTCTCCTGAAGATCTAAAGGCTATCGCGACTTACATTAAAAGTGTTCCGGCTCAAAGCATTAATGCGACGTCGGAAAAACTGAAGGGAGAAACGTCGGAAACTTCCGACATTTCCCTGATGAATGGTACAGCCCCCGAAGGCGCAAAACTTTATGCCTCGCATTGCGCCACGTGTCATCAGGCCTCAGGGCAGGGCAGCAATGGCCTGCCTGCACTCTACAATAACGCTGCGCTAAGACGTCCGGTTGCAGATAATGCGGTGATGGCCATCTTAGAGGGGCTTATACCTTCGAAAGGACAGGCGATGCCAGCTTTCAATGACAAGCTGGACGACCAACAAGTTGCGACACTGGTGAACTATTTGTTCACCACCTATGGCGACCCTAAAGTCCAAACCACGCCGGCGCGTGTGAAAGCCCTGCGTCAGGGAGGCGAACCCTCTCCATTGCTTGTCTTGGCAAAAGTCGGCATGATTGTTGGCGCTTTGCTGTTGCTTATCATCGGCTGGACAGTTTTCAGGTCACGGAGAAAACGTCGATAAATACGCTGGATAAATAAGGTATTTGGTTGCTCGCAGTCAGCCACATAAAAAAAGTCCTAGTCGAAAGGCCAGGACTTTAATTGTATGTCACTAAAGCGTCTTATCAGCAATTAGATGATGAGATCATGGTTCGACAGTCAACTGGCCCATGAAGATATGTGCAAACTGGTTCACCGCTTGATCGACATACTTCGCCACATCGTCCATCTGGTAATGGCGAGCCCCTGCGATTTCACAGACCGGCTGTGCCGCTCGTGCCAAGCCTCCGAACACGAGATTATCGCTTTGCGCTGATAATCTCGGTGCGGTTAATGCTATTTATGTTAATTAAATCAATTTCTTAATCAAAAAATGATGCGGTTGAACTTTGTGCTTTTCATTAAATTTTAAAAAGTAACAAATCAAGGTGTTTCCTTTTAGGAAACAAATGGTATACTGTTTCCCAATAGGAAACAGGAAGTGATTAAAGTGATAAAAAGCTGGAAGCACAAAGGGTTGCAAAAGCTCTATGAAAAAGGGGACGTAAGCGGGGTACAAGCTAAAGACGCTGAACGTATTAAGCTCCGCTTGCTCGTACTCGATGAAGCATCAACCACTGATGACTTTAGACTTTATCCAAATTTTAGACTACACCCTCTGAAGGGTGATAAACATAATCTGTATTCTATCACTGTTAGGGCTAACTGGCGGATCACCTTCGAATTTAGAGATGGGGATGCCTATATACTTAATTTAGAGGATTATCATTAATGGCTATGTTGAACCCACCGCACCCAGGCGGATTAATTACGGAATATCTTGAAGATTATAAAATCACGCTACGCTCACTTGCCCGAGATCTTGGTATCTCGCCGTCAGCTTTGAGCAAGGTGGCCGCCGGTAAAACGGCGATTAGTCCAGAGATGGCGGTACGCCTCGAAGCTGGGTTAGGCATAGCAGCACGCCTTTGGCTTGCTATGCAGGCAACTTATGATCTCAGTAAAGCACGTGAAACAGTAGATATCTCGCATGTTGTTCCATCTCCACATGCTCAAACTACGCTAATACACTAAAAAGAGCCTCACCTTAGCGAAGTTCTTTTATTCGAAACAGATCTTGCATTGAGTTGATTTTTCGCCTTCTGACTACACGTAATTTCCGGCTGGTTCTCTTAACGGCCATGCCTAGGCCGAGATGAAAACAAACGCATACCGGAGCTGCTTGTGACGAACTTTGAAGGTTGACTAACTCATCATAAGTAACACTTAAGCATAGACTCGAATTGGAAAATGGATTCCAATGCGCACTTATTATTTCTTTTTCAAACAACAAGATAACTTCGCATAACGTTAATTATGTTAAATTACGCGGGTGAAACGAGAATACTATTTTTTTAGGTTGACTGTTTTAGGACTCCAGCGATATTCCACACATCCAGGTTCCCCTGTGCGGCTGAGACAGTCAACTCTTCATGACTTGGAGAAAACCAGCCAAGGAAAGGGCTCCGTAAGTAGAAATCATAGAGAATAAATCATCGATTTTTTAAGAGCCACAAGCGTCTTGCCATGTTCACTAAACAACCAATCGAAATCCGATCCAGCCTGAATTTTCAGTATTTTTCATATTGCTCAGCATCAATAACAACAACGGGCTTTGCCGATCGGCGTGTGATAATTACAGGCTCACCGCTAGAAACGCTATCAAGAACCGAAGCCAGTTCATTCCGGGCAGTCGTAAAATTTATAGCTTTCATAGTCATATGCCTCATTGAAGTGTACAACCCAGATGTACAGCATAATGTACACTCCATCAATCTTTTTTCAACACTTCCACTGGGGCTATTGGATAACACGTTAGATCTAATATTGGTTGGCATAATGAACAATTTACAACTACCCTGAATAATTCGTACCTGGATTATATAAATCCAGAATAAATAACTGATAACTAAAGGATCCCTATGAGCGAAGTGAAAATTGTTGCAACACTGACCCCTTTACCTGAATTTATCGAAACTATAAGAGATGCCGCACTGGCAATGGTTTCTCCAACTCATCTTGAAGAAGGATGCCTGCAATATGATCTGCATGAAAGCCATGCTGTACCCGATGTGCGTAACCTCGAAAATAAAGGTAAATTGTCATTCGTCTTTATTGAACGCTGGAAGACTGAAGAAGATTTGAAAAAACACGTAGCAATGTCCTACCACGATGATTTTCTCGATATCTTGAGCGGTAAACTGGAAACCCTAAACGTTCAGCTCCTGACTAATTTATAATAATCATGCTTCGCGGGAGGGAATCGAAATAACCCTTTCGCAAATCTCATTTATTCAGAATGCATCATTCAGTGTTTACACCCTGCGGTTAACTCACCAAGTCTTTTGTTCCTTTGGTATATATCCAATATTTCTTTCACCAACCTCTAATTTTCATCCCCTGTACAAGAACCTAACACACTCTTCAACAGAACTGCGTAACTTCATATAATGGGACTTATATAAAGTTAGCTATCTTATGAACGAACTGGTAATATATACAGTAGTTACAGTCGCAGATGATTTTCGCTGCAGAACATCAAGGTTACGCTACGTGAAATCTGCAAGGTAAGTCCCCTGCATTTTTCTCAGAATCCACGTAGCGTTGCCAGTGACCGGGAGTGCGCTTTCTAAGCTATATATGGGCAAATTAACACCAACCCAACAGACGCTACCGGCTATCCAGGCTGAAGAGGATGCTCTAGCCAGGCTTAAGGAATTTGTTCAAGACAAAGAAGCTTTTTCGCCAAATACGTGGCGACAGCTAATGAGCGTTATAAGGATCTGCCACAGATGGTCGATTGAACATAACCGCTCGTTTTTGCCCATGCTTCCGGTCGACCTTCGCGATTACCTGAACTGGCTGCAAGAGAACGGTCGTGCCTCTTCAACGATTGCGACGCATGGTTCCTTGATTTCTATGTTACACCGTAACGCTGGCCTAACTCCTCCTAATACTTCACCGCTGGTTTTTCGTGCAGTGAAGAAAATAAATCGTGTCGCAGTCGTCTCTGGTGAACGTACTGGTCAGGCCGTACCCTTTCGTCTCGAGGATTTACTTGAGCTTGATGCGTTATGGTCTGACTCTATATCGCTTCGCCACAAACGTGATTTGGCATTTCTGCATGTCGCTTACAGCACACTGCTGCGTATCAGTGAATTAGCCCGTCTCCGTGTTCGTGATATCTCCCGGGCAACTGATGGCAGGATCATACTCAATGTGAGTTACACCAAAACAATTGTTCAAACTGGCGGCTTGGTCAAGTCTCTAAGTTCACAGTCCTCTCGCCGGCTAACTGAATGGTTATCGGTGTCTGGAATCAATTCAGAACCTGACGCCTTCCTCTTTTGTCCGGTGCACCGCTCTGGGAGTGCGACTCTTTCTGTCATCCGTCCGCTGAGCACGCCTGCGTTAGAATTTATATTCACCAAGGCGTGGCGTACGATTGGAACAGCTGAAACTATCACGCCAAATAAAGGACGCTACATGACCTGGACGGGTCACAGTGCCCGCGTAGGAGCTGCACAGGACATGGCGGGACGTGGCTATGCCGTTGCTCAGATTATGCAGGAAGGAACTTGGAAAAAGCCCGAAACATTAATGCGTTACATCCGTAACCTTCAGGCGCATGAAGGGGTGATGATTGATATCATGGAAAAAAACTATAGAAATGATTAAATATTAATTATTAAAGAATAAGTATGAATTGTGAATTGTATCTATCATTTTGTCCCTTGATGATATAGCCGTGTGGAGCGGATTGTCGGTTTTGAATCACCTGTCGGTGACAAATTTCCGGGCCCTGATCTGTTCTTATCGTCGCCGGATAGCCGCGAAACAGTGCAATCCTGTCCAGAATATGCGTGACCTGCACGCCTGAAATCCCAAAAGAAAAGAGTGACCGTCAGCCATTCCTTTGTGAAGTCGTCCACGTAGGTAAAACACTTGATCTTGCGCCCGGTAGCCAATGCGTCCATGAAGAAATCCAACGAATAGGTCAGATTGGGCGCCGCCGAACGGAGCAGCGGCAGACGGTCTGTTGCCAGCCCCTTACGACGTCTTCAGCGTTTTACGCCCAGGCCACTGAGGTGATAAAGCCTTTTGATTAACATGAAGCTCTTCACGGCGCAGCAAATGCCAGTTTCGACGGTAGCCAAATCGCACTGCGCTCCATTGCCAGCTCATTGATGCACCCTGATAAATGCGTATCAGCAGACGGACGCTGAGTCTCATAGCAGTAGGTCGACAAGGATAAACCTATAAGCCTGCAGGCACGACGTTGCGACAGACCGGTCGCATCACACCTAAACATCTCGGTTTCACGCATCTGGTCTGCCGTCAGTACTTTCGCCCAAAACCCACCTGAAGCGCCTCTTTATCCAGCATTGCTTCGGCAAGCAGCTTCTTGAGTCTGGCGTTCTTTTCCTCAATAAACGCTTAACCCCAGGCACCTCCATACCGCCATACTTCTTACTCCAGGTGTGAAACGTGGCATCGGAAATGGCGTGCTTGCGGCAGAGTTTAGGGGCGTATACCTCGGCTTCAGTCTCGCGGAGAATGCTAATGATCTGTTGGTCGTAAAAACGCTTCTTCATGTGGATGTCCTCATTTGGCTTATGAAGACATTATTAAATAGGGATTTTGCATCCAACTCATGGCTTTATAAAGGTAGGAAGGCAGTATTGAGGGTGTGAAAAAAATTTATTTATAAATGTTTTTGACAATTAATTTCTGGCGTTTTATGAGGCTAGAGAGGTTGTTATAACTAATTATGTAACTTAAGAAACTATGAAATATGCGATTACTCCTATCATAAGCGTGTTTACTGTACTAGAAAATATTGAATTGAATATATTTTTAAAATTCAAGCTAAGGATAATCTTAATTTACCAAGAATGAGATTTTTAGGATTATACCCGCAAATATCATCAGTGAAGGATAACTGGAGAATTAGCGCCGACTTGATTCTACAGAATCTATACCTTTAAAATTGCTCCGCTTCTCGGTATGTGTGAAATACTTTTCTGCCGGGATTAGCGTTCTCAACACTTAACATTAGTAATTACAGCAAGGAAGATTTTATGAAAATGAAGAATGTGTTATTGCCTGCTTTCGCTTTAGGGTTTTTAATTTCAGCATCAGCTGCTTATGCTGAGGATGAAGTTGAGCCGGTTACAACAGCTGGCGGCCAGGTAACTTTTAATGGAGAAATCACTAAAGGCGCATGTTCTGTTGCCAGTGACGACACTAATAAAATTGTTAATCTGGATACAGTGAGATCAAGCATATTTACTGCTAAAGACCAGGTAGCTAATGCACGTAAACCATTCACCATTTCCTTACAGGATTGCGATACGACGACATATAAAAATGTCAGCGTAAGTTTCACAGGACAAGCTGATGCGACTTCACCTAACCTTCTGGCAAACAATGCAGGCGCTGGAGCTGCAACAAATGTCGGATTGCAGATTTATGGGCCAAATAATGAAGCCTTAGCACTAGGTACTGGACAAACCGCACCAGTAGTATTGAACGAAGGTGCTACCTCTACTATTAATTTTGCAGCGGACTATGTTTCCACTGCAGCAGTAGTAGGTGCTGGTAAAGTTCAGTCCGTAGCAAATTTCATGCTTACATATAACTAAATAATAATATTAGCTGGTTCTCGAGACCAGCTAATAATTGAATAACAGCAGGGGAAAACCTTGAAATTTAATTTATTAATTTCACTAATTTTAACTTTTATTATGCCCCCTACATTCGCCGAAGGGGTATCGTTAGGGGCTACTCGTTTAATATACCCGGCAGATAAAAGTCAAACTGCGATAAAAATATTTAATAACGATAAGAAAAATAATTTCCTCGTTCAGTCCTGGGTTACCGATAAGCAGGGGAATAAGATTGAGGACTTTATTGTAACGCCACCACTATTTGTCTTGAATGCAAATACTGACAGCGTATTACGTATTGTTTATGCTGGTGATAAAAATAGATTACCCAATGACAGAGAGGAGCTTTTTTATTTCAATGCTAAAGTGATCCCATCTTTAAGCAAAGAGGAACAAGACCTTAATAATTCACTATTAGTTTCTATCACAACAAAAATAAAATTATTTATAAGACCAAATAATTTAAATGGAGAATCGAGCGATGCTGCAAAAAAACTCGATTGCAAGTTTGAAGATAAAACATTACAAATTAAAAACACATCACCATATTACGTGAATATGGTAAATGTTAGCATCAATAACAAAGAAGTCTCTAAGGCGGAAACAATTGCCCCATTTGGCAATGCAAGCATTGCTATAAAATCACCAGGATCAGAAGTAAAATATAGTTTCATAAACGATTATGGCGTGCAAGTTAATAATAATACTTGCAAGTTATAGTCTTAATTTTAAAAAATAAACGATTGGATCTAGAAATGTATTCCTTAAGATTTATTACATTTGCTTTGCTTCTTGTACGCATAGCTCAGGTACATGCTGAGGATTATTTCAATCCATTGTTCTTAGGAAGTGACGTAGCTTCTCTGCATGATTTATCATTTATATCTAAAAATAATAATGTTACACCTGGTGTTTATTATTTTGATGTTTATGTAGGAGATAAATTCATCAAGAACAGTAAAATTCGTTTTGTCGAAGTGAATTCGAAGGAAAAAAAAGTTGAACCGTGCTTCACATCTGAGTTAGTTGACCTTATGCCATTTAACGATAGTCTAAAAAAGAAATTGCAAGCTATTGGAGATAATAGTAGATGCATAGACTTACAAAAAAATGTTAGTGGCTCATCATATCAAGTCGAGATGTCGAAGCTGCTTCTGAGAATATCTATACCTCAAATATATCTCGATGCCACACACTCTACCCTAGCCGATGAAAGAGACTGGGATGATGGCATTCCCGTATTTATTAGTAATTATGATTTTACCGGGAGTAACTCAAAAAACAAAAACAACTCCGATTTTTCATCCTCTTATTTTAGTTTTAACAATAAGCTCAACTACGGAGCATGGCGTTTAAATGGTAATATTTACTGGAATCAGAGTCATTACGGTGTAAGTCATCACAATGAAAAAAAGATAAATAACGTCTTTGCGAGCAGAGCTATTCAGGGGCTAAAAAGCAATCTAATTATAGGTCAAAATTCATTAGGGTCTAATGTTTTTGATTCACTTACCTATACTGGTGTTACACTGGCTACATCTGAAGAAATGCGTCCGGAAAGTGAAAGAGGGTATTCACCTCCGATTAAAGGTATAGCAGATAGCCGCTCAAAATTAACAATTAGACAAAATGGTGTAATTGTATACCAAACTTATGTTGATGCAGGCCCCTACGATATTAAAGATTTGAACCCGGTAGGTAGCAGTGGTGATTATCAGGTAGAACTCATTGCTGCAGACGGTACTGTTAAAAATTTTATAATCCCCTACTCTACATTGCCTAATTTGTTAAAAACGGGACTATATAATTATTCTGCTACAGCAGGCGAACTTGATCTCCAGGCTGCCAAGAAAGCATCTTTTTTTCAAGGTTCTGCTTCATTTGGCTTGCCGCATGAAACCACAATTTATGGTGGTACTCAGTTATCAGGAAACTATCGATCCTTAGGACTCGGTCTAGCAAAAGATTTAGGTGGGATTGGTGCGCTATCATTTGATGCGATCAATTCATATTACACTGAGGATGCGCATGACAAAGAAGTGGGACAATCCTATAGAGTGTTGTACTCAAAGTCTTTCCAAGATATTGGAACAAATATACAAATAACCGGCTATAGATATTCAACATCTAATTATTACTCACTTAATGAAGCTGCTCAGAAAAATAACAACCTGTATATTGACCCGCTTACTGGAGAGTCAGTGAACTATAATTATTCCGGTGCGAGGAAAGCTTCATATCAGTGGAATATATCCCAAAATCTAAACAATTTTGGGCAGTTATCTCTATGGGGTAATACTACGGATTATTGGAACGGCGGTACATCGAAAAACATTCAAGCAGGTTGGAATAAAACCTTTAACAAACTCAATAACATGATGCTGTCCTTAAGTTTTAATAAATATGAGTACAATAAAACAAAAAATAATTTGTTTTTTGTATCTTTTACCATACCCCTTTCCGGTCGCGGGGGGAACAATATTGCATATATTTCCAATAGCTATACTTATAACAAACAAGATGGAACATACAATAATAATACAAGCTTGTATGGTACTGCGTTGGACAATAAAATGGATTATAATATAAATCAAAGTATCAACAGAGAACATGATAACAATACAACATATCTTTCCGCTAATTATAGGTCTGATTATGCAAGATTTAAATCAGGTTTAACATTCTCCCCTGTAACAAAACAAGCAGATTACGGAGTTAGCGGTTCTATTTTAGCACATGAAAATGGTATTGTTTTCTCTCAACAAGCGAATGACACTGCAATCCTGGTTGAAGCTGCTGGTGCTAGCGGAGCAAGAATTAACCGAGCAGGAGAAAATATTACTATAGATAAGCATGGATATGCTCTTATCCCCTATGCATCGCCATATCATTATAATGATGTTGAATTGGATCCTTTAACATTTGGTGATGACTTCGATATAGAAGGCAGAGTTATCAAAGTGGCTCCAACGCGAGGCGCTGTCTCGAAAGTAGTTTTTGATGTTAAAAGAGGCTATAACTTCTTAGTTTCGGTTAAATATAAAAACAGACCTATACGATTTGGAACAATCGTGAGCGAAGAAGGAAATAACTCATTCGCTATTGCCAATGATGATGGAACAGTATATCTGACTGGAGTCAGTAATAATGCCACATATAAAGTAAAATGGGATGAAGAGGACACTTGTAAATTTGTAATACATTATGACGAGAATTTTAAATCTAGAACAATAAATAGAACTCATGTCGAATGTCACTGAGGAGTGATGTGTTTTGAAACTTAAATTTTTCCAATATGTTTTCTTGTTTGTTCTGATCAACGCTATAAACCTACGCAGTTATGCTGCTGATGTGATGGTAAGTATAAATGGCGCTTTGAGAGATCAAAATTGTAATGTAAATAGTGAAGACCTCACCAAGAATGTTGTTTTTTCTGACTTGAATACATCAGCCTTCAAAGCGCCAGGGAATGTGAGTAATAAGGAAGAGATAGACATTGGTTTAGACTGCCTGGGTACTTCGAGCAACATTTCTTACCAATTTACAGGTGAGGCCAACGAACTTGATCCGACGTTGCTAAAGATAAAGGGCCAACCAAATCTGTCGGAGCCTCTTGCGCAAGGGCTTGCTATTGAAATATTAGATGATAAGGGTAATCGAATTCCTTTGAACACCAAGTTAGCCCTGGGTTCACCTGTAACGACTGAAAAATATAATTTAAAATTCTTCTTGCAATACAGAGCAGTCGCAGTTCCTGTTTTAGCTGGTGACGCGTCATCAGTACTTTTCCTGGATATGTATTATGATTAAACATTTTTTAGTTTGTCTAGGTCTTATTTTTACCTGCTTTCCAGCTAGCGCAGAGCAGATAACTATAAATATCAGTGCAAAATTGAGCTCATCAACCTGTTCTCTTTCTTCCGGGAGCGGTAACTCTGTTGTTAACATGACGACTGGACTTTTAAATGGTAAAAATTTAGGAGTCCCTTTTGGTCTAACACCATTTAATATAATAATTGAAAATTGTCCTTTAGAAATTAATACAGTTAACGTGAGATTTACTGGAGCTAGCGATGAGAAAATGCCTAATTTGCTTCAGATTAATTCTGGTGCAGAGGGTCAAGCAAATGGTGTAGCCATTGGATTATATGACATGAATATAACTAACCTGGACATCAGGAATAATTTTAGTAGTTTTAATGTAACTCATTCATCGGATATAAATAAACTAAGTTTCTACGCCGCTTATGTTAAAACATCTGGAGAAATGTCTCCGGGAAAGTCACTGGTGTCACATCATTTGAAATCTCTTATGACTAGAGTAATTTTGATCTTAACATTGTCTCTGATTATGTTGAGTACGGACTCTCGGGCAGGTGTTTCTGTCGTTGGAACCCGTTTTATAATTAATCAAAATACCAAGAGTTTGCCTATAAAAATCATCAATGACAATGAAAATGATTATTTAGTCAAAACCAACATTTCTGGAAACGATGAAGGTCGTTTTGTCGTAACCCCTCCTTTATTTTTACTTGCTAAGAACACATCCAATATACAGATGCTGATTCCAGATAAAATAGAAGATATTAAAGTCGATCAATTATATTCACTGACTATTGCATTTATACCCAACTCAAAGAAAATGAACGATTTCAGTACGATATCATTAGCGCTGAGGTCACACTTTAATTTAATTTACAGACATGATAATCTCTCAAAATTTGATCCTGCGCTCCTTGCCTTGGTAAAGGAAGGTAATGACATTTTTTGGTTAAGAAATCACTCCAATTTCGTTTTGACTATCAATATCAAAGATTCGAGCACTGAGAAATTAGACAGCAGAATAACTTTAATTCCTGAAGGGAAAGTCAATGTAAGTAAATTTTGCAAATTGAAGCAATGTAATTTTTGGGTTTTTGTAGTAGACGATGATGACTCAATACTTAAAAAAATACATGTGAATAATATTTAATAGTTGATTATAAGGATGAATCATGAACAAAAATACTTACTTGTTCCCTTTTTTTTAGTATTAACCTTAATTTCTTTTCCTAAAGAAGGTCTTGCTGTAGTTGAGTCTTATTACTCGAGGAATTATACTTCTGGGGATATTGTCATTAACAATGCTGCAGATAGCATGGCATTTGCTACTGTCTTAGCTGGTTCGGGGATAGGCAGGCAGGTAAAAATATGTTCGAACAATACAATTAATTATAGCCTCAGAAGGGTTGATTACGTTCCAGTTGCAAGCTATTTAGGTCAGACTTATTCAAGTGCAGGTTCTAGTGTTATGTATTTGTTTGATACTGGCGCACCGGGGTTTGCACTAATACCATTTTATAATGTGTCATCTAATCCAGCGATGATAACTTACGGACAAACAGTCAGAACCACTGTCTGGAGTGGTAATTATGATAATGGTGCGCGCGTTTATAATGGAATACCTACTACTTATGGTTCGTATATTTGGAAAGGTTCAGACCGCCCTAATGATGGCTATACCTTAATTCCCGGACAAGAAATGTTCCGTTTCGAATGTTACGATGAAACAAATACCCTCCAGGAAATTATTCATATTAGTACAGGTAGCGCAAATGTAAGAGCTTCAATTAGAACTTGTACCCCAAATGTTGTGACAGCTTCTGTTGACATGGGAGCTGTGGCTATGTCTTCTTTACTCAATTCAGCTGCATCACAATTAATAAATACCCAGCAGGTAACATTCTCGCTTGTTTGCGACCCAAGCATTGCACTGTATTACTCAGTTTCAGATTTAAATAATCCTGCTAATCGAAGCACTATCACCTCCTTAACCTCTGATTCAACAGCTTCGGGTATAGGTTTTACATTAACGAATTCTTCCGGAACCCAGCTTTCTTTCGGTCCTGATGGCTCAGCAAAAGATATCCCAGGCCAGACTAAGTATTATATTGGCAACAGCGGCGGTGTAGTGGGTTCAGACAAAAACCTTCCGATGGCACTTACTTTAGGTTTTAGTTACGTCCGTGATACATCCAAAGACTTGAAGAGTGGTACTGCAAAATCATTGATAGGAATTACATACTCTTATCAATAAGTTAGAAATATTATGTGGCGATTTCAGCAAATAGGGTAAAAAGAGCCTCTGCGCGTGGTTTTCAGCATCCTAGCCACTTCTGTTCAATGTTGACTCTTTCCCACACATATCCCCAGACATTCGCGGGTGTAAGGTTCTATAACTGTCAACAGGCGCAGCCGTCGCCTGTTAGACAACGCATAAAAAAATCCATGCCCCGTATGGGGTTTGGATATAAACCCTGAGGCTGCGGTTGCCGCAGCCGGTCAGAAAACGCAGCGATGCTTGGTTTTTAACACGCTAATTTTATTGAAGCTTACCCCGTTATAACTGCTACATCATGGGATATCTCAGTTCGTTCTGACTTCATTAATATAATTTTTCTTTGATTCTGAATTAATACGAACCATTTTTTCCGTGAAATATGAAAAACCATGTCCAATTTCACTCTACTAATTTAAGTGTAAAAAACTTACCAATTCACATATCTTATACCTCATGTCAAGATACATAACGCCAAGTAAAACATTAATTTACACGCCAATGAAATATTATTACATTGATTTTAAATTTATGACAAACAATGCATTAATAATATAAATACGTGTAGAGTTCTGTAAGGTCGTCAGGGCTAAGTAATCTTAAAATTTTTATAAATCGTTATTAGTTATGGATTATTTTTTTATCTGAGTTGTTGTTAGGTTGCTGTTTAGTTAAACAGTGCCATGATAAGCATCATTCACTATCATCCTATTAGGAACAGTAATGCAAAATTCTGAGAAAGAAATACTTATCATTCCCTTTTGGTGTTCATTAATCATATGAGGAAAATTCTAATGCATGATGGTTAATGTATTGATTATTGAATAATAAAAGACATTTCAACAATGCTCGTAATAATTAATTTTATATCAAGATTAAATTCAATAACTAGGTCTGACTATGTTTGTAATTGGGAGTTGTCTGTTTTTTATTCATTGTGAAGATCGTTTTTTTAAAATAGGATTACAAAAAATTTTTAAGGACATATGTTCATCAATTAAATCGCCTGTTAATAATGCAATTCCATGTGAATTGGAGTTCGCTGGCTATTTTGTCGTTGACATCATAGTTCTGTCCTCTAAGGCTATATATGAGCAGATACCTGGAGGAATTTTTAAGAAAAAAAATAATCATGCTGCAATAATATTTTGTTCTCAGTCAATGACACACATACTAACCGGTATTACAGGATACGACCTCGTTTCATGTATTTCGGTGGATATCAAATTGGAACGGGTAGCTCAAATTTTTTGTGTGCTAATGTTTGGCACGGAAGGAGCAAGAAAATCGTTGTTTATAAGGACGGGGTTGACTCCCTTGACTTGTAGTGAAAAGCGTGTGTCTTCACTATTGAGTAAAGGACTAAATCAACATGATATTAGTCGCTTAACAGGCATTAACGCAAAGACTGTGAGTTCACATTTAAGATCATCCATGACCAAATTTAAAGTTAAGACATTGTTAGAGTACAGAGTAAAGCTTTCACATATCAATACTCTCCATTGTTTTAATTGAATTAGTCTCCATGATTTATATCAGGTATCTACCAACTCGAAATTGAAGATATCAGTAAAATCTGTACATAAAAGCCTTTTTGCATATCTTCCGAAATAGGAGATTACCGTGGTCTATGAAGAATCGTCAGGTAAGGTAAATTAATAATGACATGATTTTACCTTCCGCCCACTGTGAAGTGACAAAAGTCTTCACTTTCACCATGATGAAACGTCCAAAACGGGACGTACTTTGTAAAGAATTGATTATTAATTTTAAATTTTCAAGGCGTTTAAAATGTTAATTTCTATCAATTGGATTGTATCTATCGCTGCTAGCAATTAGCATTTTATGATTGCAAATAATAACTTAAGTTATTATTTCTCGATGCATGTGAAAAATCCTAGTTTAAGCATCATTTCTCTCGCTCCAATCCTAATTGGGCACAACGTATAGTGTGAATATTCCTATTTTATTTGGTTTTTTAACTTAAAGAGAGGCTGCCGTTTCATTTTTGATATTAGGATTATGCTCACTTTGTCATTTCTCCTTACAGCCTGAACGAGTTGCTTTAGTTAGATCCAGTTGGTAAAAAAGATAACGATCATTAAGTGTTTTTATTAGCGATTGCTTAATGTATTCATTTGCAATTCGCTAGGGCTGTTGCTATTAATATGGACTTTGAATATGTTGTCATATGGAAATTCACTTTTTTCTATTTACTGCAAGGATTATTACTTTAAGGTTGGCTTGCAAAAACTTTTAGATGATATATATCATTCTCATGTAGTAAATGTAAGGCTCATTAATCGACATGAGTCAAGATATAACGATTATTTTCAAGCTGATATTGTCGTTTTATCTTCCAGGAGCATATTTGAAAAGTTACCTGAACGTAGCCTTTCTCCTGATAGACGAGGTGCGGTGATCGTTTTTTGTACTTTTTCAATGTCAGAAGTTGTGAGAGGCATAAGAGGATATGAAAATGCACTTTTTATTGCTCCTGACACAGGATTGGATCAGATTTTAGATATCTTTAAAATTGTTATGTTTGGTTCACCTCTAATTAGGGATAATCTTTTTTTAAGAACTGAAAATTTGGCCTTAACAAATAAGGAACGCAGAGTCTCAGATCTGCTCAGGAAAGGTCTAAGCCATAATGAGATAAGTTCAATAACGGGTATAACCCCCAAAACAGTCAGCTCTCATTTAAGGTCAGCTATGCAGAAATACAAAGTAAGCACTTTGATGGAATATAGGATTAAACTCATTCACATGCAACAACGCTAAAACACCAATTTAGGTCAGACACTTGTAATCAATAAATTTCTTCCGGTTCAGGAAATTTATTATCACACTATTGTTTATAGTGTTTTTGATTCCCTGGTATTGGCCACTTGGCTTACTCATACATTGTACGGAACAATGTATGAGTTTTTTTTACAAAATTTTTAAATTGCAAGTAGCGAAGTATTATAGTTGGGCTAATAAATTTATGAAGGATAAACAGTATATTCATAAACTAGTGCAACCCCACGACACGTCGCACTCATTATTTTAATAATGAACATCCAGCATACAATGACAAATATGTGTAATAACAAATTTATTAATATCAGTATAAATGTTGACTGCTTAAAATAGTCTCGAATATTTATTTTCACTCAGTTGGTTTTATAATCACCTTGTCCGGTATTGTCTGCTCTTATAGGGGGCCGCTTTGAAATGGAAATTATCCTACGCTAAGACTAACAGACGGCTTTATGTGGAAATTTTGCTAACATTATATAGGAAAATGTGCTGTTTTTTGATCCAAAAATTCATGCCCTTATATGTAAACAAAAAACGAGCCTGAAACTACGCTGTTTACAGCAGCCTGCGCCTTGATGGCACTGACCGTTCAGCTAAAAGTTAAAACTTCGTTATTGATGCTAGACGACACTTTCGTCTATAGATACCCGCCCTTCCCTATAACTCTAGGAGGGATGCGTTTTATCTGGGATCCCAAATGAATACCGTTAGGCAGCCTAAAATCCTCAGGAAAATTTAATATCCGACGCACCATTTGGACAAAATAACTCAGCACTGCCTATGAAACACCTGCATAACCACGAGCATTCCAGAGAATGCAGGAATATCTGCGCATACATACCGGCATCCGAGGCAACGCGAACCATGGCACTTACCCCGACGACTCATGCTGCTTTTAAAATTGCGAGCTGTAATCTTTCGCTCGCATATTGATAGCCCTGATCTGAATGTATTATGAGCATGCGTGCGATAGCTAATGCGCTAAAACGTAGTCCTGCGACGGTCTCACGTGAAGTTCAGCTTAATCGAGGCAGGCGCAATTACAAAGCTGTTGATGCTAATAACCGGGCCCACCGGATGGCGAAAAGACCAAAACCTTGCTTACTGGATCAGAATTTACCGTTGCGAGAGCTTGTTCTTGAAAAGCTGGAGATGAAGTGGTCTCCAGAACAAATATCATGATGGTTAAGGTGAACGAAGCCGCGTCAAAAAACACTGCTAATATCACCTGAGATAATTTATAAAACGCTGTACTTTCGTAGCCGTGAAGCGCTACACCACCTGAATGTACAACATCTTCGCCGGTCACATAGCATTCGTCATGGCATACGCCATACCCGCAAAGATGAAAGAGGTACGATTAACTGGTATCTACTGGCAGTACCGGAGTTAATGTTTATTTCTGCGATCCTCAAAGTCCCTGGCAGCGGGCAACAAACGAGAACACTAATGGGCTAATTCGACAGTACTTTCCCAAAAACACATAGCTTACCCAATATACTCAACTTGAGCTGGCTCAGGTTGTAGCTCAGCTAAACAACAGACCGAGAAAGACACTGAAGTTCAAAACACCGAAAGAGATCATTGAAAGGGGTGTTGCGTTGACAGATTGAATCTACAGCGGCTTTTTTTAGTATGTCTCTCTCGTCAGTATCCGCTTCAGTTCTTTCTGAAGTCACCGGATCTCAGACTGGGCATCGGACTGCATTTAATGGGTGATGAATCAGGGCCATACTTTTTTACACAGGCATAGAGGCTGTGCGTGGTGATATCAGGACTGGTGACGACGCTTGCGATGGAATGTTCGCGATCAACAATCTGTTTGACCGCTTCAACTTTGAACTCTTCGGGATAACGTTTACCGCTCATGGGCACCTCTATTTTAAGTCATCTTAAACGACTCTGAGGTGTCTGTTAAACACGTGGCGACTCATCCTTATATGCTACATATATTCCATCCATCGAATTACTCTCGAAGAATTTTAAAAACTTTTCTCCTGATTGCGTTCTGTTTTATAGCCGTTGAGCATTATAACCACCCACCCACCCACCCACCCACCCACGCACTCAAACAAACCTCTACATCATCATAATCTTTACAATAATGAAAATTGATTTTGATATGCAATAATATATTAATTTTCTTTTTGTTAAACAATTCTAGTTCTTCATGTTTTCCTACACGCTTCAGATAAATTTGACGCTACTTGTTTTGTCGTCTGATACCGCTGCCATTGTTTGAATCTTAGTATGAGGAATGACATTTCATTCACTTTTAGGATTTATAATGGCGGTTAACAAGCAAGCTAAACCTGCCCCTACCAAACAACTTGGCGTGCTTACGATGACGTTACTCGTTATCAGCGCGATGTTTGGTGGGGGGGTATACAACATCCCGCAAAACATGGCTCAATCAGCCGCACTGGGCGCGATTTTGATCGCCTGGGTCGTTACCGGATTGGGCGTTTTTTTCCTCGCAAGAACCTTTCAGATTCTTGCCGACATTCATCCAGAAATGACGTCGGGTATTTACATGTACTCCCGGGCCGGATTTGGAAAATTGAGTGGTTTCTTAATCGCCTGGGGATACTGGATGTCAGCCGCATTCGGTAATGTCGGTTACGCCGTCTTACTGATGGACGCACTGAATTACTTTTTCCCTCCCTATTTTCAAGGCGGCAACACCTGGCAAGCCATCACTACAGCTTCGATCATCATCTGGGCACTCAGTATTTTTGTTATGCGTGGCGTTAAAGGCATCTCGGTTCTTAACCTTATTGGCACCATTGCTAAATTTATCCCTGTTGCTGTCTTTATTTTCGTGTTGGCCTTTTTCTCTCTGCGTTATCACATGATGGGAACTGACTTTTGGGGACACTTAAGAGATAACGCATTACATGATCGGCCACTTAGCGGCCTTTTCGATCAAGTTAAAAGCACCATGCTGGTAACGCTCTGGATGTATATCGGGATCGAAGGTGCGGTTGTCATGTCTGATAAAGCCGATGGACGCACCGTAAGTCGTGCGACGATTCTCGGCTTTATCATTTCAACTGTCCTGTTTATGTTAGTCAGTATTTTGCCTTTTGGCGTGTTCTCTCAAGGGGAACTTGCCGCCATGGATGCACCCTCCACAGCGGCAATTCTGAGCGCGATAGTTGGCAAATGGGGTGGCGTCTTTATCAATGTTGGCGTCATCATTGCCTTACTCTCTTCATGGCTGGTATGGACGCTACTGGTAGCCGAACTGCCCTGGGCATGTGCCAAAGACGGAACCTTTCCCAAGTTTTTTGCAAGAACGAATGCCAACGGCGTTGCTTCGAACTCACTATGGGTTTCAACGCTGGTTATGCAGGCAGCGATGGCACTGGTATTCTTCTCCAATAATGCCTGGAATGCCATGCTTTCTATTACCGGCGTGGTAATTCTTCCTGCCTATATCGGGTCCGCCGCATTTTTGTGGAAAGTTATAGCCAAAAAAGATTATCCCAAAACAGCTCGCTATAGCCTGAACAGCGCATTAGTGACGAGCGTATTAGCAACGCTGTATGGATTTTGGCTGGTTTATGCTGCCGGGATCTCCTTCATCCTTGTTGGATGTGCAATCTACGCCATTGGATTATTAGTATTCGTTTGGGCACGTAAAGAACAAGCCCCTAAGGAGCCGTTATTCACAGGCTCAGAAAAAGTATTGGTGATGCTGATTATTATTGCTGCGCTGACCAGCTTGTGGATGCTCTTTACCGGCCATCTTCCGCAGATCTATAAGCCATCTTGAATCATAATTTTTATTATATAACCTATATCTGGAGTCAAAATGCACGCTTCTTTAAAACCTTGTAACAAGACCTATACCGCTGGGAAATGGATGCCATCCGATCAGCGTACTCTGCGAAAGTGGATGTTAAAAATAATGGAAAAGGCCGAGAACGATACCGGTGCATTATTACCCTGTGTCGAAGACTTTAAAAACTTCATCGAGAATGACCCGAAAGCATTTATGCTCTTTACACAAATGTTTGACCAGGTCAATACAGATGACGCTCATGCACTTTCGCCATCAGGATTACCGCAAGTACGCGATTACCAGCATATGCTGAGCTTAATAAACGTCATCATGACTCATGCGCCAGAGTTCGATGAAACAGGATTAGTGGGTTTTCCTTTTAACGCCATCTTCAACTGGTCTATGGCAACGCAAGGCGGCTGGAGTGGTTTCCTGGACGAACGAATCAATAAACATATTAAAACCATTCTTAATGAATGGGCGGTGTTTCTCAGTTCAGCTCAAAGCACCTGGGTTTTAAATGACGATCCCCGCTCTGGCTGGTTTGGTGAAGATGCCCGTAAAGCTATGCCGACATTTGTGGATGACTTTATTTGCGACCCATCACTTGATCATCACGGATTCAAATCATGGGATGATTTCTTTACGCGACAGTTCCGCGAAGGCGTACGCCTTGTTGCTGAACCCGATAATGATGATGTGATTGTAAATGCTTGTGAGTCAGCACCTTATCGCCTTGCCGAAGATGTGAAACAACGCGATCAATTTTGGATTAAATCACAGCCCTATGCTCTGCAATATATGATGGATAACGATCCTTTGACTGAGGCTTTTATAGGAGCGACGGTGTATCAGGCATTTCTGAGCGCCCTGAGCTATCACCGCTGGCATGCGCCCGTATCAGGCAGGATTGTTAAAACACGCATTATCGATGGAACCTACTACTCCGAAACATTAAGTGAAGGGGAAGATGTTGCAGGCCCAAATGCTTCTCAGGGATATATTACTGAACTGGCAACCCGTGCATTAATTTTTATTGAAGCTGATAATTCGGATATTGGATTAATGTGCTTTATGGCCGTGGGTATGGCTGAGGTATCAACCTGTGATGTGACCGTTTACGAAGGGCAACATGTTAACAAAGGTGAGCAATTAGGCATGTTCCACTTCGGTGGTTCAACTCACTGCTTATTCTTCCGCCCTGAAGTCAATCTTGAATTTGATTTTCATGGTCAAACGCCGGGACTGGAAAGCAATAATATTCCTGTTAACAGCACGTTAGCCCGTATCAAACGAAGTTAAGTCACGTTGCCGGGGCAGGTCCCTGCCCCAAATGTACACCATGCCTTTTGGTGCAAGTTGCTACCTTAAAACACACACCTCCACTGCACGGTAATAAAAGTTATGACCTCATAGTGATTGGAACATTTTATGAACGATTTCCTGCTTGTCGTGTTACCTGACGGGAAAACGGAGATGAGCTAGCATAAAAAGCTTGTAGCGGTCAAAAAACTAGTTCTTAGTTTCTGGTAACTATTGAACCACATACTCATCCGGGTCCCAGAATAATGTCACGACTTTCATACCCAAAACTTGCACATCTAACTTCATGATGCTCCCCCATTGCGCTGTTCCAGGAGAATGTCATCCATGGTTCGGACATGCCCCATTTTGACTGCACGTAGGTCATAGCCCGCTGCCTCTAAAAGGCGGATAAGAATCGACACACTCATATCGCGTCTCCATTCGAACAACGGTCACTCGTGAAACACCCGCTTTCTCAGCCAATTCAGAACATTTCACAACTACTATGCCTTGCTAACCAACGCCAAATACATGCGTTTTACGCTATGCCTGACGTTCTACTACGTTGCAGACTACGCCTTTGTCACGGGCTCTCCATTTGTGTACATCACGTACTTCGGAGTAGATCCGCAGTACTACGGTTGGCTGTTTGCAGTAAATTTCGTTGGACTGATGGCGGTGAGCATAGTCAACAGACGTCTGGCTCACAGCTATCCACTGGAAGCGTTGCTCAGGAATGCCATATTCATCGCCACTCTTTCCGCAATAGTGCTTGCCGTCACAACCAGCCTGGGTGTCGGTGGAATTACCGTGATTGTCGGCGCGGTGTTCGTATTCTTCTCAGTGAACGGCATCATCGCTGCGACATCCACGGCTTACGCACTTGATGCCGTTCCTAATGTTGCAGGCTCAGCGTTGGCGCTAATGGGAGCATTACAATAAGGTAGTGGCATCATCTCTTCACTTCTTCTCGCCCTGTTCAGTGATGGCACACCATGGACGATGGGCTGGATAATTGCTGTGTTTACGGCAGCCAGCGGCTTGATGGCATTGACTGTTCAGGTAAAAAACAACTATCCCCTGCCCGAATGATTTTATGAATTTCATTCATAGTGGCTATTAACCAGGCGTAATTATCTTTCATCCCTACTCCGTTAATCTGAACGATAAATTCTGGATAAGTCGATACCCACCGGTGTATCGACAGATGCAAATTAAATATTCTTATCAAAGAAGACATCCAGCTTTTGCATTGCCTGGTCTACGTATTTAGGTACCCAATACGTCTCGATATGGGTAGCGCCCTCGATCAGAAACAGTTCTTTGTCCTTCGTACCGGTGGCTTTCGCGAACGCATCTTCAGTCATATAGAGCGTATCCGCTTTTGTACCGGCAATCATCAGCAGGGGTTTATTGATGAGATTGATATGGTCCGTTACGTCAAAGCTCATCAAATCTAACAGGCTGCTGGTGGTGTATTTAAACGTGGAGTTCGGGTGTGCGTGGGTTTTCCAGTAGTACTCGTAGCCTTGGCGATACAAGGCAAAAGGTAATTTAGCAATCTGTTCATCAGTCAGGTTGGCATCGCCGGAGTAAAGCACTTCTCCTCCGGCGGCTTCCTGAGCACGTGCGTCAGAAGCCTGCTGAAGACGCTTCTGGATAGTATCCAGCTGTGAATCCTGCATACCGTTGCGGCGCACAAGGCCTGAATTAAACATGCTGATGGTGGCTATCGATTTGAACCGCTTGTCCGTCTCGGCTGCAACCAGTGAATACCCGCCGCCTCCGCAAATACCCAGCAGACCAAGGCGGGAAGTATCAACCCCCGGATACTGGCTGATGTAGTCAGCCATGCCGTGAACATCGTCAATACGGTTAGCCGGTTTATCCACGCTGCGAGGCATACCACCGCTGGCGCCCTGATAAGCCGCATCGGCGGTAATCGTTATGTAGCCCTGCTCTGCGAGACGCTGAGCATACAAACCCGCGACCTGCTCTTTTACGCCGCCATTAGGATGTGCAACCACCACCGCAGGGTATTTTTTGGCGGGATCGTAGTCAGCAGGGGTATAGACATTCGCCGCAATCTGGATGCCATGCAGATCGTATTTCACCGGATGAATGTTGACCTTGCCTTTGACGTTCTCGGTGATGGCACCGTCATAGGCCAGTGTGAATGGATTTTTTTTGTAATCAGCCGCATTGACTGAGGTGGCTCCGGCCATTGCCGTGATTAGCATTGCACTGATAAGCGTAAATTTCATGGTCTCTCCCGATGAGTGTTGGCCTGGTTATGCAGGCTCGCGGAATCAAAATTGCAGGCTCAGAGTAGTCAGAGAGGGCTGTCAGCATCGTGACGGGGAAATAACATTTTCGTCAGGAAAGGGACTGAGATGGGTAAGTGTTTCTGACAACGCTGTCAGGTAACTGTCAGCTTTATGTTGGCAATCAGGAGGCAGAATGGTCTCGTTTAATGTGATTCATGTTCAATTTTCTGAGAAACGGAGCGATCAATGAAAAGCCAGAATGCCCCAACAATGCCAGAGCGGCGCAAGCTATTAGTCGCCGGGGCCGGTATTGCCGCCGCCTCGCTGATTCCGCACGTATCAGCGGCGAGCCAATCCTCTCAGGTCGATTCATCCAGACAACCCAGCCAACGCAATGCTGCTCCGGGCAAGCGTAAACTCGGGAAGCTGGAAGTTTCTTCCGTCGGTCTGGGCGTGCAGAACATGAGTCGCAAATATGACACCTCTGTTCCCTGGCGTCCCGAGATGCTCAATGTTATCCACCGGGCCTTTGATGAAGGGGTAACGTTCTTCGACGCTGCTGAAGCCTACGGCCCGTTTGAAGTCGAAAAAATTCTCGGGGAAGGCGTCGCCCCGTTCAGGGACAAAATCGTTATCGCCACTAAGTTTGGCTGGAACATTGACCAGCAGACAGGTAAGCGACTGCCGGGTCTCAACAGCAGACCGGAGCATATCAGGCAGGTCGTCGACAATATGCTCAAGCGCCTGCGTACCGATCGCATCGACTTACTGTATCAACACCGGGTTGATCCGCAGATCCCGATCGAAGATGTCGCCGGTGTGGTGAAAGATTTAATGGATCAAGGAAAAGTCCTGCACTGGGGTCTGTCTGAAATGGGCATCAACACGTTGAGGCGCGCCCATGCGGCATTACCCGTTACCGCCGTGCAAAGTGAATACTCCATGCTCTGGCGCGGCCCTGAAAAACAGGTGCTTCCGGTATGTGAAGAGCTGGGCATTGGCTTTGTGCCATGGAGCCCACTCGGCGTGCAGTTTTTAACGGGCTGGATTGATGGGAATACCCGGTTCGCTGCCGGTGATATACGTGCTATAGAAACGCGATTTTCACCCGACAATCTCCCGCACAACTTACAACTCGTTGAGTTGCTGAAAACCTGGGCGATAAGAAAAAATGCCGCACCGGGTCAGATTGCGCTGGCATGGCTCCTGGCCCGTAAATCCTGGATAGTTCCGATCCCGGGCACCACCAATAAAGACCATATGCTGCAAAACACAGCGGCTACCGGCGTGTCGCTGACTGCGGCAGAAATGACCGAGCTTACCCGCTCACTGGATGCCATCACTATCCAGGGTCAACGTCTGCCGGATGCCGTGCAGGTTTATTCCGATGTTGAAGCACCGATGAAAAGTTAAGAGGAAGTCCCGTTATGCGCCTGTTGTTAGTCGAAGATGAAGAAAAAACATCAACCTATCTCAACCGTGCGTTGAGTGAGTCCGGATTTATGGTAGATGTTTCTGCAGATGGCGCTGAAGGTCTTCATTACGCGCTGGAGTTCGACTACGACGCGATAATCCTGGATGTCATGCTGCCGGGGATGGATGGCTACCGGGTTCTCGAGGGGGTGCGGGCTGTCAAACAGACGCCGGTGCTGATGCTCTCTGCACGGGGATCGGTCGACGAGCGCGTTAAAGGGCTGCGTCTTGGCGCGGATGATTATCTTCCCAAGCCCTTTTCGCTTATTGAACTGGTGGCGCGCATTCAGGCACTGGTGCGCCGCCGCGCTACGGATGGCGCGGACATCACCCAGTTGCAAATTCACGATCTGCACCTCGACTTACTGGCTCGCCGCGTTTTTCGCGCCGGAACGCGACTGGAACTGACCGCAAAAGAGTTTTCCCTGCTGAGTCTTATGTCCCGTCATCAGGGTGAGATTCTGTCAAAGATGATGATTGCTGAGCAGATATGGGACATGAATTTTGACAGCGATGCCAATGTGGTTGAAGTCGCCATTAAACGACTTCGAGCCAAAGTGGATGCCCCGTTCGATATCAAACTACTGCATACCGTCCGTGGCATGGGTTATGTCCTCGAAGTCCGGTCCGAATAAATGAAGGGGATAAGCATGCCTGAGCGTTCCATCTCCGTTCATCTGGCGCTGATGTTTGCCTTATCCGCGCTGCTGATTGTATCCGTTATCGGCATCCTGCTCAGAAGCTCCTTACATGACTCTTTGCAAAAGCAGATGCATAACGAACTGCTGTTCCGGGAATCATTAATGAGTCCGTGGATCACCGCACGAACCTCGGCGGACGGCTGGTCTACGCTGGCCAATAAATTCACTGTGTTAACCAATTCTGAAGGTGAGCGCGTTCGCTACTGGATAGTGAGCGATAACCCACGCTTCAGCATGGGGGGAACGCCACCCGTGGGTGTTCAGTGGTCTTCTTTGCAGGAAGGCTTTAATAAAGTGCCCGGCGCATCGGAAGGCGCATGCTCGCTGTTCCTGTTAGTGAAAACCATCCCTGCCAACGGTGAAAGACCTGAGCTGCGCTATGTGGTTGCCATCGACTCCACGCCGTACATGGGCACACTGAATGCCTTCACCCGGACGCTGCTAATCATAGCCGCACTGGGCGTCGTGATTGTCGCTTTGCTGGGATACATCGTATCAAGGATCGGTCTTCGTCCCGTTGGAGCACTCAGTAAAGAGGCCGAACATCTCGCTCCCGGGGATCATGGTCAGCGCCTGAATACCCGCGCGTTGCCTGAAGAATTGCAGCAGTTAGCCTCATCATTTAACGGCGTATTGGAACGTCAGGAAATCGCCTGGCGTCAGCTCGAAAGCTTTAACGCCGATGTTGCGCATGAACTCCGTACTCCGCTGACGAATCTGATTGGTCAGACGCAACTGGGTCTCTCACGCCGGCGTTCGCATGAAGAACTGGAAGAGTTACTGGGTTCCAATCTCGAGGAGCTTGAGCGTATGACGTCAATCGTAAACGACATGCTGTTCCTGTCTCATGCTCATGCAGGTGAACATGCTTCCCAGCTTACGCAGGTGTCCCTGCGGGAAGAAACCCTGAAAACAGCGGAGTATGTGGAACCCTCTTTTGCGGAAAAACAGCTTTCTCTGGATGTGGAGGGGGATGTCACCGCGCACATCGACCGGCGGCTGTTCCACCGCTCACTGGCTAATTTACTGGAAAACAGCGCAAGACATTCACCCTCCGGCAGCAGGGTAACGGTGCGGTTAAGCGAAAAAGGTCATCAGGCCTGTGTTGAAGTTTCAAACCCTGGCGATCCGATAGCACCAGAGCAATTACACCGGCTTTTCGTGCGGTTCTATCGCGTTGACACCTCCCGGGCCAGGAGTGATACCCATCATGGGCTGGGCCTGTCGATCGTGCGTGCCGTCGCCATTATGCACCGGGGAGATGTCTTTGCCCGTAGCGAAGCAGGCATCAATACATTTGGCCTCACCTTTGCAATACAAGCGGATAAAGTAGCGGGCAATGCTCAATCCGGCGCTGAGCCGGGACCCGGTTTAACTGACAGAATTGTCAGGGGGGCGTCAGCCTGACGTCATCACCCCCCCGATAAAATCATCGCAGGCAATCCCCTCTTCATTGATAAGGACGCTTTGCATGATCGGACATTTACGTTACCTCGGGCTATTACTGCCCCTCTTCACATTTTCATCCCGGGCAGCGGAGCAAAATCCCGCTGTCCATATCGCCCCCGCAGGAAGTCAGAATGCGGTGTTCGGGCCAGCCGAGAACTTTACCGGTCGCGTCAGGGTTGATCCTCTCTTCAAACCGGATAACGACATCAGTGTTTCCGGGGCTTATGTCACGTTTGAACCCGGCGCTCGTTCCGCATGGCATACGCATCCGGCAGGTCAGCGGCTGATTGTGACCTCGGGTATCGGGCTGACCCAACAAGAAGGCCAGCCGGTGCAGGTTATCCGCGCGGGTGATGTTGTCTCTTGCCCGGCGGGCGTCAAACACTGGCACGGGGCGGCACCCGGCAGCGCGATGACGCATCTGGCGATAACCGGGATTGTGGATGGCAAAAGCGTTAACTGGATGGAGAAAGTGACAGATGAACAATACCACGCCCATTAAAGCATTAGCGGCAGCAGTGCTGCTGACCTTTGGTTCTGGTCTCGCGGCACATGCTGCACCCGTCAATAAAGGAGCCTCAGAAATGAACCACGAACAAACCGTTTCAGATACGCTTTCAGCCCGCCAACAGGCCATCCCGTTAATTGCGGCATCGATGGCCAGCAGTCAGATGGATAAGCTGAATGCAGCGCTGAATCAGGGTCTTGATGCAGGACTCACCATAAACGAAACCAAAGAGATTCTCGTCCAGCTTTATGCCTACACGGGCTTCCCCCGTAGCCTGAATGCGCTTAGTGAACTGATGAAGGTCGTCGAAGCACGTAAACAACGTGGCATCGACGACGTTGAGGGCAAAGAACCGGTCGCCCCAATCCCTGTCGGGGATGAGCTTCGCCGTGTCGGTACTGCAAACCAGACAAAAATCTCAGGCGCTCCCGTTCAGGGCCCGCTGTTTGATTTTGCCCCGGTCATTAATCAGTTCCTGCAAACGCACCTGTTCGGCGACATTTTCGCCCGCGATAACCTCGACTGGCAAAGCCGCGAGCTGGCAACGGTTGGCGCATTAGCGGCCACGCCAGGCGTTGAAGCCCAGCTCTTATCGCATACGCGAGCCAGCATGCGGGTCGGCCTGACGGCAGCGCAGCTGCGCCAGCTGGCACAGGTTCTGCGTGAACATGGCGAAAATGATGCAGCAACGCGAGCTGAAAAGGCGCTGCAACAGGCGCTCGCAAACAATTAGGAGTTGGCTATGGAGCATGATCCTAACCGCAGAATGGTAATCACCGCACTTGCCGGGCTGACGCTGGCGAACGTTTCTCTGGCATCAGCAGCCACCGGAACCGCAAATGTGCAGGGTAAAAGTCGTGTTCTGGTGGCGTACTTTTCCCGCAGCGGAAATACACGGGTGATTGCGGGCGTCATTCACCGTAGCCTGAACACCGATCTGTTTGAAATCGAACCGGCTGCGCCTTATCCGGAAGACTATTTTCAGACCGTTGAACAGGCGAAAAATGAGCGGGAGCGGGGAGTAAAACCCGCATTGAAAAATAGCGTCGCAGATATCTCCCGCTATGAGACCCTGTATTTAGGCTTTCCCATCTGGGGGACCAGCGTGCCGCCTATAGTACAAACGTTTCTCAGCAGCCATAACCTTGCGGGCAAATTACTCATCCCCTTTATTACTCACGGTGGCTACGGTAAAGGAGACAGCGACGACATCCTTGCCAGTCTCGCCCTCACTGCGCGCAGGGAAAAACCGCTGGTCATTGAATGCGACCAGGAGCGAAGAACCACTGAAACAGTCACCAGTTGGTTAGAGACAATACGCAGTTAATCGTCCGCATTCATGAATCTGCCAAATAAGGGCAATCAGGAGTGCTAAATAATTAACGCTGACAACTCAGATATGATTGAACGGCACACATAACAGAGGATGTAATCTTGAAGACAATCTTAAAAACGCTGGCCATCTGCGTAATGGCGGGTGGTCTGGTGGCTCAGTCGGTATACGCCGGGCCGCTGGTCATTCAGGAACAGGGAAGCTTTTCTGCTGGCGGTACTATCATCACCGCACCAGGTACATTTGACGCGAAAAAGCCGCTGGATTCTGCCGGCCAAACCTACCATGGCGATCATGCGTCTGTGTTCTACCAAATCCCGGAGAATCCGCATAAATACCCTATCGTCATGCTGCACGGCGCAGGGCAGTTTTCCCGTACCTGGGAAAGCACTCCGGATGGTCGTGAAGGGTTCCAGAACATATTCCTGCGTCGCGGGTTCTCAACTTATCTTGTCGATCAGCCACGTCGGGGCAGCGCCGGGCGCACGACTGTAGAAGGTACTGTTTCGCCAAAACCGGATGAACAGATGTGGTTTAATCAGTTCCGCGTTGGCGTGTGGCCAGAGTATTTTAAGGGCGTTCAGTTCTCTCACGACAAAGAAGCGTTGAACCAGTATTTCCGTCAGATGACCCCGAATACCGGGCCGTTTGATATCAATGTTATCTCTGATGCGATGTCCGCCGTCGTGGATAAATCCGGCCCGGCTATCCTCTTCACCCACTCTCAGGGTGGCGGACCAGGCTGGTATACGGCGATGAAAAATGACAAGGTCAAAGCCATTGTCGCCTTCGAGCCAGGCAGCAGCTTTGTCTTCCCGGAAAAAGAACTCCCTGCCCCTATGCCAAGCGCGTTCGACACGCTGAAGGGTGAGCCTGTGCCAATGGCGCAGTTTATGGCACTGACCAAAATCCCGATTCTGATCATTTACGGCGATAACATTCCGGATAAACCTGTCGCCATGCCCGCGCAGGACAGCTGGCGCGTACGTCTGGCGATGGCTCGTGAGTGGCGTGACGTGGTGAACAAGCATGGCGGGGATGTGACGGTAACGCATCTGCCAGAAGTGGGAATCAAAGGGAATACCCACTTCCCGTTCTCTGATTTAAATAATGTGCAGATTGCCGATTTGGTGAGTAAATTCCTGAAGGAAAAAGACCTGCAATAGGAAGAGCCAGTATTGAGTCTTCATTATTGAAGGCTCAATACAAACATCATCTTTATAAAAAATAAAGTGGCCTAATCCTGCCGAAAAAAGTGTTGAATATGGCGGTTTGCTTTGCTCACAAAACAGAGCGTCAGCCCTCCAAAGATTAATGAATACATCTAATAAACCCTAGTTAATTACCCCCTCTAATAGAATAAATAACTTTGCGTTATGCTTTTCCTACACAACAGCTGAAGGATAACGTCATGCAAACTGTAAAACTGAACAACGGTATAGAAATGCCCCTTCTGGGCTTTGGTGTCTTCCAGATGACGGATGCCGCCGAATGCGAAAGAGCCGTGATTGACGCTATCGATACAGGATACCGCCTGATCGATACCGCAGCGTCCTACCAGAATGAAACCCAGGTCGGGAACGCACTGAAACAGACTGGTATCGCACGTAACGAACTCTTTGTAACGACCAAACTTTGGCTCCGGGATACCAATTACGAAGGTGCTAAAGCACAGTTCGAACGCTCCCTGAATCGGCTGCAACTTGATTACGTTGACCTGTATCTGATTCACCAGCCTTACGGCGATGTCCATGGAGCCTGGCGTGCTATGGAAGAACTGCAACAGGCAGGCAAAATTCGCGCCATTGGCGTCAGCAACTTCCATCCTGACCGACTGGCCGACCTTATCGCCTTCAACAAAGTGGCCCCTGCGGTAAACCAGATTGAAGTTAACCCCTTCAACCAGCAGTTGCATGCGGTTCCATGGAATCAAAGCCGTGGCATTCAGCCGGAAGCCTGGGCACCGTTTGCTGAAGGTAAAAATGGTCTGTTCCAGCATCCCGTATTAACGGCAATTGGTCAGAAGTACGGCAAAAGTGTGGGCCAGGTGGTACTGCGCTGGATCTTCCAGCGGGGCATCGTTTCACTGGCGAAATCGGTGCGGAAAGAGCGCATGGCAGAGAACATCGACATTCTCGATTTTAGACTCAGTTCTGAGGATATGCTGCAGATTGCTGCCCTCGACACCGCAACCAGTGCCTTCTTCTCACACCGAGACCCGGCGATGGTGGAATGGCTGACTGGCCGCAAACTTGATGTTTAAGCCGCGATAAAAGAGGTATTCATTCAATGCAAAAGCGCTTTTTAGGTAAATCTGGGCTAGAAGTGTCCGCTCTGGGACTCGGTTGCATGGGGCTCAGCCATGCCTACGGCCCTGCAACAGATACCCGTCAGGCTATAGAACTTATTCGTACAGCAGTTGAACGTGGAGTTACTTTTTTCGATACAGCTGAATTGTATGGCCCCTTCCTTAATGAAGAGGTTGTCGGTGAAGCCTTAAAACCGTTTCGTGACCGTGTGGTCATTGCCACCAAGTTTGGTTTTACCTTTGGCGATGACAATAAGCAGCAGATTTTAAACAGCCGTCCGGAGCATATCCGTGAAGCTGTGGAAGGATCATTACGCCGCCTTAAGACTGATGTCATTGATCTGCTGTATCAACATCGTGTCGACCCGGATGTCCCCATTGAAGATGTTGCGGGTGCAGTGAAAGACCTGATCGCGGAAGGCAAAGTTAAACATTTCGGTCTGTCCGAAGCGGGTGCGCAAACCATTCGTCGTGCGCATGCTGTACAACCGGTCACTGCGCTGCAAAGCGAATATTCCATGTGGTGGCGCGAGCCTGAGCAGGAAATCCTGCCGCTACTGGAAGAGCTGGGTATTGGTTTTGTGCCCTTCAGCCCATTAGGCAAAGGCTTCCTGACGGGAGCGATTAAACCAGGAACAACGTTTGGCAAGGATGATTACCGCAGCACCGTGCCGCGTTTCGCCGAACAGGCGATTGAAGCCAATGAAAAGCTGGTCTCATTACTGGGTGAACTGGCAGCAGAGAAAGGCGTGACGTCTGCGCAAATTGCGCTGGCATGGTTGCTGGCACAAAAACCGTGGATTGTTCCTATCCCTGGTACCACCAAACTACACCGGCTGGAAGAAAACCTGGGGGCTGCCGACATCATTCTTTCGCAGGATGACTCACGGCAGATAACCCAGGCGCTTGAAACGATTAAAGTCGTCGGCGAACGTTACTCTCCTGAGCATCAGGCTCGCACTGGCCGTTAATGCCCCGACGGGTCCGCTGCGATTGGCGGACCCGTTATTCTGAGTAGCGAAGGGCATCGATCATCAGCGCAAAAGCGGGCGGATGCTGCTTACGGCTGGGGTAGTAAAGATAATATCCGGGGAAAGACGGACACCAGTCCTGCAGAACCTGAATAAGCTCTCCTGACTTTATATAATCCTGCACCCTGTCTTCAGGTATACAGGCGATGCCAAAACCGGATAAAGCCGCATCAATCCTTTCCGCCTGCAGATTAAACGTTACCTGTCCTTCCACTCTGACCCGTAACGGTACGCTCAATAACGACCTGCTTTTATTCTTCGTTCAGGGCAGAGGGACGGCCAAAACGTTTTCCTGCCGCTTTTGCCCGCGCAATACCTGAATGTGTGCGTTCAAGCAGTAGGTCCCGTTCGAATTCTGCCACGGCAGAAATAACCTGCATGGTCATTTTCCCCGCGGGGCTGGTGAGGTCTACTCCACCCAAAGCTAAGCAGTGGACACGAATATCGGAATCTGCCAGTTGTTCTACCGTTTTTCTGATATCCATCGCATTTCGGCCAAGGCGATCAAGCTTGGTGACTATCAGAACATCGCCACTTTCCATACGGTCAAGCAGTCGGATAAATCCAGGTCGCTCACTTGCGGCAACCGAACCACTAATATGTTCCTCAATATATCGCTGAGCACGAACATCAAAACCCGCCGCTTCAATTTCACGACGCTGGTTTTCTGTGGTCTGCTCCAGAGTGGGTATTCGGCAGCAGGCAAAAACCCGTGACGCAGGAAACTTTCCGTACCAAATAGATGTCCAAATTATAACTCCTGTACGAAATGAATTTCGCTCATTTTCGGACAGGCATACAGTAATGGTGTACGAAACCGGTCGTGTTCGTATGGTTGGGCTTCAGACCCCAATCATTACCTCTTTTTACGGCCTCCCAACAATTCTGACCGACCATAGCTAACTTTATCTTCTGTGTGTTTTCTCATGCCTGAAAAACCTTCTTCATCAAGTAATTTTTCGATTGGCCCAATTACTTGTGCTGATTTGGTGTGCTGCAATGAATTAATCCCCTCATTCCATGCGTGGAGCATATACTTTGTCGTTTCTCTCCAACGCGGTTCATTCTTGGATGCCTCAACCATCTCCTTTCCAACTTCAACTGCAGATTCCGAAAGTACGTTGACCATTTCTGCAAATCGGCGAGGCGAAATCCCCAACCTGGCATTAAAAAATCGTTCCAAGGTCTTACGCGCATACCACGTTTGCCTTCCTTCAATCGACAATGCTGGAGGGTTATGTGAAAACCGTGGGTAGGCCTGAGTCGTAACTAAGTCGTACACTGGCGTATATTTTACATCTGACAAAGTCGTGTAATAAAGGGCAATATTCTTTGAATGACAGTCCGCGTTGCGAACAATGAAATTCGTCAGAATTAACCATCCCAGACCTTCCAACTGCGCACGTACTGCCGTACCCGGTAAGTATACGCGGGTCGCGTTTAACACCTTTTCCATCGTTGTCGCATATTTCTCATGCGGCGGCATCCCCAACAATCCACATGCATCTTCTAAACCGGAAACTGGATTACCTATTTCATCAACGTCGAATCGTTCAACAAGGAGTACTTTGCCATCATCAGACATGACGCTTCGCGCCACGGGAGTGACCCTAAGCCTCTCTAACACTCTCATTGTGTAAAATTCATTGAAGCCGAGATAAGGTGTTGTGTCGTCTGAGCCCTTAATAATGAATTGTCGGGTTTTGAGAGTGGGTTTGCCCATTGGTATCTCTTCTTTGCCGGCGGGAGCAAGAAATTTAGGTACAACACCCGATACTGCGGCTCTCGCATAACGCCTTACCAAAGCTGCAAAGTGGTCGGCTGTATTATTGCCTTTCAGCAGGTCGTTAATTTGCAAAAGATCAGGTTCTTCTCCGGGAGCTATACCTTCTGGCGTAACGGTTACCCGGCCTACTCCTGAAGAGCCTATAACAGCCAAAAGCGATAAATCTGTTCCATCTAGCAGTGGACCAAATTCTTCACGAATGACCCCGAGAAGATAACCTTCAGGCAGATTCTGTCTGAAAAAGGGATGCAAATCCCGTGGCCAACGCCACGCTGCTTCACGAACAGGCATCGACAGGCTGATAAATTCGTTACTCTTAGTTTCTGATAAGTACTGAAGCACATACTCATCCCGGTCCCTGAATAATGTCGCGACTTTCTTACCCAAAACTTGCACATCTAACTTCATGATGCTTCCCCATTGCGCTGTTCCAGGAGAATGTCATCCAGGGTTCGGACATGCCCTATTTTGACTGCACGTAAGTCATAGCCCGCGGCCTCTAAAAGTCGAACAAGAATCGACACACTCATATCGCCTTTTGCAAGTGTCTCCATTCGAACAACGGTAACGCGTGAAACGCCCGCTTTCTCAGCCAATTCAGCCTGCGACAAGTCTGCTTCGATCCTTGCAGTTTTAAGCATTTCTGCAACATCATAGAGAGTGGTCATATGTGTCTCCTGGGATACTATAAACCCAGTGTAAAGCAAAAATGTATCCCATGGGACTCAAATTACCTTTTCCATGAAAATTTGATTATGAAGGCGATACTTAAACCTAAGTGATAAAGACTACAGGAATAAGTATCCCCGCAGATACTTAATGATGGAATATGCCATTAATGTATCTTATGGGATACATTAATGGTAATGGAATAGTAATGACCTGCTTTCTGCTAATTGACATATCTTGACGTTAGTCGCTTTTCTCACATGAATTCATCTCATGCTTAAAATGGACGCGAACATTGGGCGGGATATATAAAGTCCTCAAGCAGTATCCGCGATAGACCCGCTTCCCAGCGCCGCTGCTTTTTCTGCCACAAGGACAGCGGCGCTGAACTCTTCTCATCAACTGCTCTGTTTTTTCGTCGTTATTATAACTTTTGCACCCGAGTGCAAAAACCGTTTGCACTCGGGTGCAAAAGTTAACATAATCCCAACATTGCTTTTGTATGGACTTTTTTTATCGTGCTTAAGTGCGGGAATGTGCAATGAGAGGAGTTTCTTTTCGTCGGCGTTTAACGTTCAATATCAGTCCTGTAACTCTGACATTAAAATCAGGCTAATGACGAAAGAAACCAAAACGCCAAAACCTTCTAAAGCCACGGCCAGCGATGTCGCCGAACTGGCGGGCGTGTCGAAATGGACGGTGTCGCGGGCGTTTACTGCCGGCGCATCAGTCTCCGACAAAGCGCAAAAAAAAGTGCTTGAGGCCGCGGAAGCGCTCGGTTATCGCCCTAACCTGCTGGCCCGCAGCTTGACCAAGAAAAGCACGCATATCATTGGCGTCGCCATTGATGAGCTGAAAAACCCGCATTCGATGCTGATCCTCGATACGGTAACAAAATCATTACAAACCCGCGGTTACATGACGTTGCTACTCAACATCACCGAGGGCGAGAATTATCAGGCCGTGATTACGATGGCCGATCAGTTGCAGGTTGATGGCATTTTGTTTTTAGGCAATGTGCTGACCACCCAGCTTTACGATGTCGCTCACGCCCTGCATCACATCCCTCTGGTGCAGGTGTGTCGTAACAGTGAGGATCACCGCGGTGTCGATATTGTGAATATTGATGGTTATCAGGCCGGTCGCGAGATCGCAGAGCTGTTTCTCGCGCAGGGTTATCAGCGTTTTGGCTACATGAAAGGACCGGATGTCGGCTCTAACCACCTGTTACGCATGGAAGGCTTTCGTGACAGGCTGGAGGCAAAAGGCGCGACGCTGGATGTCATGATGGTCGCCGGGCATTATGATCGCAACGCAGCGTATCAGCAGATCACCGAGTACTGGCAGGCAACGCCCCGCGGAGAGCGTATTGACGCGATGTTTTGTGAGAACGATATTCTGGCCATTGGCGTGCTCGAAGCGCTGACTGAGCGGGATCAGCGGCACAGTATGGGCGTCATCGGCTTTGACGATATTGACGAGGCCAGTTCACCGGTCTGGCAACTGACATCGTACCGTCAGCCAAGGGAAAAACTGATCGCCGAAGCGCTGAACCGGCTGATTGATGATACCCCGGATCCCGATGGAGACTGGCGTCATGGGGAACTGATTATCAGGCAGTCACACCTGAAGAAGTAACAGAACGAACGCTGTTTCGGATCAGGATACTAAAATATGGCCGGAACAGTGATAATAATAAAACATAATTGTGCATTTGAATTATTTATTCATTCTTAAAATTCAATACCAGGAAAACGCCTCTCAGGGTTTCCTTCCTTAATATTTATCCTCTGGCGATAAATCATCAGCTTAATCATGTTTTTTTGCAGGATCGGTTTTCTGTTGCCGCTCCGCAGGGATCCGCTTGCCTGAAATAAGCGGTTTATAAAAGCAGTTAATAAAATATCGTGCTATTGAAGGATATATTCATGAACCGAAGAGAAGCGCTCTTTTCACTGAGTTCACTGGTCGCCACCCTGACCGTGTTACCCAAACTCAGCGCGAAAGAAATACACGATGTCCCGCTGGAAACACAGCTGACAAAAGACATGTTGCCCGTCCCTGCCCTGCAAGGCGGCTATCAGGTATTAACCAACGAGACCGACCGCAAAAATCTGGCGGCTATTTTTGACCGGCTGATCCCCGCCGACGATCACGGTCCTTCCGCCAGTGAAGAAGGCTGCATAGAATTCATCGACAGCCAGCTTGCAGGCGACTACGGTGCAGGATCCTCGCTGTATCTGGTCGGCCCGCTGCGTCCGGAGAATGAAGAGAAACTCATGGGCAGCCCGCAATTTCTTTCCTCTCCGCGTGAGCGCTATATGACCGGACTGAAAGCCCTCGAAGCCTGGTCGCAGACTCACCACCACGTCTCCTTTTTTAGCCTGAATGCTGATCAGATCGACGCATTTCTGACTGAGATGGAAGCCGGTAAAATTAATCTCGGTGCGGATGTTAACAGTCAGGCATTTTTTGAATTAATGCTGCAAAACGTTCGTGAAGGTTATTTATCCGACCCGCTCTATGGCGGAAATAAAACCATGGCTGGATGGAAAATGATTGGCTTCCCTGGCGCACGTTATGACTACCGTCAATATATTGACCGTCGCGGTGAAGATTTAAAATTAATTCCCGTCAGCCTGATCCCGAACGATTAATTGCGGAGCAACAAGATGTCAGAAATAAGAAATAAAACCGACGTGGTGATCGTCGGATTAGGCTGGGCGGGTTCCGTCATGGCAGAGGAACTGACCCGCGCCGGACTGAACGTTGTGGCCATTGAACGCGGTGCATGGCGCGATACGTCCACGGATTTCCCGGTGGCAGTCGATCCGGACGAATTACGTTGGCATACCCGTCGTGAGATCCTGCAACCGATGAGTGTGGAAACCACCACTTTCCGTAACAATAGTAGTCAGGACGCCGCACCGGTGCGTAACTGGTCTGCCTTTCAGTATGGCTGGAATGTCGGCGGGGCGGGTACGCACTGGGCCGGAATGTCATGGCGCTTCCTGCCGTGGGATTTCCAGGCGGCGACCCTGACCCGTGAACGCTACGGTGCAGAGAAGCTCAAAGGCTTACAGGTGCAAGACTGGGGCATTAATTACGATGAAATGCAGCCGTATTACGATCGTTTTGAGCGCATCGCGGGCACTTCCGGTATCGCCGGAAACCTAAACGGTCATCCGCAGAAAGGCGGCAATATTTTCGAAGGACCGCGTTCGCGCGATTACCCGACGCCGCCGTTAAAAGACACGCACTGGATGCGTAAATACCGCGAGACCACGGAAAAAATGGGCTATCACCCATTCACTATCCCGGCCGGTAATATCTCGCAGGCGTACGTCAATCCGCTTGGCGTCACCATGGGGCCTTGCACCTATTGCGGATTCTGTGATTTCCACGGTTGTGGCAACTTCTCCAAATCCTCGCCGCAGGCCTGTATTTTGCCCGCACTGATGCGGCGCCCTAACTTTTCCGTGCTGACCGATACCGAAGTTTTACAGGTGGTCAAACACGATGACGGCAAGACCGCGAAAGGCGTACGTTTCATCACCAATGAAGGCATTGAAGGTTTCCAGCCTGCGGACGTGGTGTGCATCACCGCTTACCAGATGGATAACGTGCGCATGATGTTGCTCTCGAAAATCGGTGAACCCTACGACCCGAGAACAGGCCACGGCACTGTCGGACGCAACTATAGCTATCAGACCTGCGCGACCGTAACGGGCTTCTTTGACGGCGAACGGATGAACCCGTTTATCGGCGGCGGCGCGCTGGCGGTGCAGATTGACGACTTCAATGGCGATAACTTTGATCACAGCAATCTCGATTTCATCGGCGGTGCCGGGATCATGGGATTCTCCACCGATGGCCGCCCTATCCAGCATATGGATGCGTTGCGTCCGGGCACGAAACGCTGGGGCAGTGAGTGGAAAGCCGGATACGCACGCGATTACCAGACCGCAGCTACCATTTTCTGTCAGGGCACCTCAATGCCGGTGCGTGAAGCCTATCTCGATCTGGATCCGGTTTATAAAGATCGTCACGGACAACCGTTGTTGCGTCTCACATTCGACTGGAATAAAAACGACGTCAACATGTCGAGATATATCATTGATCATGCGAAAAAAATAATGCTGGAAACCGGGGGGAAATACGTCACGTCCGAAAACCAGACCGATAACAGCTGGAACCCGTATCAGCAGGACAGCTCGCACACTATCGGTGGCGCAGTGATGGGCGCGGATCCGACCACGTCAGCGTTGAATACCTATCTGCAAAGCTGGGATGTGCATAACGTCTTTGTGGTCGGTGCTTCCGCCTTCCCTAACAATGGCGGTTACAACCCGACGATCACCGTTGGCGCACTGGCAATTCGCGCCGCTCAGGCGATCCACCAGACTTACATCAAAAATCCGGCCCCTCTGGTGAAGGCATAAATCATGAGTACAAAAAAGAAAATTGCTTACAGTGTGGCGGCGCTGGCCGTTGTCGCCGGGATCGTCGCCTTTGGTCGTCTGTGGGAAGTCATGGACAGCTCACGATCTCAGGTCGCGGATGACACGACCCGGCTGGCGGATTTCCACAGCACCGACAGCGCAGCGATTAAACGCGGCGAATACGCCATGCGTCTCGGTGACTGCGCGGCCTGCCATCAATCGAGCTTTGCGGGCGGTTACAAAATCAGTACGCCTTTCGGCGAGTTGCAGACGTCGAACATTACGCCAGATCGCGAAACCGGTATCGGTAACATGACTGAGCGCAACTTCTTCAACGCTGTACGTCAGGGGCGCGGCGACCACGGCTTCCTCTACCCTGCGATGCCTTACACCGCCTACGCGAAAATGAGCGATGCCGATATGCACGATCTCTGGGCGTACATGTCCACGATGAAACCGGTGAAACATAAGGTGGATGAAAACGGCGGCATGTCGTTCCCTTATAACATCCGTTTTGCCATGCTCGGCTGGAATTTCCTGTTCTTCGATAACAGCGGTTTCACACCAGACGCGGCCAAGACCGCCGCAAACGCCAATATGGACATGATTAACCGAGGCAAATACATCGTCGATGGCCCGGCGCACTGCAACGTCTGCCATACCGCACGTAACGTGCTGGGTGGTGAAGTCAGCGGCGGTTATTTACAGGGCGGCAGCCTCGGTGTGTGGTATGCACCGGATATCTCGCAGGATCCACATACCGGCATCGGTGACTGGAGCAGTGACGACATCGCGCAATACCTGAAAACCGGCTCCGATGCAAAAAGTGTCGCGGCAGGTCCGATGGCTGAAGCGGTCGAGCATTCCACGCAGTACTTCAGCGACAGCGATGCACAGGCCGTCGCGGCGTATCTCAAAACTCTGCCGTCCTCCGGCAAACTGGCACCGCAGGCATTTGCCATGGACGCCGCCAGCAAAGAACATGGCGCGTTGACGTATGAAGTGAACTGCTCGGCCTGTCACGGCGTGAAAGGCGAAGGCATCACCGGCATGGTGCCTGCTTTTGCGGGTAACAACGCCATGCAAAACGATCCGACCAACATGATCAACGTTATGCTGAATGGTGCCCGCGCGCCGCATACCGAAGAACGCCAGACTGCGGCCGGAATGCCGTCATTTGCGTGGAAAATGGATGACCGGCAGATAGCGAAAATCCTCACTTATGTGCGTAATAGCTGGGGAAATCAGGGAAGTGAGGTGACGGCAGATCAGATCAGCCATATGCGTAAACTGACCGGCGCGGCGGATAAACTCAGCACAACGTCGAAGCAATGAACATATCAGGGGCGGCGTGATGCTCGCCCCTGATTAATCAGGAGAACATCATGAATATCAGAGGAATTGAACATATTGGTGTGACCGTCTCAAGCCTGACGGAAGCAGAACAATTTTTCATTGATGCACTGGATGCCATCATGTTGTACCGCATCGTGCCCCCCGGCAAAGCAGATAAAAAAATAGCGGGAAAACAGATGCACGCGCTGAATGATTTCCCCGAAGGGCTGAATCTGACCGGCCTGGCTATGCTGCGACTGGGAAATGGCTGTAATCTTGAGTTATTCGAAACCCGTCCCGTCACGGAAAACGGCGAGACCAATATCAGTCAGTACGGCATCAACCATTTCTCGGTGTATGTGGACGATATCCGTCAGGCAGGTGAACGTTTACAGCAACACGGTGCCTTGATGTTTGCAGGGCCAACCGACTGTTTTGCGCAGGAAGAAGGCAAAGGTAATCAGACTTGGTTCTGCCGTACGCCGTTTGGCCTGCTGATCGAACTGATTTCCCTGCCCTCGGCGCTGAAATATGACGAAGTCGCAACTGAGATACGCTGGTTGCCCGAGCCTAGTGAAAACAGATAAGTTGGCTGAATCCCCGAGGTTAATACCGGCGAATAGTTCGCCTCTTCATCCTGATGCCAACCTAACATCTTCGATTAATCCCCAGGTCGCTGCCGGGTCTGTTTTCCGGGACCATATCAGACTGACCTGCTCCCTAATTGATTAACTGACCGTGGTGTTGGCCATATCCGCTTCTGGTACAGGGCTGCTGTTGCAGCCCTGACAACTTTAGACTTCAATCGACTCAGAGATCTCTACGCATCATCGACTTCGATGCCGAGAAAACGCAATGTCTTTCCAGTTTCTTATTGTCTAATAAAAGTTGGATCACCCGGAGAATATTAGTTTTTTGTAGATCAGGTAAGGTTTTGACCTTCTATTGGAATGTGTGCTGTAAAGCGAAACTTCGAGACCACCTTTGCTACCCACCTTTGGAAAGCTCGATGGTATTGCCGAGTAGATATGTGCTGGTTAGTACCGACCCGAGATCGGAACAAGAAGTCTTTACTACGAAAACTGTAAGGCTTTGTCAATGCAGTAACAGCTTCTCTGGTCCCTTTGATTATCTCAAATGAACAAGGCTGCAGGTATTCTGTTACAGCACCGTTGCTCTGCTTGAAATAGAGCTACCACATGAAACATCAGATACTTTGAGTTTTACCAGGTCAGCGCGTTTTACCTTCCAGTTCAAATCTGATTCGGATCCTCCTTTTATGAGATATCTGAAGTGTTTTTTTGGAGGATGACACGGTCTTTGTTCCACGGTGAGGTGTTCATACTCTAACCTCCTGCAATGTAGGAGATTTGAGTATGATTGTCCTTCTTGAGCGAGGAGCGGGCAACAAATAGAGCGGAAAGTGGGTAGGAAATCTTGCTGTTTTTCAGGGCAACGACGTGGGTCTGCTGGCCTTCATTTGAAACGTTGTAAAATGGGAACTTGATAGTTAATCCATCGTTGCTCCATCCTGCATCCTAAAAGATAATGACAAATTTCAACTGATAACTGATAATTATTAGTTGTTAAGTAACATCAGAGTGGGCATGGTAACGTGTTACTATAATAAAAATATGGTTTTGTGGTTTTAGGGATTACAAATATATGAGATTTTATAGTATCGATTATCTACAAATGCAGTCTAACATCAATGATTATTTAAAATTCATCGTTATATTTAGTACTTTATTTGTTCTGATTGTTGTTTTTAGTCTGTATATGCGTCATCGCTTGCAAACTAAATATCGTGACTTAACAATCATAGCCTTCTTATTTTTACTTTTTATTTCTGGTGTACAGTATGCAGATTATACCGATAGTCAAAACATACATTCCCAATCATCACAAATGGTTAACTTTGTTAGATTGTTATCACAAGAAAAAGAAGTGAATGTGAATTATATATTTTCCAGTTCAGCACAGCTTTCTGATGGTATTATCGTTAAAATTAATGATCTTTATTACCGTGTTAACTTAAGTCTGGATCAAAAAACATACAATCTAGTTGAGGTTTCTTTAGTAAATCCAGAAATAGAAATCTTGAAAAACTGAGGAGTGCAAGTGATAATTTATTTACCTATCATTATAAAATTAGGTCTGGGGATACTGTGTTTAATTGTTCAAATAAATCTCATGGGGAAAGGAAATCTTGCCCCCTCATCCGCAATGGATCAGGTTCAAAACTATGTACTGGGGGGGATTATAGGTGGCGTAATTTACAACGAATCGATAACAGTACTACAATTTGTCCTAGTGTTAATTATATGGACGTTTTTGGTCTTTGTTCTTAAGTTTTTGAAAGAAAATAGTCGGATAGTTAAAAGAATAATTGATGGAAAACCTATTACTTTGATACATAATGGCAGCATTAATGTTAAGGAGTGTTTACGAAATGGCGTTTCTGCAAATGACTTGATGTTTAAATTAAGAGCAAATGGTATTTATGAAATTGAACAACTAAAACGCGTGGTTCTCGAACAAAATGGGCAGTTAACAATTATACAGAGTGGTGATGAAAATATACGCTATCCAATTATAGTGGATGGTTTATCCAACCATGATCTGCTCGAAATCCTTAACAAGGACAGTGACTGGTTAGAAAGTGAAGTTACAAAGCAAGGCTTCAATAAAATCAGTGAAGTATATTTAGGTGAGTATTTGTCGGGTAGGATTAATTTATACGGATATGAAAAGTAATATCAAAACCTTGCAGTTGTTCTCGATCTGTTCGCGAGGCAACCGGTGGGGTGGGCAATATCGTTCTCTTCCCGATAGCAAGGCGCTGGAAATGGCATGGGAGGCTCGCGGCAGACAGACGGAGTGATGTTCCACAGCGATAGTAATAATGCCGGTGTCAGTTTTTATCATGACTCAGTTTGCCGTTTACCTGATTAGTGTGATTACTGATGCGGTGAAGAACTTCCCGCATCCTGACTCATACAGCGATCGACCTTTTATGTCCTGCCCTGGACTCGTCGGTTGCCGGAAGCGCCTTCATGCGAGGCATATCCTCACCGGTGCGCGCGACTCAAGAAGGGCCTGATGGATTATCTCATTATTATCCTTTCCGGGTTATCTGTCTGGAAATTCAACTCTGTTTCCTCACTGAAGTTCTGTCATGGCTGATAACGTTACCGAAGCCACCTTTCCGCGCTCACCTTTGCGAACCTGAGCACCTGCCGCCTGTGCGTGCTAGTATGTCATCCAACGTGAATCCCTAAATCACTAAACCCCTGCTTCGCAGCATTACACCACAGCCACATGATATTCATACCGTTGAAGTGGTGACGGTGGCATAGTTCGCCGGTAAACCTGACATTCCTTCCACTCACTCCCACGGACACGCCCACGGCTTAACACCGGCCTTTAACGCCTCAATAATGCTATCTGTGACAGTCTGATAAAGGTCAGGCTTAGATTTGCCCTTAGAAAATTTCGGTTTTGAGGAGCCTGACAGATCAAGTGGGGATACGCTTGTCACCGGTGGGTTATTAGGGGCGGTAGCTTGGGAGTGCAGGGTTATAGTCATGGTAGTTTCTCCGTCAGTGAAATTTTCGTTTTCGTATCGCCTGACGGTTCGTAACCCCAACATCGTTCTGATCAGCAAAGACGCATAGCGTTCATATACCCTTGCTGAACAGGTTGTGATGGGGAACGATTACCAGAAGCTGATTAGAAAGTGAAAGTTACGCAGGAGAAAATGACGGCAAGCACTCCCGAATGTAGCGCCCCTTATGCCGCTCTGGTGAAAGGCTTTTGACTTGCGTCCGTTGATGCGCCAAGAGTCGCAGACGACAGGAATAAAAAACCATTAGCTTAACTGAATAAACTAACAGCCTATGAACTCAATACGTTAATAGCTTCAATGAGTGTTTGATAAGAAAGCATCCAAATATCACCATTCAAAATACAATCCCCAAAACAACGCGCTGATAAACTTACATATCATAAAACATCTCTTAATAAAATAATCATTATTAGTCCTGTCAAAACAATACAACACTTAATCTTCACTCCTTTATCCCCAATTAGGAAGAACACGCACAAAAATAAGAATAAGGTTATGTTTATTGCATTCGCAACTATGTCCATGTGACTATTCAAAAATTTCCCGATGTGACTTAATACATTCATAATTCTTTGCATGTAACCCATCCCTATTTATCTATTTGAAATTAGCAAGTGATATTAAAAAGTTCTGTCTGTGTAGTTCTAAACACCCTAATTGTCAGCTGATACTTACGATTTTTGAAGTTGGCCTGATCCAGTTCTTTCCGCAGGTGCTTTAATTCCTGCTGTCGATGTTCATATTAACTGAATATTTTCTTGATAGCGCTGATTGCAGTTCTTTCCCCCTGTTAGCGGCTTTATTGAATAAATCGAACGTTTGGCCGTAATCAGGATCAGATTATCACATTCCCGATCCTGTAGTGGTATTCCGTGGCGAAACAAAAGTTCACAATCACCAACGGGAATGTATACAACAAAGCCCTCGTCAATCCGGGCTCACTGATGCATGACGAACCTAAAACCTTTTCACGTGGTCGTCCTCAACGTAATTTTGAGCTGACCATTTCCACCGTTCTGATGCTGAAGCGCATTTTTCGCCTCACGCTGTGCGCCGTGCAGAGATTCATTGATTCCATTTTTATCCTGATGAAGTTCCCGCTCCGTTGCCCGGATTATTCCTGCGTCTGCAGGCGGGCTAAGTCTATCAACATCCCTTTCAAAAGCCCCACACTTGGTGAAATTTAACACCTGAATATCAATTCCACCGGCTTAAAAGTTTTCGGTCAGGGAGAGTTGAAGTTGAAAAAAAACGGTCAAAAAAAGCGTCGCTTCTGGCTGAAATTGCATCTGGCGGTTGACGCTGATACACATGAGATTATCTGAGCTGACCTGTCCTTGAACCACGTGACTGATGCAGAGGCATTCCAGGGACTTATTCGCCAGACACATCGGAAAGTCAGGGGCGCTTAATCTGATGGAGCTTATGACACCAGACGGTGTCACGACGAACTGCGGCGTAAGAAAGTCAAAATACTTATCTCGCAGCGAACCCAGGCAGGTTACTGGCCGGCTGAATATGACGATAGAAATCAGGTGGTTGCCCGGCAACGGCTGACGGGAAGCAATGCGTACTGGAAATGGCACACGGCTTACAACCGACATTCAGTGGCTGAAACTGCAATGTTCCGTGTCAAACAGCTTTCTTACGTTGCGGGATTATGATGCGCAGGTTTAGGAGGCTATGGCCATGATCCGCGAATTAAACAAAATGACGCGTGCAGGCATGCCAGAAAGTGTACGGATTGCCTCAGGAAGTCAGCGACGAGGGGGGCTTTTATCTAAATCCGATTTATTAAGTATAGCCGGGGAATGGGTTTTATGGTTGGCATCGCTCAGTTCGGTTGATGTATTTCTTTTTGACGATTGAACATATCGCTCAATTCTTATTGAGCTCCCTAAAGTGATCACTTATTTCGCGCAGCTATTTAGGTTGGGAAAAATAAAAAGTCAATAAATGATAGGTGATAACACTTATCATTTCTAAAAGTTTTATTTTTTTTACATAACTCTTTACGTGGTGCTGAAAATTTAAATTTGAATCGAAAGTTTCTGTCGTTTAATACTTGTTTAGAGTTAATAACACATAATATTTAAGAGCCTGCTATTAAGCATAATGGCACCTTGGATTTTTTAATATTTTTCGTGATATTGATAAATGCCATGCATAATGCATTAAAATGCTCATGCTATATGGAAGAAAAAATCATTTCTTATTTTTGTTTTTCACAAATTTATATTTAATGACATTGAGGTATTAATGAAAAAAAACTACTCTGGGGCTTTACTTATAGTCTCTTTATGCTGTTCCGGTTCCCTGTATGCTGCAGATGGCACCATCAACTTTACTGGCAATATTACAGATATAGCCTGTAAAGTTGATCCTGGCTCGGCTAACCAGACCGTTAACCTAGGTACCGTTTCAACCAGTGCATTTGGAGCATCAGGTTCAACGGCATCTCCGACCCATTTTTCAATCGTGTTGAACGACTGTCCGGCTAATGTTACAACCGCACACGTACGTTTTGATGGTCCTGCAAGTTCAGCCAATCATCAGATCCTGGCGCTTAATTCAGGACAGACCGCCACCAATGTGGGTATTGCGCTTTATGAAGCCGACAGCACTACGTTCATTCCCGTAGGTACACCAAGTGCTCAGGTCAATCTTACCGATGAGGGCACAAATACACTTAACTACTTTGCGAAATATTATGCTACTGCGGATAAAGTCACTGCAGGTTCTGCTAACTCAACAACCTCATTTACCATCGTATATAATTAAAAAATAAGAGCCGCAAAGCGGCTCTTATTTTAATATAAGGGAGAGATATGCGAAGCATTTTTTTAAGCCAAATCCCGCTCGCTTTGTTCTGTTATTTTTCGACGGCACATGCGGGCGTAGAGGTTGGTGGGACGCGCGTCGTTTACGATGGCAAGATGAAACAGGCAACGATCGGAGTTAATAATCCCGACGATAAACCCTATCTTATTCAGTCTTGGGTAGATAAGCGTGCGGACAGCAATGATACAGGTGAAGTGTTTATTACCACACCACCTCTTTTCCGCCTTGAACCACATAGCCAGAATTCAGTACGCATTGCCTATACAGGTAATGACTTACCGCAGGACAAAGAGTCCGTATACTGGCTGAACATTAAAAGTATTCCTTCTACCGATAAAAATTCCACCAATGATCTGATCATAGCGGTAAAAAATACTATGAAACTATTTTATCGGCCGGCCGGTTTAACCGGCGATCCCGCAACGGCGTATCAAAAGATAGAGTTTAAACAGCGCGACGGAAAACTGTTTGCCTTCAATCCTACGGCGTACAGCGTGTCTTTCTATGAGGTTAAAGTAAATGGCGTGGCGCTGAAAGATATATCAATGGTTCTTCCTAAAGAGGGGATTTCACTAGGTTCCGTTACTGCCCAAGCCCCTAAAATAAGCTGGAGAGCGATTAATGACTTTGGCGGAATCTCAGAAGAACAGCAAGTCAAACTCTAATCATCAGGACTAAATACATCATGTTCATGCAGCACGTGCTCTGTGAAAAATCATATTCTTTATTTTCTCCCTCATTGTTGAGCCTGTCTGTGTGCCTTGCCCTCAATGCTGGATTCGCGTGCGCTGATGACTATTTTGAACCTGCATTTATTGAAGTGGCAGATAACAAAAACGCTACCGTCGACCTGTCTGGGTTTAGCAAAACCGGTAGTCAGGCTCCCGGGAGTTATAAGAGTGAAATCTATATCAACGGTAACTATGTTGATGATAAAAACATAATATATATTCTAGATGACCACAGGCTGGTACCGATATTGACTAAACATGATTTAGTTGTCTGGGGTACTGAAGCTAATGCTACGCCTGAATTTATGGCACTGGCAGACAAAGCTGACATTACCGACATCCGTGATGCCATCCCGGATGGCAAAGTCACGTTTGATTTTGCTCAACAGCGTCTGGATATTTCTATTCCTCAGGAGTTTATTCGTAAAAATGCCCAGGGATATGTTGATCCAGACAGCTGGGATGACGGTGTGAACATGTTTTTTGTGAATTACGGCTACTCGGGGTCTGAGTCGTGGCGTGACGGGAAGCCCGGCGGCGTCAACGATGCTTATCTGAATCTGCGCAGTGGAGTTAACCTGGGCGCATGGCGGTTGCGCAACTATTCTACTTACACGGACAGTCCTCATAACCGTTCATGGAACAGTATTAATACTTATATAAACCGCGATATCAGAGCACTGAAAAGTCAGCTTGTTATTGGAGAAAGTCATACGCCCTCTGACATCTTTGACAGCTTTGCTTTTCGTGGAGCGCAGATTTACTCCGATGATAATATGCGCCCGGACAGCCTGCGAGGTTATGCGCCGGTGGTCAGGGGTATAGCGCAGAGCAATGCACAGGTCACTATCCGCCAAAATGGCAACATCATTTGGCAGTCGTATGTTTCTGCCGGTCCCTTCGCCATTAATGATTTGTATCCTACCTCCGCCAGCGGCGATCTGGATGTCTCAGTTCGCGAAGCCGATGGTACCGTTCGCCAGTTCATTCAGCCCTTTTCATCAGTGCCGATTATGCAGCGCGAAGGCCAGTTAAAGTATTCGGTCACCGCGGGTGAATACCATTCAACCGGGGGGGCTACCCGTACGCCGTTATTCATTCAGTCAACAGGCACCTATGGCATGCCATGGAGCAGTACGCTTTATGGCGGCACTTTGCTGGCGAAACATTACAGGGCCGCCAGCTTTGGTATGGGAAAAGGTCTGGGTGATATCGGGTCTGTCTCTCTTGATAGTACCCTCGCTGAAACCGATATTCGCGACGAGACTAAACGCGGTGCATCGTTTCGCTTTCAATATTCAAAGGATATTGCGCCAAGCGGTACAACGTTTACGCTGGCCGGCTATCGGTACTCCACATCAGGGTATTATGATTTCGATGAGGCAAACGGGTATTACGCCAGAGCGCTGTTGGCCGATAATCCTCCCGAAGGTTACCGAAATAATGAGCATTTGCAGGACGACCGCGATGTTTATAACCAGTGGCGCTATGACCACAATAAACGCAGCAAGGCACAGATTAATATCAATCAGGCCCTCAAGACTTTCGGTAGCCTGTATCTGTCGGCTTATGAGCAACAATATTGGGGGATAGCAGGAAAGGAACGCAGCCTTAACGTCGGTTATAACACCAGTTATTCCAGCATTAATTATTCCCTGAACTATACCTATGCAAGCACGCCTTACTATAACAAACCCGATCGGGTACTGGCGTTTGCAGTCCAGGTACCGTTCGATGCCTTTATGCCGCAGAGCTGGATGAATCTGTCTGGCAACACCAGCAGACGGGACAGCAGCAGTTCTTTGGGTATTTCTGGAAATGCGCTGGAGGATAACCGTCTGGCGTATAACGTTCAGCAGGCTTATACCAACCACGATCAGGGCGCGAATGGCAGTGTTTCGCTTGATTACAAGGCATCTTTTGGCGAGTATCAGGTGGGTTACAATTACACTAAAGATACTCACCAGGTGAACTATGGGGCGATGGGCGGGGTCGTGGCCCATCCCTATGGCGTCACGTTTTCCCAGCCTCTGGGCGACACTCTAGCTTTAGTAAAAGCTGAAGGCACGCGCCGCGTTAAAGTCCAGAATAACACCGGCGTATATACTGATAATGTCGGCTATGCCATTGTACCCTATGTAAATCCTTATCACCGTAACCGCATAAGTCTGGATATTGATAGTCTGAACGATAAAGTCGATGTGCTGAATAATATTCAGACCGTTATCCCTACTCAGGGAGCACTGACGGTAGCCCACTATCCCACGGTAATTGGCTATAAAACCATGTTTACCCTTACGGGTACCGATATTCCTTTTGGCGCATCTGCCATCCTCAGGCAAGACGATGCGAGCATACCGGGTATTGTTGACGATAAGCAGCGCGTCTATCTGGGCGGCGTGCCTGAACAGGGCGAAATTTTAATCCGCTGGGATAACGGGCATTGCACTGCCCCCTATCATATTGGGCAGAAGAACACTGCCGTCATTAACATTACCGCTATTTGTCGCTAATCAGAGTGAGAACCATGAAACGCCTAATCTTAATTTCGTCCATTGTTCTGGTGGCAGGACTTCTTCCGCTTTCTGCGCTGGCCTTCAGCTGTAAACAGGTTACGGCGTTGACCACACTTTCTCCACAAAATATTACCGTGCAGCGAGACATACCTGTAGGTTCAGTTATCGGAACCCAGATAACATCGGGTACTGTGGCCACTTACAGCTGTACCAACAGTGATCCCAAATTGTCTTATCAGCAGATGGGCGTTAAGGGTTACGGTACGTATGTTGGAAACTTTAACGGCAGACGTGTCTATAAAACTAATATTGAAGGAGTAGGCTATGCTATTGGTGGCGTTACGGTCTCTGCCTGCGGGGGTACAACTGGCTGGGTCGACGGGGCCACAGGTACCGCAGATGGCAATCCAAATAACAAAATAATTTGCAGTATAAACGGTATCTTTGGTAATCAGCCTAATACCTTGAAAGCAATGATAACGTTCTACAAAACGGCTGAGGTCACAGGTTCCGGCACAGTAACAGCACGTAATGTTGGCGCATTTATTTTGCGCAACAACCAGAGCGGCTGGTTTTCGCCGGAGTCAGATATCAATATCAGCAGTTTCAATGTCACGACGTTAGCATGCACCGTTAATACGCCGGTCATCAGCGTTCCGATGGGCAGTGTCAATAAAAACGAGTTCAGTGGCCTCGGCAGCTGGCCGGGAAACGTTAATACCAGGAACTTCACTATTCCGCTGATCTGTAATGCCGGGACTCGTGTAAATGTACGCCTCGATGGTAATGTATATGATGCAGCAAAAGGCGTCATTAATATCAACAGTGCCAGAGACGGCGCAAGTGGTGTAGGGATCCAGTTACTTCACGGTAACAATCCGCTCATGCTGGGCGTGCCTTTTTTCAGCGGCGAGAATCTAACCCAGGGAAGGTATGACATTCCGTTTCAGGCACGTTATTTCCAGACGGGTAATGTAATCAATCCCGGCACGGCAAACGCCAGTGCAACATTTACCCTAACTTATCAATAGATTGACATCTCCCCACGCCATAAATAGCGGGGGAGGATGTCGATGGACAGAATTACCGAAATGTCAGGTTAGTCCCATGTTGGGACTGCTTTAGACAGAACTAATAGATATCAAAGTGAGTCAAAGAAGCTATTACATCAAGAGCTTCTACACCATAAGCCTTCCTATCTCGGATGAGAGGGCGGGGCGGAAACGCCTGAACCTCCCCGCTCTCCCACTTCCATCGTGCAGGCAATGAAAGCATCAATATATTACCCTACCAAATAGCCAATTAAAATTTGCTTTAGAGCTAACATAGCTTATAAGCCAATATTTGGATCAGGGAGGAACGCCATTGTTCACTATAATCTTTTATGAAGAGGCAGAAATCGAATTGGTAGCGCTGCCTGTGGCGGTACGGTCGAAAATGATCAGATTGCTACAAAAGCTTGAAGCTAAGCTGCGCTTGCTCAGAGAAGCGGATACAAAGCTTTTAGGCGATGGGTTATTTGAGATCAGGATGATGGGAACTGACATAGCTCGAGGGCTATGGGTATATCAGTCAGGTGAGCGTATTATTTAATACGTGTCTTCATTAAGAAGTCACAGAATACGCCATCAAGTGAGATAGCACTAGCATTTCGCCGGTTGGAGGAGATGAAAAATGAAATATAAAACGCTCACTCAGATTCACACCGAATCAATGCAAGATCCAGAGTACAAAGCGGCTTATGAAGCCGAGGAAGCTCCCGAACGTCTTCAGACTACCTTGCTGGATTGGTGGGTTGAAGCGGGATTAACATCTGCGCAGGTTGCTGAACGCATGGGGGGTAAAACCACCTACCGTTAGCAGGATGGAGAAAAACGCCATAAAAATGAGCTATGAACCCTCATTCGCTATGCTCGAGCCTGCGGAGTTAAATTTAAGTTACAGCAGATTTGATGATGCCATGATTAATTAGCTACTAACTTAATAAGCTAGTAGCTAATTTTATAGATTTTTTTATCAATCTGGAAAGTTGCCGCCTTCGAGCATTTATTAGTTTTTAATTCACTCGATAGTGGGCGGATACATCATTTCAAGCATGTTACGGTAAATATCGGCAACTCTTACGTCCTTTTCCGTTTCCAATTTTTCAACCAATCCCCGAATTATGTCCTTCCTGCTTACCGTCTTATGCATTGAAGTAAGTTCGGCAAAGAGTTTACAATATGTCTGCTTTTCACTAAGTGATCCTTCATTCATAGCCCGGAAGTAATCATCAATTTGATTAGCTGTGTTACTTTCCTTTCCCATTCATACCCTCCCTTACGGCCTCACTTTTAGGTGAAACCACTACAACCCACTCCTCGGAATTTATCCCTTTCACAGGTTGCTCATCCATTAAAAAAAGTAAAATTAATAGTAGTATTCATTTGGAATAGGTCAATTTTGGGAAACAAAATTTACAATTACGGAATTAAATAGCTGCTTCGAATAGTGCGACAGTTGAGATTCTCCCCATCTGAAAGGAAGGGGCTAACCGTACAATATGATGGGGGCCGTTTGGATATCGAAAATTATTGTACCTTCAGGTGAATTTTGTACCTCTAGGCTGTGGTTGGGCGTGACTACGTTGACAGGCTTCTTGAGCGAGAAGCAGACGTTGCTATTTATAATGCGTTATCTGAAAAGCTGAATGCAATCGTCTATAAGACTCTAATTATTCTAAATAGCAGTGCTCAGACGCCGGGAAGCTGCAGTCTTTAACTGCTGCAATGTAGTTTTTTACCGCGCCCTGGATGTCATTCTGTCCTTTCATAAAGTTTTTTACGAATTTTGGGGACCTGCCGGTGATGCTCAGGCCAAGCATGTCGTGCAGCACCAAAACCTGTCCGTCGGTGTCCGGGCCCGCGCCGATGCCGATGACCGGTATTGAAACCGCCTCGCTCAGCGCTTTTCCCAGCGAAGCCGGTACTGCCTCGACCACAACCATCGCCGCACCCGCCTGCTCAAAATTTTTCGCGGTTTCGATCAACGCTTCTGCTTGCTTGCTGTCACGACCCTGAACCTTAAATCCACCAAAGACGTTAACCGATTGCGGAGTGAGTCCGATGTGAGCACACACAGGTATGCCGTTGCGCGTCAGTTGATGTACCGTATCACACAACCACTCCCCGCCCTCAATCTTGACCATCTGCGCACCCGCCTGCATCAGTTGCGCCGAGCTGTGCAGGGCTTGCTGTGGTGAGGAGCAGGTCATGAAAGAAAGGTCGGCGATGATGAAGCCACCGTTGTTTCCGCGCTTTACACAGGTCGTGTGATAAACCATATCTTCCAGTCTGACCGGCAGGGTGCTGTCATGGCCCTGCAAAATCATCCCTAACGTATCGCCGATGAGGAGCATCTCAACACCCGCCGTGCTCAGTTCGTGGGCAAACGTGGCGTCGTAGCAGGTAAGCATGGTGATCTTTTCACCGCGCAGCTTGAGGTTTTTCAGGTATGTCAGAGTGATTGATGGCATGGTGTTCTCTGCTAACTCGTTGCGTTGATAAGGCTGTTGCGGGTGCGATAATACTGACTTTCGCAATGCTTAATTGTATTTCTCGATTTGTCAGATGCCTTCGAGCCAAGGCGTGCCGCAGCGCAGATAGGGAATCTAATGCATGATATGTTGTTAATTATCCTGTATGGCCGTGCGTCAGAGAAACTGTTCTGCCAACAACAGAGCCGCAATAATAATCATCAGACCGCCCGAAATCCGGCTGACATTCTGCGCCGCGCGCGGTCGCGTCCGAAGCACTGTGCCGGAGCCATAGCCCACAAGCAGGTAGACCACGCCGCAACTGATCATATGTACCAGCCCCAACGCTATCATCTGCAGCGAAAGCGGCCAGGCGGCGTGGACGTCGGTGAACTGTGGCAGCAGAGCCAGAAACAGCAGAAAGACCTTTGGATTAAGCCCGCTGATGCAAAAGCCCTTGAGCGCCCACTTCAGTCGCGAGCCGGCATCGTCACTCTCCCCCGCCGCCGGTGCGGGCGGGTGGCGGAGCATGCCTATGCCGAGCCAGAGCAGATAGCCAGCCCCAGCCACGGTCAGAACGGTCAGCACGCCCGGCGCTCCCGCAATGATCGAGCCGACTCCCGCTGCCACTATGAGTGTTGCAACAAGATGGCCGCTCAGCATACCTGCAATTGCTGGTACAACACGGCGTCCCTTGATGCCAGCTGAAATGGCGTAAGCCCAGTCAGCACCGGGCGTGATAACAAAAAGGGCTGAAACAGCCCAGAACGCGGCGAACATGCTCAGTGACATGCACCGTTATCCTTAGTGGCTCGATCTCTGACCGACCCTTTATAAACGTCTGAAACCTGCATATAGAGTACCTTTACCTGCATATTTGTTTAAAAGCAAAGAAATAATATCGCTTTTTATGCGGGATATGCTTTCATATTCAAATCATAAACGTAAAAAGTTGGGAGGTTTTAAGCAATGGATAGGGCAGACTGCAATATTCTTGCGGAGCTTCAGCAGGACGGGAGACTTTCGCTCACTGACTTGGCAGAACGGGTTGGGATTAGCCTGTCATCCTGCCAGCGTCGTGTCAGAGCGCTTGAACAGGAAGGCGTGATCAGCGGCTATCGGGCGAATCTCGATCCGTCCAAATTCGGGCTAAACTTTTCAGCCATAGTTTTCGTCACTCTACGCGAGGGGGATCGGCAGGCAGTCAATTCCTTCGAGACGGCAATAAAAGAAATACCGCAAATTATTCAGGCGCAGCGTTTGTTTGGCGATCCGGATTATCTGCTTTATGTGATTACACATGATCTGCCAGCTTTTCAGAGGCTTTACGATGAAAAACTTTCTGGTCTGGCGGGAGTGCAGCGGCTTACCTCAACGCTGATAATGAAAACGGTGGTAAAAGATCGTGCCCTGCCAGTCTGATGTCAAAGCAGGAAAAAATTCATTTTTTCGTATTCAGGTAAAACACTTTTGTAATCTAAGTGCAAAATGGCGTGCTAGGGAGGCATTGTGAAAAATCGGAACGTCCGCTTCTGGCACATAGCAGACAAACACGTGACGCTGAAGGTCTGCTGAGAGCGAGGAGCGGACGTTCGCAGTTGTTCTCATTACTGATGAAGGCATTACTTAAATCGCGGTGTGTAAATCAACGGGGGATTAAGTCATATGGCCTGAGATGCTTCACGGTATTGACGAGAGTGTCGTTCTAGCAAGCTCTATCGCCGTCAGCCCAGCGCTTGATATCACTTATATTTGGCGACCTGATTCCCACACTCAAGATGTTCTTGGTTGTGTATAGGCTGACCTGGGCTTTGTCCCCATCATTTCTTTCTATTTCAATTAGCGTGTTGTTAATCAATAGTCCCTGCGCAAGGAGCTTTTGATTGATCTCACCTTCATTGCGCTCACCGTCAAACTCGCTTAATACGATGACAGGATTTCCTGAATATGCCTCATATTCCAGGCACTGCCTTGCCATGTGCCTTAAGGTTCGATAGGTATCGGAGGGCTTCGTCTTGCTCGTGAAGCTGCCGTCATAAGATGATTGACCGCTTTTTAATTCGCTGATGGTTATGGCGCACCCGCTGATTGAGATAGAAAATAATAGTGTAGACAGCGTCAAATATTTCAATTTCAACTCCATTGTTCTTACAGAGGCCCTCCGCTGCGCTGGTATCAAAATCATGTTTTCTTTCAGGCGGACTTGTAGTTTGGAAAGTCAACAGTAACCATGAGCCCACCTTCTGCAGACGTACTTAGGCATACGCTGCTGTTGTGTTGCTGCGCAACCGCTTTGACTATTGCAAGTCCCAATCCACTCCCGCTTTGTATCTGATTGGGATCGCGAAAAAACCTATCGAACACGCGCTCCCTCAATTCAAATAGAATGCCGGGCCCTGCATCTGAAACACGTAGCTGAGTAGATTTATCAAGAGAGCGTACATCTACCTCAACCCGTCCGCCCTCAGGGCTGTACTTCACGGCATTTTCAATTAAATTATCAATCAGCGACATCAGGCGTTCCCTGACGCCTGTGATCCAGACTTCATCATCAGAGTAGAATTCGAGCTCAACCCTGCGCTCAGCCGCTAGCGGTGCCAGTGCAGCCATTCGCTCTTGTATGAGCGTTGTCAGCGGCACAGGCTCCATAACAGTGTCAATGCGCACTTCGCTGTGCATCATCAGCAGCAACTGATTGACAAGACGCGCTGCACGGCTATTGCTGCGAATAATCCCTGCAAGCAACTCCTGTTGATTATTGCTGCTTACATAGGACTGCAAAGCCTCCACATTGATTCGCATCGCAGCCAGTGGGGTACGCAGTTCGTGAGCGGCATCTGCAATGAAAACCCGTTCCCTATCAGAACTCTCTTGCACCCTGGCAAGAAATAGATTAGTAGCGTCCACCATTTGGCGAAGCTCCATGTGCTTTGGCACTTCTTTTAAGGGAGAGAGATCTTCTGAAGTTCGTAAGGAAATTTCATTTATCACCTTGTTCCAGGGTCGCATTGCAATACGGATTGACAGCCACGCGGGAAACAAAAGAAAAGGAATGCACACCAGCAGCGGCAATATGTAGTATCCACGCGAGTTCAGGTATATAAAAAAGTTCCAGCCTCCGGCAGGCGTGACAAGTGTTACCTCCGCATCGGACCTCCCGGACTTGAGAGTACGGCTAGTCCAAGTGCGACCTTCACTCTGAATGCTCTGAATTTTCCCATACAGGGTGTTTGTCACCCCTGCCGGAGCGCCATCAGATGAATAAATTATCTCTTTATTCTTCCGAACGATTAGGCTGATTGACAGTTTCGGATCTTCACCTCCGCCATAACCTTCCCGCAACGCTGTGCTGAACTTTTCCAGCACAGCGTTGCGATCCTGCGGGCGATCATTCATACGATCAACCAATGTAAGAATGGTTTCGTAGGTATTGCTGCCCGTTAGCATCGGGGGGCTACGCAAGTTCTCCCACAAAATGTAGGTCAGAAAAAGACACCAAAGCAGTGTAAGCAGTAACATCTGGGCGATCATAATTCGCCGTACGAGCGTTGGAGTTCTCAGGTGGCGCCAAAAATTTCGCATCAACCGGCCCCTTTCTGAATCGGTACGGTATCAATGACATACCCTACGCCCCTCACCGTTCGTACATAACCGTCGCCGATTTTGCGACGTAAATTACCCATATGCACATCGAGTGCATTGCTCATATTTTCTTTTGCGCCGAATATCCTTTCCTCCAGAAACCTTCGTGTAAGCACGCGATCAGTGCGCATCATTAAAGTTTCAAGCAGCGCGTATTCACTTGCCGTCAACTCAACATTCCGCGCGCTCACTGTCACGCGACGAGTCGGCACGTGGAGAGATAACCCACGAATTTCTATCACCTCATTCTCAAAACCGTAACTGCGTCGCGCAAGTGCTCTTACCCTGGCCAACAACTCGGCGAGAACAAAAGGTTTGACGAGATAGTCGTCAGCACCGGCATCCAGCCCGCACAGGCGATCCTGCAGAGTGCCTCGCGCGGTCAGAATGATGACGGGGATCCCCTTGAGCTGCTGGCGCAAGTACGCCATCAGGCTCATGCCATCGCCGTCGGGCAGTCCGAGGTCGAGCAACACAAGTTCCGGCACGCAGGCATCGAGTTGATGCAGCGCATCCACTTTGCGGCGAACCCATATGACATCTAATCCTTGATCTGCAAGGGCAATACGTACGCCGTTGCCGAGATCCAGGTCGTCTTCGATGAGGAGAATTTTCACAATAGTTACGTTATCAACAGTGAATGAAGAACGTCTGAAGAAAAAAACGCTATCAGGAAATTTATCAGGTTTGTGTCACCGGTACGTGCTTAAGTATTTCTTCATTTTTAGCTCATGAGAACTTTAGGGTGCGTATTCAAACTGAGCGTTCTGGCGTTTAAAACCCGCTTGCATCGTAATCGTTTGAATCCATAAGGACTTCTTTAATGAGCAACTTCGAACTGCGTCATAAGTTCCCCTATTCACTCTCAGGACGCACCCTGAAAAAAATGCTGCCGGGCGCGCTGCTGGCGTTACTGGCCACCCCAACACTTGCGGCAGAACCACAACAGGGTAACGCCTTAACGTTGGGAGGAGGCGTGGATGTTACGCCACTTTATTCTGGTTCGGATGAAAACCGCGTCACGACAGCCCTGGTGCTTGATTACTCGATGCATAATGGGTTCTTCGTGAGTACCACGCGGGGTATCGGTTACGGCAACAGCACCGGCAAGCTGGATTACAGTACTGCGCTGAGCTATCGCGCAGGCCGTAAGGATCATGACGTGGACAGCGACTCACTGAGCGATGGCAGTGACGACTTGCGGGGTATGGGCGATGTCAAAGGCTCGGCTATCGGGGCCTTGGGTCTGGGGTATAAGGTCACCGACTGGCTTCATTTGCAATTGCAGGCTGAGGTGCCGTTTTCTCAACGGGACAATGGCGCGGCCGTGCATTTGGGTATTATCAGCCCGCTTTATAACTCATCGGAAAATACCGTGACGATGGCGCTGACCAGCAGTTGGGGAACAGGCAACTATATGCAAACTTACTACGGGGTAAGTTCATCACAGTCGGCCGCATCGGGGTTTACTCAATATGATGCCGGTTCGGGGATTTATGCCTATTCAATGAATATGGACTGGACGCACAAGTTCAACCAAGACTGGAGTGTAGTGGCCGCTACAGGCTTTACGCAGTTGGCTGGTGATGCACGCAACAGCCCGATTGTGCAACGAAAAGCATCGCCCACTGGAAGCTTGAAAGTGACATATAGCTTCTGATCGTTGTTCGACGTGTGCTTCGCTGTAGCTTGTGGCTATCCACTGTCAATAAATACAAATTCGCCCCCGCCTCAGTTCAGATGATGGGGCGCTACTCAACTCACCATTTCACCTCGATTATGCTGAATTGATCTGTGTGAATCGAAAGGGTGAGATCCGCTTCTTAAAAAAAACTATTCACGGAAACGGCTTAGGTCTTTTATGAGCGAAGAGCGGAAGCCAAATTGCTTTCCTTTGCGGGTCAGGGGGTGCCAACAAAACTCGGCAACATTCAGGAAACATTTTTGTTGAATCCGGTAAATCTCAGTGCTAAAACAAAAGAGAAGTTTTTTACGATTCGTTGTGTTTCCCGTTCCTGATACCCAACCCATAAGAGAAAGTCAGAAAATGATTAAGTCAGTTCATACAGCGACAACCGTTACCACCACCGGAACTTTCGGCGGCGTGGGCGTATCTGTGACTGGCTCCTGACAAAACAGACTCTGACTCCCCGCCAAACCGGACGGGGAAGAAAATTTCTCCGTTCATGACTTACTGAATGGAGATACATCATGATTTCATCTGAAAATGCGCTTTTAGTTATCGATATGCAGCAGGGACTTTTCCGTGGCCCCGCCTCACCGTATTTTGCAGACAGGGTTCTATCTAACATCTGCTTGCTGATTGAAAAAGCGAGGCAGGCTAAGGTGCCCGTATTTTTTGCCCGCCACACAGGACCTGATGATTCTCACTTCTCTGAGCAAAGTCCGTTGACACAACTGATACCCGAAATGAATGTGTACGCTGAGCACGATGTCGTGTTTATCAAAAAGCACCCCAACTGTTTCCGGGATACGAACCTGCAGCATCAGCTCAGCCAGCGAGGCATTAAGGAACTGGTTATCGCCGGGATGAAAACAGAATTCTGTGTGGACACTACCTGCCGCGCAGCACCGGAACTGGGATTCAGGACCGTGCTGATTTCAGATGCGCACACGACAATGGATAATAATTACCTGTCCGCAAATGAAATCATCAACCACCACAACGTCACTCTAACTGGCCCGTTTGTGTCGCTCGCGACAGCAGCTGACTGGGCCTTTCACTCTGAGAAATGAGTTGGGACTGAGAGCCGCCCTCAGGGCGGCTAAGGTGTTTAAAGTCCGCTCCTGGCACTTAACTTCCACCGTGAACCTCTTAGCAAGGACATGACTACCTGCAATGTGCCTTGAACAAAGAGAGAGCTGTTTACAGGGACTTAGTACATAATTACTTGATATTTAAGCACCACACAGTGTCTTTATGGATCTCTTATGAAGTGCGGGGGTAATTCTATGAATGTGCCGCAAACAAAATCTCAATTGCTTTTAGCAATTGATAAAAATTTCAATAAATTAATTAGTTATCTTAATGCCATTCCCCCCGAACTCACCTCAGATAACTCAATGGATGGGCACTGCAAGGGCACGAAAATGAGTGTTCATGATCTGGTTTCCTATCTGCTCGGGTGGAACACTCTGGTTGTAAAGTGGATCACTTCTGACGAGAAAAGATTGCCCGTTAATTTCCCAGAAACCGGTTTTAAATGGAATCAACTTGGGCTTCTGGCGCAAAAATTTTACTCTGATTATAGCGAATTGAATTATCACGCGTTAATTACTGAGCTCGAAGCCGTAAAAGATGAAATAGTGAAACTTATTGATGAGCTCACTGATGACGCTTTGTATGGTAAAACATGGTACACAAAATGGACTATGGGGCGAATGATCTCATTTAACACATCCTCTCCCTATGCCAATGCTAATAGCAGATTAAGGAAATGGGCGAAAAATAATAATATCAGCTTAAAATAAAAAACTTCTTTGAACTTGCCCACTTTACTCTGATGAAACGCTGGGAGATTAATAATGCTTATCTACAACGTTTTTGGACGACACCTTGGGATCAAACTTTTGAATTGCAAAAACCAATAACAAGGGCAGCGCGGCAAAGATGAGCAGTGCCGTCTCGCCACTGGTCAGCGCATATATCTGACCAAAAATCATCGATCCAATAACCTGCCCCGCGGCCAGCATAAAAAACAGCGCACTGACGCCAGTGGCCGGTGAATTTTCTGACGCAGAGGCTCCCCACACCAGCAGTACGCCGGAAAGGGTCACATAACCCGCGCCACCCAGTGCAACCGCGGGAACCAGCCACCAGGTAAAATGCTGGATGAAAGCCATGAGTAAGAGCGGAAGTGCCAGACAGCACTGTGAAAACCGATAGACCTGTTTAATGCCAATAACCTTTGCCAGCGGTCAGGTTAATGCGCCTGTGATCCCAGCAGCACCCGCAGTCATCCACAATAGACTGATGATACCTGGCTTAATGCCAAGTGTTTGCAGCAGAGCAGGCCCAAAACTCCACCAAGCGGCACTAATAATTCCGCTAAAAAAAGCAATCGCCATTAGCCGGTGAAGTGCGCGCTGATGCAATAACCCATGGAAAAACCCGTACCGGGCAGATGTCTTATCTTTTGGCAGAAAACGCCATACAGGAAAGGCGCACAGCAGCGCCAGAAGCGCAAACAGCAGACATGCCCCTCTCCAGCCCCCCGGAAGCCAGAATAAAACAGGCACGGAGATGATAATCCCTGCACTCGTCCCGGCATTTATTATTGTGTTCATTTTTGGCTGCTGTCTTTGAGAAATACGTTGGCTGACCGCTGCAGCAAGTGCCGGAGAAGCAAAACCAGCGCTTAGTCCGGCTATAAACAACCCGAGGCCTAACAGCCATTGCGATCCCGCCACAGCAATAATCAGCAGGCCAGAGGCTGCACTGAGCGATGACATTAACGCCGGCATTCTCGGCCCTGCCCACGCTGAGAGTCTCGGTGCCAGCAGGATGGCGATGCAATAAGCGAAAAAACTGCAGCCTGAGAGAATTCCTGCCAGCTGTGGCGTGAAAGCGATATCGCGCATGACATCAGCCAACATAAGTCCCCATGCAAAGCGAGCCATGCCATATGAGACGGCAATAAGCGCAAACCCCGTCAGACCTAGCAACGTATTTTTCATTTTTGACCGCCCGAACGACTGATGAGCAGAAGTGAGGCGGCTTTTCCGACTTCGCAGGCTGCAAGTGCACCAACTATAATGGCGGTAGTCAGCGTACCCTCAAATAGCGTCCAAATGGCGTCGGCGAGCGGGACGTTTTCTCTGCCGCAGACATGGCTGATGCACTTCGCAATGTAGGCACGCATTTCATGGCGGTATGACATAGCCAGCTCCGCCAATGCGGGATCCTCTCCCGCATACTCCCCCCAGGCTTTAAGGAAAAAGCACCCTCTGATGCCATAGGCACTCATCCAGTTCCCCATCACATCGAACAGATGACTTATTGAGTCCGGGTGTCGTGGAGGGTGCAGTTGAGAGAAGAAGCGCTCGCGGCGCTCATCCATAATTGCAGCAGTCAGCGCTTCACGGGTAGGAAAGTACCGATAGAGGGTCCGGGTCGAAACCCCTGCTTCACTGCATATCTTATCGGTGCTGGTTGTATGAAAGCCGTTGAGGTAGAACAGCCGCTCAGCGGCTTGCATGATGTCTTGTTTTTTATTCATACCTTAAAAGTAAACCGATCGTTTTACTTTTAAGGTACTTATACCTCTGCCCCCAATTATCTAATGCCCGGAGTCTCTGATTTATCCTGGCATCAAGCGCTATCGGCGAAATGATCATAGATGGCAGGATGTGATATTCAAAAGTTTGTGAGGACAATTTTGCCCTGGAGACTACCTGACGAGGCGCGCTTATGTGCAACTGATGCCATTGCTAACGGGTAGATACTGTCAATGACGACCTTGATAATTCCTTTTTCCAGAAGGCGTCCTGCTTCTGATAGTTGCGCACCACTGGAACGCACTTGCGTTGTTGACACAGTGATCCTTTTTTGTGCGGCCTCAATCTGTCCAGAAAAACCCAGGGGATTCACAAGAAATAGTGCGCCGCCCTGCCTGATGCAGCCTAGAAAGCGCTCTGCGTGCGTTCCGCCAACAGCATCAATGACAAGATCGACATTTTTTACTGCACTCTCAGCAGCTATTTTGGTGTAAACGATAAACTCATCCGCACCCAGAGCGCGCAAAAGCGCTTCATTACGGGAAGAGGCCACTGCAATCACTCGCGCACCTTTCCACTTGGCAATCTGAACAGCAAGGTGCCCTACGCCTCCTGCAGCACCATTGACCAGCACCGTCCGGCCTTTAAGTGGAACAGGTTTATGCAAGAAGGGTTGAAACGGATTTGGCGCGTCATGACCTACTTCGACAAGAAACTGCCAGGCTGTGAGGAGTGACATCGGAGCACCCGCGGCATGAATATGTTCGATTCCCAGAGGTTTTAACGCCAACTCTGATGCGGGAACGCTCACATAGTCGGCATAAGCCCCGCTACCAACCATTACCTCATCAGGAAAACGCACCATCGAATAGACTTCATCTCCAATGCTGAATGCGGAAACATTTTCCCCGACTGCTGCTATGACACCGGAGACATCAGTTCCCAGGATGAGCGGGAAGCGAGGATCCGGCCACCATTCAGGCGGAAGCGCCCGAAAACCTTCACGCAGATACCAGTCTGGCGGGTTGAGACTTGCCGCATGCACCCGAACAAGTACTTCATCACATCCGATAGTTGGTCGGGAGGTATCTTCATACTTAAGGTTTTCTGGGCCACCAAACGCATGTAGCTGTACTGCTTTCATCATTTCATTCATCACAATCTCACTCCAACAGGGATTCAGTTGCCAGAGGGTATGACGAATTTTGATGATTGATAATGGGGTTGGATTTCGCTTTAATGTTGCCATGAAGGAACAAATCGGTTTTGAAAGACTTACTGGTCTGATTGCATTCGCTCGTGCGGGATCGCTCGGCAGCTTTACCGCTGCTGCTCGCTCGCTGGCAGTGTCACCTTCAGCGATAAGTAAGAGTATCCAGCGACTGGAGCAGCGTCTTGGCATCACATTATTCACCCGAACCACACGTTCGCTGGTGTTGACTGCTGAAGGCCGTGAACTGCACGAGCGCACGCTGAGATTGCTACGCGATGCTGAGGAACTTGAGCAGGTAGCCATGCGATCGCGTGAGGAGCCAGCAGGAACGTTACGCATTGCGGCATCGTTTCCGATTGGTCTCCATATGATCGCCCCTGTACTTCCGCAATTCTGTGCACTTCACCCAAAAGTGACCATCGACTTAAAGCTGAGCGACCGCGTAATAAGCATTGTTGACGAGAGTATTGATATTGCCATTCGGCTCGGCGACCTCGCAGATTCAAATCTCCTGTCGCGTCGCCTTTCGCCGTATCAGATGGGTTGTTATGCTTCGCCTGATTATTTGGCCAGATGCCCACAGCCAAGACACCCCAATGAACTCATTGGGCATAAAACGGTTAATCTGCGATACCAAAATACGGGGCAGATTTTTCGCTGGCCATTCCGGATGGGAGAGCGGGAGATTGAAATCGTGCCATCATCTACTGTCATCGTCGATGCAAGCGAAGCCGTTATCGCAGCTGTTGCCGCCGGAGCCGGAATAGGAATGGCGACGAGTTTTATGGCTGCTTCTTGGGTAAAACGCCGGGAGTTAATTCCCATCCTGACGGATTTTTCTGTAGAGCGGCATAATATTTCGGCAGTATGGCATGAGAGCCGTCGTTCAAACTCTGCTGTACGAGCGTTTATAGATCTCATGCTTGAAGAGTTCTGAATTCTCTTAACCTACCCTTATAAGAGTAAATACCCTGAGGTAAGTCGTGTCCGCTTTTGGGAGTATGGCCTTTACGGATTCATCATAATCCATACCGTTCTTTACCCCGGCGATTCCCTAAGAGAATCTTCAAACTTGTCTCAGAAAACATCCTGAAATACGAAATTATTCATCCTGAAAAATTCCATTTTCAGGGTAAAAGCATCGGCTCATAATTACGCTATGGATAACCGCCGGATATTTTCGGCAGAAATTAATAACTATCCGTAAGGATGCAATACTTCATTTATTTTCAGGAGACATTATGATTATTATGCAATATCGTTTTACTCTTCCTGCAGATTACGACATGGATATTATCCAGAAACGAATTCGCGACAATGCCGCAAAGTTTGACGATTTCCCTGGCTTATTGTTTAAATTCTTTCTCTTCTCCCGGAAAGATGAACTATCTCAACCCACTAAAGAAAATAGCTATGCTCCGCTATATGTCTGGAAAAGCGCAGATGCGATGATGCACTTTTTACAGAGTCAAAGTTTTGTAAAATTGACGCAGGATTTTGGCTGGCCGCAGATTGATACATGGCTTTCTCTGCGTACTCCCTCGCTCAGCGACGTCAAAAATATGACTTATCTGTCGATAGAAAAACAGGCTATTGAATCGCATAGTGATTTAGAAGTGCTAACCCGAACAGGTCAACTTTGTGCCTGGGATGTCAGTCGCTGGCAGTTATTAAACGTTGCATTTAGTATTTCCCCGCAAGCCAATAAGGAAAACTACCGGATCGGTTATATCGCAAGTGTCTGTTAGTGGTTCGAACCTGTCAGAATAAAAACTCCGTCAGCAGTGAGCGAAGTATATTCGTCTAAAATCAAAACATAGGTTTTATCCAGATAAGTGCTAGTTTTATTCTCCGCCAAACCGGACGGGGCCTGTTCTCCGTTCATGACAATTTGAATGGAGATACGTCATGCCATCATCTAAACGCGCTCTTTTAATCATCGATATGCAACAGGGCCTTTTTAGGGCTTCAGATGCGCCGTTCGTCGCAAGCATTATTCTGTCTAACATCTGCCTGCTTATTACAAAAGCGAGGCAGGCTGAAGTGCCGGTGTTTTTTGCACGCCATATCGGCCCCGCTGATTCACTCTCTTTGCCTGATTACGCCGCCCATCCGGCGGCTTATTCTTTAGGCGTCTGCTTCGGTACGAAGCACTTATGCCGTCGCACCTCGCATACGCATACTTTTTTCGTTAACGATTTCAACCAGGCCCCTCACTACCAGCCGCCAGCAACGGTACCAGCACGTCGCTGATGGGCGTAGGGATGCCCTGTAAGTGACCATAGCGCTGTACCACGCCGTTGCGAATAGCCCACTCCAGTGGGCGGTTGGCCTGGCGGTCGGCGAGAATGGAGGTGCCCAGATCCGCCGGGGCATGATGAAAGCCGTTAACGATCTCCTGCGGAACGTTATCGTTCAGTACTGCACCTTCCGCACGCGCTACCGTCAGACACTCACGCAGATAAGCCAGTGCCAGTTCAGTGATATCCCCGCGTGAGAACATCCCGGCACGGCGATTCGCGAGAACCATCAGACCCGCGACCGCATTCTGCAGCAGTTTACGCCAGGCGATCGAGAGAAAATCGGATGACAATTCAACGGTACAGCGTGTGCCGCTGAGCGCATCGACTACCTGTTGTGCTTGCGGCACATCCGGTAGCGTCAGACGCGGTTTGGCGCGCAGCCGGACAGAAGCATCCGGCTCGCGCTGTGCCGGGAACCATACGACCGAAGGCAGTACCTTTGCCCCATTGACGTAGGGTTCCAACTGGCTTTTCTGCTCAACGCCGTTTTGCAGTGCACACACGACAGTGTTTTCATCGCACAACGCGGCCAGCCAGTCGTCGCTGTCAGCGACCTGGGTGGTTTTCACCGCCACAAATACCAGATCGAACGGATGACTGATCGTTGATGGATTGCTCAATACCGGACCTGGCACCACAACTTCACCGTCATCGTGACGCAGAATCAACTGCGGATGCGCGGTTCGCCCGCAAAGCAGTGGCGTACGGTCAACTTCGTACAGCAAAGCGGCGATCGTAGTACCAATAGCGCCCGGACCAATCAGAGCAATAGTGGGTTGGTCAGACATCTCGAATTCTCCTGATTTGATTAACCCATCATCAATGTGCTGCCAGCAATCGCTGTGCAGGGCAGCGAATAACATAAGCAAAAAACAAGACCGATCATCTGCTGATGCTAAACAGCACATGACCAGATTGAAAGTGAAGTGTTGTCATCCTGGTATGAGCAAATACTCATGCATTAACGGTAACTGAGCTGTGCATGTTTTGATTCTGCCAGTAACCAGCTACGGAATTTTATGATGTGCGGCTGCATTTCGATGCCTCTCGGACAGACAAAGTAATAGGCGGCCGGGGAAGGAAAAGGTACGTTAAAGAGCCGCACCAGACTGCCATTGTCGATCTGTTTTTCAACGTGTCCGCTGCGCGCTAATGCAATGCCCTGTCCCAGTAGCGCGGCTTCAATCGTCATATTTGTGTCGGCGAAGCGTACGCTTTCGTGCAAAACATCAGTATTTACGCCAATCAACTTAAACCAGACGTCCCATTTTGGCACCAGATCCGCACCGTCACGTGTCAGAAGCGGGTAGCGCAGCAGTTCGGCAGGTTCACAGGGTGTTCCAAAGCGCTGTAATAGTGCCGGGCTGGCAACCGGAAACAGTTGCTCACGAAACATAAATTCCGTGTGCAGCGCTGGATAATTCCCGTGGCCGAAACGGATCGCCACATCGGAATCTGTGCTGGCGAAGTTAATCGCTTTATCCGTACTTTCAAGGGTCACCAGAATCTCAGGATGCAAGCGCGCTAAACCCGGCAGGCGTGGTAACAGCCATTTCAGCGCAAAAGAATATGTAGTGTTAACCCGCAGTCGCACACGGCCTTTTTGTTCACGAAGATCGGCAAGCGTTGTTTCCAGCTTGCTAAAGAATTCGCGCACAAGGGGGGCGAGCGCAGCGCCTGCAGGCGTCAGGCTAAGGGTTTTGCCACGCTCGAAAAGCTGCAGTCCCCAGATTTCTTCCAGGTTTTTCAACTGATGGCTGACAGCGCTTTGTGTAATAAAAAGCTCTGCTGCTGCAGAGGTAAAAGTAGTGTGGCGGGTGGCAACTTCAAAAGTGCGCAGTGTGGCTGTTGGGGGAAGGTCACGCATCATTTTGTTCCAGTTAATGAGCTAAAACTCATACCACGATATGGCGGATCCTCAGCAAAAGATACGGCGACAGAGAGATAAGAAAAGCTAATGGGGCAGCGATGAGCTAAAACCCTACGCTAACCTGGAAAATAAATTCTGGGTACCTCCGGCCAGAATATCTGGACTGGTCGCGGCAATTCACTGTTTTCATGGCGTCATTAAGGCACTTCTGCACCTGGACACTTATTAGCCATAAACATGGACAACCAAAAAGCATCAGCTATAAAATCTCAGCATACATTCTGTTTTGAAATCAATGGAGGTGAATAAGATGGCTGACGAAAAGATGCTGATTACTGACAGTAATGAGCTTGAGCAACTTTACGGCGCGGTAGCTAAACCTTCTTTAACGAAAGTGACTGACTTTATTCATCCTGCCTACCGACCGTTTATTGAGGCATCCCCGTTTGTGGCGCTTGCGACATCGGGACCGGATGGTCTTGATGTCTCGCCAAGAGGCGATCCTGCAGGTTTCATTCATATCGAGGACGATAAAACGAACCTTTTGCCCGACCGCCGGGGCAATAACCGTATTGATAGTCTGCGAAACATTTTACATGACAACCGCGTTGCGCTTCTCTTTTTAATTCCCGGTATTGGCGAAACGTTGCGGATAAGCGGGACAGCTGAAATCCGTAAAGACCCCGCTTTCCTTGATAAATTCTCAGTCAATAATCAATCCCCTAAAACAGTATTGCGCATTTCAGTGATAAGCGTTTTTTTCCAGTGCAGCAGAGCAATCATTCGCTCAAAACTTTGGGATCCTGCCACACAAGTTGAGCGCCAGGCCCTTCCCAGCACAGGCAGTATTTTGAGTATGATTTCTCAATCAGAAATTGATGGTTTGGCTTACGACGAGGCCTTGCCCGAGCGATTAAAAACCACACTTTACTGAGAGTTGCGAAAAGTGTACCCCGGTACAGTCAGGGGCTTAGCTGATAGCAGAATAAAACGACGCCACTACGAGCGCGATTTGTCTGATCGATTAGTAACGTCCGCTTAAGGCACGAAGCAGAAATGCGGGCGTAAATGGTCCGCTTTGAGCGAGAAGCGGACTAAAAGTAATATGAAAGCATCAATGTAAATTTTCGAGCAATTCACGCTCAAAATATGTATAAAATTTCTTTTTATTAAGATTAAGTAGGACTTTAAATGTCAGCGATTGATGAATTAAAGGTGAAGTATCCAAGCGCTGATGCTTGGCAAATTGGTGATAGCCCAGAACTGGCCAACGAGCTTGCAGACCTTATTAAAAAAGGGATTAAAACGGCCTCATGCGGTTCTTTTGCATCTTACCTACAAGAAAAATATGCACCTGAGATTGGGAGTTATAACATCATCCTTGATAGCCAAGATGTACCGGTATGCGTTATTAGGTTGGTTTCGATGCGACTGGTGCGTTTTTGTGATGTTACCGCCGACTTTGCCCGAAAGGAAGGTGAAGGTGATTTGAGCCTTGAGTATTGGCAGAAAGAACATCAGCGGTTTTTTACTCGTGAAGGTTATTTTTCTGATGATATGGAGCTGATCGCTGAAGAATTTGAAGTTGTTGAGATTTTATGAATCGGACAAAGTGTCTACATTTCAAATGAGAAAAATATCGTAGCGTTTTACCTACTGCAACTTATATAAAGTTTCGCTCCTGGCACAAATCGGCCTGAGAAAGTGTGACATCAGTAATAAGCAAAAAAGCTGACATCTTTTCGTATCTCAATGAAAAAATATGTTCAGCGTTCTTTCTCATCAATCCAAGCAATGAGATCGGCGAGCCTATTCTCAGAAAACACGGCTATTCCATGTTCAGTGAGCAGAGACGCTGCGACTCCCATGCCTGACTTACGTTGGCCACTAAATGAACCGTCATAGATGAATTGGCTACCGCATGTTGGACTGCCGTCGGTTAACAGCGCAGCGGTACAACCTGATTCCCGAGCAGTACGTAGTGCCAACCAGGCGGCAAGCTGGTAGTGCTCAGTGACATCCTGCCCCGTAATTTCAAGTATTCTGACCTGCGCCTTCTTTACGTCTTTACCATCAGTACAAACAATCTCAGCTGGGGGACGTGGGATTGGCAACCCGGCGGCCAGTTCAGGACAATGGATCACAAGACGCTGTTCTTTCTGCCAGCGCTGCAACTGATCGGTCATTTGTGCTTTATCGCTTCCGTCATAGCGCACTTTGAACCCCACCAGGCAAGCACTGACCAGTATTTTATTTATCATCGTTATCGTATATCTGGGCAAATGAATACTTCGATTATAACACCTTCGCTTTTTACATAAACATAGCTGTGGCAACGCAACAGGCGGCTAAGAGCGAGAAGCGGACATCAGTATTTTTTTGTTCTTCATTACAAAAACACCCCAGTGATAGCTACCCATATCACGGCTCTTCAGTCCGAAATAATGACTTGAATGCTTTTGCATTCACGTTCGTAAGCGTTGAAGCGCGTAAATGCGGATTAGCTAAAAGGAATCTAGTAACCAGATTAAATCCTACGGTATATCCAAGCCATCTTGGCAAGTTACTGGTTCCATAAAACCATGCATTGTGGTCGTAATCGGTGCGATCCCAATCTTTTCGCGTCCGGAGGATATGCGATTGGACTTCTACTTCATTAAGGGACTCCCATGGTTCAGGCTCCCCACCGAATAGCTCAAGGGTAAAATGTCCCGCCAGCCCCTCAGATACAATAGCTTCCCCCAGAGTGAAGCCGTACCCCGGCCCGGCCCATCTTGCTGCATGATGAAGTTCATGAGCAAACATGCGCTCTAGGGAATTATTATGATTAGAACAAAATGAAAGGTTTTTAGGATCAACCGTTATATACACTATACCTGGTTCAGGGCTATATCCGAGATGCCCTTTCTCAGGAATAACCTGCGTCCCAGCTTTAACGATAATATCCAGAGAGGGAAGATTTATCAGCATTCTTGCTTTTGCATATGTTTCTGTCAGACAGGTATTAAGCCATTCACTGTGGACTGTCAGTTTATCCTGCGCATTTAAGATATGAAGTTTCATGTAAGACATGATGTAATTGCCCCTTAAAATCCTGACTGTTCTTAGTATTGCTTCACCCCGTTAGATAGGTCCAGCAGTACGGACGTCCTGACCCTTATAATGGCCCATGTCGGCTGTGAGCGAACAGCAGACATTCCGCATTTAGAGACCATTGTAACACCGGGACTCTCTGTGGCTGTTTAATGTATCCTTAGGTCGCTAAGGATGTATTGCTCAAATTCTGATGTATGTATTCAATAAGCGCTCGTGTTTTAGCGGGCAAATAACGCCTGTCTGAATATAGTGCGAGCAATTGAAGTGGGGCTGGCGGTTGTTCAAACTTAATCTCGATCAGCCGTCCATCGTCGATGTAGGGTTGGCAGGCCTGTTTTGATAGAATAGCAAAACCTACACCCGCTACCGCTGCGCGTCCTGCCATCTCTCCGCTGTTTACCCGGTAATGGCCTTTAACCTTAATCGTCTCGAATCCCCCCTTTTTATTCACAAACTGCCAGGGAGCACCTTTAAGTGCATTTACCGTGGTAATACAGGGTAATGTTTCAAATTGCTGTATACGAGAAGGGATGCCATAACGCTGAATAACGGAGGGGGCTGCAACGATGGTGCAAGGAATAGTTACCAGATGACGGGCTATGTAATCACTATCATCCAGTTGGCCACGGCTCACAATAATGGCTAAATCCAGATCGTCTCGCAGGGATTCAAGACCAGACAAATTTGTGACACAGCTAATTTCCAGATCCGGGTGCTGGCAGGCGAAATCGGCAATCACAGAACCCAGCAGTGCAGGACCTATTTCATTGGGAATACAGATACGTAGTGGCCCCTTGAGCTGCATCTGCCGCAACGTTAATTCTGTTTCAGTTTGTTCAAGCGCTTCCAGTAATGGCTTCGTCCGGGTATAGAGCAGGTGCCCCGCTTGTGTGAGTTTCATATGTCGGGTGCTGCGCTCAATGAGCTGAAGATTCAGTCTGTCTTCTAACTGAGAAATACAACGACTCACGTTTGATGTCGGCATTTCAAGGACTTTAGATGCCCCAACAAAACTGTCTCTTTCAACCACCGCAATGAAAACTTTCAGGGTATTAAAATCAAGAGTTGGCCGCATCAACTATCCCATAAATGATAACAATATGTGCCAGTTTTACCACCTACTGAACAACATTGATAGCAGTTAAACTCAGATATCTTTCATCCACAGGTCGCTTGCTATGTCATTGATCACACCAACGTTTAATCATAAAGCCCTCATCCGGATAGCGGTTGTCATTGCGTTTATCCAGTTCACAAATGCACTGGAATATATGATGTTCAACCCTGTTTTTGCTTTTATGGCAGCAGACTTCGCCGTTCCCGTATCATTCTCAGGCTACGTATCCGGCATGTATACCTCCGGGGCGGTCTTGTCGGGAGTTATCGCCTTTTACTGGATTGGTCGTTTTAATAAGAAACGTTTTTTAATCGCCAATATGGCACTACTCTGCCTACTGACACTTTTGACGACATTTACCTCCAGCTTTAGCCTTCTGCTTGCATTACGATTCAGCGCAGGACTGGTAGGAGGCACAACAATGGGGGTGGGTATCAGTATATTGATAAATCTCGCCCCGGCTAACTTGCGAGGAAAAATGTTGGCGACGGTCATTGCATCTTTTTCGATGGTAAGCATTGTCGGAACGCCCACGATACTATTTGTGTGTGCTCATTACGGCTGGCATGTCGCTTTGTGGTTAATCAGTACGCTGTGTTTGTTGGCATTGCCACTGATTGTTTCCATCATCCCTAAGGATCCAGTCTCTTTCGACACACCCCACGCAATGCCTATCGACGTTAATACTTTACTGTTCGCTTCCAGTAATGCGCTGGTACAGTTTAGCCCGATGCTGGTCATTCCTGTTCTGGTACCATTAATGACCCAGCAACTGGGGGCCTCTCAATACCTGCTGCCAGGGCTATTTTTCGCCGGGGGCGTTGCAGGATACCTGTCAACAAAAATGACAGGCGCGTTAACTCCGCATTTTTCTGCTGTGAGTCTGGCTACAGGGTCAACTTTCGTTTTTTTACTCGCTTTGCTAATACCTGTTATGGGCTATTCGCATCCGGCGCTATTTATTATTTTATTTCTCGGTGCATCTTACAGTCGTCTGGTTTCCTCCTCGGCGGTGAGCATTCAGTTTCCTGATGACAGGCAGCGAGCGGGATTCTCTTCATTGCAGTCATCAATAATGTACCTGATCACAACGGTCGCATTTTTTCTGTCTGCTTTTCTATTACCTGGGCACGCCATAGCACCACAAAATATGAACACGTTGCTGGGGGTTTGTGCAATATCCGCATCAGGGTTCCCCATTGTCGTTATCATTCTGCAAAAGAAACTGGCTAAGCGTACGCTCCAACCGAATTATCTCATCAATGATTAGCATAACGTCCGCTCCTGGCACAAATCGGACCGTCATACCTGCTTAAGTCACTGGCTTAGCGTAGGATATTTTCCTTTTTTTAAGCGGTCCCCTTAATGGTTGTTTCAGACTCGTCGGCGGGTAAAAAAACTGCGGTAATTGTTTCAAAAGGACCGGTAAACTGCCAGTCCTGCGGAGAGATTACTTCAGCTCCAGCGTCCTTATAACATGGGCAATATCCGCGATATCGCCTGCTGACAACGGTTGCAGAGGTCGAGGCAGGCAATCCATGTCGATAAGGCCAAGCACACCAGCGGCAGATACTTCCGCCATGTTTACGGAACACGACCACAACGGATCAAGGCGGGTTGTCAGGGCAGTAACGCGTTGATGATCGTTTGCCCCCCGCTGCTTCAATGATTTGTTTCACCATCTCAGGGAACAGACCTCCGCACACGGAGTACCAGATCTCACAGCCAGCATTTAATCCCAGTCCGGCAGAAGCATCACCATTGATACCGATTGTCACTTTCGGGCGAAGATGTCTGCGTAGAGTATCCACCCTCTCAGTCGCTGCAGCCTGGCTATCCGGGACGTCTGAGATCTTGACCGAGTGAACACCCTCAAGTGATGAGAGACGACCATGTAGTTCATGCGTAAAGGTAAAATGCGTAGTGCCCGGATTATCATAGATACACACCGGTACAGACACGTGCCGGGTAACGGTCTCAAATAGTGAGAAGACTACTTCGTCACGAAGTGACTGGTAACTATAATAGGTGGTTTAAGTAAAAAGACCTGTTAATAGGTCTTTTCATCCCTTAAACTAAAAGCTGTCAAAAGGTCTTAGTCGGGAAGCAACATGCCAAATATTATTCTTTGCGACACCAGTGCGAGCATCAGCGAACTAAAAAAAAATCCCATGGAAACTGTAGGGGCAGGTGACGGCTATCCTGTGGCCATCCTGAACCGCAACCAACCTGCATTTTATTGCGTGCCCGCAAAATTATATGAACAAATGCTAGATGCGCTGGATGATCAGGAATTAATTAAACTGGTTAATGAGCGATGCAAAGAGGCGCTGGTTGACGTGGATTTGGACCATTTTGCATGACATACACGATTAAGTTTCGTGAATCTGCAGCCATAGAATGGGACAAGCTTGATAAGGCGCTTCAACAACAATTTGCCAAGAAACTGAAAAAGTGTTGCGAAAATCCTCATGTACCTTCGGCCAAACTTCGCGGGATGCCCGGGTGTTATAAAATCAAACTGCGCGCATCGGGCTTCCGTTTAGTCTACGAAGTAATTGATGACGTCCTGATTATCGCAGTCGTAGCCGTTGGTAAAAGAGAACGCAGTGACGTCTATCAGTTGGCCAGTGAGCGTTTAAAATAACGTCCAGTGCAGATTTTTATGCCCGCCAGGGCATGCAGTCGACAGTAAATCTTCTTGGCAAACCGACGATCATCTGTCCCGGGCATCCTCAATCCCCCACTCTGCCTGCCAGACGTTAACCAACGTAATACCTCCACAGAACTTTAGGTACGCCGTCGGAGTGGTCACGGCAAGGCCTTGGCCGCAGCCGTGGCGTATCTCCGCGTTGGCGCCCTTTGGGCGCTTACGGGCGTGTTCCCCACAACCCAAACCGACATTCTCACAGCAACACTAAAGTAGTAGTTACAACATCCGTCTATTAAAGCGGCACTGATCCCGGCCTTCGGCCGGGGCGGCGCGGCTTTTCAGGGCGGTCGGGTTCCGCTCAGAGGTTACCGCTGTGCACGGTGCATTGTTGATGGTCAGCTCGGGAGCCTCAGATTTGCACGGAGTAGTTGAAGAGGGTTATGTGAATGTTGTAACTAATAAGGGCGCAGAACGGATGTTTTAGATAAAGAAAAACCCGCGGTTATGCGGGTCTTTCTTTGACTGGAAATTTAAATTACCCAGATTTAGCGATACGTTCTAATGCCACTTGGGCTAGAAACCCAGAACGGGATTTAAAATCCGGGTGTGTCGATACACACCGATCAATCCTGTCAATCAGAGATTTAGGCAGCGTTACGTTGATTTTCTCAGAGCTCCCAGTAGTCGGGTCACATCCATATCAACCATCGCCCAGGTATACCCTTCGAATTCCGGGTTCTTCGCCAGGTCACTTACAGAGGAAACAGAAGGGATATCCCACCCTTTTTCTACGAGGATCTCAATATGGCCAGTGATCGCCTCTTTGGCTTTCGCTATTGCCTCCTCCATGGTATCACCCGCAGAAAAACAACCGGGTAAATCAGGAACAGTAACGCCATATGCATGGTGTTCGTCACCAGGTTCTATCGCGATTGGATATAACATAATTTAAGCCTCTTCGAGAAAGCCGGTATTAAATTCCAGCTTATTTCCTGATGCTCTTAACCGTTTTAATAGATGTGAAGATAAACAAATGGACTGATAGCATCAGTCCATAGTGAGTTGTTCAACTATGCATTGGTACAACTGAGCCAGACGTTCGATGTTATCTTTTCGTGGATCCTCAGACTTCTCGAACTGAGATACTGCGGCTTGTTTAATCCCCAGTTTTTCGGCAACATCCTTTTGGGTCAGACCACGGTAAATACGCCAGGCGGCCTGAATAGTGACATCTTTACTCAGCATGATTTCGACAATTTCATTTGGGATCAGGACGTCATCATGTTCATCAGTAAATAATTGAATGCTTTCCAAAGGAACTCCCGTCGGGTTCAGGTGAAAATACCTAAAGATATGTATAAGGTCGTTCATTGAACCTAAACATAGACAGTACTGTTAAATGCGTTGTACCGGATTGGCAACGAAAGTTGTTTATCCGATTATCCGTTCAGTCTGTGATGTCTTCTGCAGGGTAACCTTCGTAATAGAATTGCATCAGATATTCTAAACGCGTTGCCTCATCATCAAGGTCATTAGCGAACAACAACTCGACAATATCCACCATCTTTCGCTCGTCATCCTTCATAATGGCGACAAACTCAGCATTATCTTGATGTTGTTCAAAATAGAATTCTTCGAGCTCTGAGAATGCTTCCGTAGGATCGAAGTCCTGCCCGAATTCCTGATATAGACCTTTGATGGTGTTTTTGAACGAAGTAAGATCGGCGGAGGCCACGGATTGTAACGCCGAATAATCAGGATAAGCGCCGGCGCAGTTTCCGTTGTTATCACGGTAGATGATCGCACCGTATTTTGTATGAGCCAGTGAAAATGCAGTATCCCGGTCTTTTATCGGGCCATCGTGCACATCGCCCGCAAACACGTACCAGTCCCCTTCTTTAAATATCCCGTCATCTTCCGGTTTGACGGCATCTTTAGGTTGAAAAAGAGAACAAACCTGGTCAAACCAACCTTCAGCGTTGACCTTCTTATCGATGTGCCCCGTCCACATTTCACCATCACTTATAGTAATTCGCCTCGGCGTAATCTGGGGTTCGCTGTTTTCATTTTTGGCAGGATATAAGCGGAAATACCGGCTATCTATCTGTGCCTGTTTAATTTTATTGGCTCTTTTTTTCTTCAGCTTCCGTTTCTGATCATTCGTCATCTTGGCCATAAGCCCTCCTTTTCGTTCATCTTAACCATACATATTTAACGGGTAAACAAGATGTGTAAAAAATAGTCAAACTGGTATCTGAACGGGGATACCCGTAACGAAGTGAAGGGTAGAACTCATTTTGTTTTGAAGTGCGGATTTCAATACCGCACTGAAAACACTCCCTTTTTAAAGGACTTCTTTTGTTCAGAAATTACGTTCGAAGTTAATGACTGAAGTCGTACCGTCGACGAAGTTAATTTTCGTACATGTGGGGATTCATCGTTTACCGAGTGGATATGCGTCACTTTGAAGGCAAAATTTGCGGAATTTATCGGTCGATAACAGTGTTAACAGATAAAAGCTAAGAAATGCGGGTATGTATGTGGGATCAGGATGTGAGCAGTCCCCATGCTGTCAGCACGGTGAAGGAGATGTCCATACTCGGTAGAGTTAACGGTTATTGGCAAGCTCGAGCAATAACCGGTAATACATTTCAGGGTCGGCGCTTACCAGTCCCGGATGTGCACGCCTGAATGACGCTTCAAGAGTCATTGCCTCATGGGGCATGACACTATTTGACCACTGAACCCAGGCTCTGTAATACGGATGCTGCTGTTTACGCTTTCTGTTCAGTGCCCGTAGCTGGATGTCTTTGTCATCAAGTAAACGATCGATGCGTGCATTATATTTATTTACCCGCATTTCCAGCTCACCTTCAAGGGTCGCCATAACAGTCTGCTTAAGCTCATCGAGATCCGGGCTGACAACCCACCGTTTGATTTGCTTCAGCCGGTTGCGCAAGGAATGTTTTCTTTTGAGGTCCAGACCGAAAGCCTCAAGGCGCAATAAATGGTGCTCGTACTTTTTACGCAGGCTTTCTGTCAGCCCTTTTTTAAGCGCCCACAATTTAAACTTACCGAGCCACTCTCTAATTTCTTCGCCGGCGATCCCCCGCGAGGTAAAAAACTTATCGGCCAGCCAGATCCGCATCGGCTTGTTCTGCCCAGCATCCGGATCTTTGTCGTGATCCACAATGACATACCCCATCTGTTCCATAACAGACAACGCTTCCCGCGGACTGTCATAAGCCTTCCGCCCGTTCTCATAGACATGCAGCATCCCTGCCGCTGCTGCAATCCGCTCAAAAGGCATCATGATTTCAAAGCAGTAGTCACTGTCGGGGTTATAATCACAATGCGCGGCCATCGCCATGGAAAGGACCGTCAGTGTTTCACGGATCTCTTGCCTGGCCCTGATGCGCATGGGTTTCGGGACAAAATTTGGATTGTTACGTTTAGTGTAGGGAACATAACCTTTGCGCCTGAGAGCGATAAGATCCAGATTGCGGTGCCAGTCGTGGTTCTGAACGCGAGCCACCACTTTCGACGCGGTCCCTCTTGGAACGGCACAGCAAAGCTTAGGCGTGTAACGCCGGTGAATTTTGGAGCGCCCTTTGCGAAGTTTGTTAGACTCACCGCGCTTGTTTTTAACCGGTGTTTCTTCCCTGAATTCAGCAGTGCCACCTGCCGGCCCTTCCTGCTTTATATGACTCATATTGCGTTCACCCTTCCCTGACATAAGATTCCATTAACTGCCTAGCTCTGCCACGTCTTCAGTCAACCTGTTGCCAGACGGCTTTGGGTATCCGGTCAAACAATCTGCCGGTGATGATTTCAGCCCGCCTGTGATCAGCTGCCAGTTCAAACTCATTGACCCATTCCTGAGGCAGTCGCTCCCTTTGATGACTGGTGACCAGCTCTAATGTGTGCAGCTTTGTGCAACGCCGCAGTTGCAGTAAAAAATCCATCTTCGTCATTGTCTGCCTCCTTTTAAGCACTGCCGCTGCCAGTCAGCGGCCGGTAGTTTTGTAATTCACTCACCGAGCGTTTTTTCAATGATGATTTCGCGTTCCAGTTGCTGAAGTTTTGTCGCCGACCGTTCCTGAATTGCGACCTGTAAGACGGCACGATCCTGACTCAGATCTGCAAGATCTGATTGTTTCCCTGCGGCTTCAGCCAATGCCTTGCTGTCTGGCTCAGGTAATGATTTCGCCTGTTCTGCACGAACAGCATCAGCGGCAAGGCGTAGTTTTTCTTCCTCTGGTAACACGGCAGCGGCCTGTGCTGCTTTATCCAGCGCAGCCTGCTTCTTCTCATCTTCTGAGGGGATAAACGGCAGGGGATCGCTTTCAGATTGCTGTTGCGCCTGGCGAAGAACATCGTCATCCGTGGCCAGACGACTGCCAGTGATGCGGGGAAGGTTGTGAGGAATGCCTGAACCAGAAAGTCGGACAAGTACACCGCTGTCCGGATGCTGACGGGCTAACGCCAATCCTTCCTGAATATTGCCGGCGACGTGGGTATCGCCATTCCGGCTGACCTGCAGTCCGGCAAACCGGGCATCATCACTGCCCATTACTCGCGGCGCACCATCCAGCCACGCGCCGCCGCCCTGCGGCATAAAGCGCACCTCATCGAGATAGACACCGGCGCGTTTACCGTTGCTGTCCCAGACCGGCAGTGCAATATGGGGCTGCGGGTACTTCTTCCCGGGGGCGATAAATTTCGCCATGCTCTCGCCGGCTTCCACACCGCTTGTCTGCAAAAGCTTTCTCCCGAGCGGGGTGTCCTGTAATGGCGTTGCCGTGGATAACAGCTTTTCGGCCACCTGCGCGGCACGGTCGGTGTCATGGTGCAGCAGATCATGCGCAGAGTGGCGACCAGCCTGCCGGTCGAGCTGTTTCAGCCAGCCCTCACGGTCATCCGTGAAGACCTGCACGTGCTCCTTTGCGCGCGACAGGGTCACATAACCCGCTTCACGTGTGGCCATCCGTTTACGGCCACCGTCAGTACCTTCCAGCGTAATGACATACCGCTCACTGGCACCCTGTGCCCCATGCGCCGTGACCGCGTAGGCCAGATCGATATGCCCATCTTCGACCAGGCGCCCCGGCTCCAGTACTTTTTCCTGTTCACCGTTAGTCAGCGTAATCCGGCCGCTGTTTTCCAGTTTGCTCACCTGCCACTGGCTGTTGGCCACATAGCCCCGCTCGTTGTCGCTGCGGGTAAAACGCATGCGGTCGCCGGTACTGACGGTGATATCGCGGGGGACATACAGCGAAATATCCTGCGTACTGTTTTCGAAATTGGAAATCACCGTGGGTTTACCCGACGCATCGGTCAGCGTCACTATCCCCTGCCCGATATCCACATCGCTGACCGTCATATGCTGATTGTTCATGACGGCCACGTGTCCAAGGTAGTCACTGAATCCGCCGGCTTTACGCAGCGCATTCTCCGGGACGCGCGCAGGCTCCAGCACGGTCAGCGTCAGTTCGCCCCTCCCCAGCTCACCGTTTTTTTTCAGCGCATCGTGAATACTTTGGTTAATGGCATGGCGGTCGGCGTTGAGGTGTGCAACGACCAGCGTTTGCGTCTGCGCGGGCGGCGTACGCCCTGCAAAATCACGGGTGATCGCATCGATAACGTCTGCGGGTTCATTTAAGGAAGACAGATCTGCGCCTGGACGATCGTCTGCCGGTGATTTGAATTCCATGACCGAGGAGGCCGGCGCCCACGCATCCGTTTTACGATGGATTTGTGCAGGCGACACGGCTTCCACTTTCTCCAGCGCGCCTCTGGCATCACCTTCGATCATGCTGTAGATAGCCGGGCGCAGTTCAGGGGTCTGACGCACAATGTCCTGCATCACGGCGGTATCAACAGGGCTGCGACTCTGCAGCAGACGGAACGGCTGGCCGGGTTCAACAGGCTGCAACTGCGCGACGTCGCCGCTGTTAATAGCACGCCCGCCCGTATCGGCAATGCGCTGGTAAAATTCGGCCATGTCGCGGTTGCCCACCATCGAGGACTCATCCACCAGGAACAGCGTATTGCCGTAGTCGGTCTTCTCTCCGGCCAGGTTCTTCTGACGCTCCTCGCTCAGAAACGATGACAGCGTCTGTGAGCGCACGCCCACCGACTGCATTTCATGCACGGCGCGGTGCGTCGGAGCCAGACCAATAACCTCCGGCCGCTGCGACGCAGGCAGGCTGTCGAGCGCCGCCATCACGGCTTTAAACTGCGTCGTTTTACCCGTGCCCGCGTATCCCTGTATGGCCACAAAGCGGTCGGGATTTTCGAGGATAAGTTTGGTCGCGGCCTGCTGACCGCCGGTCAGCCCGGCGAGGTATTTCTCCGGCACGGCGTCCATCAGCGGCGCGACGGCACCTTTCCCTTCCGCGACGGTGCGGATGATAGATTTCTCCATTTCGTAGGTGATGCGCGTCACAATCAGACCACTGCCGGCACCGGCGACGGGTGACAGACTGATCAGGTCACCGCTTTTAACCTGCCGGTCGATTTCAGCGCTGGCCTCAGACACCGTCACGTCCGGCGACCAGCCGAGCGAGGCGGAAATCAGGTTGGCTTTGCTGAACGCGATATTATGTGACTGCGCCTGGCTGAGGCCCAGCATGACCGACTGCGCTACCGGTGTGTTCAGAGAATCGCGGTTTTTCAGCATGGCAGCATCGAGGTTTCGCTCACCGGCCCCCCCCTTCACCTGCTCGCTGGCCACCCTGAAGTTGGGATTGCTGACCAGCCTCTTTTCCGCCCTGTCCTGCGGGAATGCGGTGTAAATCGTCGCCTTAGACCCGCTGAGGGAAAGCTGGTTGAGCGCGGCGGTGTTGAGGTCGCGGGTGCCGGTGGCGGCCAGCACCACCTGGTTATCGCTGACGCTCGCGCCCAGCCCTTCCACCAGCGGAGACGCCAGCTTCAGGGCGCGTGAGGTATCCAGAACCAGCGATGTATCCCCTTTACTGACTACGACGCCACCTTCCACAAAGCCGGTGACCGTCAGGCCGTCCCGCGCTTTGATTTTGCCTTCCAGCTCGCGGCCCACCACCATCAGCGGCTCCCCGATGGCGACCGGCAGCGTTTTATTCGCAAAGGCGCTCCAACTGCTGTCCAGACCGCTGATTTTCTCCACCCGCACCTCCCCGGTCTCTGAAACCAGACGCAGGGTGTTGGTGGTGTCGGTGACGCGGTCGACGCGGTATCGCGTCATGGTTTTGGTGTCCTTGTCCCACTGCTCCATCACCATTCCTGCGCGGTAGGTGTCGCGCTGGGTGCGGGTTTTGCCGTCCAGCCAGACCGGTTGAATAACGGACATCTGGCGTTCGTCTTTGCCCAGCTGGCCGGTCGCCTGCAGTTCTGCCCGGATAGCCGTATTGAGTAGCGCCTGTTCGCGCGGACCGCTGGCCTGTGCCACCACCGGCTGATCTTCGGCCTTAAGCGCAGCATAGTCCTGAGCCAGACGGTCATACCGCTGGCGTTTGTCGCTCTCAATGACTACTGTGGTCAGTGTTTTCTGCCCGTCATAAAACCGGTACTGCGGCACGTCGGCGTCTTTGAGCACCGACAGGGCATTGCCGGTGCCGGTGCGGTTTTCAGAATCGATAAACAGCATTTGCGCGCCCTGCGCCTGGCCTTTTTCAAGGATGAGCAGCGTTTCTTTCAGGGAGAGCTTTTCTGCCTGAGCCACAACCAGCGTGCTCTGCGGCGGCAGCGTCAGGTCGGCGTTCAGCGCGCTGCGCGACATCACCTTTCCGGCGAGCTGCGGGTCAAGGGAGAGAAAATCCCGTCCGCGGTTATCTGCTGCCAGAACGACCACGTCCCGCCCGTTCTCACCGGCCAGCAGAATTTTCTCTTCAGCCAGTTCAGCCGCATCGGCTTTCTTCATCTTAAGAACGTCGCGCGATGCACCGCCCAGACCTGCCTGAGACAGGCTGTCAGAAATCTGCTCTTTGCTGATACGCCCGAAGAAATTCGCCTTGGTCGGCAGCCACCAGTCACGCAACGTGAAGCCCAACAGGTTTTCCACCGGCTCGAGGTCTTTACCCGCCTTGCCGTCTTTGTCGCTCAGGCGTTCTGATGCCCCGCCCAGCGTTCTGGCAAGGCAATAGCCCATTACGTTAATCAGCGCCTGCGTGTCCCACGTCAGCAGCCAGTCCCAGCTTTTATGCCAGTCCTGTGGTAAAAGTTTCTGCCACGCGTCGTGCATCGCATTCAGGTGCTGCATGGACAGACCGTCGGCAGACGTCGGCGCATTGTCGAGCATCAGGCCGGTTTTGACATGCAGGGTTACTTTGAGGGTCGACGGGCTATAAGACCGGTGGTCGAAGGTTGACTTAAGGCAGTCATGGACAAAAATCACGAGTGCCATCTGCGGTTGTTCTGCCAACGCAGCCTGTACTGCCAGCGTTCTTTCGCTGGAGAGGCTTTTTGCCAGTACCGCCGACAACGATTTCCCCTGCGGCTGCTCTGTCGCGTCAGAACCACCTTCGGTGCGGATGCTGGCAATGGTGTGGTTCACACCGGCTTTTTTTTCGACTTCAGGGATATCGCTTCGCAGCATCACGCCACGGCGCACGCTGATAACGTTACCACGCAGGGAAGCCACCACCCCGCCGTTAGCACGCACATCGTCAGTCCATGCGCGGTTCTCAGCGTTTTGTTCGATGGCAGACATTTCGGCCTGACAGACGTCAGCGGCCTGTTCCAGCGCGTCGTGGTCTGCGTCATCGCTGTCGTCCTGCTCAGATAATGCCTCCAACTGCTTATCCAGCGCATCAAACCGCGCACTTTCCTCGGGGGTCAGTTCACCGTGAGGCAGGTTGAGTAACAGGTATTTTTGCGCGTCGTCGCCGTAGGTGCTGATGCTGTCAGTGCGTCCCTCTGACCATTTCCAGCCCTCTGCCTGTGCGATACCGCACGCGACTTCGGTGAGTTTCTGGCGGGTTAAAGTGTCGAGAAGAACGGTATCGCTGATAAATCCTTCGTCCGTGAACAAATCAAAGCGGAACCCGCCCCCAGCCTGTTCGTAAACCTCCCGACCGACAAACTCCAGTAAACGGTGACCTTCCGCAGAGACTTCGCCTCTGAGCACCGCCTCACGCAACTCTTTCGGATTGCGATAATAACCATAGGCATTTTTCCAGACGTCCAGCTGGCGTTCGTGGTCTTCAGAGGCAGACAGTGCCTGCAGCTGGTCAACGTTAATCTTATCTTCAGCCAGTTCAGCAAGCAGCGCCGTTGCCATCCCTGCAAGGCTCAGGAATTTCTGGACGTGTTTAGTGCTGTACCCCATCAGGCCACCGATTTCTGCCGCCGTTTTGCCGCTGGCACTGATGCAGGCGAACGCCATAATCTGGTCAGACGGATGCATGCTTTCGTGCTGGAAGTTCTCGATGGCTGAAACCACCTCAGCCACGTCATCGCTGACGGTTTTCACCGGCACGGCGTAATCCGGTGCGATCGCCCCCTCGTTCAGCAGGATACTCAGCGCACGAAAACGGCGTCCACCGGCGGCAGCACCCAGCAGCCCATCAGGCAGGCGGTGAACGATAAGGTTATGCAACACGCCCACGGCTCTGATGCTGCCCGCCAGTTCCTGTAATTTTGCCGCATCCGGCTCTGCTTTACGCACATTCAGCGAAGACAGAGACAGCTGGCTGAACGGCACCATGTCGACCGGCGTATTCGCCAGCGCCTGTTCGACGGCCTCAGTAACGACGGTATTTTTAGACCGTTTGGTGGATTTACTCGCTTTAGATACTGCTTTAGACTCGTTAACTGACATAATGATGATCCTTTGCTTGGTAGTGATTTTGTCTGCCGGACGACCCCATCGTCCGGCACCTTTACAGCCTGTCTTACTCTTTACTCACACCGTGACTGACGATGTACTTGTTAAGCTCCGCTCCGGCTTGCGGTTCAAAATCCCATCCCCGCCAGAGCATCTGGCCATCAATGCGGTGACGCACAACCAGACGGAAATGAGAACCCTGATCGTCCTCAATCGCGATATTCTCGTAAGCATCTGCAACGCCTTCAGCCTGTTGGCGGGTAAAAGTATCTTCCGGCAGCAGAACGTGATCGTGGTTTTCCATAACTCGGTACTCCCTGTGATACCCCGAAAATACGGGGCGGTTAATGTCAAAGGTCATCTTCAGAACGGGATATCATCGTCAAAATCAACCGGTGGGAATTCTCCCCCCTGAGGTGCGGATTGCTGCGCCGGTGCCATTTTGGAGGATTTTTTGCCGCGCGCGGTTTTTGCCGGTTTCGCGTCAGCGGCGAGTTCGCCGGAATGAGACGGGGCATTTGTCGGTGCCTGTGAACCCGCTGCGTCACCCGACTGACGGTTGCCCTGTGCGCTGCCCAGCATCTGCATCGTGCCGTTTGCCTTGACCACAATTTCCGTGGTGTAACGGTCGATGCCCTGCTCGTCCTGCCATTTGCGGGTCTGCAGCTGACCTTCGATGTAGACTTTTGCACCCTTGGTCAGGTATTCACCGGCAATTTCGGCAAGCTTTCCGAACACGACCACGCGGTGCCACTCTGTTTTTTCTTTTTGTTCGCCGGTGACTTTGTCACGCCAGTTTTCAGAGGTGGCCAGCGTCAGACTGACGACCGCGCCGCCGTTCGGCATGTAGCGCAGTTCCGATGCCTGACCTAAATTACCCACGATAATGACTTTGTTAATTCCACGTTCTGCCATGATGACACTCCTTATCTTTCAGGGCTTTTAGCCCATATCTTCGGTTAGATTCGCTTTGTCGCGACCTTGACGTTTTGTGGTATCCGGCTGTATTTCTGGCGGGGTGTTACCACATCTCCAGTTGAGTTCCTTCGCCGCAAGGGCGTAAAAAACACCGACGAGGGCGAACGTCCGGGGCGAACACGAAAGTTTTCGGAGGTACGAGGAAAAGTTTTGGGGGCGTATATTTACCCTGGACGGGCGACAGAGGCTGTGTTTTGGTCAGCCCCGGCGAGAGGGGCTTAACTGGAGAGACGGCACCCAAGATGGGCGTAGCGGATACCACCGCAACGACGACGAGCGGCAGCGAATCGCCGTTGCCCGACAGCGGCCTGCTGCTTTACCGCAGGCCAGTGAAGCGGCGCGGCCATTGGCCGCTGCAAGCGTGATGGGGATTTTGCGTCAGGATGGAAGCCCGAAGGGCAGAGACAGGCAGCCTGGCTCTGTTCACGACAGCCGTGCCGAAGGTGACGCCCTGCCCCTGATTTTCCGAAACTGCAAGTTACTTATATATATGTATATGAATGAAACTCTGTTCAAAAAGATCCAACCTCAGCAATGCCTATCGCGCCGTTTACTGTTATTCACTAAGAATCCTCATGCATTATTTGAACGCATTTTATTTTCTCAGCAAAACACCACAGAGAACTTTAAAAATGTTAAATAGTAAATATGAATTGTGAACTATGAAGTACTACGTGATAAAGAAAGCTATAACTTTGATCATAAAAAATAATTATGAAATAGTAAGCATTATCATTCATTAACACGTTTACCATGGTCATTAGCTCTACCTCACGCACACGGCCAAGTCCCCCGTCATAGAATCAACCCGACACCACGCGTTAATCACATGAATGAATTATGAATTATGAATTCATAAATAACACTTTTTGAACTTTTAATACCTCTCTATCAGCATGCTTGTGCATAGACACTCGACCTCCCAATGTCTCCCATGCTGTTCTCTATGGATAAGTATCCTTTCAAGCTAATGGTAAATGTCACTGTGGAGTTAGGAGTTAGGAGTTAGGAGTTAGGAGTTAGGAGTTAGGAGTTAGGAGTTAGGAGTTAGGAAGTATGATGTATGATGTAATAATTCTTATTACATGGGTATGAATTATGAATAGCGTATAAACAATAAAAAAATGATTAAGTAACTACTAATACTTCACACTTATGTGTTGTGACATACGCTCTGATAAAATCATACAAAGACGGGCATGCCTTCAACGTTTTTCGGAGAAGTTCAGTAATCGATATGATGTGTCACTTATGATTTATGAAGTATGAAACATCATTTATTCAGTAATATAGTTTGTTATGCCTGAACTTAAAACCCACAAAAATCACATTTCACACTTGGTATTTCATAAATAATCTAAACCACAGGAGGGCAGTGTTAAGTGTGATTTATTACTTAATACTTATTATCTAATAATGATTAAACCCACTCAGAAATGATTCCGATACCTTGGATTGAGAGTGTTCTTGAAACGTTGAACTCAAGGGGAGACGTTGGAAAGGAGAGAAGGCAATAAGGAACACGGTGGCTAAGGAAATGTATGAGATTGGTGAAAACGGCATTGGTAGCCGCTTGGTTACCAACGCCGCTTGGTATCAAACCTTTTTAAGGTAAGTATCCAGGGCATCACGAATGATTGCACTTACGCTTTTCGGGCTAATACCATTACGCTTATTATGCAGGGCAAGATCTTCAATCTCTCGCAGCGTGTTCTGAGGTAAAGAGATAGTTGTCCTTGTCAGAATTTCCTGCGCAGGTTCAGCAACAACTTTTTCGTCACCATAAGGGCGGTCGGCCAGTCTGTTAGCCAGAGCGTCAGCTTCAGCTTCTGTTACGACTCGGCGATTTGAAAATGGGGGTTTCTTTAAGGCCATTAAAATACCTCATTCAGCAATGCCAGAACTTCTGCCTTGGCTTTTTCGTTAGATGTCTCGAGTACTGATTTACCTTCTGACATAACATCACGGTAAACCTTTCGGTAACATGCTGTGGCGGTCAAAGGAATAAGCCCTTCAAACTCACGCACATACTCCAGAAACTCATGTCGTTCGTTACCCTGCAACAGCGGGTTAGTCGTCGCCATACTTTGATAGCAGTAGGCCTTAAGCTCAGGATTCAAATCGCGCATACTTTCCAGCTGCTGCTGCAGTTCAACCATAGTATCCAGGTCTAACTGTGAACACTGGTGGGGCGCGATAATCTGATGGGCAACGGTCCCCCCCGTGATCAACTCCCGGCTGTTGCGTCCCGCGACGTCCACGATGACATGAGCAAACTTTTCATCCAGGCTTCTCAGCGTTTGGGAAATGTTGTCTCGTTTTTCAATCAGGGTAATGGATGGAGTGATACCTGAGGCTTCGCGCTCTGCATACCATCTGGAAGCGGAACGCTGAACATCAGCATCGACAAGACAAACGTCCTCTCCACGAAGAGCCAGACCAACTGCCAGATTGATGGCCGTTGTTGTTTTGGCAGCACCGCCTTTATTGCATCCAATAATCGTGATCATTTGTCACCTGTGATATCGAAAGTAGCATTTCCTAAATGATAACTCATAAAATACATATGTGAAGTATTATCGAGTAATTATTATGTATGAAGTAATACTTATTCATATAGTTTGCTTCTTCAATAAGCAATAGTTACGGCGTAACTTCGCAACCGAGAAAAATTTAGACTTTATAAACATGAAGTTAACTATAAACCAATTGTCGACCTAAGCCCTGACCGCATACTGTGGGCTTACAGAAAATTAAGTCGAACCGCGAGATTCTAACCAGAACATTACCGGCAGAGAGTACTTCCCAGCATCAAGTTCTACATTTCATCAACAAGAACCCTCCGTATGCATGCTTATGAAATACCGCTTCCATTTAATCCCCCATGACTTCTTCAGTAAGAAAAAGCTACGTCATATTCCAAACATATTTAAAGTAAGACAGAAGAAACGTTGAGAACTGAAGGAATAGGGGGGCAAAATTTTTGTTTCCTTGCTGATCAGCAGCCTAAGACTTTTCTAAGCATAAGCCCTTCACAAGCTAAAGAACCCATGATTATACTGTATGCATAAACAGTATTTAGTGAGTATCAATCATGAATGTCTTTTACCCAACACCTGAGCCTTTGAAGCTGCTGACCCCTTTCTTTCAAGATAAAGTTCAGGCTGGATTTCCCTCGCCGGCGCAGGATTATATTGAGAAGGGCATTGACTTAAACGAGCTCTGTATAAATCATCCAGCCGCCACTTACTTTGTGATGGCCACAGGGATGAGTATGGTTGATGCGGGCATTTATGAAGGTTCGATGCTTGTTGTTGACAGGAGTCTACAGGCAAAGCATGGCGATATCATCATTGCTTCGCTTGCAGGTGAATACACTGTTAAGCGCCTCTGCTTACACCCGGTTGTTCAGCTGGTGCCAATGAATCCGGACTTCCCTCCCATCGTGTTGCATGACGGCGGAGATGAACTGGAAGTGTTTGGCGTTGTGACTTTCAGCATCAACGGATTTCAGTAATGTTCGCCCTAGCTGATGTAAACAGTTTTTATGCGAGCTGTGAAACTGTTTTCAGGCCTGACCTGAAGGGTAGACCTGTCGTGGTTTTAAGCAACAACGATGGTTGCGTAATTGCCCGCAGCGCCGAAGCAAAAAAACTCGGTATCAAGATGGGCGATCCGTTCTTCAAGATGCGGGCGCTTTTCGAGCAGCATAAGATCGTGACATTCAGCAGTAACTACGCGCTCTATGCAGATATGAGCACACGGGTAATGACGGTGTTAGAGGAGATGTCTCCAGCCGTAGAAATATACAGCATTGATGAAGCATTCATGAATTTGCAGGGAGTCAGTAACTGCAAGGATCTGGAGGAGTTCGGAAGGGAAGTGCGAGCCAAAGTTCTCCAGTGGACCGGACTCACTGTAGGTGTAGGCATTGCACCAACCAAAACGTTAGCAAAATTAGCCAATTACAGCGCAAAAAAATGGACAAAAACGGGTGGCGTTGTTGACCTTTCGCTAGCGACACGTCAACGAAAACTGATGGCACTCGTTGAAGTCGGGGAAGTCTGGGGTGTCGGACGCAGGATTTCAAAAAAGTTAAATGATATGGGGATTAAAACTGCCCTGCAGCTTGCAGATACCCCAACTCCTCTGATCCGCAAGCACTTCAACATTGTACTTGAACGTACAGTAAGAGAGTTACGTGGAGAGCCGTGTTTAGAACTGGAAGAGTTCGCACCGACAAAACAACAAATCGTTTGTTCCAGGTCATTCGGTGATCGCGTATCAGAATATGAAATGATGCGTGAAGCGATATGTAGCCATGCCGTGCGGGCTGCAGAGAAACTCCGGGGTGAGCATCAATACTGCCGGCATATCTCTGCGTTCATCAAAACAAGCCCTTTTGCTGTGAATGAAGTTTATTACGGTAAAACAGCGGGAACAAAGCTTCAGATACCTACGCAGGACAGCAGGGATATTGTGGCTGCCGCAACTAAATGTCTGGATGCAATATGGCAAGAGGGCCATCGCTTTCAGAAATGCGGCGTGATGCTGGGGGATTTTTACAGTCAGGGTATCGCACAGTTGGTTCTTTTCGACGAGAACAAGCCGCGTTCTAATAGTGAGCAGCTGATGGCGGTTCTCGATGGAATCAATCATAGCGGGAAAGGGCGGGTGTGGTTCGCTGGCCAAGGCGTGCAAAAATCCTGGGAAATGAAGCGTCAGATGCTCTCTCCAGCATATACAACACGCTTCAGTGAACTTTTGCGCGTCAAACTTTAAATTATTAGATCCCCAACAGGCTCGATTAGCTCGGAACCATTATTTCTTATGCTACCAACTTTTTTATTCACCGGATGCCATTGAAATTCAAACAGGGGTTCCGACTGCATCTGCGCTATCTCAAGAGCGCGCTGCGGGGAAGTATCGCAGTCTAACCATTCAAGTGCATCTGAAGGCTCTAATACCAGTGGCCGGCGGTCATGGATATCCAGTAGCCCTTCGTCGCTGGCAGCTGTGACGATAACAAAACCATCATCATCCGGGACCTCTAAGGCATCAGGGTGAAAACGACTTATCGCAGCGAAAAATAAGGGAGAATGTGATTTATGGTAGATGAAGTAGGGCTGCTTAATTTTCGGATCAGCCGGATCTTTTTTCCATTCATACCAGCCATCGGCTATCACTAACGCGCGTCCATGTTCGAACAGGGGTCTGAACATCCTGCTCGTTGCCACTGTCTCTACACGCGCGTTAATCATCGGTGGTCGCTTTGATTCTTTTGCCCAGGTGGGCTGATACCCCCAACTAACAGGATCGAGAAAGATTTTATCATCGCGTTGATTGATTATGAGCACGCGCGGCCCGGGACCGACGTTATAACGGCCAATAGGGATGTCATCGATGCCGCCTGCGAATTCTCTGTCAGGGGAAAGCACATCGATATAGTGAGAACGCGGTGCGTACTGGGTAAATCGTCCACACATAAAGAGCCCTCAGTTAGAATTCTAAGTATAGACAGTACACATGCTGAGAGGATTTCAAATAGCGGCACTGCTAAGCGCCCAAAATAGTGGATCAAACCGTTTTGAGGATAAGTGCCAGCGCACAGTGCCTAAGAGACCTCATAAGGAGTGTTTCAGGAGTATCACAGCAGAAGTGACAGTGTCTCAAATCCCCCCCCTACAACAATCGCTTACCTACAGTTAGGCATTTTACACATCCACTATAGAGAACATTCTCTTTGAGTGGGCATATATCCACTATGGTAAGTACCAACCACTACAGCGAGTGATATCCACTAGAGGGAGTAGAAAACCACTGTAGTCAGTAACGACCACTATGATGAGCATTAACCACTATAGAGTGCAAATAGCGACAGATCGTAATAAGTTAGTGACCACTGACTCAGAGGATATATAGGATTGCGGGTTAGTGACTACTAGGGGGGTAATGTCGAAATAAGTAAATAACCACTACAGTGAGTAGAGATTACTGACGACAGTGGTTAGATGAATTTTATAATGCCCGGCATGCTGTTTGCAGTGGATAGTCTGCTCACTACAGTGGTTGGCTTGCTTGCCACAGTGGTTAAGGAAAAAGCCTGCTATCTACTTTTTTCAGCAGACTTTCGGCTTCAGGGAATAACAGGGCAATGAAACTATTTCTTCGCCTGGCGAAGTTGTTCAAGCAACTCAAGCTCTTCTTTGGTTAGCATAACCATCTCACGCGGCGCTGCCGAGTCGCTATCCTTCTCAGCGGAGACATCAATGATATTTTCATCGTCCAGGACGTCATAGACATCGTCACCAATACCCGTAGGGATCTGAGCCGGCCTCAATTTTGGCCGCCTATAGTGGATACAGAAGTACACAGCTTTACCACGTTTGACCTCCGTATAATCGAGATAGCCGATAGCCTTAAGCTGTTCCATCGCCTTACGAACAGTTGCGTTCTGTGTGATGGCTCGTGATGTCAGATTAAGACGAGCACGCAGGCGAGACATGGAAATCGGAGCGGGATCAGTCGGAAGACTTTCGATGAACGTATAGAGAGCCTGAGCAGACTCTTTGCGGGAGAGTTCATTGATGGCACGTAGCTGGAGAAGAACTTTTTTATCGAACTGATAAAGTTCAAAAATCTTCGGATCTGCCTGCAGCTCTACGGCGTCCTTCTTCGGGCTGTATTTTGCTGACTGAACAAGGTGGGTAACGTAATAGTCCCCCTCTTTGTTCGAAAAAGACAACGTGTTAGTTGCGATACGTTCAAGAGAGGCTTCCAGACGCGCCCTGAGCTTCGCTGAGGAGCGTGCTGAGGGAATGCCACATAATTTAGCGAACTCAACGAAAGGCAGGTATACAGAGTCTCCCAAGACCTTGTGCTTCGCAAAAGCATGGATGATCCCAACCCAGGTCTTGAAATCGTTGTCCATATCAAGCCGTGCACCGGTGATCTTAATGTTCTCATATCCTTCAGACTTCACGATCGAAAGCTGCTTCAGCTCAGAAGTGACATCCATTGAGTTCATCTGACCCTTACGGCCGCGGGCAGTAGACTTCAAAGTAGGTACAAATAAGCCCAACCGCATCAATGCTACAGGCTGAACAGTGTTATTGCTGTTAGGAACCAGAGTAACAAGTTCACCCGTTCGCTTATCGGTTTCAGAGAAAGCCTTCGCTATCTCTATGTTTTTAGGCTCATTTTCAGACATTATCAGCTCTCACAAGGAATGTGGATAAGAGACTCGTAATACACAATACAGTGGATACTAACACTCACTATAGCGGTTTTACCACAGGTCATAGTGGTTAGTTTGCTTTTCACAGTGGTTGTTTTACTGACTACAGCGGTTAACGATCTTAGTTTTTCCCAGATAGGACAAGGTCTGCAGAGGAGCGGGGATCTCTTTGGGTCTTATAGGTTCTATAAGGATCTTATTATTGGATCGAAGCATAGGATAACTTTAAAAACAGAGCGTTAAGTTTGTAGATAAAGATCCTCGGAGTGATCACAACCGAGAACTCACTCAGTGATTAAACTGTGAACATTATTTTCACCAAATCAATCACCTTGAGGATTATTTATAGGTTTCAGCGACTTATCAAAGTCATTTTGTAAGAACACTATCCACAGCTCGATTGCTGATTTACTCACTGTAGTGGTTTTAACTTCCTCACCAGCGAAGTTAATTTGCCCTTCATAGTGGTTAATATGCTCATTATAGCGGTTGGTTTACTTCTCATAGTGGTTAGCAATGCCGATTAAACCCTTGTAGAACGTGGCTTACAGAGGAGCTGGGATCTCTTTTGATCTATTAGATGATCTATATAGGATCTTATTATTGGATCTAAGCTGTTTAAAAGTGGATAACTCAAAAATCAAACGCCCTTTAGAAGAATTGTTATTGGCATCGTCCCTCAATCGTTCTGACACGGTTATGAGCTTTGTTGAATAAATCGAACTTTTGGTCATGATCAGGATCAGATCATCACATTCCCGCTCCGTTGCCCGGATTATTCCTCCATCAGCAGGCAGGCTAAATCCGTCAGCATCCCATTCAAAAACCCGACACGCGGTGAAATTGCCCGTTTGATTATCGATCCAACCGGATTAAAGTCTTCGATGAGGGTGAGCGGAAGGTGAAAATACACGACCAGGAAATGCGCCGTGTCTACTGGAAACTGCACCTGACGGTAGACGCTGATACGCATGAGATTATCTGCGCTGACCTGTCCCTAAACAACGTGACTGATGCAAAGGCATTCGGGGGCTTATCCGTCAGACGCACAGGAAAATCAGGGCTGCCTGTGCCGACAGTGCTTATGACACAAAACGGTGCCACAACGAGTTGCTGCGCAAAAAAATTAAGGCGCTTATCTCGCCGCGAACGCACGCCGGCTAATGCAGGTGGAGTATGCCGTCAGAAATCAGGCGGTTGCCCGGCAACGGCTCACGAAAGCAATGCATACTGAAAATGGCACACGGCTTACAACCGACGTTTGGTGGCTAAAACGGCAATGTACCGTGTCAAACAGCTATTGGTGGGCATCTTACGTTGCGGGATTATGATGCGCAGGTTGGGGAGGTTATGGCCATGATCCGTGCCTTAAACAAAAATGACGTGTGCAGGGATGCCAGAAAGTGTGTGGATTGTCTGAGGAAGTCAGTGACGAAAGGCGCTTTTATCTAAATCCGAATTGTTCAACATAGCCCTATCAAAGCGATTAAGCAGGGGGGGCAGGATAATTTCTCGCTACAGGCCGAGTTTTCCACCGCCAGTTCGTTGCTGGATAACAACGACATTGGCCTGCAAAATGGCGCGAAAATGATGCTGTATTACGATCAGGATCAAGGGATTATCTTCAATCGTTACGATGATTTTGCCGCGCTGAACAATGTGAATAAGGTGACGACAAACTTCACCGCCAGACTGAGTGCTATTCCCGGCCGGGCGCTGACGCTCGGGCAGTTTAATGCGTCAGTGGTCGTCAAAATTACCGAAAGAAAGACGAAGGTTAAAGCTGACACTGATCAGCCTGCAAGGTGCGCCGGTATATTTGAATGGCTTTATCCAGCGCGGCTTTGCTGCTGTTCACGGCGATCAGAGCGTGTTGAATATCTTCCTGCGACACTGCCGACGCGCCGCCGGACTGGATCCGGCGGTTGTAATCATTCAATGCCTCCTGATAGGCCATCTGTGCTTTCAGAATACGGGCGTTATTACGGTCATCTCTAGCGTAACGCGCTTTAACCATGCTGAACGTTTCGACCCGCTTCACCGTCATAACCGGCTCCTCCGGCTTATTCAAGGGGGCGGAAACCGGGAGGGGATTTCTGGCAATATAAATACGGTGGATTTCTGGCGGAGGGGGCGAATTAAAATAAAAACAGGGAACACACAGCAAGTTAAATATAAAAAATAAAGCCAGAAATATTAATTGTTTTTCGGTTCTCTTCATGAGAATAGTTAACCCCACGCATACCGACGCGTGTTGAGGTGATCCATCATTGAAATTGAAAAGTAAGAATAAACGTCACTGCCGCTGAAATACACCAGACGCATCGGAAACTTTTGCAGGGAATATCCTACACGTGAAGTCCGAAGTGGATATTAATTATCAGATACTATTTTTCTTAATATGCATAGAAATGGGCATTCGGAGTATGTAGACTGAAAATAGTCCCCTTGCTGAAAAAGAAGACTGCCAGAGCATGAGCAAAACCCATAAATTAAATGCGGTCATTGTTGACGATCATCCGCTAGCCCGTATGGCGATCAGAAACTTGCTGGAAAGCGAGGGGATCACCGTGGTCGGTGAAGCCGGTGATGGCGCACAGGCGTTGCACCTAGTGGATCAGTTGTATCCGGATCTGGTGATCGTGGATGTAGATATCCCGGTGATGAGCGGCATTGAGGTGGTCGAAAAACTGCGTAAGCAAGCATTTAACCGTATTATTATTGTGGTGTCTGCCAAGAACGATCTGTTTTACGGCAAACGCAGTGCTGATGCGGGGGCGAACGCCTTTATTAGTAAAAAAGAGGGGATGACCAATATTATCGCGGCGGTAAATGCCTCCCTGAATGGCTACAGTTATTTTCCTTTATCCCTGCATGCTTTTATGGGCAGCCTTTCCTCGGAGCAAGAAATGTTGCAGTCGCTGTCCAGTCAGGAAATCAAAGTGATGCGGTATATTCTCGCGGGTACTGATAATATGAAAATTGCCTCGGAGATGAACATCAGCAATAAAACGGTGAGCACCTACAAAAGCCGCTTAATGGAAAAACTGAACTGCAGGTCGTTAATGGATCTCTTCTCTTTTGCCCAACGCAATAAAATCGGGTAATGCCATGATCCGCCGGGTGATGGCCATGATGTTTCTTTTGCTGGTAGTCGTCTGCCCGCTGCGCGCGGCCACGCCTGAACCAGTAACCCTCACCCTTGCAAGCGATTATCAGGTCTTTACCCCTGCGCTGCCGTTAAGCCACCTTGATCTGCTGTGGCTGGCGGCCAAACGGACACTGACTGTCGGCGTGTATGGCACGGAAACTCCGCCGTTGAACATGAATACCTCCACTGGTCGTTACCGGGGGATGAACGCCGATTATTTGTTGCTGCTGGAAAATTCACTGCAAGTCCGCGTAGTGATCAAACACTATGCGGATCAGGGACAGGCCCTGACTGCCCTGCAGGGCGGCAACCTTGATCTGATCCTGACCTCCCCGTCGGGGGGAGAACCGCTGGCGGCACCGTTCGCCGCCTCGCTGCCGCTGGTCCGCGCTTTTCCGACGCTGGTGACCCGTCAGGCCGACGTGATGAAACCTTTGTCGGATGAGCATGACGCGGTGAAAGTGGCAATTAAACAAGGCTATCCTTCCGACGCCTTTATCAAAACGGTGTTTCCGCAGGCGCAGATCACCGCCTATGCGGATAACTATCTGGCGCTGGCGTCGGTTGCCAATAAAGAAAACGACTACTTTTTCGGTAACAATCTCACCTCCAGTTTTATTCTGGTGCGCGATTTTTATCAGGCGCTGGACATGGTGAAATTCTGGCGTGAACCTCAGACCGGCAACGCGTTTATTGTGCTCGCCAGCCAGCCGCAGTTACGAGGCATTCTCGATGCCTTCATCAGTTCCCTGAGCGAGCAGACACACAAACAGGTGGCGCAGTCCTGGGTGGATAACGGCAATATTTCCTTTTTAAATAAGGCGATGAAACTCACGCCGCAGGAAGAACGTTGGGTCTCCCGCCATCCGGTGCTGCATGTGCTGATTAACCCGTATTATGCCCCGTTCAGCATGATTGACGACAATCAGGAAATCCGCGGCCTCCTTGGCGATATTCTCAACCTGATCCAGTTGCAGACCGGCTTGTCCTTCGAACCGGTGATCGCCAATTCCAACAGCGACATGGTGAATATCATGCGTAAAGGCGGCTGGGATATTCTGCCCACGGCCACTCACAGTACCGAACGCGAAGAGCAGATGTTATTTACCCATCCGTTTATTGCCACGCCGTTTGTGCTGGTGACCCGCGCCACAAGCGGGCAGGAGGATAGTCTGTCGCCTGGGTCGAAAGTGGCAATACCGGCGTATCATCCGCTGAGTGAAAAGCTGAAGAAGAAATATCCAGGCGTGACCTGGGTGATTGCCGAAAATACCAGTACGGCGCTGAGCAAACTGATGCTCGGCGATGTGGACGCTGTGGTGTCTACCCAGCTCGCGTCGCGGTTTATCATCGATCACTATTATCCTGAGATGATGACCTATACCCGCATTCCGGATGAGCCGTCGGCACAAATTGCCTTTGCTATCCCGCGAGACGCGCTGGAATTACAAAGTATTCTGAACAAGGCGCTGGATGATATTCCGCCGAAAGAGATCCTCAATCTGGCCGGGAAATGGGTGAAAGCGCCGGATGTGAAAATCGGCACCTGGAATCTGTATAACCGGCCATTTTATCTGGTGGCAGGACTGGCCGCATTGCTGGTCATCAGCAGCCTGCTGTGGGGTGTCTACCTTCTGCGGGCTATCAGCCGAGGCAAGGCGTCGCAGGCGGCGCTGAGTTATCAGCTGATCCTGCGTCAGACCTTGTCCAACGCCATTCCGGTGCCGGTGTATGTCATCACGCCGGACGGTGAACTGGAAAGCCACAACAGCGCCTTTGGTGAATTCTTCACGCCGGAACGCCGCGAGGCCATGCGCTATTCGCTGTATGACCGCCGCAGCCCGCTGGCGGATGTGTTCCCCGATGTTCAGCAGGAAATCCAGAAAGGGCTGTCGCCGGATACGGTGATCACTCATCAGTTGGTGCTTAATAATGGCGAAGAAGATCGCCTGATCCTGCACTGGCTCACCTCATGCCGGATGCCGGATGAGTTGCCCGCCACCCTGATTTGCGGCTGGCAGGACATCACCGAATCCCGTCAACTGATGAAAGCGTTGCAGGTCGAGAAAGACAAAGCCATCGATGCCAGTCAGGCGAAAAGCCGTTTTCTCGCCAGCATGAGCCATGAAATCCGCACGCCGGTCAGCTCGATCATGGGATTCCTGGAACTGCTGACCACGCGTAAACAAAGCGCAGAAGAAGTCAAAGACACCATCGAACTGGCCTACAGCACCGCGCAGACGTTGATCGGCCTGATTGGAGACGTGCTGGACATGGAAAAAATCGAGTCGGGCAATTTTACCCTGACACCGGAATGGGTCGATCTGGACTCGCTGATCCACACCACGGTGGCGAATTTCGACGGGCTGGCGCGGCAGAAAAACCTCAGGCTGACGGTGGACTGCCGCCTCGAAGCGGGCAAAACCCTGTGGCTCGATCCGCAGGCCACCAAACAGGTGCTGGCGAATCTGCTTAGTAACGCCGTCAAGTTTACGCAGGAAGGTGGTGTCGAGGTGATGGCGCACACGCAGGCGCTGGGCGAGGAAAGGGTATGCTTGTCACTCAGCGTGCGGGATTCCGGACCTGGGATCAGCGCCGGTGAGCAGCAGCTACTGTTCAAACCTTTTAGTCAGACGCAGGTCGGCAAGCGCAATATCGGCTCCGGGCTGGGACTGGTGATTTGCCGTGAAATGGTGGAACGCATGGCCGGGCAGATGAGCATCGCCAGTCAGCCGGACATGGGCACCACCATGATGGTCACGCTGATGACGCAATCCTCTGACCATGCGCCCGCCGTGCCGCTGATCGCCGAGCAGCAGGCGACCCTGCCAGTCACATTGCGCATCCTGATTGCCGAAGATAATCCGACCAACCGGCTGTTGCTGCGCCGTCAGCTGGACATGCTCGGCTACCATGTGGATGAGGCCGAAGACGGCCTTCAGGCACTCGGTCTCATCCAGAATCAAGAGTATGACCTGCTGATCACCGATCTGAATATGCCCCATATGGACGGCATCACGCTGACGCGGCGGGTGCGGGAACGCGATCAGCAGATGGTGATCTGGGGGCTGACTGCCAACGCGCAGACCGACGAAAAAGAACGCTGTCTGGCGGCGGGCATGAATATGTGCCTGTTTAAACCCATCGACCTGCAACAACTGAAAGCCGCCCTCAGCGGCGTGAACCTGCCCGCCGCGAGTCTGGCGCTGGAAGAGTTTGTCGATATGCCGACGCTGGAAGCGCACAGTCTCGGCGACAAAAAACTGATGATGCAGATGCTGGAACAGTCGCGGACGGAGAATGAAAAGGATCTAACTGCCGCATCACAGGCGCTGGCGCAGCATGAATGGGGCGTCCTGCAACATCACCTGCACCGCATTAACGGCACTTTGCAACTGCTGAGTGCGACGGCATTGCATGAACTTACCGAAAAATTAGAAGACGCTCTGGCCGCCGGAGAAACCGGGCCGGTGATTAAAGAAAATCTTAATGTGTTGGAACAACAAATACGGATGTTCAACAGCGCTATTGAAATGTATACTAAAACTTCCCGCCATTAATAAACTCTGCCATTGTAATATATTTTTTATCCTACACATGTAGTCTGCGCCCTTCGTGAAAATAAAGCCTCTCTGATATTTTATCTTTTCTCCCCTGAGTATTATCTCCTCCTCAGCCACGGCAGGCTGAAATAACTTTTCTCTTGTTGTAATACTTATATTGAATAAAGGATTTAGTAATGAAAAAAATTATCGCCCTTGCGCCTGTTGCTTTGATGATGGCTCTGGCAGGTCAGGTTCAGGCTGCAACTCAGGCTGACGTCCAGCTGCAGGGCAATATTGTCGACACCACGTGTGAAGTGACGGCAAATAACGGCGCTTCCACCTTGAATGTCGGTTCTTTCTCTAAAATCGCTTTCGACGCAGCGAAAAAACAGATTGGTGAAGAACCACTGCTGGTGTCCCTGAAAAACTGTAGCAAAGACGAAGCGGGTGCTTTACAGGTCAGCGGTATCGTTGCGACCGGTAACGAAACTGTGTTCGTGAGCGACGTTGCTCAGTCCGCAGGTTTCATGATGACCCGTGAAGACGGCACCACTCAAGTGACCAACAACACCAGCATCCCGGTTGTTGCTGATATGACTGGCGCACTGACTTATACCTTCAACACCGGTATGGCCGTTCTGGATAAAGCTAACGTTCTGCCGGGTGCTTACCACGCGCCGATCAAAATCTCTTACGTGAGCAACTAAGCGTAAAGAACCTGAAGTACGGGACCCGTCGTAAGGCGCGAGCAGTACGGCAATAAGCGTCCGGAAAAGAGAGGTTCTATGAAACCTCTCTTTTTCAATTAACTGGCAGAGAACATTATGAAGTTTATTCACAAGTTAGGCGTTATTTTAAGCCTGGGGATATTATTGACCCCGCCAGCAATCGCAAGTATTGCGGTGGGTTCCTCCCGCATTATTTTTACGGCATCTGACAGCAGTCAGAGTATTGACATTAATAACCGATCTCATAATCAACCTTATCTTATTAATGTCGGTATTTCAGAAAGTCTCTCAGCGAAATCATCGAACAGCGTGTTCATGCCAACCCCGGCGTTATTTCGCATCGAGCCTGATTCCGCTAATAAAATCCGGATCCTGAAAAAATCCAATTCTCTGCCGGGTGACCGGGAGTCGGTCTTTTATTTAAATATTCTGGCGATCCCGACCGGTAAAACAGGTCAGGAAAATAATGATAATAAAGTCGGTGGAACCTTACAGGTGGCGACCGGTAATACCCTGAAGCTGTTCCATCGTCCGGATAACCTGCCGATGACGCAAAAAGAAGCGATGGGCAAATTGCAGTTTTCCAGAGCAGGCCAGAGCGTGAAGGTGTCCAATCCGACGCCGTATTTTATCTCGCTAAACAAACTGACGATTAACGGCAAAAAGATCCCGCTCGATGTTATTAAAGGCACCAGCATGATTGCGCCTTTCGCATCAAATAATTATCCGGTGACAGCCGGGCAGGGCAAAGCCGAGTGGGCAGCGATTAACGATTTTGGCGGTGTGGAGACGTTCCGTGGCACGGTTAATTAAACAGGTTTCATCGGCACTTTTGCTGATTTTATCCGGCGTTTCTGCCGGTCAGGTACTGGCTGCCACCACTGACATTAAAGCCACGGTAATGGATGGCAATTGTCAGGTGGCGATCGACACGCCGACGCTCAAATTCGACACAAAAGATGTTACGCAATTTGCGACCGGTACCGCCGCCATTCTGCCACTGGCGGTCAGTGTGAACTGCGAAGGAATGCAGGGCAAAACGCCGTCGCTGACTGTGTCCGGGGAATCCGCTCAGCTCAGCGACACGCAGCTGTTTCGCTCGGCCAGTTCCACGGCGAAGTACGTCGGTTTTATGCTGAAAAAAGGCACGCTGAATAACCTCAGTGATTTTTATAACGCGGCCGGTACGGTTGCGCCCGGTGATTCGGTGGCGATCACTCAGGATGACGGCACATCTGTGCAACCTTTCTCGGTGGGACTGGTGCGTAGCGCCGGTGATCCGCTGCTGACGGCGGGTGCGGTCAGCGCAAAAATCACCTTCGCCTTTATTTTCCCTTAACGCTTTCAACAGACAGACACCATGAAAAATCACATTTCTTTATCAGGACACCACGTTGCCCTGAGGGCTTCGCTTTGCCTGTGCCTGCTGGCGATGGCGGGTCACGCGGTGGCGGCAACAGAGGTGCAGTTTACGGCCACATTCCAGGCGCCGACCTGCCAGGTTTCCGCGCCGCCGGTGCTGGATTTCGGCGCGGTGCAGTCTTCCGGTATCCGCAGCGGCGACAGCCTGGCCAATCCGTTACCGCTGACGGTGACCCTGTCGCAGTGCGCCGGTTTTGTCGGTGCGGTGCAAAAACCTGTGGTGAAAGTGTCGGGAACCGGCAACACAAGTTCCGGCGATTTTCTGTTCCTGCAACCGGCGTCCTCACAGGTGGTGAATTACGGCGTACGCATCGTGAACGCGACGGGTGATGTGGTGAACAACACCACGTTGCTGCCGGTGCCGCTGAACGCCACCAATTTTGATGGCGGCAACGTCAGCATTCCGCTGAAAGCGGCGCTGTCCTGTGGCACCAAATGCAGCGATGCCGCCACCAAAGGCGGCACGCTGAACGCCAGCGTCACCTTTGATTTCGCCTATCAGTAAGGGGTTTTCTGTGCAGTTTATTTCTCTTTTAGTACGCCGTGCCGCACTCATTTTAATGGGCATTGTGACGCTGATTCAGGGCGCTTTTGCCGCTGATGGGGGGATCAGCCTCAGCCGTACGCGGGTGATTTTTCAGTCAACCGACAGCGCCCAGACGCTGACCGTGCAAAACCACGGTTCCCGGCCTTATCTGGTGCAGTCGGCGGTCGTCGGGTCACCGCAAGGCCGTGAAGTTGCGCCTTTTCTGACCACGCCGCCGCTGTTCCGGCTGGAAGAAAATAGCAAAAACACCCTGCGCATTTTGCGTAAGGACGATGCGGCGCTGCCTGCTGACCGTGAGTCGGTGTTTTATTTCACCGCGATCGCCGTACCTGCGATGACGGAACCGAAAGAAGCGGAAGACGCCTCGCTGGCGGCGCGGATTTCGGTTGGTATTCAGAACACCATCAAGCTGTTTTACCGCCCTGCAGGGCTGCCGATGACGGCGGAGGAAGCGCAGGGGCGTCTGACGTTTCATCTTCAGGACGGCAGCATCGAGGTAAAAAATCCGACGCCTTACTTCCTGACGTTTTCACGTCTGGCGTTTGATGGCCACGACGTGGCGGTGCGAGACGTTGTGCCGATGATCCCTCCATTCTCGCAGGCCAGTTATCCGGTGAGTGGTCAGGTTAAGCAGGCGCAGTGGACGGTGATTAATGATTACGGCGGCAACAGCCCGCTATTTTCAGCCGCTGTGCGGAACGGAGGGAAATCATGACGTTTTCGCTGAAAGTGCCGCTGCTGATTGCCGCGCTGGCACTGGCATTGCCGTGTGTTGCCGCGCCGGAACAGCCTTCCGGCCTGTCGATCAATCAGTTCCGCCTTGTGTATCCGGCATCGGAAACCAAAGGCATCACCTGGTCAATGACCAATAACACCCACCGTGCGTATCTGATGCAGTCATGGGTGCGGCCGCTGGATTTGGCCACCGGTTTACCGGCGACAGAACAAAACGATAAAGCGCCCGCCACGGCCATTCCGCTGCTGGTGACGCCGCCGTTAAAACGTGTTGATCCGGGTGAACAGCTCCAGCTGCGTATCCGTCTTACCGACATGACGCTGCCGCAGGACAGGGAATCAGTGTTTTACCTGTCGGTAAAAGGTATCCCGTCGGTGCCGGATAAAGACAACCAGACCGGCGGCCAGCTGGTGGTCGCGGTGGTCAACAACATGAAGTTGTTCTACCGACCGGAAGGTTTACCGCCAGGCGGCGTCACTAAGGCGTCTGAGCAGCTGCGTTTCAGCCTGCAAGGGGATGCGCTGGTGGTGGATAACCCGACGCCGTTTTACCTCAACTTCAGCCAGCTGAAAGTGGGCGGAAAAACCTTACCGGCAGCCGATCTGCGCACGCTGGTACCGCCGAAAGGGCAGCAGCGCTATCCCGTTCCTGAAGGGGCGCGGGGCGAGGTGGAATGGCAGGTGATCGGCGAAGACAGCCGGGTGACGCCCGCCCAGCGTAAGACATTGTAAGACCGGGGAAATCCGGAATCGCTAATCATATATTACAGAGCAGGGAACGACCTTGAGTAAGAAATTGACATCCTGTTTAAGGACTAACGGAATGGCAGCCAGCACCCGCGCCTTCCCGCGCAAAACGCTTGCGCTGTTTGTATTAATGAGCTGCCAGAACGCGTGGGCAGCAGATTACTTCGATCCTGAATTGCTGTCGCTGGGAAGCGGCGCATCGGATGTCGATCTCTCCGCGTTTTCCCTGGCGGGCGGCGTGGCGGAAGGGAAGTATCCGGTCACTATCTTCGTCAACCAGCGTGAAGCGGTCTCCCGCGAACTGGTGTTCGGCAAAAACGCCCACGGCAATATTGCGCCTGAACTGACGCCGGAATTGCTCGGCGCGCTGGGTGTGAATGTGGATCAGTTGCCTGCATTTAAAGGCTTAGCGAAAGACAAACCGGTGGATGATCTGACGGTGCTTATCCCGCAATCCGCGGTGAAATTCGATTTATCCCGCCTGCGGCTGGACGTCAGCATCCCGCAGGTGGCGATGCAGCCGGGCAGTGACAGCCAGACGGATCCGTCACAGTGGGACGACGGCATTCCGGCGATGTTGTTTAACTACAACGTCAGTGCCGGTCGCAATGAGCAGACGCTCAACAGCGATACCCGCGTGAATAACAACTTGTTTGCCAACGTGCAGACCGGCGCAAACGCCGGTGCCTGGCGGCTGCGCAGTACGCTGACGCACAGCCACACTGATACCAGTGGTAGCAGCAGTAATAACGACAGCACGCATTTTTCCAATACCTATCTGTCGCGCGATATCCGTGACTGGCGTTCTCGCGTGACCATGGGCGAAGCCAATACTGGCAGTGACGTGCTGGACGGCGTGCCGTTCCGCGGCGTGCAGCTGAATTCGTCCGAACAGATGATGCCTTCGCGTCTGCGCGGTTTTGCGCCGCTGATCACCGGCGTAGCCAGCAGTAACGCCCGCGTGACCGTGCGTCAGAACGGCTACGTGGTATATGAAACCTACGTCGCACCGGGCCCGTTTGAAATTAAGGATCTGTATCAGGCAGGGTCCTCCGGTGACCTGGACGTGGCAGTGACCGAAGCCGATGGCAGCGTGCATAGCTTCGTGGTGCCGTATTCCTCCCTGCCGGTGATGCTGCGACCGGGCGCCATGAAATATGAAGTGACCGCCGGACGTTATGATGGCGGTACGACGCAGGGCTCACGCGAATCAGAATTCGTGCTGGCGACGCTGATTTATGGCTTACCAAAAAACCTGACGCTGTACGGCGGTCTGCTGGGCTCCCAAAACTACAGTGCGCTGAGCATGGGTTCAGGTATTTCGCTGGGCGATCTTGGCGCAATGTCTGTGGACGGCACTTTCTCCAGCACGAAGCTGGAAGAAAAAGATCGTCAGGCGGGGGGGTCATGGCGGGTGCGTTACTCCAAAAGTATGTTGACCACCGGCACTTCTTTTGACCTGACGGCGCTGCGTTATTCCACCCGAAATTATTACAGTTTCGCGGAATACAACAGCATGGGTTATGCGCAGAAGGATGATGTGTCGCCGTGGACGATGAGCCGTCGGCGCAGCAGTTTCCAGACGCAGGTAACACAGCAACTTGGGGATTATGGCTCGGTGAGTTTGCGCGCCAACCGTGATGATTATTGGGGGTCGACCAAAACGCTAACCAGCCTGTCATCCGGTTACAACGGCAGTTATCACGGCGTCAGCTACGGCATGTATTACACCGTGGATCGCATGAAAGGCAACGGCGACTGGCCGGAAAACCGTCAGGTTTCCTTCAACCTGAGCGTGCCGTTCAGCATCTTCAGCTATTCGTCTGCGTTGCAAAACACTTACGCGACCAGCCAGATATCTCACGACAACCATGGACGCACGCAGAATCAGGCGGGGATTTCCGGCAGCAACCAGAACGGCGCGTTGTCGTACAGCGTAATGCAGGGCTGGGGCAATCAGGATCAGGCCAGTAACAGCAACCTGAATCTGGGTTATCAGGGCAGCAAAGGCAACGTTTCTGCAGGTTACGGTTACTCAAACGACATGCGTTCGATGAACGTCAACATGAGCGGTGGCGCGGTGGCCCATGCGCAAGGTGTGACGCTGTCACGTCCCCTGGGCAGTTCGGTGGCGCTGGTCAGCGCGCCGGGTGCGGAAGGCGTCAGCCTGTCTAATGGCGGTGGCAAAACCGATTCGCGCGGGTTCGCCGTGGTGCCGTATCTGTCGGATTACAGCCGCAACAACGTCGGTCTCGATCCGAGCACGTTACCGGACAACGTCGATTTGCCGCAAAACCAGAAAGTGGTGTACCCGACCAACGGCGCGGTGGTGAAAACTGACTTTGCCACGCGTATCGGTTATCAGGTGTTGATGTCCCTGACGCGGGCTGGCGGCGTAGTGCCGTTCGGCGCCACCGCATCACTGCTGGAAAACACGGGTCGTGAGGAAATCACCGGCATCGTCGGCGATAACGGCCAGGTGTATCTGACCGGCCTGCCGGAAAAAGGCCAGCTGGCGGTGTCGTGGGGCAAAGGCAACGATAAACAGTGCCGCGTCAGTTATGACCTGAAGGGGCTGAAACCGACGGCACAAATGCCGGTTATTCAGCTGAACGGCGAATGCCGCTGATAAAAGGCCGCGCACCGTTGCGCGGCCTTAATGCACACCAATTTAAGGAGCAGTCATGACTGCAAGGATGTTATTGGGGTCTGTGGCTCTGATGTGGGGAATGAACTGCGCTGCACTCGAGCTGAAATCGGGTTATCAGGTGGTCAGTGACGTGGTCAACACCCGGCTGACGTGGACCGAGGGCGATACCATTCCGGGCAATAAACCCGGCTGGTATTACTCACAAAACGTGGTGCCTTTTATGGCATCAGGTGTCGCGGGCACCGTGGTGGTTTCCCCCGTGCCGGTGCCCAGCGCGGGATGTGCGTCGATGTATCCGATGAAATCCTATGACGGTTATCGCGGTTATGAGATTTCCCCCGGCATTCTGGTGATCCCGTTCGGTTCTATATCCGGCCAGATTGTTATCAATTCCGGGACGATGAACCCGCTCGCCACCGGTGGCACGTTTATCCCTAACGGCGCGCCGGATCTGAACACCGTGTCTTCCGCGTCATGGGACAAATCCGGCAATGGCAGCGGCGACATCAGTGTGCGCTCCGACTGTCTGGGGGTGAAGACCACCTTTAACCAGTCGTTCGGCGCGGTGGAAATGAACAGCGGCGGCGGTTCGCAGTCGGCAATGGGTTACGGCGTCTATGTGCAGCCGGGAGCCGCCAAAATGGCGGTGAAAACTGTCTATGCGCAGGCCGGGCGTGGCTACAGCTGGAACGTCACGCCGGCGACCTTTGACCGGCGTATCCTGTCGCTGGCGTGGAGCGGCATGGACTGTACGGTGAATTCAACGCCTGCGATTGCTTTCGGTGATGTCACGCCGGATGACCGCAAGGTCGCGGTGAACTCCTCGGTGGATGTGACGTGCAGTAATCCTTCCGGCACCGCGCTGCCGGTGTCCTATTCGGTAACGCCGAAAACACAGGCCGGTGACCATTTCAGCATTCCGATGAAGTCGGCCAGCGGCACCGTTGATGGCGATGTGCGCGGTTTTCTAGGCGCATTCGCGACCACAGAAGCCGGTTGTGCAGACCGCACTTCCTCATTGCCGATGGACGGCACGAAAGTCAGCCTGCACACGGTCACTACCAGCACGAACTGGTCTGATCCACTGGTCTGGGTGTTATGCCCACGGACGACCGCAGAACCCGGTCCGGCCACGGCGGCGGTGACTCTTGACATGAGCTGGTAATCAACCCCATCGGGCCAGATTTTAGTCTCTACAAAATTATTGATATAGGAAATAAGATGTCTGTTTTTATACGTTTTTTGGCGAAAGCCTTCCGCCGACGCGGGATCCAATGCATGGCCGCTATTGCACTGTTATCTTGTCAGGCGGCATTCGCGGTGAATCTCCCGCAGGGTTATACTCGTCTCGGTACCTGGACGCCGACCATCAACGGTACGGCTCATGGACCTTACGCTAGCTCTACCGCTCTGACATACGGATGGGGCTGGAAACTATCGGCCTGGCAAACCACGCCAAATGACGGAAATGGTGCAACCTGCTCAATAGCGGGCCTGCCCTACACCACGGTAGACGGTTGGTCGGGATACGAGATCCAAAAGGGCGTATTAATTGTCCTGACCGGCAGTCTGAACGCGACGACCATTACGGCGACGCCGACCGGCAACGCCAACGTGGTCACCGACACCTATTCCGCCACCTGGGACAGTAAAGGGGCCATCATCACTGACTGGCAGACGCCCGGCACCGCGTCGCATTGTGCGGCGATAAAGCGTCCGATCAGCGGCAACTTCTACATTCTTGACGGGTCTAGCACTTCGATGAATGTTTCGTACGGGGTGTATGTTTCACCAAGCGCCGCGGCAGGTCCGTTGCCCACAACCTATCTGCAACTGCATAAAACCAGTGGAAATAACAGACAGTCTCTGCTGAGCTTCAGTGATCTGGTCGTGGCCAGCACGCAATGTTCGATGAACACAGCGGCGGTCGTGCCATTCGGTGACGTGACGCCGGGTCAGGGAACGGACGGCAAGGGGATTGCGGTGCAGTCTTCGCTGAATGTGAACTGTACTAACGACGCCGGTACAAGCGCGGATGTCACCTATTCCGTGACCCCGAAAACCCAGGCAGGCGACGATTATTCGCTGCCGATGATCTCGACCGCAGGCGGCAGCGTTGCGGGTGATATCCGTGGCTTTATTGGCTCAAATGCCACCGCAGATGCCGGATGCACAACCAAAGGCTCGTCCATGCGTATGGATAGCAGCAAAGCGGCGCTGCGCACGGTGTCTTCCACACAGTCGTGGTCTGACAATCTGGTGTGGGTGTTGTGTCCGCGCCCGACGGCAGAACCTGGCCCGGCGACGGCGGCGGCGACCCTGGATATCAACTGGTAACACACCTTCATTACGGATAACAAAAAAGGCGGACTGCATCAGAGCAGCCCGCCTTTTTTTGTGGCGTGAGATGAAAAGACTGTTTCAGCGCAGGGGAAGTGGCTCCATCAGCTGATGAAAGAACACTGACGCTTCCACGGGGCGGGAGAATAAATAGCCCTGAAAATGACTGACGCCCATCGCCGCCAGCACTTCCCGTTGTGACACGGTTTCCACCCCTTCGGCGATGGTCAGACAATGCAGTTCGCTGGCGATAGCGACAATATTGCGCACAATGGCGGCTTTACTGCGGTCGGTTTCAATCCCGCAGGTGAACAGTTTGTCGATCTTGATATAACGTGGTTGAAACAGCATCAGGTAATGATAATTCGAATTTCCCGTGCCGAAATCATCCAAAGAAAGGTGGACGCCCAGACCTTCCAGCCTTTCGCACAACTCCTTCAACAGACCGGAACCGGTCACGGCTTGCCTTTCGGTAATTTCCAGACCAATGCGTAAATCGGGCAACCCGGTTTGCTGCATAAAGCATTGGCAGGCGAGAAGAATGTCGTGATTATCAAAATCCTTGGCGGCAACGTTAAAGAATAACGTGGTGTCAGGGCGGTAAATAAACCCCGTTGATGTGATGGTGTTGGCCACCGACTGAATGCCATAGGCCGTAATACGGGAAATGAGACCGCTTTGCTCCGCCAGCGGAATAAAACACTCCGGGGAGATATTTCCCAGCACAGGGTGTTTCCATCGCATCAGCACTTCGCCCGCCACGGTATTTCCTGTGCGGGAATCTACAATCGGCTGAATAAACGGAATCAGATGATTTTTATTGATTGCCCGGCGAAGAATAAAAAGCAATGCGTGGCGTTGTCGCAGATATTTGCAAAACAGGCCAGACCGCAGCGCGGCAGAAAATATCTGTTTAAAAAAATACATAACGCACCGAAAAGTGAAAGTAAGACCAGTGGTTTTAAAGCATCCTGCCTAAATATATAATGAACAACTTTCCGTAAGCCGGATATTTCAGAAAGGGGCTACAAGCGTAGTCTGTGGCGCACATAAAAATAATCCTAGGCTGATGTTGGTTACTTGTTAACAGTGTAAAATTCACCCTAATATGAAACGATAGATCGACGGCTACAATCGGGTATTTTCCCTAATAAATTTTAATTTTTAATTTTACTCAAGTTATGACTACCAAATCATCGCAAATCATTAAGAAGAGCCTATTTGTCACGGCGTTTCTAAGTATTGAACTTATTGTGCATCAAGGTTGTTTGTGTGGTTATAAGGCTTTTTTGCGGTATTTTTTATTGTTTATGGCAAGAAAGTCAACGTATATGAATAGTTTTAATGGTTCAGAAAAGGGCCGGTGCATTAGAGGTGTCATAAATTTGTAGTTTCTCTAAAATTTATAAAAGTAAACCACAGTATTTAATGACGTAAGAATACATAAAAGGACTGTTCAGAAAAGGAAGTTATATGGATTTATCAAACTCCGTAATTTCTGACGATTATTTTTTCATCCTTGGCCTGAGTGCGATTTTGTCACGCGAGCTGATTGATGAAAATTATTTTATCGTGGATGTGGAGACGACGAATCATTTGCAGGCTAGTCGCTGCTTATTCCAGGGCAGAAATGTTTTTGCATTTATTTCCAATGATCTTGATTACTACATGCACTGCCATCTGGAGAATGTGACCTTTATTGACCGGCAAGCGCCGGAAAAGGAAGTCCTGTTCTGTCTGCTGGTAGATAATGCGCGTTTTAATTACCGGATCAGGCATCCTTTATCCTGCCGAGAAAAGGAAGTTTTATTCTGCATGAAGGACGGGCTGAGTACCCATGCGATAGGCGAAAGGCTGAGCATGAATATGAAAACATTTTATGCGCACCGCGCCCGCCTGATCACTAAATTACAGGTCGGAAACCGTATTGCGTTATACAAAAATATTGCCAGGCACAGAGCAATAGCCTGACGCCATTTTCGATTCGAAAGACTCATGAATGAAATGCGTCAGGATGAAAAGCAGTGGTCACCCTCATTTTTATTTCCATAAAAAGGAGTTGTCTCGATGAAATCAATACATCATATTCCACCGCATGAACCTTGGTTTGACACCCCTTCTGGATGGGCCTCTGAAACGGGCGGTACCACCGGCGGGGGCGAAAGGCCCGTCCTCAATTATTACGTGACGAATATAGAAGAACTCCGGGAGGCCCTCAACGAGTCCGGCGACCACCATAAATGTATCTGGGTTGGCGGTGTGATTGATGCCAGCGGAGGTTCGCCTTACCTCAACCGGCAGGATCAGTCGCGGCGGGGACGGATATTCATCAGTAGCAATACCACGCTGATGGGCATTGATCAGAATGCGAAGTTTATCGAAAGCGCGCTGATCGTTCAGGATGTCCACAATGTCATTATTCACAACCTTTTTATCGAAAATCCGGTGGATGTCGATCCGCAGTTTGAAGAAGGTGACGGCTGGAACGCCGAATGGGACGGGCTGAGCATTATCCGCGCCCATCATGTCTGGGTCAGTAATGTGGCCTTCAGTGACGGGCGTTTCACCATGGACATGTACAAAATTGTCGATGGCTGGAAATACGTGCAGCATGATGGCGCGTTAGACATCAAGCGGGCGTCGGATTTCATCACGGTTTCTCGTTGCTTCTTTACACTGCATGATAAAACGATTCTGATTGGCCACAGCGACGGTAATGACGCGGAAGACAGCGGCAAATTGCGTGTCACCTTCCATGACAATGTCTTTCATCGCATCGTGCAGCGTACCCCGCGCGTGCGATTTGGCGACATTCATCTTTATAACAACCTGTTCGACAATGATGTCGTGGATCCGATTTACAAATACCAGTACAGCTTTGGCATCGGCAAAGACTCCCGCACGCTGTCAGAGCTGAATGTGTTTAATGTGAAAGGGCTGACCGATCACTGCAAATTATATAAAGGCTTTGGCGGTGAATATCTGCATGACGCGGAGTCAGTGTTCAACTGTATCCGGGAGGATTTTAACGGCTGTGGTTTCAACCATACGTCCGTACTGCGTCCGCCGTACCGTTATTTCCCGCAACGGGAACTGACGGAAGAAGTACAAAACGACATCCGGGAGGCAGCCGGTAACGTGCATAATTACCGTATCTGGGTGTGATTACCCGCCGTGATGCCCCGTACCGCAAGGCATCACGGCGATGTTTTTACAGCGTATTTTTGAGGATCTCACCGTCTTTGACGATCACGTGAAATGCCTCTTCCGGCTGTGCAATCAGATCAATATCCGTCAGCGGATCGCCTGCCACCACAATCATATCGGCATACGCCCCGGCTTCTATCACGCCAATTTTCCCCGGATAAGGATTGCGCTGGCCGGACATGGCGCATAATTCCGCATTCACACTGGTGGCCATTTTCAGGATTTCCGGCGGCGTATACCAGCGTTTGAGTTTGGCTAATTGCGCGCCCTGACGGGTGGCGAGCCGGGCATCAAACAACGTGTCCGTGCCCCAGGCGGTGTTGATCTGATATTTTTTTGCCAACTGATAGGCCGTGTCAGTGCCCGCCGACATCACCCGTTGCTTGGCGCGTGACGCCGGAGTGGCCATCGGCACGGCATCTTCATCGTTCAGGAAAGGTTGCAGACACCACCAGATGTGCTGTTTCGCCATCTCCTGCACAGTTTCCTCATCCACCAGCTGACCGTGTTCAATACACTTCACGCCGCCTTTTATCGCCATTGTCACCGCACGCGCGGTATATGCATGCACCGTGACGTATGTTCCCCAGTTTTCAGCCGCGGTGACGGCGGCCTGAATCTCCGCCACCGATCCTTCTGTGACATCAATGCCGTCATACAGCGAGGCCACGCCGCCGCCCGCCATAAATTTCACCTGCGATGCGCCGCGCATCAGCTGTTCCCGTGCGCGCAGCAGCACCTGATCGGCACCGTCGGCAATCGCCGTAATGCCCACCCGTTCGATATAACTCAGGCTGTCTCCCGGCGCACGCGGCACTTCATGCAGCAGGCGAAAATCGCCGTGCCCGCCGGTTTGCGAGATAAAGGCGCCGGAAGGATAGATGCGCGGTCCGGCGGTGATGCGTTCGTCAATCGCCCGTTTCAGGCCAAAAACCGGCCCGCCCATATCCCGCACGGTGGTAAAGCCGCGCAGCACCGTCGCCTTTGCCTCTGCAATCGCCAGCGCCTGGATATAACTGAAGTCAGCGGTCATAGCCGTCATCATCGACGGTCGGGCCATAATGGCATGCCAGTGGGCGTCAATCAGCCCCGGCATCAGCACGCCGCCCGCCCCATCGATGACGTCTATTCCGGCGGGCAAAGGTGTCCCTTCCGGCTCAATGGCTTTGATTTTATTACCTTCGACAATGACCTGTAGTCCCTCGCGCAGGGCGTCAGACACCCCGTCAAAAATACGCACGTTGGTAAAGGCTTTCAGCGGCGCAGACGGGGTTGGGTTTTCGGTGTGTGGGGAGCTGGCGTTGGACAGAGCGGCAGAAACCGTCGCCGCCGTGATCGGCGGGGCTTTTGCCGCTTCCTCTGTCATCACCGTATTGATACGTCTAAATGCAGGGCTGTGACACAGACAGGCTTCGGAATGTTCATAAAGAGGATGAATCAATGACATTTGTGGCATAACGCAACACTCCTCATCGGGTGTATGGATGACATCAACGTATTGTATTTAGGCGTAAAGTTAAGAAATAAATATAGCCGACATTTTTATGAGTTCTATTATCAGTTCATTGAATCAATAAGTTAATGGATTTTTGCGAGAAGAGTGGTGATAAAGAGAAAATTTCCGCAAGGTTTTATGTGGGGCGGTGCCGCGACGGCAAATTAGGGAGAAGGCACTTACGATAAGGACGGTAAAGGCTTGTCGATGGTGGATGCCATTCCCGACGGCAAGGCGCGCTAAGCATTGTGTCCTCACCGGATTTCGATTTCATTCTGGATTGCGAAAATTACACCTATCCTAACCACAAGGGCATCGGAAACTATCACCGTTTTCAGAAAGATATCGCCCTGTTTGCAGAGATAGGTTTCAAATGTTACCGCTTTTCTATCGCCTGGACGCGCATCTTCCCGAACGGTATTGAGCAGTAACCGAACGAAGCGGGGCTGAACATTATGACGCGGTGATCGACACCTCTATTGCCCATGGTATTGAGCCGGAGATCACGATTTTTGCTATGAAATGCCGCTGCATCTGGCGAAAAAGTGTGGTGGTTGGAAAACAGCGAACCGCTCGGCCAAGTCGAACATGGAAGCAATACGCCGCCTGAAGCGATATATCTCACGCGAAGTTTATACATTACTGCGAAATTAAAACAGGTTGACCAACAGCACCCCGTTAACGGCTTGACTCTTAGAAGGGCGCCCAGGGCTGTCATTATACAAGCAGGCAGTTACTTTGGCGGTATCGGGGCAAACAGAGTATGAGTCGACGTGGAAACTGCTGCGATAACAGCCCGATGGCGCGCTTCTTCAGGAGTCTTAAGAATGAGTGGGTGCCAGTGGCTGGTTACGTAAGCTTCAGCGATGCTGCCCATGAAATAACAGCTTATATCGTTGGGTATTACAGCGCGCTCAGGCTGCACGAATGTAACGGCGGGTCACCATCCAACAAGAGGTCTCAGTTGCAGCAGTTGCCAGCCCCGGAGCCATTATTGCAGCAAAAAATGTTACGATTGTAAAACATTTCACAATTCCTTTTCCTTTGATCAAATATTAAATAAAACCGTGAGGATATTAATCCGCAACAGAACGCTCGCACATAAGAGCAAGGAATTAGATTTGAACGAAGAGGATGACAGACGTAAGAAAACGATGATAAACATCGTCATGATATCCGATATACAAAATCAATAATAAAAAATATCCTTTCCATAATAATTAATTCGGAATCTACTCCAATACATTCATCTAAGGTGGGATAATGTTACTCATTGATAGAAAAATCCTCAGTAGTCTTAATCAGAGAGTTTTGGTGAAATATAAAAGAAGCGCATTCAGTTTTGCACTAATTCTTTCGCTGTGTGGGGTTTTATGTTTGATTTTTCCAGTTTATGCCGGGGTGGTCTTAAGCTATTTAACTGGTTTTCTGTTGACCCTTTGCGGTTTTTATTCACTAAACTGTGCATTTACTTTTAGAAAGAATGGTAAGATCGCGATATTTTCATTAATTATCTTCTCGATTATATACATTATTATGGGAGTCAGTGTATTGCTCAGCCCGATGCTAGGAATAAACATTCTCTCTATGATCATCTGTTTTTTGTTTCTTCTTGCTGGCTTCAGTCGTATTTCAGCGGCATTTAGAAACCCCAGTATGGTTGGGCGCTACTGGTGCATGTTTATCGGGATTCTTGACCTAATTATTGCGTTCATTTGGATTGGCGCAAATGAAGATACAACCTACTACCTGGTCTCGATCTTTATTGGTTTGGAAATGACATCCAGCGCATACATTTATTTTACGCTGAGCAATTACTTTGAAGGTATTATGAAGAAAAACATCTAACGATAAAAAATAACGTTGAGTTACTCATTTCTGCTTACCAAGATATAATGGGGAATATTATGAAAAATTTATTTAAATCACTGCTCTCTATCGCAGTTCTTTGTGCGTCCGTAAATATTGCCAGCGCAAAGACGTTAAGTGAGAACATCTCTGAAAATATGACCTGTAAAGAGTTCGTGGATACGAACCCAAAGGCGATGACGCCGGTTGCATTCTGGATGATAAACAAAAATACAGATTTTAAAGGTGGGGATTATGTGGACTGGCATGAAGTTGATACCATATCGGTGCCGCTACTGATTAAAATTTGCAAAGAAAACCCGCAGAGCAAACTTGATAAATGGATCAACGACATTAAATGACTCTTAATTAGAATCAGTGTTTCGAGAGGATGTCAGAGCTTATCAGAGAGTAGCATCAAAACACTTGTCTCTTTAAGCCTATCCAAATGGAATATTACTCCAGACAATGATGCTGTATGTAAAATGCAGCATCGCTCGTAAGACCCTGTAAATAATTTAGTGTAACTGCCACCGCATTAAAGGTGATCGTTCAGGCGGTCACCGAACTCGATAATAAAACGACTCATCGCCAGCCGCTAATTTGGATCGGCATACTCCATTTTTTTGACACATCCTTGATCGCCAGATAAATAACTTTTTGCACCGAGTTGTCTGTCGGGAACACCATGCTCTTTTTGATAGCTGCACGGATGTCGCTGTTCAGCGATTCGATGGCAATCATGTTTGCGGATATCAGGCGGATATCAGGCGGATACCGGTCTTCGGTCGGACTGTGCACGGCGGCATCGAGGCCTGCGCTGAGATGTTCGCCGTCTCCCGTCTGTTCATCCGTAATGTTATAAATCTCCGTACAGCGTGCGTAAAGCCTCCACGGCATTGTTCAGGGCGCCCGTCTCCATCCGCTCCGTCAGCTCCCGTACCAGCTCACCGAATGCCTCGGCCGGCACAAACACCCGCAGCGCATCAAATCCCAGGATCGTATCCTGGTGCGCCGCCCCCGGCAGGCCCAGGGTGATATGGGTACCCTCACTGAAGTGGCGAACCGCCTCCGGGGTGTTGCGATAGACGGTCAGCAGGCGGTAAAGCTCCGCAAACTGCGCCCAGCCGAACGGCATCACAAAGTTGCTGCCGGTCAGAACCAGATACAGGCGCGGCGTCTCGTCGCCGACGGCGGCGGGCAAATCACCGCGTTGCCCCTCTATCCGGATGTCGAAGCGCAGGTCACCGGCGGTGAGGGTTTCGCTCATTTTCCGCACTGACGGGCGCACCTCCCGGATAAAGGTTTTGCGTTGCTCAAAGCTCCACTGCCGGGTGCGCATCAGCAGCGGGAAAACCTGCTGCAGGCGGGGCGGGGTAAAAATGCGGGCCAGCACGTCGTCCGGAAATTCCTCCAGGGCAAAGCAGCCGGACGCCAGCGGGCGCAGCAGGAACTCCGCATAGGCGGGCTCAACCGCGTGGCTCACGCCCTGCATAAACTGCGCGGCCTCTTCCTGCCAATTCTCGGTCGCAAACTCAAAGGTGCGCTTAATGTAGTGGCCGTCCACCGGCAGCCCCTGCTCAGCCTGCCAGACCAGCAGCTCAAAACTGATGTTCAGCAGCGTTTCCAGCACGGGCCACCGGATAAATTCATTTGCGCCGGCGTCGCGGTAGGCCTGATGGGCAAGATCCGTCATAAAGCGCAGCTCGGCGCGGCGCAGGGCCTGGCGGCCAAAGGTTTCGCCGAGGATGACTTTGCGGTACAGCTGCTGCACCGCCTCGTCCGGCCGCGTGGTCAGCTGCAGCCAGTCGTCATCCGGCGCGCTGGTTTTCAGGGAGACGTCAAGAAAGCGCTCAGCCAGGGCGTTGACCGAGGTCTTTTCCGTGACAGCACGGTTTTTCAGCGATTCGATGAGTTTTTTGGGAAAGCGGAGCGTTAGCTGGCTGAGCATCATTTTCTTCCTGTCAATGAGATGGCTATTTTAGACTCAAAGTCATTAGACGCCTTCTTTGTCAGTGGTGTCAATAGTTAAAATGAAACCACCACATAAAAATGACATCATGTCACTTTAATAAGTTCTCATCAAAATCCTTTAATACTTTCTTCGTAGATCCGATTTCTGGCAGAACCGGATCTGGCCTTTCAGCCCGGCAGCCGCTTCCCCGATAAACACATCATGTAGTATCTATGTTGATATTAAATCCCACTTATGTTGTGTTTTATGCGAGCAGCGTGACCGGGTTCGCGCCCCCGAAAAGGGCGGCTTTGCTTATTCCCTTGCCGTGGTACACTTCCGGAAAGTGTGAATAAGCCCGTAAATCGGATCATCGAGAAAAGGCGAAACAGTAATTGCAAATAGTGGTTATACTCATGGTTATTATAAGTAATAAAATAATTACTCAATGAAAGTAATTCGCGTTACGGTAAATGATGCCGCGTAGCATAATTACTTTCGGAGACAATTTTATCAGTGACTATAAGGACGTCAGATGATGGAGATGCCTGGCAGTGAATTTCAACTAAAGGAGATCATCTTTCTGGTCAATCTGGACCATGGCGATGTGTATTGCCGAAAGACGAAGGACAGCAACTGGGATGACTATTTTCTGCTCCTGAATTCCAATGGGGATGAGGTCGCGGAATGGGATGATGAAGCTGAAAAATGGCTTATGCTCCCAAACCCGCGCCGGACAGGAAGCACGCACAACAGCATTATCATTACTCATATGTTGCCTCGTATAGAGCAGCAGAGCCTTTGGATGTCGCTGTGTCAGGGGGAGTTGACAAAATTTCCCAGGCGTAAAGGCATAAAGAAGGTGCGCAGGAGCCTATGAGGAATGTAATGCGTGACGAGATTTCCCGTTCATAGAGTCACACATAGAGGGATTTGTGTTATGGCAAGCATGAAAGACTCGATGTTTGATATTGAAGCTGAACGCTTTGATAAATGGCTTGAGGAAAATTATCCGGATGTTGTACCCGACTCTGAAGAGTGGGTGCAGGCAACGAATCTCTATTACTGGGAGCAGGATGCGTTTGCAGATCATGCTCAGTGGGGTCATGAGCACGGCCTGTTTGTGGCTTCCCTGAACAATGTTCATCAGCGTTGCCTGCACGCAAACCAGGAACTGAAGAAGTTGTGGGCCTTACTGGATAATCCACAGCCGGAACTTGTATACCGGATGTCTTTCGTCCATGCCGTGACGGTCATGGAGGCGTACCTGATGTACTGTGCCAGGGCGCTGCTGGGGCATGACTGGCCGCTCAGACGCTTTCAGGATGAGTATTACCTGAAGTCGAATACCAAACGTATTAAAAATACAGACAAGCAGGTTGCCCGCGAGATGTCGCTTTCCCTTTTCCGGCCTGCTGCGAGAAATTACGTCTCCGGCATGACGTTTCACAACGTCAAAAACATTGAGTGCTATTTTGGTACGGTGCTGCATGTGCCGCCCGTCTGGCCTCTCACGCCTCTTGGCATCATCACGCAGTGGCGCAACGACCTGGTCCACCGGAATGGTGTGGATGAGAAGGATGTGCCGCTCGCTATATCACCGCTGCAGCTACAAAACGCCCTGCAGAAGGTTTATGAACTGATATCTGCGGCTAACATTTCAATGCGGCAGGAAGTAGATTTATTCGGTGACGGCCGCAGGGAAGAAAACAGAGAAATTATTGCTTCAGCACTGAACATATCTTCAACCAGAGACGCATCCTGATGGCCGGAATCATTACCCTGGGACAGCAGTCGGCCACTGTTTCTCAGTTACCCGTGGCCATCGACTATCCCGCCGCGCTGGCACTCCGCAAGATGGCCCTGGTCCAGGACGACCTGCCGAAATACCTGCTGGCCCCGGAGGTGAGCGCGCTGCTCCACTACGTGCCTGACCTGCACCGCAAGATGCTGCTGGCGACGCTCTGGAATACGGGTGCGCGCATTAACGAAGCGCTGGCCCTGACCCGGGGGGATTTTTCCCTGGCCCAGCCTTACCCGTTCGTGCAGCTGGCGACGCTCAAGCAACGCGCAGAGACAGCAGCGAGAACGGCCGGGCGGGCACCCGCCGGCAGCCAGGCACTTCGCCTGATCCCCCTCTCTGATCACCTGTACGTCAGCCAGCTACAGATGATGGTGGCTACGCTGAAAATTCCGCTGGAGCGACGTAATAAGCGAACCGGTAAGACCGAAAAGGCGCGCATCTGGGAGATCACCGACCGCACGGTGCGCAGCTGGATTAATGAGGCTGTGGACGCGGCCGCCGCCGACGGCGTGACGTTCTCGGTACCGGTGACACCGCACACCTTCAGGCACAGCTACGCCATGCACATGCTGTACGCCGGTATTCCGCTCAAGGTGCTGCAGAGCCTGATGGGGCACAAGTCGGTCAGCTCGACGGAGGTGTATACGAAGGTGTTTGCGCTGGACGTGGCGGCCCGCCACCGGGTGCTGTTCTTAATGCCAGGTGCAGAGGCAGTGGCCATGCTTAGGCAGACGTCATGATGAAGAGGTGCAGCATCCTTTCCATAAACAACGCGGTTCCTTTGACGGCTAAGAGAGGCATCATCCTATCGTTACAGACGGGATCAGATAAGATGAATAACTGTGAGCAATTAAAACGAAGTAGTTTTTGGCATAAGCTATGACCGGTTTTTTACGACGATAGAATTGCTGCCTATTCATTATGCAATGGAAGCTTTACACTGCATGAATTAGCGAGAGAAGGATGATATTATTCAAAAAAGCGTATCTGGATCTTGAATCATTATGAGTGTATGATTTTGCATCATGAGGGACTGTTTTGAAATGTAATATGGTATGAGTTACCATCAGACACGAATGAAGAATTGTAAAAGTGGTTTATAAATGCTTTAACAATTTCGAACGCCTTGGTACCAATATTACCATAAAGTAAAGTATGCTGTTATAACATTTTCCATATTTAAGAGGTGAAGATCTTGAAGAAATTTATGTTTGTGTTAGCGGGCCTAATACTATCTTTGTTAGTCATACACTATTCTCCACTTGACCCTTTGGGAGCTCAATATTCGGCTCATCCTCTCTTAAGCCTTTTAGCGAGTTTGCTCCTCGTATGTTTCATGCTAAAAGCAGGGTCTTGGATTGCAGACAAAACTAGCACTAATGACAAAAAAAATTTTTGAGTCTCTGATTTTTAATAAAAGCCATTGAAAAATGGCTTTTATTACTTTAATCATTTTAAATTTAAGGTATCACTTTTGCCTTAAACTCTATGATGCAAGGGAATTATATTCGACAGGGCTTTTAAAATAATGGAAGATACTTTCAAAATAAACATAAAAAAAGATAGAGCTAAAATCTTAGCCATCATAATTTTTTACTTTTTATTTACCATATCCCCTTATATATTGACGAGTTTCTTTCGAGTTGAATTCGATGATTCAATAATAATCATGCTAATTTGCCAGTTATCCCTCGGCGTATATATTTATAACAAATTTTCAAAAAAAATAAAGGGTATCAATTTTAATTTTTCAGCATCAAAGGGTAAAGTTACATTATTTTTAATTTTACTATTATTTTGTTTCGCTATATCAGCATTGATTTATATCCATAGTGAACAGTCCGGATATGAAAGCACTCCCATTACAATCCCACTTTTCATTGTTCTTGTATTTATTTCACCATTATATGAGGAGGTTTTTTTTAGAGGATTTGTTTTAGGTTTAATAAAATTAAAATTTAATGATAAAGGATTAATTTGTTGTTTTATAACAACTTTATTGTTTTGCCTTTTTCATTTTAACTCATATGAAATATACCAACAGCTGAATATTTTCATTTCAGGGCTAATGCTATTTTACATACGAGACAAGACTGATGGCCTTCTATATCCGGTAATCTTACACGCTTCCATGAACTTTTTCAGCCTAATCATGCAATGATCTCTTCCATTATGTCAGCTCATAATCGTTCATGGGACTACCCTAAAGTCGTTATTACTTCAGGGTAGTTTAATTTTATGTAAACTATTTACCAGTGGCATTGACCATTGACGCTGTTGGCATTAGAGTCTCCGCCAAAAGCGCCGCCACGGCCGCCATTATCAGACAGGCATTTACCTGCATTTTGAAACACACCGAACCCCATTTTCCCAGGGTTAGGAAAACCTTTTACGAGTGCACCAAAAACGCCTGTAGCACATTCAGTAGTACCGGGACCTCCATATATTTTTGTAGGCGCTCTTTCCGCAAGATGACTCCAAGATGCTTGGTCATGATTGTTATGTGCGTTACCGCCGCCATGGCCGCCTTCATAATTAGAGTTAGCATTTCCGCCTGCAACTAAAGCTAGTTCAGATTGAGAAAGTTCTTTTATCATTTTTTTACCCTCGTAACGGTTATTTTTTTCTGCTATTGATCTGGTCTCCACCAGAAAATCTATTAGCAGTGATACTGACATTTACAGAAGGAGTAAAGCCGTAGAATTTTTATTACCACATATATGACTATTCCACAGAGAAAATGAAATAGCAGTAACAAAATGCCAACAGTATGATGGTAATGAATTATTCAGCTACATGTTTACTTCTCTGTGAAAGGTCCAAAACAGTTATACGCCCAAAAGTAAGCTCTTTGTCAGTTTTATCATATTTTGTTACATATAATTTCACTTGCTTAACTTTTAATCGATAGGAATTATTTTCTCATCGTGTCTCTTTGTCCTTTCAGACTATGAGAACGTTATGGTAAAGTTTTTTAAGTTATTGTAATTTATGATTAAAAATATTTTACCCTTCCAGTTTTTTTCTGAATCTGTTAATCATTTCTTAAAAGCATGTTTGTTGAGTAAAGTTATCTAACAAAACAGGAGTACAATCCTTCACTGGAAACAGCCTGCATCAACCTAAGCTCGATGGTTGGCCTTCCTATATTGCCACGTGTGATAAGTCATTAATCTTTCGATGATAGTCCGGAGAAAATTGAGGATTAGAAGATCAAAAGGACTGATGAACAAACGCTTGCCGGAGCAATATAATGTCATGGCATAATAAACGTGACGCATCACATACAAACTCGCTAAGGAAGGGCAAACCGTGTTTCGCCAGGAAGCGATTGATAATCAGAAAATGAAATGGCGTGGTAGAGCGCTACTCCTCCCTGGAATTCCCTTTTGGGTCACCGCATCCTTATGTCTTTTATTTATTACAGTCTTCCTGACCTGTGTCATCGCCGTAAACTATACTCGCAGAGTCAACGTCACCGGAGAGATTAGTACCTATCCGCGCGTGGCAAACGTCTATTCCGGAGTTCAGGGAGTGATTGTTAAAGAATTTGTTACTGAAGGGCAGGTAATCAAAACGGGCACGCCTATTTACCAGATTGATGTAAGTAAAAGTACGCGCAGCGGCGTGGTCAGCGACAACCAACGCCGTGATATCGATGACCAGCTTGAGCGCATTACACAAATCATCAGCCGACTGGACAGCAGCAAAAAAGACACAGTCGAGATGCTGGAGAAACAAAAGGCACAATATACCGTGGCTTTCCAGCGCTCCACCGACATACTGCGGCGCGCCGAGGAAGGACTCCGTATTATGAAAGAGAATATGGAGAACTATCGGCAATATCAGACCAAGGGGCTTATCAATAAGGATCAACTCACCAATCAGGTGGCGTTGTATTACCAACAGCAAAACAATCTATTGGGTCTCACCGGCCAAAACGAGCAAAACTCTCTGCAGATCACCGCTTTGGAAAGTCAAATCCACACACAGGCCTCAGAATTTGATAACCAGATTTATCAAATGGAACTACAACGCTACGAACTGCAAAAAGAGCTGCTGAATATCGATGCCGGCGGAACCATCATCGTCCGTGCCCTGGTTGACGGTCGCGTCGACTCCCTTAGCGTCACGGTAGGGCAAATGGTTAACGTCGGCGACAGTTTGCTGCAGGTTATCCCACCCTGCATTGATCATTACTCTCTGGTACTTTGGGTACCCAATGATGCTATTCCCTATATCTCCCCTGGGGACCGAGTCAACATTCGCTATGAGGCCTTCCCTTCTCAGAAATTTGGGCAGTTCGCCGGCACGGTGTCAGTGATTTCCAAAGCACCGGCGTCACCGCAGGAAATGCTGACCTATCAGGGCGCCCCCAAACCCGCGCTGACCTCTGCAGTCCCTTACTATAAGGTGATCGTCAGACCAGAGAAGCAGACCATTATGTATAACGGTAAACGCCTGAGCCTTGAAAACGGTATGAAAGCGGAGAGCACACTATTTTTGGAAAAAAGGAAGATATATCAATGGATGCTATCACCGTTCTACGACATGAAACACAGCGCGTCGGGACCGGTCAATGAGTAGGTTATCTGTCAAGAAACTGCTCGGCCAGCTCAACATCCGGCTTCGGCAACGCGTCCCGCTAGTCCATCAAACTGAGTCCTCTGAGTGTGGCCTCGCTTGCCTGGCGATGATCTGCGGCCACTATAGTAAGAATGTCGATCTGATTGCACTACGCCAACAGTTCAACCTCTCGGCGCGTGGCACCACATTGTCCGGATTAACCGGCATTGCCGAACAGCTAGGTTTATCCTCACGCCCTCTTTCACTTGATATCGACGACCTCAGCGCACTAAAAATGCCGTGCATACTGCACTGGGAGTTTAACCATTTTGTCGTTCTGGTGAGCATCAGGCGTAATCACGTGGTCATACATGACCCGGCTCGAGGACGCAGAACCATTAACATGGCGGAGCTGTCGCACAGTTTCACCGGCGTAGCACTTGAGGCCTGGCCAGGTGCAGCATTCAAAGCACACACTGTGCGAAACCGGCTCAGTCTTAGCACGCTTATGGGTAACGTACATGGGCTAAAAAAAACGCTAGGAAAGGTTTTCTGTCTGTCATTGGTGATTGAAACCATCAATCTTGTGATGCCGGTGGGTACACAATTGGTGATGGATCATGCGATCCCTGCGGGCGACCGCGGACTGCTGACCTTAATCTGCGCGGGGCTGTTGTTCTTTATTCTGCTGCGAGCAGCAGTCAGCATGGTGCGGGCCTGGTCCTCTTTGGTTATGGCGACCCTCATTAACGTTCAGTGGCAATCCGGGTTGTTTAATCATCTATTGAGACTTCCCCTTGGCTACTTTGAACGTCGAAAACTGGGTGATATTCAATCGCGCTTCGGCTCGCTGGATGCATTGCGTAGCACTTTCACGGCCAGTATTGTCGGCGCCATCATGGACATTATCATGGTGGTCGGCGTGCTCGTGATGATGATTTTGTACGGGGGTTGGTTAACCTGGATAGTTATGGCCTTCACTGCCATATATGTAATCCTTCGCCTATTGACCTACGGTTATTACAGGCAACTGTCAGAGGAGTCTTTAGTAAGAAATGCCCGCGCCGGCTCATATTTCATGGAAACCCTATACGGCATCGCTACAGTCAAAATGCAGGGGATAGCAGAGAGACGCAGTGCCCACTGGCTCAACCTAGAAATCGATACTATCAATACCGGGATCCGGGTGACTAAGATGGACATGCTATTTGGCGGCATCAACACCTTAATCTCAGCCTGTGATCAGGTGGTTATCTTATGGTTGGGAACCAGCCTGGTAATCGATAACCAAATGACAATCGGTATGTTCGTCGCGTTCGGCGCTTTTCGCGGACAATTCTCCGACAGAATTGGGTCGTTGACCAATTTCTTGCTGCAACTGCGCATGATGAGCCTGCACAATGAGCGCATTGCCGATATCGCCCTGCATCCGCAGGAAAACCGTAAGCCAGACCTTCCTTATGAGGCTCGCCTTCAGCCGGTGTCGCTGGTAACGAGAGAGCTTAGTTATCGTTATGACAGTCAGTCTCCGCCTATTTTCAACGGATTGGATATCACCATCGCTCCAGGAGAAAGTGTGGCTATTGTTGGGCCGTCCGGTTCGGGCAAAACCACCTTAATTAAGATTCTGTGCGGCCTATTTTATCCTGATACAGGTCGGGTCGAGGTGAACGGTATCGATATTCAGCAATTGGGTATCAATAATTACCACAAAATGATCGCGTGCGTGATGCAGGATGACAAGCTGTTCTCCGGCTCCATCCGGGAGAATATCTGCGGCTTTGCTGAGGAAGTGGATGAAGCCTGGATGCAGGATTGCGCCCGAGCCAGCTACCTGCATGATGTCATCAAGCAAATGCCCATGGGGTATGAGACCCTGATCGGTGAATTAGGAGAAGGGTTATCAGGGGGGCAAAAGCAGCGACTGTTCCTTGCAAGGGCGATTTACAAGAAACCTGCAGTCTTGTTCTTAGATGAGGCTACCAGTGCTCTGGACAAAGAAAGTGAAGCTATGGTGAATATGGCGATTAAAACTTTAAGCATAACAAAGGTTATCATTGCTCATCGAGAGACGACGATAGCTTCGGCAGACCGGGTAATTTATCTGGGATAAGCGTTTTAGCACTCATTCTGTCCTTAGTGTTGCTTCGACAGCACTGTGCCAAAGTGGACATTTTAGTGACAAGCTTCAAATCCCATTTGTCCACCTTCTATCTTTGATAGCTTATTGAACATTTTAGTAACGACGAAAATTGATGCAATTCGTAATGGCCTTTATTTAAGGATGATACATAACGATCTCATAAATAGTTAACATTCTCACAAACTTGTTAAGGTTAAGCAAATTGGCATTGTAGATTGAAAACAATGATAAATTCCGTTTTGCTAAAGCGAATGGTCGGAGAGAATGATATTTACGATATTCTGCAACTTGTGTGGTTACGTCGGTATAAATTGATCGCCATCCACATTAGATAGCCCCCCAGAAGGAACTGAACTTTCCGGACGGCCCATCTTACATAACGCCAGAAGTGACGTTCGCATGCGTCTGCTGAGTCTATAGCCATATCACCATTCTGTTATCTTTTTTTCGGCCTAAAATCAAGTCAGATGGAAATAATCGCCGCCAACCCCGCAAAAAATATTAGTGCCAAGTGTTGGTCCATTTCTGTTTTCATCATATGTATTTTTCGTTCTTTTTTCAGGCAGCAATAATATATCTGAATAGACCTGATTCAGATATAGAAATATCCTTGAGGCGGTGTGGGTGTGGGTGTGGGTGTGGGTGTGGGTGTGGGTGGTGGGGAGGATGTTAATTTTAAATATTCAGTCAGCATCGGTAAATGTCTGCTGTTCGCTCCTTTTAGACTTTAAACACTCCTTACACTCGATCGCGCTATGTGAATTCTGCTTAATATCCGCTAAGTTTTACCATTAAATGTAAAATCGGCTCGGTATACCCAAATGACATGATACTAATCATAGCTAAATTTGATTAAAGACACTACATAAATGACACCGATTATTGTGACACAACCTTAATGACACACTAAGGGGTATATATGTATATTTTCGGCTATCTCCGGGCTTCAACAAAAAGCCAGGATGCCAAACGGGCGCAAAAGCGGATGAAATCCTTTGCGGAAGATAACGGATATCGTGTTGCAGCCTGGTACATAGAGAATGAGTCCGGTGCGTCACTCCAGCGTCCTGAGTTAATAAGTCTGTTAGACGAGGCAGATAAAGGGGATGTGATCCTCATTGAGCAGGTTGATAGGCTTTCACGCTTATCCGAGGAAGACTGGGGAACGTTGAAAGCCATCATCAATGAGAAGCAGCTGGCAGTAGTGAGTTTAGACTTACCGACAAGCCATATGGCTTTGAGTGGGAAGGGCGGGAGCGACTTCACCGGAGCAATGCTCAGGGCCATCAATGGCATGATGTTGGATATGTTGGCCGCAATTGCAAGAAAGGACTACGAAGACAGGCGCCGGCGACAAAAAGAGGGTATTGAAAAAGCAAAAGCTGAGGGCAAGTTTCATGGGAGAAGGGCCAACCAGTCTTTGCATATGCTAATTCTAACATTACGAGAAAGTGGAAAAAGCCTGGCAGATGTTTCTCGAATGAGTGGTGCTTCATTAAGTACTGTAAACCGAGTATGTAAGAAAAAACGTGAAGAGGGTGAATAGATGCTGATCGGGCAGTTGAGGGCGGTATCAGGTTATTTTGACAGAATGTCACACTTCAACATGGATGTGCTGAAATGTGTGGCTCTGGTTGCCATGCTGGTCGACCATGCAAATGATATTCTGTTGTCGCCCTCGAGCCCTATACTTTACGCCGCCGGCCGTATGGCCATGCCGCTTTTTGCGCTTATCTTTGCTTTCAATATGGTAAAACAACCCACGCGTGCTCAGGAACTAGCGAATCGGCAATGGAAGTGGGCTACTATTACCCAGCCTTTTTTTTGCCTTTGCTTTTCATGGCCATCAGCCCTGGTTTGCATTGAACATTTTGTTTGTCTTTGCCGTGTGCAGCCAACTGGTCGCCTGGGTCTATCCCCGGACAAATTATTGCTGGATGAAAAGCATTCTGCTTATCGCAATCTTTGCATGGCCACTCTCAATTGCCAGTTATGGCTTAGCGGGCATTACATTTGTATTGTTCTCCGTTCTGATGTTAGCCAGCGTTACGCCAGGAACGACGTTATTACTTGTTTGGCTTTTATCACTGATCAGTTTAAATGCTGCATCTTTAATGGTTGCATCGCTGCTAAAAGTGGTCATTTTCGCAATTATTCCCACGCTGTTTTTACCGTTATTTATGCTAGCTTTAACGGATAACACTAATAAGATAGAGAAACGCTTTTTACCTCGACAAACTTTCTATTGGCTGTACTGCGGACATCTTCTAGTCTTCGGCATAGTTTCAGTTTTAATCAGAGCTGGCATTATTTAAAAAAGGCCTAAACGGAAGCTGATGTTATCCGCCGTGGCAGCATTGCTGGGCATGCCGAAAATTAGGGCCGCTCAACTGCGTTCAGTAGTTCTCTGCATCCAGACCCCAGTAAGGCTCTAGGGTTTTGAGCACTAAGAACTGCAGAGAGCCGTTGTCGAGGTTCAAGTGCGCCGGTAGTTGGTTAGGCGGGAGCCGGTGTTCCACAGTGAAGGTCTGGGTCAGTTTGATCTTACCCATCAATAGTGGACACGCGACTTTCGAGGGCTCTACTGGGAAATTATTTTCTCCATATGATTGTCTGAGAGACACTTACTATCTGCGAAATATGCTCTGATTAAGACACTTATTCATACCGTATCTGTTGCTGTATTAAATGCGCGAAATATATGCATTACAGGTGACTGAGACAGTGTTCTTCCTAATCTATTTGCGTTTATCAAGTAGCATCCGTATTTAAAGATAACACTCACTCCACGATAAAATGACATCAGCAACGTATTCAGCATCCTGAGCATGCGTCAGCAGATGATCCGCCTTACCTAATGAAATGAAACTCTTAGGATGTTTTGCTGCCTTGAATATCTTTTCGGCTTGTTCAATTAACACTGTGTCGTCTTCAGGCGCATGGAAAATCAGCAGCGGTTTGTTCATAGTGAACACCTTATGGGCGATTTTGTGTTCCTGAATATTCTCCAGCATCTGTTTCTTCAGCGTAAATACCCGTCCGGCCAACTCAACCGGATAGGCTCCATGATGATTAATGTCTTCAATACTGTCCTTGAACAGGCGCTGTACGTGCTTCAGCTCGCCGGGTGAGCCGATGGTGACAACGGCCTTTGCTTCAGGGACTTCGCCTGCGATGGAAAGGATAGCCGATCCGCCCAGGCTATGGCCGATGAGTAAAGAGGGCGCCTCATACTGTCGTCGAAGATAATCTACCGCACAAAGCAGGTCCGAAATATTGGATGAGAAGTTGGTGTTTGAAAAATCACCTTCGCTGTTTCCCAGACCGGTGAAATCAAATCGAAGAACGGCGATCCCGTTCTCTGTCAGTTTTCGTGCAATGCGAGCCGCGCCCTTGAGGTCTTTACCGCAAGTAAAACAATGGGCTAACAGCGCAAAAGCTCTAGGATTTTCAGGAAGTTCAAGCAATCCCGCCAGTTCCTCACCTGCCGCATTTTTGAACGTGAATTTGAGTTTTTTCATGGGGTATTCCGGTGCCTTAACTTGGTGTCATGTATTTTCAACGTAGTAGAAAGCAATCTCCCGCATCGCATGTTGAATATCGCGTTTTCATCCGTGCCCTTAGGACGTGAAATGGAGATTTATGATAATTGTCCGTCATCACCATCCGGCATGAATGCTGAATATTGTGCTTTCTATTGGAGTATCATTTACACTATGCTACCAACTAGATGGTAGTTTACAAGAATTTTATGAGGACTCACTGAATGGCCAAATGCACGCTCATTCTTAAAATATCCCTTGCGATGCTGGCCTTTGCGGCAAACTCCATTCTCTGTCGCCTGGCACTTAAAGGAGGCCACATTGATCCCTTTTCATTCAGTAGCCTCAGGCTGGCCAGTGGTGCATGCGTCCTGATACCTTTCCTGTTTTATCATACAAGGACGACTTTATCGCTTTGGCGGCCACTGAGCGGGTTTTATCTGATGGTGTACGCGGTGCTGTTCTCTGTCGCTTACATCCACCTCGATACCGGGGCCGGTGCGCTGCTGCTTTTTGGCGCCGTGCAGTTTGCGATGGTGACCCATGGATTATTTAAAGGGGAATCACTCTCCGTGATGCGGGCATGCGGTCTTGTTCTCGCCCTGGCGGGAATTGCTGCCCTCCTGTTACCCGGTGCCAAAGCACCGCCGCTTTATAGTGCGCTTCTGATGCTCGTCGCCGGATTAGCCTGGGCAGCCTATTCGATCAAGGGGAAGGCGGGTCAGGCCGCCGGGGCATCAACAGCGGCAAATTTTGTTTTCGCCGCGCCCATGGCTCTCGTTCTTTCAATGCTGTTTATGAAGCATGGTCATTACGATGCCACGGGCATTGGTTTGTCATTACTGTCCGGCGCCGTCGCCTCAGCAGGTGCCTATGTGCTTTGGTACACCCTTTTACCCTCTCTTGGATCTATCACCGCCAGTACCCTTCAGCTCAGTGTTCCCTGTTTGGCCATGTTAGGGGGAGTCATATTTCTGGGTGAATCCCTGACGGTCAGAACGGTATTTTCTGCTCTGGCCGTGCTGGCTGGCATCGTAATGGTGACGCGGGAAAAGGCAAACACCCGTCGCCCGATGGCTAAGGTGAACAAGCATAAACACGACAATTAATTCATGCGGTTGGAATGGCACGCTTATGTTCAACAAGCGTGCCTCTTATGCCGATCCGCTATCAGACCGGAAGGAATACTGAGGTCAACGTTTCATACTTCACCTAAGGCAGGTTCATGAAATGAAATATGATTTTGATGAATACGTGAGCAGAGAGAAAACAGACAGTCTGACCGTGGACGGCTGGCGGGAATACTTGTTTGCGGGACAGTCCGAATTTGCGATGCGGTATCCGGCAGAAGGATTAATCAACCTGTGGGTTGCTGACATGGCCTTTGCCACACCAGAGCCGGTTCTTCAGGCTATCAGGGACCGTCTGGATAAAAAAATACTTGGCTACACTAAAATTTATAACGCTGATTACTATGATATTTTTGGAAGATGGTGTGAGCGACAATATGGCTATCGTTTCAAAACGGAAGACATTGTGCTGTCTCCAGGCATTATTCCCGCGCTCAACCGTCTCGTCCCTCTTCTGACCGACCAGAATGACAGTATCCTTATCATGACGCCTTCGTATGGCCCTTTTAAAAAAGCGGGTGAATACAGTCAACGGCGCGTGTTGTACTCGGCGTTAAAAAAGTCAGCCGATGGCTGGGAACCTGATTGGGAAGACTTTACACGCAAAGCCGGTCAGGCCGATTTAGGCGTAAAAATCCTTTTCCTGTGTAATCCTCATAACCCGACCGGGCGGGTCTGGCGGCCTGATGAACTCCAGCGGATTATTGAAATTTGCCTGGCCAACGACATTTGGGTGATATCAGATGAAATTCACTGCGATCTGTCCCGAAGTGGTATCGTCCATACACCGGCCGCCTCTCTTTTCCCTGATTCCCGACGCATCATTACCTGCATGTCCTCGAGTAAAACATTTAATCTGGCGGGGAATTTGTTGGCAAATATTGTTATTCCCGATGCCGTTGTCAGAAACGCCTGGCGTCTCAGGCACGACGAGTTCATCTCCCCGCTGAGCCTGGCGGCAAACAAAGCGGCGTGGAGTGAATGTGATGACTGGCTTATCCAGCTGAGGGAATACGTTGACGGGAATTTCCAATACCTGCACGACTATCTCAAACGCAATTTACCCGAAACCAACTTTTCGATCCCCGAAGGAACTTACCTGGCCTGGGTAGACATGAGTTACTATCTGCCCGACAGCGCCGGTGAGGATTTATCACTATATTTTGCCCGCGAGTCAGGGGTGCTTCTTGAGGGCGGCTTGCTGTTTGTCGACAACGGGGACGGATATATTCGGTTAAATCTGGCGTGCCCGCGGGCTATGCTGGCTGGTGGGCTGCAACGAATCTCACAGGTGTTGCGAACGCCGGTTCCCCATAGGGTGTAGCCTTTCTCACAGGCCGTTTTTGGACTATCAGTATTCAACCTGAACCGGCATTACACCTTGTACCGAGAGCATAAAAATTAGCGAATCTCAGGCGTCAATAACGAATGACTCCTTGGCTGGAGACAACACTGACCGCCTGAGTATCACCGTTGATTTCCACGTCGCCTCACCAAAAAACAAAACGCCAATCCTCGAGCAAGGCTTCGTTGACCCTTCAACAAAACTGGCCACGGCTCACGATTTTTACGGTGGCTTAACGGTGGATGGCACAGAGCTTATTGCCGTCAGGATCGCGTACATACGCTAAAAAGACCGATCTAATTGGGCTTACCCGCACGATAGGAGCGTCTTCGATAGTGGTGCCTCCGTGAGCGAGTGCAACCCTGTGGAAAGTTAATGCCTGCTCCTGAGAGCTGCATTTGAAAGCGGTCGTTCCTCCATTGGCAATGAATGCAGGCTCATCATTGATTGGCTGAGTGGTGCAGAACATGTTGCCATCGTCGTGTTAGAAAAGCCGGACATGCCCAGTTGCATTGACATCCAGTGTAGGTTGGGGGCCGCTTAGAAAACGGAAAATATCCTATGCTAAGCCAGTGACTTAAGCTGGTATGACGGTCCGCTTTGTGCCAGGCGCGGACATTTCACGATTCTACTTATGGGCCAAAATCGGTATTCCACTACACTTTAGAGAATTTATATCAATAGGTAAGATAAAATGAAGGTTAATTGGAGTTTCATTCGGTTACACAGACTCACCGTTCAGTTCATGATGTACTCAGAAATTATCACTGTCAGAGTTCATGAAAAAAATACAGGTAAGGGATTATCAGATGCCGTCTCTATACACACTCAATGACCTACTCGGGTTGCTTGTTTTTTCCCGGAAATATCACTTTCTCCACAATGATCTGGACCGCCTGTTCATTGCATGGGCTGAAGACCAAATCACCGAAGGAAATGATTCAGAGACTCTTTTAATTCTCGCTTCACTGGGGCTTGATAACCAACCTGAGCGGACCGAGGTTGAATTATTTATCTCACGGTACATGGCAGAGCAGCGGATAGATCTGCCACCGCTAAAAACAGCAGCATTGGTCTGGATTAAGCTGTTTGTGCGTCAACTTTCCCAGTGTGCGTCCATCCATGATGCAGAACAGAAAATGTATTTTCTGGTGTGTCATTGGCTTGAACCTGACGTAAAGATTTTCGCTGCGGTCGTCGATACCCTGAAATCGCTATACTGGCATCTCTTTGATGAATGGGAGGGACCAGGCACAAGCGAAGCAGCAAGGATGGAGGAGTCAGAATTCTTTGAGCTGATTAATCGTACGATACTGCCCTATTCCCGTAAAATTGAGGACCCAGATTGGCTGAATCTGCTTGTTCGGTAATTTTTCCCAGCATCCTGAAAGATGCATTTTCTATGTGCATAATTCCATCAGATTTGACTTCCCTTTCGCATTTTACTTGAGTATATCCAGCAAGAATATCATCGTTCACCCGAGGAACCTTGGCATAAGATCGAACGTGATTTAACAGCCGCTCTGTGCCAGAAGCGGACATCAAATCATGCTATCAACATAAATGATGGTTTAGTAAAACCTCAAAGAAGTTAACCGGAGTAAAAAATGCGTAGGATCATTGTTGTGGAGTATGAAGAGCAATGGCATACCCGATATGAGGCTGAAAGGGGCTTATTACAGAACACGCTGGGGAAGGTAATTTCACAGGTTCATCATATTGGCAGTACGTCTATACCGGGGCTATCAGCAAAACCAATCATAGATATATTGCTGGAGGTATATGATCTGGATGAGCTGGATAAATTAAACTTTGCAATGGAGCGTGCCGGATACTACGTTCGTGGTGAAAATGGAATTTCAAATCGAAGATATTTCACTAAAGGAGAAGAGCACCGTAGTCATCACGTTCATGCTTTTGGTGTAGGCAATCCTCAAATAGTAAAACATCTGGCGTTCCGCGATTATTTGAGAAAAAACAAGAAAGAAGCTGATGAGTATGCTGAGATAAAGCATGCTGCAGCACTGGCAAGTGAGGATAATATTCCTCTCTATAGTACTCTTAAAGCCGACTTTATCGCTCATCATCTCCGGCTGGCACTTAGAGACTACAAATAGCAAAAGTTACTTTCGGCACAAATGCATGATGTGGTGGTATGTCCGCTCTTCGCTCTCAGCAGACCTTCAGCGTCACGTGTTTGTCTGCTGTGTGCCAAAAGCGGACGTCTGAGCAGCGCTAAACTTCAATGCCCGCATGCATTCTGTCAGCCTTAGGGAAAATATCCGGCAAAAGGAAGCCAAATGGAGCTGATTTATACCGATGACAGCATACTCTGCGGGCATCCGCTATCTTCCGCGCATTGACCCCGTTTAAGTTTCGTGTAGAGTAAAAAGGCCTTTTGCCGGGGTAAGTTCTGATTCTTATCTGCCCGGCAGGCATTCATGATCAGTGCTGAAATCCTTTACAGCCGGTCTTCCTGGTTCCTTAAGGTGCATAAGCCCCCCGTAAAGGAGTTATAAAAAACCATCATGCGTATTACGCCACCATAAGTCGTCCCCCCTCTCTGTCGCACTGAGTAACCTCAGTCGCGCACTCATAAGCATCCCGTCTGCGGATGTGCTTTTTCGTACATAAATTTTGCCCTCACGGGCTGACTGTATTCAAAAACTGAGAAACTACTATGTTGCTGTCCTCGACGCGTAAGGACTGGCTGGGTAACGTCCGTGGTGACGTCCTTGCCGGTATTGTGGTCGCGCTCGCGCTTATTCCGGAAGCGATCGCCTTTTCCATCATCGCTGGCGTAGATCCGCAGGTCGGTCTCTACTCCGCGTTCTGTATCCCTATCGTCATGGCCTTCTTTGGTGGCCGCCCGGCGATGATTTCCTCCTCCACCGGTGCGATGGCACTGCTGATGGTCACGCTTGTGAAAGACCACGGGCTGCAGTATCTGCTCGCCGCCTCCGTGCTTACCGGTCTGTTCCAGCTCGCGGCCGGTTATCTGAAGCTCGGCAGCCTGATGCGCTACGTGTCCCGTTCGGTGGTGACCGGCTTCGTGAATGCGCTGGCGATACTCATATTTATGGCGCAGCTGCCGGAACTCACCAACGTCACCTGGCACGTATATGCGCTCACGGCTGCCGGTCTTGGAATCATTTATCTCTTCCCGTATCTGAATAAAACCATTCCCTCCCCCCTGGTCTGCATCGCGGTGCTGACCGCGATTTCCATGTGGCTGCACCTCGACGTGCGCACCGTGGGTGACATGGGCAAGCTGCCGGACAGCCTGCCGGTATTCCTCATTCCGGACATCCCGCTTAACCTAGACACGCTGCTGATTATTCTGCCGTATTCCGCCGGGCTTGCCGTGGTGGGGCTGCTGGAGTCGATGATGACCGCGACCATCGTGGACGACATGACCGACACGCCGAGCGACAAGAACCGCGAGTGCAAGGCGCAGGGTATTGCCAATATCTGCACCTCGTTCATCGGCGGCATGGCGGGCTGCGCGATGATTGGTCAGTCGGTGATTAACGTGAAATCCGGCGGACGCGGGCGTCTTTCCACGCTCACGGCGGGCGTTGTGCTGCTATTAATGGTTGTATTCCTGCGCCAATGGGTATCACAGATACCGATGGCGGCCCTGGTTGCGGTGATGATTATGGTCTCCATCGGCACCTTCTCCTGGCGCTCCATCAGCAACCTGCGCTCCCATCCGCTCTCAACCAGCGTGGTAATGCTCGCAACCGTGGTGGTGGTGGTGGCCACGCATAATCTGGCATTTGGCGTGCTGACCGGCGTGCTGATTGCAGCGCTGAACTTCGCCACCAAGGTCGCCCGCTTCATGGCTGTCTCCTCTGAGCTGAAGGGAGATACCCGTACCTACACCGTGACCGGCCAGGTTTTCTTTGCCTCGTCTGACCGGTTTACCAGTCATTTCGACTTCCGCGAGGCGCTGGAGCGCGTAGTGATCGACGTGACGCACGCCCACTTCTGGGACATTACGTCGGTCAGCGCGCTGGACCGTATCGTGATCAAGTTCCGCCGTGAAGGTACGGAGGTGGAAATCAGGGGCATGAACGACGCGACCCGCACTATCGTTGACCGCTTTGGCGTTCATGACAAACCCGAAGAAGTTGAAAAGCTTATGGGCGGCCATTGATTCACAGGAGAATTCAACATGAATAATACCGTTATTGCCTGCGTGGACGGCTCGCCGTCAACCCGCGCGGTTTGTGAGTATGCGGCCTGGGCGGCCGATAAGCTGGACGTGCCGCTTGCCCTGATGCATGTGCTGGAAAAAAATGACCCTCCCGCCGTGTCCGACCTGACCGGCATCATCGGCATCGACAGCCGGGAGCAGCTGACTGAAGAGCTGGTCCGCATCGAGGGCGAGCGTAGCCGACTGATGATGGCACAGGGAAAGGCAGTGCTGACTGACTGTGCGGCGCTGCTGAAGCAGGCCGGGCAGCCGGAGGCCCAGCTGATGCAAAAGCACGGCGCGCTGGATGAGATCCTGGCAGAGCTTGGCGATATCCGCCTGATGGTGCTGGGCCGCAGAGGCTCCTGGAATCCGGTTGGCAGCCACCTGGAAAGTGTCATCCGGCTGCAGAAGCGGCCGGTGCTGGTCGTGCCGGAAACCTTTTCGACGCCGTCACGGGTCATATTTGCGTATGACGGCAGTGAGGCGAGTCGGGAAAACCTGATGCGCCTCACCGTCAGCCCGCTTCTGAACGGCATGACCTGTCATCTGGTCATGGTTAACGGCAAAGCGTCGGCGTTGCATGATGCGCAGGCGATCCTGCAGGAGGCTGGTATCGTCACGGAAGCCCAGCTACTGGAGGATAAATCTGTCACCGGCGCCTTATGCCGGTATGCCGATGAGAATGGCATCGACCTGACGGTGATGGGGGCTTATGGCCATTCACCGCTGCGCCGTTTCTTTATCGGCAGCCACACCGCGGAGATGCTGTCAGAAAGTCGGCAGGCTCTGCTGATGCTGCGTTGAAGCGCACGGGCCTGGCTTTCAGGCCCGTCTTATGACATCTGAAAGAAGTGCGGCGCAGCCGGCTTTACGGGATAAGATCCAGTACACAGGGAAAGTATGCGTCATCTATTTCGTTTTATGTTTCAGCACGGCAGCCATCTGATTTTTGGCGCGATCCTGATGTCCGCTTATCGCTCAGAGCTGCCTGTCATTTCTGCTTAAGAAACGGCCTTAACGCAGTATATTTTCCGTTTTCCAAGCAGACCCCAGGTTCACCGACCCCGAGCACGCCAGGACAGCGTCATAAAAGCTTTGTGGACGATGAATATCATTGGAACCGACCAGAATATGGTTAAACATAGCTTTCCCTTACGGGTGCGTTTGTTAATTAAGATAAAGGTATTTGAAAATTATAGGATTGCAGATAGTTTTTATGGCTGCGGCATCTTTGTTTGTCAGGAAATAAACGTAAGCCTTTCAAACAAAAAACACTTCCCATATGCGATGGAAGGCCTGAAAGGGCGCTGTCGATGGGGGCGGAGAACTATTAAACATGGGTGTTAAGGCGGAGAGTATCTTAGTGAGACCGGCAAAAGACATTAATATCAGCAAAAGAAAATGCCGCCCGGAGAGGAGCGGCTGATACCAATGTGCGGTGATTAGCGTCTGACGGCCATGATGCCGGCATCGACGTCCCAGATAGCACCGGTGACCCATGATGTTTTATCAGACAGCAGGAACAGGATGGTATTAGCAACATCCTCAGCCGTCCCGACGCGGCCCAGCGGATGGAAGTCGTTCAGAGACTTCCTCGCATCAGCAATGTCGGCTTTATCCATAAACCCTTCATATATCGGCGTATGCACAATCCCCGGGGATACAGCGTTGACTCGAATACCGGCGCTGGCTAATTCGATCGCCAGATTACGCGTCAGGGCATGCAGACCCGCTTTTGCCATGGAATAGGCAGAGGACGGTGAATCACCCAGCGCTGCCTGTGCCCCAATCGACCCAACGTTGACGATAGATCCTTCCAACTTCGCGGCCAGCATGTTCTTCACGACATCCTGAGTGATGAAGAACGTAGCGCGGTTCAGCGAAAGATACATGTCGTAATCGGCAAAGTTGTGCTCGGTGAAGCCTTTAGGCATGAAAATTCCGGCGGCATTCACCATCAGGCTGATGTCGCGATGGTGAGCATTAATTTCCTGACGGATAGTTTCCATGCCTTCTTCGGTCATCAAGTTTGCTGCAATAACGGCAACCGAACCCAGCGTGCTCAGCTCTTTCTGAACTGTATCCGCTTTCTCTTTTTTATTCCCGGTCAGAACAACGCTGCCGCCTGCTTCGAGTACCATGCGCGCGACGGCCAGCCCCATGCCGCTGGTTCCGCCGACGACGAGCAGCTTTTTACCTTTGAAAAATTCACTCATTTCAGACTCCGTAATTTTGCAGGTGAGAAGTGACCGGCACGATCAGTGCCGGCGGTGGAACGTTTAGATACTGCACCCTTCAGTTCCGCAGGTCTGACCCGCTGTCACTAAAAGCTCGGTTTGCTGTTCATCCCAGACCTGACGCAACGCATTCAAAAAGTTGTCTGCGCCTTGAGCGCCGCTTATAGCGTATTTTTCATTCATCACGAAGACGGGAACACCACTGACGCCAATTGAGCGTGCGTGGGCTTCATCTTCAGCAACAGAGGCCCTCAAGGCGTCATTTTCAAGTGCATCTTCCGCATCATTTTTTTCCATACCCGCTTCAACGGCCAGTGCAACCAGCTCCTGACGATCGAAAAGAGAGCGACCCTCCGTGATACTGCCACGATAAAAACGTTCTTCGACGGCATCTGCAATGCCGGCTTTGCGCGCCGCGGTCAGGATAGCGTGTGCATCTTCGGTGTCACCAAACATCATGCTGTCGAAGTTGTAGATGAGGCCTTCAGATTTACCTGCGGTACCCACCTGATTCATCATCAGTTCTGCCGAATGCTGGCTGCCTAACTTCTTCGCGATGGCATCCTTAAAAGGCATTGTTGGGGTTCCGCCGGCCAGTCGATAGCTGTGATGACGGATCACTACCTGATCGCGAAATTCAAAACTGTTCAGACCCTGTTCAAATCTTTTTTTAGCGATCCAGCACCACGGGCAGACTAAATCTGACCAGATATCAATGGTGAGGGTAGGTTTTAAGGTTTGCATAATAAATTCCTCATAGACCGTGGGGCACGCACTCTCACTGAACGGAGAGCTGTGCCCGCGTCATATTTATTGAGCCTGCCAGACCGGATAATCGGTATAGCCTTTTTCCGGCGAACCGCTGACGCCGTAGTAGGTGGTACGGTCACTTTCAGCCAGTGGCCAGCCGTTTTGCATTCTTTCGACCAGATCTGGATTGGCAATGTAAGGCACACCAAACGCCACTAAATCCAGCTCGTCAGCCTCAAGCGCCTGATCGGCGATGTCGCGGGTGAACCCCCCTGCAGCAATGATGGTGCCTTTGAAGGTGTTGCGGAAACGGCGGCGGAATCCTTCCGGTAACGGTGCTTTGGTGTACACCGGCTGATAGTAAAGGTGCACGTAGGCCAGTTCGCGCTGGCCGAGAGCGTCTGTGATGGTTGCCCAGGTTTGCTCTTCACCTTCATACGGCGCGAGGTCATAAATACGGCCGAACGGAGACAGGCGCACGGCAACGTGGCTGTTACCAACTGCAGCCGCAACGGCGTCAATAGTTTCCAGCAGGAAGCGCTGACGATTTTCGACGGAACCACCGTATTCATCAGTACGGGTGTTTAGTTCGCTGCTGAGGAACTGGTCAAAGATGAATCCGTTAGCCGCCATGATTTCCACGCCGTCGAAGCCGGCTTCCATCGCCAGACGGGCGGAATGCACAAAGTCGGCGGTGATACGTTTCACTTCATGGGTTTCCAGCGCGCGCGGCTGGCTTGGCACTACCGGGCCCGGCTCACCGGATTCGGTCAGTGCAAACACGGTCGTGTTGACAGCCTGAACCGTGCCTGCTGACACCGGTGCAATATGACCCGCTTGCAAGGAGACGTGAGACATCCTGCCAACATGCCACAGTTGGGCGAAAATGCGTCCACCTTTAGCGTGAACGGCCTCCGTGACCTTACGCCAGCCGTGAACATGTGCGTCGTTGTAAATTCCCGGCGTATAGAGATAGCCGCGTCCTTCTTCTGAAACGGGCATACCTTCCGTGATGAGCAGACCGGCAGAAGCGCGCTGTGCGTAATACAACGCCACGACCTCGTCCGGCACGTCATTCATCGTGCGGGTACGGGTCATTGGTGCCATGACCACGCGATTTTTTAACGACATGCCAGACAGATTGTAGGGAGTGAACAGCTTACTCATCGTGTACCTCACAAAGACAAAAAGGGTTTACCCCGGGGGGAATGACAACGTCAGGCAGATTCACAGAGCGAACGTCATCGCATGGAAGTTGCGTAAACATCGGATAGGTGTCACTATACCAACCATCTAGTAGGTAGGTCAATGAGTGAAGCAAGATATTTCGTTGTTTAACGCAACAGGCACCTGTTTAAACGCCCGTCCAATTAATGAGGTCATCGATATGCGTAAGTTAACGTCTTATAACGAAGACAATTTCCGGGATATAGAAGGGTACGAGGGGATATCCGTGGTGCGTTTTTCTGCGCCCTGGTGTCCGCCCTGTCGGGCGAGTGAAGAAATGTTCAGCAAGTTTGTAGAACGACTCGAGGATGATATCCAGATAGGGAAGGTTAATGTTGATCAGGCACCTGTTCTGACGACTAAATACGAAATATGGGGACTGCCGTCGGTGCTGATATTTCATGAGGGGCAATTGGTAAAACGCATCCCCGGCGTGAAACCTTCTGCGGTATACGTTCAGGCGATTGCAGAAATAAAAAAAGGGCAGTAATGCCCTTTATTACACTCATGTTTAGCTGCGAGCCTGGCTCACTGCATCGAGAGTACGTGCTGAATAAATCACAGCCGCACCCGCGTTGAGGTTGATCGCCACGCCAAGTGCTTCAGCTATTTCCGCGTCCGTTGCGCCGGCTTTTACAGCGGCGTCTGCGTGGAAGGCAATGCAGCCGTCGCAGCGTGTGGTGACTGCACATGCCAGTGCGATAAGCTCGCGAACTTTAGCACCCAGAAGGTCAGTTTTATTGCCTGCATTTCCCAGAGCAACCACGCCTTTCATGGTGTCCGGGGTCAGCTTACCGAGTTCACCTAGGCGCTGCATTAAATCTGTGCGGTAATTATTCCAGTCTAACATGATTTTATTCTCCGGAAGAAAGAGGATTAAGGAGCAAATTTATGTACTTAATGTTGTTGCAGAATACTTCGGGTCTGGCCGTTGCACGGGCAACAACGCTGGCACCTTCACACAGATTGATGATGATCAGTGCCATGTCTGAGGGGGCGGTGTGGGGGAAAAATTCGCCTGCGTCGACCCCGCCCTGAACGATTTTCGTGAGCCAGGCGATTTGCATATCGAAGTAGCGTGACGTCTGTTCGGTAACATTTGGTGGCAAATTGGCCGTATCGGCAGAAAGCGCGCAGCACAGCGGCAATAGGGAAGCCCTGTAGCTTTGTAAAAAAAGACCGACGTAAGCCGCGATCCTCTTTTCTGCTAATTTCTCAGTGGCTTCAATTTGCTCAAACTGTCTCTGCGTGTCGGAGAATGCCTGTACTACGACCTGTTCACCTAAAATATCCTTTGTCGGAAAATGATGGTGAATACTGGCTTTTGTAATACCGACAATTTTCGACAGGTCGGCATAGCTGAATGCCGAGTAGCCTTTTGCCCGCATCAAGTTTTCCGCCTCGTTGAGAAGGCGTTCCCGCGTCATGGTTGTCATAAAAACCTCATATAATCTACTAGTAGATAGATTTTATTCCTGCCCTTTTAGTGAGGCAAGTTCTATTCCCAGCCTGAGCGTAAAAGAGATTTATGGTTCCGGAAAGAGCGGGGGCGTCTCCGTGCTCGGCGGCATGACTTTCATGCCTGTCACGCATTACACCTTATGAAAAGACAGGCTGCCTTAAAATAAGGCAGCATTATCTTTTTAAAAGATTAACCGGCAACGGGCATCAGGCCAGGCGGGTGATCATATCGACCGGATTAGCGAGCGTGTCGTGGATCGGTGAGTTCTTTTTCATTTCGCTAACCAGTGCTTCTAATTCTTCGCGGCTGGCAGATTTACTTTCCAGATGCACATCCACGCGAATGGATTTCGCACCTTTACGCACGTTGCTATCAAGACCGAGGAAGCCGTTAAGGTTGATGTCGAAATTCATATCCAGTTCGATACCGTCAAGCTCTATCCCTTTTTCAGCCGCCATCATAGTGAGCGTTGCGGTATAACAGCCAGCCAGTGCCTGCATAATATATTCCGTCGGGCTCATGCCGGTATCGGTACCCAGTAAACCTGCAGGTTCATCACCGATATTGGAGAATTTCCCTACGCGGCTGTTATCGATAACGCCGTCCTGAATCGTTGCGCCGGTCTCAGTACGCACGGTTAAACCGCCATTAGAACGGGCTTTCATTTGGAAAGTCAGATTACCCAGGCCCGGCTGGACACGTACTGCTTCACGAGTATTGTGGATCGCATCAGCTGCGGCAGAAGGTTTTACTGTTTGGGACATGGTGACTCCTGAGGTTTCCTGAGGAAACAGTGAAATAAATAACAATCAAACAACCTACTAGTAGATAGGTTAGCGGCTAAATCATCGTTTGTCCAGCATGGCGTGAAAATCAGGAAATGGATTGTTTAAAAACTGAGTGTTCTGTGATTACCTCCCCGCAGAAGACATAGGGAGCTGAATAGAATAATAAGACCAAATAATATTAAAATCAGCGAGTTACATCAAAATAAATCAACCATGTAATGCTTTACTTGTTCGTCTTTATTATTCTTTGTGTCTATTATTTTTGAACGAGGGGTATGTCTAGCACAATGAACCGCCACAAAATTTCATTTTGAAACAGGTTTCCCCCTGGAGCTGGATGATCTCCTGACCCTGAAAGTTATCAAGGCAGCCAAATATGTCATTAAAGTAATGCAAATCAGCGTAAATACTTTCCCTTGGTCCCCTGATAGGGTAGATGTCATCGGCAAGCCCCCGGTTTTTGCGAGCAATAAAGCGTAAATTTCGCATTGTCCTTTCATCTAACGCAGAGAGCGTTGCCCCGCCGTTGAATTGCATACACCAGATGGGCTTATCGTTTAATGAGATAATTATCTGACCAAAAACGATTTTACCCTCTGTGAAATAATTCCTGTACGAATATTCATCACGACGGTATTCAATGAGATTCACATCTTTTTGAGGCAGTTTTTTTATGATTAACGTATCGGGTGAGCTGTAAAGAAAACGGTTTGCCTCAAT